>PCXQ01000007.1 GCA_002794035.1 Candidatus Yanofskybacteria bacterium CG10_big_fil_rev_8_21_14_0_10_36_16
ATGAAAACCTGATGTCCTAACCGATAGACGATGGGGCCATCGCCATAACACCGTAATAGTAACCCAAAAATTGAATAAAATCAAGGAAAATGATAATATCTGAAAATACACAACCAAAACCATCCTATGCTCATACTTGCAATTGAAACATCGTGCGATGACACCTGTGCTGCTGTCATTAAAACAGAAGAAGCAGACAGCAATAAAACCGATTTTAACTCGGTTGTTTTGTCTAGTATAGTTTCTTCTCAAGCAAAAAAACATGCACAATATGGCGGAATATACCCTTCTTTGGCCGCGCGTGAACATGAAAAAAACCTGCCAAAAGTTTTAAAAATAGCCCTAAAAGAAGCTGGGCTTAAATCCCCTAGCGATGTTGATTATATTGCTGTTACTAAAGGACCAGGACTTGCCGTGTCATTATGGAAAGGCGTCAATTTTGCTAATCAACTTTCAGAAGTATATAACAAACCATTAATACCAGTTAATCACATGGAGGGTCATATATTATCTAATTGGTTAAAACCTGTTGGAATCAACAAAAAAATAAACAAAAAAGAGAATGCTCAATTTTTTCCTTCGGTTTGTTTGGTGGTGTCAGGCGGACACACTGAATTAATTTTAATGAAAGATTATGGAAAATACGAATTAATAGGCAAGACAAGAGACGATGCAGCAGGAGAAGCTTTTGATAAAATATCTAGAATACTAGACCTTGGATATCCAGGAGGACCCGCTATCTCTAATATTGTAGAAAAACAATCTTCCAAAATTAAAAATAAAAAACCAGACATAAAACTGCCAAGACCAATGATAAACAGTAAGGATTTTGATTTTTCTTTTTCAGGACTTAAGACAGCAGTTTTATATCTAGCAAAAGGCCAAAACCAAAACAGCAAAAACAAAAAAATACCTATTTTACTAAAAGCCCAGATTGCAGCTGAGGCCCAAGATGCAATCGTTGATGTCCTTGTATCAAAAACAATCAGAGCAGCAAAAAAATATAAAGTAAAATCCATAATGTTATCAGGTGGTGTATCAGCAAATAAATTATTACGTGAAAAGTTAGTCATGGAATCAAATAAAGAAAAAATCCCGGTTTTTATACCGGAACTTGAATACACCATGGATAATGCTGCAATGATTGGAATAGCAGCTTATATAAAAGTTATAAACCGAGACAAAGAACCAAAACAAAAAGAAGTTGAAGCTAATGCTAATTGGGAGCTGGTATAACTAAGTTTTCTTTCTTAAAAAAAATATTAACTTAAATAATATTTTAATCGACTCCAAAAAAGAAGGAGGAGGCACACAGTCATTTTCTTTATAAAATTTGTGAATTGTTAACACAACCCGACTGTCGCATTTATTACATGATAGATATAAAAGGCCTTCAGAAGTATAGCCATGAGCATAATCAATATTCACATTTCCACAAAACAAACAGTCAAAAACATAAAAGGGGGCATGTCCCTTCCAGTTGGGCAATGAAAACAAACCAATTTTAACAATTTTTGAACAAATAAACCTGTTACTAAATTTTGCAAGAAATTTTCCAAACTGACTGAAACAAGCCTGTTCTAAAGCCTCATCGCTAATATAATTATATGCTATGTCATCTTTATCAATACATAAATGACAATCATCACATATGTGATTCATTATCGCCTCTAAGCGTTAAATTAAAAAAACTAAGGTTTATATATCATGATTATGTGATAAAATCAAAAATATGAGCAAAGAACTACCGAAGACTTACAACCCAAAAGAAACAGAAGAAAAAATATACAAAACCTGGGAAGAGTCGGGCTTTTTCACGCCTGAAAATCTTCCAGACAAAAGAGAAGCTTCTTTCTCGGTATCCATTCCCCCTCCAAATGCAACAGGCACGCTTCATCTTGGACATTCTCTTGAGTACTCCCTTCAAGACGCCGTAGTTAGATATCATAGAATGAAAGGAGATCTTACGTTGTGGCTGCCTGGCACAGATCACGCAGCAATTGCTACAAATACAAAGGTTGAAAAAAAACTCATTAAGGAAACCGGTAAAAACCGACACGCCATAGGAAGAGAGGCTTTTGTTAAAGAAGTTGAAGATTTTGTTGCTGAAAGTCGAGGTGTAATGCAAAAACAAATAAGACAAATTGGTGCATCTGTAGATTGGAGTCGTGAAGCTTTTACGATGGACGACAAAAGAAGTTTAGCTGTTAAAACCGCATTCAAAAAAATGTATGATGCCGGACTTATTTACAAAGATTACAAAGTAATTAACTGGGATCCAAAAGGACAAACCTCAGTTTCCGATGATGAGGTAGAACATCGGCCTGAAAAAGGAATGCTGTATACTTTTAAATATTCCTCTGACTTTCCTATCGAAATATCCACAACCAGACCAGAAACTAAAGTCGGTGACACTGCTGTAGCGATTCACCCTGATGATAAACGATATAAACAATACATAGGAAAAGAATTCAAAAATATTGAATTTGCAGGAACAAAACTCAACATAAAAATAATTGCTGATGAAAATATTGATCCTGAATTCGGAACAGGAGCAGTAGGTGTTACACCAGCTCACAGTCTTGTTGATGCTGACATAGCACAAAGGCACTCCCTGCCCATGGTACAGGTAATCAACGAATATGCCAAAATGACAGAGGAAGCGGGCACGCTTGTGTCGGGCAAAAAAACAAAAGAAGCAAGAGAAATTATAGTAACATGGCTCAAAGAAAATAAATTACTATCTGGGGAAGAAAATATTGATCTTAACATCAGTATCGCCGACAGGTCAGGCGGAATAATCGAACCTCTGCCTAAATTGCAATGGTTTGTTGCAGTTAATAAAAAATTTAAAATAAAAGAATCTAAAATCAAGGGCATCGAAAGTAATTCGGAAACAACACTCAAAGAGATAATGAAAAAAAGCGTAGAAAATGGACAGATTGAAATAATGCCGGGCAGATTCAACAAAACATACTTTCATTGGATAAATAATTTGCGGGACTGGAATATAAGCAGACAGCTTTGGTATGGCCACAGGATACCAGTTTGGTATAAAGGAGACGAAACCTTGTGTGACATAAATCACCCAGAAGGCTCTGGTTGGGAACAAGATCCCGACACCCTAGATACATGGTTTTCTTCAGCACTTTGGACTTTCTCAACTCTTGGCTGGCCTGATAAAAACGCGCCTGATCTTAAAAAATTCCACCCCACAAGTTTTATGAATCCCGGATATGAAATAATATTCTTCTGGGTTGCCAGAATGATACTAGCCAGCGGATTTTTACTTGGAGAAGTTCCCTTCAAAAAGGTTTACCTGCATGGAATATTAAGAGATTCTAAAGGAAGAAAATTTTCAAAGTCACTAGATAATGGGATAGACCCGATAGAAATAATCGATCATTATGGAGCAGATGCATTAAGAATGTCTTTAATAATCGGAATAGGTCCAGGCAATGATGCTAACTTTGATACCAATAAAGTTAGGGGATACCAACATTTCGCAAACAAGCTCTGGAACATAGCAAGGTTTGTGTTGTTAAATGTAACGGAAAAACCAAATCTTAATGCCTCTCTTAAAGATAAAGACCAGACAAAACTTGAAGAACAAAAAGAACTTATAAAAGACATAACAAACGACATGGAAGAATATCGATATTATATAGCTGCAGAGAAAATTTATCATTATATCTGGCACATCTTGGCAGATGAAATAATTGAAGACTCAAAAACAGATCTTTCTAGTAAAGACCTAGAAACAAAAGAGTCGGCACAAAGAATGCTTTTGGAATTACTAATGAATTCTCTTAAAATCCTACACCCGTTTATGCCTTTTGTTACTGAAGAAATATACTCTAAACTACCTAACAAAAATAAAATTCTACTAATCGTTGAGAAATGGCCAGTTAATTAGATTCAAAAAATATAATTTCAAAAAACAGCCCCGCCAAAGCGGTACTGTTTTTTTTAATTAAAATATCCAACTGTTTAATTCTTAAATTGATTTATGTGTTAAAATAAAAGTGTGGCTATAATTTATTCTCCACCACTCTTGGTTTTGCTAGGCTTAACACCCAGTTTGTTTTGGTTGTTTTTATATTTAAGAAAAGATCTCCATCCAGAACCTAGATCACTTATTATTAAAGTGTTTTTTATGGGCATAGTAATAGCCCCACTAGCAGTAATTTTTCAATGGCTAACCCTAGGTACTGGCAAATTTTTTAATCCTGATTTTCAATCTTCAGAATCAATTTTATTCTTTTTAATTGCTGCTTTCATAGAGGAAGTGGTTAAATATCTGGCAGTTAGATTTACAGTCTTAAACAATGCTGACTTTGATGAGCCTGTTGATGCAATGATTTATATGATCATAGCTGCGCTGGGCTTCGCTGGAATTGAAAACATTCTTGTTTTGTTTAAAACCTTAGGTGATATTACAACAGAAAATCCATACATCATATTTCAAGTCTTGGGTTTAAGATTTGTAGGTGCTACACTTTTGCATGCACTATCATCTGCCATTGCAGGCTATTTCTTAGCAATGTCATGGTTTTACAGCCATCACAGCAAAAAACTAGTCACATTTGGTATTTTAATAGCTACTCTTTTCCACACAACATTCAATATTATAATTTTAAAATCAGCACTAAATCAGGATATTTCTTTTTACTTAATGCCTCTTTTAATTTTCATGGCAATATTAATATCAATACTGTTTAACCGGTTAAAAAAGAGAAGATTAGTTAATACAATAGAATACTAATATTAATATACTTTCAACTTATTACATCAAATATATTTTTTATCCACCGATTTTATTAACTAAGTTAGTTTTTTTTATTATAATAATAATATGGGAGACGAATTAAAAAAATTAGAAAATGAAGACAATGAAGAAGAGACGACTGATGAGGATTCTGAGGAAGCCGATCTTGTTGCAGCTCAAACAAAAAAAACAACCTCGGATAATGAGGAAGGGACTCTTACTGTTGATGTCCTTAGGACCAGTGATGATGTTTATATAAAATCAGCCATTGCTGGAGTAACAGCAAAAGATCTTGATATAACAATCAATAATGATATGGTCACAATTAAAGGCAATAGAAAGCAAGATGAAACCTTAAAAACTGCCTCCTATGACTGGAGAGAACTTTATTGGGGACCTTTTTCAAGAACAGTAATATTGCCGGAAGAAATTGATGTTGATAGTTCTAAAGCATCTATAAAAAACGGGGTTTTAACTATTAAATTACCCAAGGTCAGCAAAAATAAAACTAAGAAAATATAGGAAAAATCACTAAACAGGCCCCAACTTATCGGGGCCTGTTTTATATTTAATTCATTACAAGTTAATTATAAAATTGTCATGTGAAGCCCCACAATAAAATCCATAAGGTGGAACCCCGCACAAAAAAACTCCTTAAAATTGAGCTACTTATGGCCAAATTATAAACCCTGGGTAAATATTATTTCCTAATTGTGGTATATTAATATTAATCTATGACAATAAAATATAATTATAAAAATCTTGCAATACCAGGACTTTTGGCTGTTTTTTTATCTGGCTTTATGTGGTATTCGAGCAGTCATTACGACTCTCTCTCTATAGAGGCTCACGATACTGCATTAGCGGAGTTTGATGACTATTCTAAAAATATAAACAAATCCGTTGAAAATGGTTTTATTTTAACCAGCAACAGTACTAAAATTAATATCGCCTCTGAAATTACCAAGGAATGGCAGATAGAAATAACTAGAAGTAATGGCATAGAACAGTCAATTCCAAACAATGAGAAAATAACTTCACATCTTAATAATTTTGTATCAAACAAAGTCAAAATTGAACCCAAGAGTCCCCTTTTTGATGTAACCAATGGCGTGGTATATGAAATTGCACCTGCAACCCCCGGCAGGAATCTAAATACCGTCCAAACGCTTTCAAACATAACCAGGGCAATGATTAAAGGAGAAAACAGGGCAAGTATTTCTTTTACAGAAACATACTCCTCTATTACAGCAAACTCATTGAATGTTCTGGGTATAAACAAACTAATAGGACGAGGAGAGTCTGACTTTAAAGGATCATCTGAGGCCAGAATACACAACATTAAAGTTTCCACTGCTCTTTTCGATGGAGTTGTTATAAAACCAAAAGAAGAATTTTCATTTAATAAAATCTTGGGGGAAGTTGATGGTTCAACAGGATATAAATCTGAATTAGTAATCAAAGGTGATAAAATAATTCCCGAGTATGGAGGTGGGATTTGCCAAGTTTCAACTACTGTATTCAGGAGCGCAATCAATTCAGGCTTGCCCATTACTCAAAGAAAACCCCATTCATTGCCTGTTAGGTATTATAGCCCCCAAGGCATGGATGCCACTATCTACCCCGGGGTTGTCGACCTAAAATTTATAAACGACACAGAAAATTACATAATTATAAATGCTGGATTTAATGGCACACAATTAATATTTGAAATATACGGGCAAGAAAAAGATAGAGAGGTTGTTGTCAGCCCACCAAGCTATTACGATGTTCAACCTGATGGAGGATTAAAGGCTGTTTTCACAAGAACTATTAGTTATGCTAATGGGAGACAAGAATCTGAACAATTTTATTCCAGTTATAAATCACCCTCTAAATTTGAGAGTCTTAGAAACCCATTGGAATAAACTAAAAAAACCCTTGTATGCAAAGGTCTTAATATTTCCACCACGGGGGCAAAATAGTTCAAATCCTATCTTAAAATATCACAAACACGGTGGGGGCGAGAGGATTTGAACCTCCACGCTCGTGAGAGCACCAGCTCCTAAGGCTGGCGTGTCTGCCATTCCACCACACCCCCATATGAAAAACATCTTAGCATAAATTTAGCTCTATTTCTAATGAATTTAAGATATTTTAAACTTATAATTAGCGCGATAATCCTTGCGGGGTTTTTTTATATTACTTGGATTATGATTGATCCTGATATTTTTTGGCATTTAAAGGTTGGCCAAGAAATATACACAACAGGAGGAATCCCCCACTTTGACCACTTTAGCCACACGATGCCGTACCATGCATGGGTAGACCACGAAGCACTCACTGAAGTGTGGTTTTATTTAATGTACTCAAGCGGCTTTTGGTGGATTTTAAAAATAATATTTAGCCTAATTATATCTATACCTTTTATTTTTTGGATTTATAAAAGCAATAATTATTTCTTGCCGGTTGTGATACTGTTTTCATCTATATACCTTCTGGGAATAGCGGGAGTGAGACCTCAGTGGATTTCTTTTTTGTTATTCTTTGTTGTTTTTCAAATATTACTCCAAAAATATTGGCACAAAAAGAACAACAAATCATTTTATTTTCTACCGTTAATTTTTCTAGTTTGGGCTAATTTGCATGCCGGGTTTTTTATGGGTTTGATGACATTTGGTTTTTTGGTGATGATGAACCTATTTCAGAACAGAAACATAAATCAGGAAATTCGCCCAATAATAATTTTGGGATTAAGTACAATTGTTACACTTATTAATCCTTATGGCTGGCATATTTATGAAGAAATTTTTAAAGTAGCTACATCTTCTTCTACATTAAAATACATTGCTGAGTGGCAACCAGTATTCACAACGCCAGATCTATCACTAGTACTATTTGGCGGGGTTTTTATTTCTTTTATTTTAATCTTTAAATCATACAAAAAATATCCCCTGCCTTTTTTGGCTTTGTCTTTGATAATGTTTTGTATGTTTTTAATGTCAAAAAGACACGGACCTTTATTCTTTATAACTTCAATGCCAATAATTTTTAATGGATTTGAAATTATAAAAAACAAGATATATGTTTTGCGAAACAACAAACCTTTTTCCCAAACCGAAACCAACAAAGCACTTTCGGGAGTTTTAATATTGTTTATTATAGCATTGGGTTCTTTTGGTTATAAAATTTTAAATTATCAAGTATATAAAATTCCCGAAAATGCTGTTATCTTTCTGAAAGAAAATAAATATGGCCAAAAAGATTTAAAGCTATTCAATAATTATGGATGGGGTGGATATTTAATCTGGGAAACACCTGAAATAAAAGTGTTCATAGACGGCAGAATGCCTCACTGGCAAAAAAACAAAGAATCCGCAATGAGCGATTATATTAAAACTGTATTCAATCCCGAAACAGAAGAATGGAAAAAAGTATTTAATAAATACAAAATAAACACAGTAATAATGCCTGCAAATATATACCAACAAGAACACATATCAAAATATTCAATCAAAAAAATAGAGAATAAAATAAAAACATGGCTTAAAACTAAAGAAACCACAAAGAATAAAACTCTTGTGGGAATATTAAAAGAAAATGGCTGGAGCACCTCATACCAAGATGATGTTGCTATAGTTCTAGAATGCGAAAAAGATTGTTATTAATTATTAATTTAAATCTTCTAACACATTCTGAAACAAAAACACCCCTGCCTAAGCGGGGGTGTTTTTAAGTTTAGGATTTGTTTATAGAGTTCCTTGTGACAAGGCATCTAATACGTATCCTGCGGTTGATAGAAGAACACCTACACCTAATACAACCATAGCACCAATCAAACCGTTAATGATTGTTGTTCTTGCTTCACCGGCTTTAGCAGCGTCACCTCCTGCAGCCATGTATTTAATACCACCGATAATAATGAATATTACAGCGATAATAACACCTATAGCAATCAAGAAGTTACCAATTCTTGTTATAACTGATTCTATGTCAGCTAATTCCACAGCATCACCTGTAAGAGGAGGGCTGGGCTCATTTAATACCTGGCCAAATACTACAACTGGCACAACTAATAAAGTAACAAGAGCCAAAGTAGGCGCAAGCACTTTCACAATTTTTAATGTTTTAGACATGTTTAATTTTTTCAGCGAATAGAGGAACGGGAATAATGCTTAAGCTTCTCTAAAGAGATTATTCTTGTTCCGCCATTCTTATATGAATTAATTTAGACCAACGCTACGACCGAACCCTGCCTAATAAAAGCAACGCCCCGTCGGTCTTTAGTATTTTAAGGTTTTTATCCGACCTGTCTGGGAAAATCAATATTTATTGATTCTACCAAACAGACCCCCTTTTATTATTATAATGTACTTAATTTATTGTCACAATAAAGCTATCAACAACTATATTTTTCTAATAAATCATATAAAAATCATCGCATTATCTATACCCTATCTATCAGCAATCATTTAAAACCTTCATTCTGAAAATAAAATTAACGATTATAAACCAAACCCTCCTGAAAGTGCACCGACTATATGCTCTGCTGTTGAAAATATAGTGCCTATACCAAGAACAATCATTGCACCTATTAGTCCGTTTATTATGGTTTTTCTGGCGTCTGCAACCTTAGTGGTGTCTCCTTTGGCCGACATCCATTTAATACCTCCGTAAACTATGAAAATTACCGCAATAAAAGCTCCTGCAAAAAGCATAAACTGGGCAATGGTTTCTATTACATCAAGAATGTTCTCAAGAGTGACAGGTGTAGCATCGCTAAATTGGGCAAAAACTGGAAACGCCAAAAACACCTGAACGAAGACTAGCAGAACCCAAAATACCTTTTTGTTTTCTTTAAAATTCAACATAAAAAATTGTTTGAAATGAGAATTATAAACTTCCTCCAGCAATTGCATTAAACAAGTAACCAGCCGTTGACATTATTGTACCAATACCAAGAACGATAATAGAACCAATCAAACCATTTATTATAGTTTGTCTTGCTCTTGCAACCTTAGATGAATCACCTCCTGCTGACATCCACAAAATACCGCCCCAAACAATAAATATTACCGCAATAAGCGCACCTGCAAACAATAGGAATTGGGCAATTGTTGTTATCGCATCTAGAATACTGGTTAAATTAAGCTCTTCTGAATCTGGCACTGGATTACCTGGTATCTCTAATGCTCCTTCCGGATTAGTAAATTGAGCATTGGCCGACAAAGCAAACCCCGCTAAAAATAGAAGGACCGCTACCTTGCTTATATTTTTTTTATTAAAAATCTTCATTTTTAAATACAGCTCGGGAATAAGGACAAAAGATTGCCCAACCGTTCCCAAAAGCCAAATTATTAATTATTTACTTAATTATATCTAAAAAACCTAAACAAATCTAATTTTTATACACAGAACTCATATTTTACTATAAATCTATTTTTTACTAAAAAGATATTGAGCTAGTTACTATCTCACATGTAAAAGTAACTTCTACGCCTACTGCGTTTGCCACAGTTACCACTATTGTTCCGACACCAAATATAACAACAGCTGCAATAAAAGCATACATAAGACCCTTTCTTGCTTCTCCTGATTTTTGGACATCACCCTTAGCTGACATTAATTTGACTGCTTCAACCATAAAAAAGATGACCAAACCAAACATGGCGGCATAGAATGTCCAACAAGCAAGGCCTGTAGCTATAGCCACCAAATCCTTAACGCTAAAATCCTCAATACCAAGTCCTTCTTGAGCATAAAGCGGAAATGGGAAACCAACCATAACCATCATAGATACAATTAACAGTGATGATAATAATTGTGTTTTGTTTATTTTATACATTATAATTTTTATTCAATATTAATTAAAATATTTAACCGTTGCCTCTTAGCGCAAGCACGCTCTCTATTAATGCTACAAATCCCCTGCCTATCAACACAACTGCCAGCCCTATAATTGCATACCACAAAGTTCTTGTGCCTTGTTGAAATTTCTGGGAATTGCCTCTTGAAGTATACATAATAACCCCAGCCACGATTATCATTATTACAACAATGGGAATTGCAATTAATATGAGCTGGTCGGCTATTTGCTCAACAAGTTCTATAAATGTATCGGGGACATTATTACAACCACCACCCAAGACACAAAGAGGATTTTCAAACTCTAAAGCAAAAACAGAACCAGCATTTAATACAACTACGGTGATCAATAAAAAGAGTAGCGCTACCTTGTTGTTTAAATTAGCCATATTTAAAAAATTCAATTTACAATTTTTAATTCTTAATTTTCATTTAATTTTCAATGAATTAATTTTTAAACATAATACATTCCAAAACCATGTTTCAGAATTAGAAATTAAAAATTCATTAAAAATTATAAAATTATAAATTAAAAATTAAAATTTAATTGCCGCCACGCAACACACTAACAACCAAATTTACAAATCCTTGTCCTATAAAAATAACTGCAAGGCCTATTATGGCATATTTTAACATATCCATACCCTGTTTAAATTTTTGGGGATTACCTCCTGCGGTAAACATCCTAACACCAGCAATAATGATAACAATAATTGATATTGGAATTGATAATGTTACCAACCAAGTTCCAATTGTCTTTATTAATTCTTCAAAACTGCCGTAGCCAACAAAGTCAGGAAGTTGTGCATATGCATTATTTACAGCAAAAATACTTATAAAAAGCATTGGTATTATTGCAAAAAATAAAGCTTTTGATTTTGTTGGCATAATTGTTGTACTTAACAATTAAAAATTGAAAATTATTTAAAAATTACGAAATTAATTTTTATATTCCCTCACACCCTATAAATGCGCCATTATTATCACCCGCGGTCACGTGCACATGAGTGACCCCCCCGTTTGAACAACCAGGGCCAGACTCAAGAAGATTACCTGCACCATCAACACATCTAGGACATTCCACAAAACCTCCGGAACCCGTTTCGCAATTAGCAGCTTTGGCTCCACATTCAATTGCTGCTTTCTGTATAATAGCTCCAACGCCTGGATATTTAAATTGATCATAATCATAATCAATAGCTAGAGCGCCTTGATCACCCGTTCTGCCCCCATAATGACATGAGTTTGGAGAATGAGCACATGGACCACACCAATTATATCCTCTAGTATAATTACATCGCCAATTTGATATTGATAGTTCATAAGTAGATATCGTACCAACATTTTTACCCCTTGTTTTGGTACCTATACATGATTGCAAAGCATCTGTTGATGGTGCATCACCAAAAGGATATTTTTCTCCGCAAATTGAAGCAATTGCTACCCATCCTGGATTAGAAGATGACCATGTAGCACAAGCAGGGTCTATACCTGCACCAGTTGCACAATTAGGAATTGGCGTAGAAGTAACCGTTGGTTGAGGTGGTGGTGGAGGTGGTGCAGTAGCTGTTACTGTCGGAGGTGGTGGAGGTGGCTGAGTTGGTACAGACGAAACTGTTACCAAACAAGCATCTGCATCAGATTCACCGCTACCCCCTTCGTCCGTAACTGTAAAATTAATAATGTAAATTCCTGGGGAAGAATATGATGTTTGGAAAGCAAAACAACTTGTACTAGATACATTGGAAGCGCCTTCTGCATGCCAGCTACAACTCAAGGGGGCGATGCCGTTTGTAAATGCACCAAAATTGATAATTTGACCCACCAACGCTGTAACTGCTTCGCCAGCCCCAAACCCATTTGGTTCAACGCAATCTGCAAAAGCCTCGGCACTAATACAAAGACCACATCCATCATTTTCAGGAGCACCGCAATCTATTTCATTCATTGTGCAATTGCGATCAACATCAACACAACCTGCCGGAAATTCACAAGGGCCAGGACCTGGCAACTCACTAGGCAAACTAAGCGGTGGTGGTATAACAACAACATCGCCACCCTGACAGTCAATTTGATTCCATGCTCTAAAATCAACCCCGTTATCCCCGTTAGTTAAAGAAAGCAAAATAGTATTGGTAATCATCCATGCTCCATATATTATAAGCAGAGCTATTAATGTATTTTTAAAAATATTCTTGCCCCTTTGGAACATGTCTGGCTTGGCTCCGCCCATAAGCATCATCAAGCCCCCAATAATTATGAATACGGCAGCCAATACGGGCACTATGTTATATGACAAAAAATTGATAATTCTTTGTATCATGACAAAGATATCACATATAGTACACGGGCTCTGTCCCTCATTTCCACAAGGAACAAAACCTCCTTGGGCATACACATCGTTTACAATAAAACCACTGACAAAGAGGATCAGGGTTATTATAAAAAAGAAGGTTTTAAATTGTTTTAGTGCCAATTTTTAAATTCTCGTTAAATTTTTAATGAATAAATTTTAAAACAAAACTCTATTAACGTTTGTTCAATTATTAAAAATTGAAAATTATTTTAAAATTATAAAATTAAAAAATTGAAAATTCTAAATTATTTAAATATTTAAACAATTAAATAATTTAGTTCCTAGCTCTGCGCATTAACACGTTTACCTGCCTTTCTGCATTTTCAAGAGCATCTCTTACTGAGCGTCGGCCAAAGTTAACATCATCTATCATATCAGCAAAAATCTTTTCTATATCTGTGTTATCTACTTGATACCAAGACCGAGCCGACAAAGACTGCTCAGCGAATATCCCTATGTCTGGTTTCCTTTTCTGTTGCTCTATTAAGTCACGGCGGGCAGCTGGACGCCCAGATGCATCGAGATAAGCAGCAGCACCCTCTGCAGAACTCATAAACAGAACAAACTTCCATGCCTCAATTGCATTACCTGATGATTTAGATACGGTGGGCGCCCAATAGTTAGCATAGTTTACTTTTATCGGGGCATCTTTTATTTGAGGCATAGAAGCAATCCCAAAGTTAAACCTTGCTGCCTTATCTCTAATGGTAGCTATATGATGAGAATAGTTAAACATCATTGCTGTATCACCCTCTATAAAGTCGTCTATGGAATAATTCTGACCATCATTCCAAGTGTAAACCTTCCTCTTTAGCGGATTGGCAAAGTCTGTGTAATACTGAAGCGCTAATTCTCCCACTTTTTCTCTATCAACAGCACTGGTAAAAGTGGCTGTAGTATTGGTGGAGTTTGTCATTTGAACTCCACTTTGAAGCATCATGAGCATTAAAATGTCTGTTGAACGGTTAACATTCCTGGCCGTACCGATTGCTGCTCCAGATCTTACAATATTTCCATCATTATCAACAACTGTCAGACGATTTACTGCATCGTTAAATTCTTCCCAAGTTTCAGGCGCCCTAGTCAAGCCAACGGAATTAAATAAGTCCTTGTTGTAATACAAGGCTAACGTATCAATATAAACAGGCAAGGCTGCAATCCTGCCGTCTATTGTTAGGTCATCTACCGCAACGTCAACAAATTGATTCTGGAAATCAGTGATAGTAAACAACGGCTCCCCGTCCTCTCCTTGGAGATTTTGAGGCAAGGCTACGATTTTGTCTCCATGCTTTGGCAACCAAGTATTGTGCATCATCCAAATATCAGGACCGGTTCCTGAAGCAAAAGCATCTATCAGTTTTTGTTCATATTCATCATAGCTAAACTGTTTATAAACTATTCGAATCTGCCTGTTTACACTCTTGTATTTATCCAAAACAGCATTTATGACTTCCCGGTCATCAAAAACCCCCCAAAATTGTAACGTAGTCGTCTGAGTTGGAGCTCTGCTTTTTATATTGCCAAGTAGCAATATCATAATCAAAATTATTACAACAACTGCTGCAACAATAGCTATAAAAAACATTTTGTTTTGACCTAGAGAAAACTTCATATTTTTATTTTAATACTATTTCTTATGAAAAACGAATCCATAATGAAAACTGCCTACATTTATTTCTCTTTCTACTTCAAATCCAATACCAGAAATAAGCTTGCTCATTTCTTCCTTGCTAGTTCGTTCTTCATCAGGAGGACCAAATCCATTAACGCCCTTTTCCCAATCCATAAAAACCAACTTGCCTCCTGGTTTTAATATTCTTTTTGCTTCTGAAATTATATTTTCCTTTTTGCTTGATTGAAACAAAACATTAACAATTAAAACCATGTCTTGGGAATTGTCTTCTAAACCAGAACTTCCCGGAATTTCAAGGTTGGCTCTTACCAATTCTATATTAGAAAGACCTTTTTCCTCAGCTTTAGCCTTTAAATGTTCTAGAACATCACTTAAAACATCGATAGCGACCACCTTGCCTGTGTCGCCAACCTTTTTGGCAGCCAAGATAGTAAAGTAGCCTGAACCGGACCCAAAATCAGCAATCCTTATACTCTCTTCGATACCAAATTCTTCCACGACTATATCCGGATTTAAAAACCCTCCAGAACCGGGAGTAGGCATATTAGAAATATTATTTAACTTAGGAGCTATATCAACCATAACTTGAACCAAAAATAAATTTTAAAAATTTAGATTCTTTATTAATAATTATAACATTTAAATACTTGAGATAAACCAACAATTGTTCACAACCAAAAACCCCGCCCTTGCTAGCAAGGGCGGGGTTAATTTAAATATTATTTATTAATTATAATTTTCCTAAACTATTACGGCAGATGCAATCTTATCTCCCTGTCCCAATTTCATTATTCTAACTCCCTGTGTTGCCCTACCCAACAAAGGAATGCTTGAAATTTCAGTTTTAATAACATTGCCTTTTCCTGAAATTGCAATTAAATCATTGTCTTCTTCTGTTATGACATTTGCAAATACAATTTCACCTGTCTTTGCAGTAACCTTAGCAGTTGTAATACCTCTACCCCCTCTTTTTTGAACCTTATAAGAAGAGAGGTGTGTCATTTTTCCATAACCATTAGCCATGGCAATAAAAAGTTTAAGACCTTTTGAAGAACCATCGGACACAATACTAGCACCAACAACCTTTGCATTGTTTTCATTTAATCTTATCCCCAAAACACCAGCAGCACTTCTTCCCATAGGTCTTACGTCTTTTTCTTTAAATCTTATAGAGCTTCCGTTTGAAGCGGCAACCAGAATTTCATCAGAACCTGAGGTTGCAAGAACCCAACCAAGCTCATCATCTTTGTTTAATCGTATAGCAATCATTCCGCTTCGTCTTACATTGGCAAATTCTTCTGCATCAACTTTTTTAACAATCCCCTTTGATGTAACCATAAACAAATATGTTTTTTTACTGTCTTTTGGCACAGGTATAACAGCTGTTACAATACTGTCTTGAGCAATCTGTAAAAAGTTAGCCAAAGATTTGCCTTTTGACTGTCGTGACGACTCCGGTACTTCGTAGCCTTTGGTCTGAAAAACCTTGCCCGTGTTAGTAAAAAACATTAAATCATCATGAGTATTGGCAAGGAAAAAATGCCTAACCACGTCTTCTTCTTTTGTAGAAATACCGACAAGACCCTTACCGCCCCTCTTTTGAGCCTTCAGAATGGTCGGGGTCATACGCTTGATATATCCGCCTTGAGTAATCACAAAAAGAGAATCTTCCTCAGGCACAAGCTCTTCTTCTCCTATTTCTCTAACTGCTGATTTAACAATCTTGGTTTTTCTTTCGTCTCCATATTTTTCTTTTATTTCGTTAAATTCTTCCTTTACGACTCCCAAAAGTTTTTTAGGACTAGCCAAAAGTGATTTCAAATAATCTATTAATTTTCTCTTCTCCTCTAATTCATCATCAATCTTTTTTCTTTCGAGTCCTGCCAAGCTCTGTAAACGCATGTCCAAAATTGCATTAGTCTGACGGTCTGAAAACTTAAATCTTTTAATCAAGTTAAAAAAAGCGTCTTCTCTAGAGGCTGATTTTTTTATTATTTTTATTATTTCATCTATATGATCAAGTGCTTTTTTTAAACCTTCTAAGATATGCGCGCGTTCTTCAGCCTTTCTTAAATCATGTTTTGTTCTTCTCGCAACAACCTCTTTTCTGTGTTCAAGAAATTTTTCAAGAAATAATTTGAGGCCAAAAACTTGAGGCTGGATACCGTCGATTAAACCAAGCATGTTTATATGAAATGCTTTTTGCATCTCTGTATATTTATAAAGCTGGTTTAAAATTTTCTTTGGGAAAGAATCATTTTTTAAATCAATAGCAATCCTCAATCCATCCTTATCAGATTCATCCCTTATATCCTTTATGCCTTCAACTTTTTTATCTTTAACCAAAGTTGCTATTTTTGATATTAATTCAGCTTTATTGGTTTGATATGGTATTTCGGTAACTATTATTTGGAAACCTCCTTTTTTAGTTTCTATAATTTCTGCTTTAGCCCTTATAACCACAGAGCCCTTGCCTGTAGCATAAGCAGAGTCAATATCATTTTGACCATAAAGAGTGCCACCTGTTGGGAAATCCGGCCCTTTAACATATTGCGACAGTTCTGTAACATCCGTATCTGGATTATCTGCAAGATGAATCAACCCGTCGATTATTTCATTCAAATTATGCGGAGGTATGTTAGTTGCCATACCCACAGCAATACCCATAGAGCCATTAATTAATAGATTAGGAATTCGCGTTGGTAAAACTGTCGGCTCTTTCTTTGTGCCGTCATAATTATCTACAAAACTAACAGTATCTTTTTCAATATCTGAAAGCATCATTTCTGCTATTGGAGCCATCTTTGCTTCTGTATAACGCATAGCTGCGGGAGGATCTCCGTCAACCGAACCAAAATTACCCTGACCTTTTACCAGGGGATATCTCATTGAAAAATCTTGAGCCATGCGAACCATTGAGTCATAAGCTGCCGCATCTCCATGCGGATGATATTTACCCAAAACCTCACCGACAACTGTTGCTGATTTTCGAAACTTGGCTGAGGATGTTAAACCCATATCCCGCATTGCATAAAGTATCCGGCGATGTACCGGTTTTAGTCCGTCTCGTATATCAGGCAAGGCTCTACCAACGATTACGCTCATGGCATAATCAAGGTAAGATTCTCGCATCTCGTCTGTTATGGTACGAGAAGATATTCTTGTGTCTTCTACGGCCACAAGAAAATATTAAACATCAGTTACCAAATATCAAAAACCAGGTGTCCCGCCAAAGCGGGACAAGAATTATTATTTTGATATCTAATAATTTTGATATTTAATTTTTAATATTAGTTTAATTCTAGCAAATATAGCATGCTTTGCCAAGTTGCCATAAATCATAAAATTAAGTTAATAACCGGTAAAATTAAATCCCCATATCAGCTTTAAAAGACCGCCAAAAAAAATAAAAAGCCCGACCGAAAAATAATCGAGCCAACTCAAAATCAAAATAGTTTTATTATTATTCTACCAAGGGCAATCTCTGTGGCCCTACATCTGGCTGTCCACTATCGCCCTGTTGTGGTAAATCTTCTTTAACACCAACTAATTCAAGTATTGTATCTTTGAAACCTGATACAGAACCCCCAATTGCCGCAAACAGTGAAGGCTGGTTTTCTTTTTCCTGTTCCGCAAGAATTCGTTGTTGCTCAACCTCTTCAGGATGTAGCATTGCATACATATCGTCCTGAGCTGACTTAAACCATGTAAAAATCACGAGAGACGAAACCACAAAAACCGAAATCCACATAAAAATTTCTCTTATGTGTTCGGGTTGTTTTCTAATTTCTTGTAATATGTTGGGCATCTTTTATACGATCCTAATATTGTTAGGATCGCGATTATGTTATAAACATAACTAATTTAGTTTCATCTATAGGCAAACCTTTTTCATTAATACGCCAACTTGTACCAACCTTTTCTGGCTTAATACCAATTTCTTTAATAAACTTATCAGGTCCCTCTATATCTAATTTTAAATCTTTTGTCTTATAATGCATAGGCACAATCATCTTGGGGCTAATTTGGTTTATTATTTTTAAAGCTTTTTGAGCGTCTATCGTACATTTTCCTCCCACAGGAATAAACAAAACATCAATATCGCCTATACTCTCTATTTGTTCGTGGCTTAATTCTTTTTCTCCAAAATCACCTAAATGACAAAACTTAATTCCCTCAAATCTAATCACATAAATAGTGTTAAGTCCCCTGTCTTTGCCCTCATTTTCATCATGATAAGAAACAATCCCCTCTATTTGAACACCGCCTTTTTCATATTCACCCGGACCGCTTACCAAAAAAGCGTCATCGGACTTCCCCTCTAAATTGTGGTGATCATCGTGATTGTGTGTTGTTAGCAGAATATTGTCTTTGCCCAATCGTGGCGCTCTAAGACCAATTTCTTTGGAAAAAGGGTCTATCATAATACTCATATTTTTACCTTCCAAACGAAAACACGAATAACCGTAGTAATTAATATTCATGCTCAAATTATACCAAACAACAACCAGTAATTCAATTGCTTTATTTTTTATAATGTTTTTAAATTTTGTAAATTCAAAACTAGAACAAACAGCAAAAATAACCCTTGCCTCGTTTGGCAACTTATGATATCTTTACCACCATGAATACAACAACAATACAACACAGCAGTGTTTCAATGAAAGACCTGCTAACTCAGGCAAATTTTGATTTACCAAAAGAAGGAGATGTTGTTAAGGGAGAAATTATTAGTGTAAGCAAAAACAACATTTTTATAGACTTGGGTGCTTTTGGTACCGGAATAGTTTACCCGGGTGAATTTTATGATAATCTAAATATGCAAAAAACCTTAATCCCAGGTCAAAAAATATCTGCAATTCTTATTGATATAGAAACTGAAGACGGGTTTAGAGAATTATCACTTAAACAAGCTCAAAAAACCACAGCTTGGCACGACATTAAAAAATTAAAGGACGACGGCACTGTCATAACAACTCCAATAATAAACATAAACAAAGGAGGGGCAATTGTTGAAATCGGAGGAATTCAAGGATTTTTGCCTTTATCTCAATTAAGTTCTGAAAATTATCCAAAAGTAGAGGGAGGTGACACCACAAAAATAGTCCAGCATCTTCAAAAATTAAAAAATAAAAACGTTAAAATAAAAATATTAGATTTTAACGAAGAAGAAACCAAACTTATTGTTTCTGAAAAAGCTGTAGGAGATGAAGAAACAAAAAAAGAGATAGAGAAATTTGAAATTGGTGATGTAGTTGAAGGAATAATAACAGGCGTAACGGATTTTGGTGCATTTGTATCCTTAACCCCAAACACACCCGATAAAGAAACGGGGGGCGACAAACCAGAAGATATTAATAAAACAGGAGATTCAGAACAAGAAGAGCCAGAGGAAGATGGCAACATGCCAGAAGTCACTTCAGTTGAAGGCCTGATTCACATTTCTGAAATTGACTGGAAGTTAATAAGCGACCCGCGTGACTTTCTTAAAAAAGGACAAAGAGTTAAGGCAAAAATAATAAGTATAGATGGAACAAAGATATCCCTGTCTCTAAAAGCTCTTAAACAAGACCCGTGGCAAGGCATAGACAAAAAGTATCCTGTTGGCACATCATTAAAAGCAACAATAACAAAAGTTAACAATTACGGAGCGCTGGCTGCGCTTGATGAAGAAATAACCGGCTTGATACCTTCTTCGGAATTTGTGGGTAAAAAACCTGCTGATTCAGCTGAAGCGGGAAATGAGATTGATGTTACTGTAGTATCAGTAGATCCAGAAGAACACAAACTCATATTAACACTTTCCCAACATGATAAATCTAAAGACGTAGAACCTGAAACCAGTGATAACCCAAACAACGAAGAAGACTAAAGAAACCAAAAATACAAACAACACAAAAACATTTAAAAACACCCCCCAACTAAGAGGTGTTTTTAGTTTGACATAATTCATATTTTTGTGTTAGTATATAAATAGCGTTAAATGCCCTTTAAAAATTTTATTTTAGTCAACTGACACCGAGGACGAAAATGAGAAGAAAGAAATCAAAGCGAAATGTGGCAGGCAATAGACCATGGGAAACTCCCCCGGAAGACATGAAGCATTTTGCAATAACTGCTGATATGTTCCCTCCGGGACAAGAGTATCTAGCTCATGATCTAGCTCGGGAGCATAGAATGTTCGAAGAATCGGGATGTTTAAAGGATTTAGAAGAACACTCCGACCAAACTGTGGTCGCCATCGGCCTTTTTGATGAAAAATTTATATTAGTTGATGACCAAAACAAATCTGGCTTAGGATTTCCCGGAGGTTCTGTTACCCCTGGAGAGATGCCGGTCAAAACCCTGATTAGAGAGATCGGCGAAGAAGTAGATCTCTCAGCCGAAGTTTTTGAAAGTTATTATGTTGAATTTCCAGTTGGAGAAACCCAAGAAGATCCTCATATTTTTTCGGCCTATTGGGTTAGCTTTATTGGCAATAAGCCAAATATAAAAAAATTCGACAAAGAGGAGCCTATTACAGCCATTTATCTCGTGTCTTATGATACAATTCTCAGACTATGCCAAACAAATGGCATTTTAATTCATGAAGGCAAAAGAACTAAGCCCATTCTAAGAAACCACAGAATAGCGTTTCTCCAAATGGTTGAGCTTTTAAATTCAAGATCAGAAAATTCTGAAAAGGAGGCTTCTTATGTATAA
The DNA here is from genome assembly GCA_002794035.1 of Candidatus Yanofskybacteria bacterium CG10_big_fil_rev_8_21_14_0_10_36_16. Classification (GTDB taxonomy): domain Bacteria; phylum Patescibacteriota; class Minisyncoccia; order 2-02-FULL-40-12; family IGHO2-01-FULL-4-A; genus 1-14-0-10-36-16. The sequence goes on from PCXQ01000007.1 coordinate 21,304, forward strand.
TTTTGATGAAAGACTGAAATGCCTTAGTAAATTAGGCATAGATATTAGGGTTTTAAACTTAACTTCTGAGATAAAAGATGGAAATCTATTTTTTGCTGAAGTATTGTCTCCCAAAAATAATTCAGGTCTTCTGATTATGGCTGAACCCAACGAAGAAGTTAAATTTGGAGTTGTTGTGGACTTGGAAAAAAATTCTGAATTAATTGTGTTTGAAGTTTCGGGGAAAAACAGAAACATCACTCTGCTTGGAAACAAGTCCCCCTCAAACTCAGCCACGAAAACATTTATCAAGAGGGTGCGTACCCACCCTGATAAAACAGGGTGCTACACAACTAAAAATAATGCCTTCCAAAACAACGGGCTTTGGGTAGCCAAAATTGGTCCTAAAAGTCTTGAAATGTGGGAAATCGCTATAGTAACCCAAATACAGGGATTGTCGAAATATTACCTATCCCTGCAAAAAGTGTACTGTGCCGATTTATATGAAAATAATGGAGAGATATTCGTTCCTGAAGAACAATTTCTAAATTATAACAATTGGCAATCCTTAAATGAGTTAGTTAAGAAATGTGTAAATGTTGAAAAACTAACCTCAGCAAAAAATTATTCTCCGCCAAACGATACCGCGCCAGAACTTGAACCAAATAAATGCCAAATTCAATGGTTCAACCAGTCGCGACGTTATGGACTTGGGAACATCAATGGGCACCGAGGCCCAGTCATGATTCACTCTTCTGAAATTTTAGACCAAGAATTCCCGGCCTTAGATCCGGGAACAATCGTCAGTTTTGACAAAATAAAAAGAACACCTCAGGGATTACAACTCCAAGGTGTAAAGGAATAAAAAAAATCCCCCCGCCAAAGCGGGGGGTTTTAGTCCCCGAAGGGATAAATTCAGTGTTGAGTCAGCAGCGATCAGCTGGCGGCACCCGTCTTGCGGAGCACCTTGCCGCTGGATCCCTGGACCTTTAAGGTCTTGGACTTTTTGTTCGGTTTGGGAGCATCGGCTCCCGCACCTTGTTGGCGGCGCCCCTTCAGTTGGGACACCACCGTGACGTCGCCCTCCACCGATTCGTCTTCCTCGGCCCGTTGAAAGGCCATGGAAATCGCACCGATGGAACCCGGGTGGCAGGATGCCACGCGATCGTCTCCGATCAGCGACCCGTTTTGGACCGCTTCTCGTGCCGATTCCAGGTCATACCCGGCTTCGGTAAGCTCATTGGCGGTCCGCTCGTGGAGCGACACGCCGTTCCAATTGACCAAGGTCGGCTTGGGCCGGCCTTGCCAGTTTCGCTGGCGATCCTGACGATCGTTGTTTCCGCCGAAGCCGGTCGGGCGACCGCGATGATCACTGCTGTTCGGATTCCTCTGGCTCTGGGGCAAGTTTCTTGAGATCTGCTTGCGCAAATCTCCAAGTTTCCACTTGCCGGCGAGCTCTGGCCCTTCCGCCTTCTTGTTCGCATAGGTTCCCCAGCGGATGTTGAACAGATCACGGCAGCCCTCGCATGCCGTGAACATGAAGAGATCGCTCGGCTTTTCGTTGCCGAACGCCTCTTGGGTCAGGGTTTCCGCCCTGTCCATGATCTCGTCCTTCCCGTCGACGCCTTCGACTAGCTTCTCCAAGGTCTTCGCCTTGAATAAGTAGAAGTTACCGCCGACAACGATGGCCTCGCCGTCATCGCTCTCTCGAGTGATTACACGCGGCTGGAACATTTGGTCGCAGACGGTGCAAGACCGTTGCGGACCGTCAGGCTCGTAGCCGGTGAACAGGCTCATGCCCTCCAACAGAACCCCCTCGAGGTCGGCCCGGGTCCACAGCCGATTCTCCTTCTGGAGATCGGCGTTGTGGCCACGCATCCGGCCGGGGTCGAACGGCTTACGCCGAACGTTCATCTTGAGAAGGTTGAATGCCTCCTCTGTGCAGGAGAGATTTACTTCGATCTTATCCCCCTGCTCGGTATAGGCGCGGAACTGAAAGTCCCGCCGTTCTTCTTGTGCCATCGTGGCACCTCCTTTAAAGTAACGGGTTGAACCGCCAAAATACCCCTGAACTCAACAGAGGAACTGGCGTTTTGAACACGATTAATGATTGATTCAACAATCAGAAACGTAGCCAAAATACCAGCTCCTCTAAAACATATTTAATATTTTAAAAGTCCTGTATCTTTCCTATCTTTATCAGTATATAATCATTATAACAAATTGACATGTTTTGTCAACCCCGCTCTTGAAATAATTCGGAGTTTTGAGCTAGACCCTTAAAAACCCTTATAAATAGCCGTTATGTGGGCCTTAAATAATAAAAAGGCCCGCCTGCTTAATTTAATAACACAGGCGGGTTATTAGCCATTCCTAGAAACTAATTATATTACCATTTGAAGGCTTTATAATGCTCCCCAAAAAACCATTTGATAAAATAAGTTTTTCAAGGCCTTCTCGGCCATTTTTTTCTCCATGATTTAATATCACTCGTTTGGGGTTCAGGTTTTTAACAAAACCAGAGAGCTGGAGACCGTCTGCGTGACTGGTAAGTTCAAATTTCTCAACACGGGCTGAGAGATTGATTTCGTCACCATACACATTAACAATTCCTCCGTTTTGACTGGCATGAAAGATTTCATAACCCTCAGTTAGAGGTGCCTGGTATCCGGTAATTCCGAGCATGTTTCTAGTTCTTTCAAGGAAACGGCCGGATGTTAAGTGGGCTTGAGCGCAACTTCCTCTAACCATCATGCCTGCAGTTGTAACCACTGCAAGAGGATTAGGATTTCCTGAAGATAAAATCTCCATTCTTTGAGCTCTGTTATAAATTTTAAGCAAATCAATTTCTCCCGAGTTCAAATCAATCCCAGAAGAATGATCTAAATTAGACCAATACCCAAACTTACTGGCATATACATCGAACATGGTCACACACATGCCATCAATAAAAGGCTTTAATCCTCTACTTAACAAAGCCAGAAAAACATCCGGGCCTCGTCCGACACCAAAAGCTGGGAATACGGCTTTGCCGTTTCCATTCATAACATCCGATGCAATACGTGCCAATCTGTCTTCTTCAGGATAGCGCTCTACAATGGAGCGATCTCCATAAGTTGACTCAATAAATAGGTGATCAACCCTGCCGACAAATTCTTCAGGCATTTCCATGCCCCTAACTGTCGGGGTGTCATAAAAAGACATATCTCCTGAAAAACAGGTTATTGTTTCTCCAACTTTAAGGAATATCATCGCTGAACCGCGAATGTGACCGTTTGGCCAATAAAAAGCATCCACACCTGGAAACAAATTAATCCATCCCGGTTTTTCAATCTTTGTTATTTTCTCACATGCCTTTGCTGCAGCATCTGAAAAAATCAGGGATTCTCTAACACCTTCATTTTGTTCTTTGATGTATGAGGTGTTAAGCCATAACTGCATCGCAATAGCCGAAGTTGGAACCGTCATATAAATTGACGCTTCGGGATTTTCTTTTAAAACATAGGGAATGTTGCCAGTATGGTCAGAGTGAGCATGAGTAATTAATACAGCATGCACAATATAATCTGGCATAATATGGCCCTCTGAATAACTAAACCTCTCGCCATAATCATCTAAACCGGTTCTTGTCTTAACTCCGGAATCAATTAAAATGTTTCTATTGTTTCCAAGGTCATCCTTTACTCTAACAAGAGTGGCTGATGCACCTACTTCATCAAATCCTCCAAGACATTCAAAAGCCTTAATTTCGGCCATTTCATTTTCTCCTTGTTCTCAAAAAATATTGTAAAACTACTAAATTATAATATTACCACTTAAAAAACAAAAAGTCAATATAAATTAAAGGCCCGCAAGGTAGTGTTTCCACCTTGCGGGCGCATGTTAGCCGGCCATTAGAACCGGCTCATCATCGGGGGATTCTTCGTCATCCCCCTCTTCGGGAGCTCCCGGGGTCGGGATCAGATTTTGGTCCGACGCCGGCCGCCAGTCTACTGAGGTCGAAGATTTCTCAACCCCGTTTAAGATCACGTAGTTTGCGAACGTAGCCGGGACTTCCAACCCGTTCGCATAAACCCAGTCGATGGCCTTGTAGATGTCCGTGGCCTCGTCTTCGGAAATCGGCACAAGGAGCCATGGTGGGACCCACATGCCGTGCTGGAACGTGCCCTCATCCGGATTGAACTCGTCGGTCCGGAATTCTTCTTCCTTGTGGTATCCATCTTGGTCATACCACTCATAGAAGACCGAGTACGCATGGGTGAACTGGACATACGTCCACGCCCGCTCCTCAGCATACCTCCAGTAGGGCTGAGGCTGGACCAACTTACAACACCGTCCGTCGGGGTAGAACTCCCGCGCCGCCTCGAAAGGCAACACGACCTTCAGCCAGACTTCCTGTTCAAGCTCGGGTTCCGAGTCAGGCTGACCCGGAATGGCTCTCCGTTCCACAGGAAGTTCCTCGAGGAAAGGCAATTGACTTAGCCACTCCTCGGGGGTGAGGGTCAGGTGGAATCCGTTTTGATGACCGTTCCGAGAACTCGGATCGGACATCTTGAACTTCCTCCACTGAATCGATCGCGCGGTCACGGTGATCAGGTCCGGGACTTCGCCCGGATCGAACACCAAGCCCTGCTTCGATTCTCCTTCGCCAACGAATACCGTAACGGATCCGTCGGCATGGCGCTTTTCCACCACGTCCCCATCAGGGGTCATGATGGTCCGGCACTCTCGTTCCTCTCCTCCCTGAGTCGTCCAACGACGGACGACTTCCTTGAAAGCGGGTTTTGTTTCAGAGGCCGCTTTACCCTCTGTTTCCTTGGTCATTCTTTTCTCCTTCACCAAGTTATCCCTTAATAAAGGGGTTGGTGTACTGATAATATATTAACAAATTTAGACGCAAAAGTCAAATCTGATTTTTTGATATTTTTAACAAAAATAACTCCAAATAAATTCTTGAGTTCTTCACTTTTTTGTGTTATTTTAGCTAGATGAAATCAATATTTAAGTATCTAACAATTGTATTTATTGTTTTGCTTGTTCTATCCGGTTTTGCGGCTATTTTGCAGTCGCCATTATCTACTGAGAACAAAGATGTCTCGTTAACCGGCCTTGCGGGTAAAATTAACAATGGAGAGGTAAAAGAAATAATAGTTAAGGGTGACAATTTAGAAATAACCTTAAATGACGCTACTGAACTTAAATCTAAAAAAGAAATCGGGGTTTCAATCACCGAGTCGCTTCTTAATGTTGGGGTAACTGAAGAGGGATTAAATGCCGTTAATATTGATATCCAAAATGAAAGCGGTTTCGCATTTTACGCCATTAATATTTTGCCAATACTACTTCCTTTCATATTTATCGTATTTATATTCTGGTTCATGTTCCGTCAAGCTCAACGCGGTTCCATGCAAGCATTTTCTTTCGGTAAATCAAAGGCTCGTCTAGCAACTGAAGGGGGTAAAAAAAGAGTTACCTTTAAAGATGTAGCTGGACTAATAGAAGCCAAAGAGGAAGTTACAGAGGTTGTAGAATTTCTAAGAGATCCCGACAAATTTAAAAAACTTGGCGCCCGCATTCCAAGAGGCGTTCTTCTTGTCGGTTCTCCCGGTACAGGAAAAACACTCCTTGCTAAAGCTGTCGCCAATGAAGCAAAGGTTCCTTTCTTTTATGTTTCTGGCTCAGAATTTGTAGAAATGTTTGTCGGTGTTGGCGCTTCACGTGTAAAAGATACTTTTGAAACAGCTAAAAAAGCATCCCCTTCTATTATTTTTGTAGATGAAATAGATGCAGTTGGACGACAAAGAGGCGCAGGCCTTGGCGGAGGACATGATGAGCGAGAGCAAACACTTAACCAAATATTAGTTGAAATGGACGGTTTTGATACTGACGATGCTGTTATTGTAGTTGCAGCTACCAATAGACCCGACACTCTTGACCCCGCTTTGCTTCGTCCGGGCAGATTTGATCGCAGGATAATACTTGACGAACCTTCAATGAAAGACCGCGAAGAAATACTAAAATTACACGCAACAGACAAGCCCTTAGCTGAAGATGCCGACCTAAAGGTTGTAGCCGAAAGAACTCCCGGATTCTCAGGGGCAGACTTAGCAAACATATTGAATGAAGCAGCTATTCTTGCCGCCCGTAAAAATCAAAAAGAAATAACTAACGAAAATCTTGTTGAAGCTATAGAAAAAGTGATACTTGGTCCTGAAAGAAAATCAAAAGTCTTCAGTCCTAAAGAAAAAAAGATTGCTGCCTTCCACGAAGCAGGCCATGCCCTTGTTGCTAGTTCCCTGCCCAACACTGATCCCGTACATAAAGTTTCTATAATTTCACGCGGACGAGCTGGTGGTTATACATTAAAACTTCCAAGCGAAGATAGGCATCTTAAATCCCGAGCTGAATTTGAATCAGAATTAGCAGTACTTTTAGGTGGCCAAACAGCTGAAGAAATCGTATTTAATGAAATAACGACTGGTGCATCAAACGATCTTAAAGTTGCATCAGATATTGCCAGAAAAATGGTCACTCAATATGGAATGTCCGAAAAATTAGGGCCAATTACATTTGGCGAAAAAGATGAACTTGTATTTTTAGGCAAAGAAATTACGGCTGACAAAAATTATTCTAATGAAATTGCTTACCAAATTGACCAGGAAGTAAACCGTCTTATTACTACCGCCAAAGAAACTGCCAAAAAAACAATAAAGAACAAGATAGAAACCCTTAATAAGATAGCCGAAGTGTTAATTGAAAAAGAGACTCTTGAACGAAATGAGTTCTATGCTTTGGTCAAAGCATAACAAAATTGTTAAAAATATTGTTAAAAGTAAAACCCCGCCATGGCGGGGTTTTACTTTTATATGTGGGCGCACTAGGACTCGAACCTAGGACCTTCTGTGTGTAAAACAGACGCTCTAACCAACTGAGCTATGCGCCCCTTAAACGTTTTTATAACCAACAAAACCAAGCCTTGTGGGCATGGGTGGACTCGAACCACCGACCCCGGCTTTATAAGAGCCGTGCTCTAACCAGCTGAGCTACATGCCCCTCGTTTAGTACATATTCTATTATTTTAAAACAAAATAGTCAATTTTTTGTCTTTTAATTTTAAAAATTCGAACCTATGTGTTACTATTGTAGTAGAAATAACTCATTCTTATTTATAATGCACAAGAAAGATAAAGAAAAAACAAGAGCCAGACAACTAAGAAGCCGCGGGGGTTCTATCAAAGAGATTGCTAGAAAATTAAGTGTTTCTCAAAGCAGTGTGAGTACATGGGTCAGAGATATAAACTTAACCCAAAACCAAATAAATTTTTTAAAACACAAAGGACATTTAAAAGAAGTTATTAAAAAAAGAATTCAGACAAGATTAAAAAATGAAAAAAATAAAAGAAGAAACATAATCAATAATCACAAAACCCTATTCCCCAATTACAAAACAACTAACGATAACCTCTTAATAATAGGAACTGTACTTTATTGGGCAGAAGGAACTAAAAGCGACAAAAGTCGTATGTTTAAATTTTCCAACAGCGATCCCCACATGATAAAGATCATGATAAATTTCTTAAAAAAAATATGTAGAATTCCCAAAAATAGACTCAGAGGACATATTCATTTACACCCTCATTTGAATAATAAGGTTGCAGAAAAATATTGGTCAAAGGTATCTAAAATACCCTTAGATCAATTTTACAAAACCAGTCAATCTTTAAACAAGCGCAGCAAAAACATCAAAGATAAATTACCATATGGAACATTTAATATTGAAATTTGCTCTGTTGATTTATATCTTAAAATGTTAGCTTGGATAGAAGCACTGAAAGAAAAGACACTGCAAGAAACTTAACATTTACTTGACTTTTTTAAAATATCATTATAATATAGGAACAGCTCCAAAGGAGGTGCAGAAAAAATGTCTCACACGCACTTTCAAAATCATAAAAGTACCTTACAATTGCAAATTGAAGCTATATGGGAATTGCTTAATAATGACGCTAATGCAAGATCTAACCCAGTACAAGCATCCCGAACCTGTCTTGCTAATCAATTTGGACTAGCACCACAATCGGCATACCAAAAGTCCCTAAAAATTATTAAACTTTTGGATGAAAAAGGTAAAATTGAAATTTGTTATAGAAGAGGCAAGGGCCGACCGATTGATTCAGTCGAAATTAAATACAAAGGTGTTTTAAATTCTGCTGAGTTAATTAACTCCGTTACTATCCCGAATAGTAAAGAGAAAAGGATAACCCAAGCAGTGCAAGATGAGATTTCAGAAATCAAACGCCAACTTTCTGTATTAACCTCACAAACTCCTCATAACAGTGCACCCCCTGCTCTACCAGTACAAGAAAAGCCAACTGTTAGAAATGTAGCTGTGTGGATAGACACGCCCAACATATCAAAAACGTGCCGTAGCTGTAATATCGAACCTCCATATAGAAAAATAATTGATACCATCAGAGAAAATCTTGGTGATATAGTAATCGTGGGTGCGTTTTGTAACCAAAATGCTCCAGAAGGTCTGTTAAAAATGTTCAAAACTTTCGACTTTGTCATAATTAATTGCGTAAGCCCGAAATCCGAATTTATACAAGGATATGATCCTGTTGATCAAGAAATGGACAGGGTCGCCAGAATGCTGGCAGATGTTGCAAGTTCGCATGTGATTATATCCGGGGATAGAGATTTTAATCCATTGGCTTCATTTTTGAGAACCAAAGGTAAAACTGTCGGAAGAATGTATGTTGATCAAGAATCTCAAGTTATGAAATTGAGGATCAACGGCACAATAATCACAATAGGATGCAAATTTAAGCCTGCCCCTGCCGGGCACGCTATTGCCTATTAAAACATAGGCGCATTACCTCAATTATCCCGGCCCGCCTTCTTGGCGGGCCAAACTTTTTTTATAATAATTAAAACATGGACATACAAACAATTTATGAGGATAAGGATCTGCTGATCATAGATAAACCATCAGGTCTTATCACTCACAAAAAAAATATTGAAGACGACCAGCCGAGTGTAGTTGATTGGGTTGTTAAAAATTATCCCGAATTAAAAGATGTCGGGGATTTTTTCATGGCTTCAGGCCATGAAGTCCAAAGAGCAGGCATTGTTCACCGACTTGATAAAGAAACTTCGGGTCTTATGGTTATAGCCAAAAATAATCCGGCATTTGAATACATGCAAAAACAATTTCATGACCGAAAAGTTGAAAAACAATATGTTGCTTTGGCAAACGGTGTCCCCCCAAAAAAATCAGGCGTCATTTCCCTGCCCCTTGGACGATTGGGCACAATACGAACTACAAGAACTGATGGCGATAAAAAATTGGTAGATAAAAAAGAAGCTGAGACACATTACAAAATTATTAAAACTTATAGCGAAAATAAATATTCTCTACTTGAACTTACGCCAAAAACAGGCAGAACACACCAACTTCGCGTCCATCTTAAATCAATTGGCGTGCCGATAGTCTGCGATTGGCTTTATGGAGAAAAAAGGTTTACATGCCCTTCGGAACTAAGACGTCTTTTCCTTCACGCTAAAAAATTATCGTTCACCTCGCCATCTGGCCATGCAATATCTGCCGAAACAGATTTACCGAAAGAATTAGATGACTTCTTAAAAACACTTGTACAATAATTTTACTTGTGATAGCATAACAAAGCCGATGGTATTTCGGCCTTTACTGCCGAACGAGGCAAACTACCGAACCCCTCGACAGCCCCCGCCCAGGCGAATTGCTGGGCGGGGCATTTATTTTATCAATTTTAGCCAAAAAAATTTGCAAAAAATAAAGTTTTGTATTATTATTCCCAAATAAGATACTAGGGAAAATATTCAATTATGGATGCTGTTCAAATATACAATTTAACTCAAAAATTAAAAGAATTGCCTGAAATCAGGCCCGGTTTTACTGTTCGAGTACATCAAAGAATAAAAGAAGGAGAGAAATCAAGAATACAGGTTTTTGAAGGATTGGTTATCGCCAGAAAACACGGCAAGGGTGTAAATAGCACCATAACAGTAAGAAAAACAGCAAGTGGCGTAGGGGTTGAAAGAATATTTCCTCTCCACTCTCCAGTTATTGAAAAATTTGAAGTTATTAAAATTGCAAAAACTCGCAGAGCAAAACTTTATTATATCCGTGAAAAAGCAGCAAAAGAAATACGAAAGAAAATGAAAACATCTCAATTTCAAGACAAACTAAAAGAAATACAAGAACAACAAAATGAGACTGAAAATACCAACTTATCCGCAGAGCAAAATCCTGAAACCGAAGAAAAAGAAACCATAAAAACAGAAGAGGTTCAACAAGAACCAGAAACAAAAGAAACACCTTCTCAAAAATCGGAAGAAGATAAATCCGACACGTCTTCAAAGGAGCAGCCACAAGAAAAAAAGTAATGCGGACGTGGCGGAACCGGTATACGCGCTACCTTGAGGTGGTAGTGGGAGCAATCCCGTGGAGGTTCACCCCGCACTTGAAAAGTTGTATATCCTAGGGCACGTGGCGGAACCGGTATACGCGCTACCTTGAGGTGGTAGTGGGAGCAATCCCGTGGAGGTTCAAATCCTCTCGTGCCCACAACCTTTCAAGTGCGGGGTTCAAATCCTCTCGTCCGCACCAGTAAGGAAATTGCAAGTTTTGAAGATTCGCCTCGCTTCGCTCGGCGGTCAAAACGTATTGCATTTTGGGCTCAAAAAGGAATTCAAGATTTAGTTTGAGAGTAAGATTTTGACCAACAAACAGCAGAAATGCTGATTTTTAATTTACAATATTTTTCTATTGTTTTTAAGGCGTTTAAATGCTAATATCGTTTTAAGTTCCAACATCGGACAAGGAGGTTAGAAATGAAATTAACACTAGTTCTTTTATTATTCCTTCCGCTCATAGCACAACAACAGCCAAACTTCTCCAAAGATGATAACCAACAGGCTGAAGAAGCAATTAGAGAACAGCCCTACGATGGACCTTTGGAAGTGCAGACCTGCAGGACCATCTTTAACTACGAAAAAATGGATTGGCTTGAAAATTATTCTGCAAAACACACAACCACATTGAGTAAACTTGGCATTACCCCAACTTCGGTCAACATTTTAAAAACAACAGTTGCAAAGAGGCTAGCGCAAGACCTTGTCAGTCGTATTAAGAACAACCTACCAGTCGAAGAAATATGCATGTATTGCATTTGCGGTGATGGTATATGCGCCACGTCCAGCGTGGAATTGCAAAAAATTTATCAAATCGGCGACTTGCTCGACTATATTGTCAAAGAAGTTCCAGCAGTCAATGAAGGCATACTCTTGGTAGACACCCTTGAACCATGGAAGAAGTCAGTGATTCAAGAGGCTAGCAGTATTAAGACTAAGTGCGAAACGGACATGAAGGATATACCGAACCATTGGCCTAAATATAGCCGGGAATGCAAGACACTACTCAAAGCTTTATCTTACGGCATTGAACCATCAGCTCTGAAGCTAACTGCATCAATGATAGTAAAACTCCGTACTATAAACTAATAAAAAAAGTAACTACTATCGTCTCGAGTTTGATCGCTCCGCGATAATTTAAATGAGCGAACTTTAATTCCTTTTTTGAAACTCCAATTGTTGAGCTCAAATTATTTGCCACCAAATAAAAATTATAGATTGTTAATTTTTTTAGTCCAAATAAATTCAAACTAACTAAAAAATGCTAAACAAAAACCCCGTTGAGGGGTTTTTAAATTTTATTAATCAGTTTTTTGATCACTTATTGTACGAACTGCTTTTTCAAACAAATCAGCTGGTGGTCTATATTGCCTATAATCAATTTCACTAAATGGGATTTCATTACAAGCATTATATAATGACATCATTAATTCTATGCCCTGCTCTGCTATTTCTTTGGCAACATCTTCATCACCGGCAATTTTTTCCATTAAATCAACCGCGAATTCTCTGTTGATTTTTGTAAAAAAATAATCAAGGACAGCATGTTTAGCAAAACTAATTTGCATGCTAAGTTTGTTCTGATTTTCAAAATCATCATAATATTTAAATATATTTAAAATTTTCTGAGCATTATTTTTTAGCTTCTTGGCATCATACTCTTCCCCTTCAACTAAAAGAATAAGATCAGTCAGAATCGTCATAGAAGCCAACATCGTCAAATCTCCTAAAAGTAGAAATCTTTCTTGTTGTTGTCTAATTATATCACCAAAACCACATCCGCCCATGATGAATCTCCTTTATTTTATTATTAAAAAACTATCCAAAAGATAGCACAATTAATTATAATATCAAACAGTTTTTAAAATTATATGGATTTTGGATTTAAAACATGCTATCTTTCAAAAGTAAACAGAAAATTAGGGCCTGTAGCTCAGCTGGTTAGAGCGCATCGTTGACATCGATGAGGTCAGCCGTTCGAGTCGGCTCAGGCCCACACTTAAATAATAAAAACAGCCCCGCCTTAGCAGGGTTTTTTAAATTCTTGTATTTTTAATTATTTCATGCTTTAATTACCACGAATTTTGTTATTTATCAAGTTCTTTAACAAGGAGATAGCCCAATGAAACAACCCGCAGGTTACTACTTTATAATTTTATCTTTGGTTTTTTGTTTTTGTGGTTCAGCTTCAGCTAAAACTCACGACTGTGGCACAGCAACTTATAAAAAAGATTTTCTTTATTCTATTGATTACAAAATGTGCCTTAATGGAAAAGAATACAAACAAATCGGACTTAATAAATTTGATCTGTTTTTCCAGTACCTTGAGTGCAATCCGAGCGAAAATTGTCCTCAAAAATCTAAAGCCAAAAAAGCCCTTAAAGAAATGGGTGACCATGGTTTTAAAATTATAAGACTAATAGGGTCTGATTTTTATACAAAACAATTCTACGAAAGATTCTTTGATAAAGATCCCGAGATTCAAAAGCAAAAAAGAGCAAAGCATAAAGCAACCGTTGATGAACTTTTGAATGACTGCGAAAAAAGCGGTATAGACAAAGTTATTTGGGTGAATGTTTGGAACATTGAGTTGTTGGCTGATCTTGGCGGACACTCTTTGCGTGGAGGCCTAACCGACCCTAATTCCATTGGATTCAGACGAGCTATGGAATATGTTAGATTTATGGTTGAAAACTTTAAGGACGATCCCAGGATTGCAGGCTGGGAAGTTCCCGGAAATGAATATGATCTTTCTGCTAATCACGATAATAAATATGGAATTCTTCAGTCCAGAAATGAAAAAGAATGCAAAATATTACACGAAGGTCCTGATAAACCCTTGCGTCTGTGTTTTGATGATCCTTTAAGCATAATGCCTGTGGTTAGAGATCGGAGTAATAATTTCACCTATGATGATTTAGCAAAATACAATCATTTAATGTCTGCAGTCGTAAGAGAAATTGATAAAAATCACTTAATTATAAGCGGTCACTCAAGTGTAAGAGGCGTAGGAGTTACCGACCAACAACGGGCTGATGATTTTAAAAAAATACACAGCGGTTTGGAAGTAACAAGTTTCCATTCCTATGAACATTTGTATTTGTTTGATGTTTTTGAAAAATCTACAAAGGAAATGAGTAAACCGGGAATTGTGGGGGAAATTGGACCCGATGCTTCCGTAAAACCAAGAGATTTAAGCTGGACATCAAAAAGAAACATTGAATATACAAAAAAAATTATAAGAAAATTCCTAAAATCAGATTTTTCGATAATGCTTCCTTGGGCTTATGCTGATGACAGAGGAATCGAAGATGAAAGCAACCGAATTTTTTATCTTCGCTATGGTGATACAGATACACCACTTAGATTGTTTGAAAAAGCAAATAAACAAATTAGGGCAAGATTAAACAATAATTAATTTAAGCCAATATTATAATTCAAAGCGCCATTTCTGGCGCTTTTTTTATCCCTATATCCATCCCGCCAAAGTAGAGTTAGTATGAGGATTTATTATTTTTTATATTACGATTAGACAAAATTATATAAATATAGTCAATATTTTTTGATATCGAAATTATGGTTAGGCTGTTCCCAGACATTTAACAATAGAAAAACGAGGTGAAAAATGTTGAAATCAAAGAATCTCTACTTGGTTTCGTGTTTTTTATTTATTTGGGTTTCAAGTGTGCTTGGTCAAAATGGCACCTGTTCTCTACCTGAAATTAAAGACAGTAATAGCCTGAGAATTCTTTTACCAAGAGATTGGAAAGGAATCAATTATTATCCAGAGAATCACCATTTTTATCACATGCTAAATGATTGGTGGACCGTTGATGAAAAGACTAACTTGCCTGTTCATCAAGTAGTAGATAATGACATGGCACTAATGAGAAAAAATGGATTTAATTTTTTGCATCTGTATATTTGGGATAATGTTTGGTTCAGAGAGCTCAATGATTGGCCCGGCATTGGGTTTAATCCTATTGGCCAAAATCCCTGCCTTTCTAACAATGATCAGTTTCTAGCGCTTGATGATTTTATAACCAAAGCCAGAAGACACAATTTGTATGTCGGGATAAGTTTCGTAACCAAACCTGTAATAGATAAGTTAAATTCAGGAATCACAGCAGAAGAGGCGGCCAAGCTTGGCAAAAATTACTATGATTGGACTTCCGTCTTTATTAACAGTCTTGCGCCCAGGCACAGAAACATTTTGCTTTGGGGGTTTATTTATGGATTTGGGCCTTCGCCTGATGCTGGAGTTGAAAATCCATGGAATGTCTTTTATAAAAACGCCTATGAGCCTTTTTATCAATTAGCCAAAGACACAGCGTTATATCCCGGGTTAGGACTAGTTGGTGTTAACCTAACAATGCCAAGCAGACAAACAGAAGATGGATCGTTTGTTTGGGATACTAAGCATGCGCAAAAACAGGCTGGAATAATAACAGAGATGAATTTGCCTGATCCTGATATATACATGTTACAACTCTACAATGCAAATTCTTTGGATTTAACTAAAGCACTTAAAGAGCTGTCTGAATCTAAATTAGATGAAAAATCTAAAACTATCCCGTATGAAAAAATATTTGCTATTGAATTTGGGAGTTCCTCTTCATTCGCAGACCCGCCTTATGGAAATAACATGGAGGGATTCGGCGATGCCCTGTCGCCGTCATTTGATGCTGAGGGTCACGCACAAAGCATCAGCAATACTCTTTGTGCCTTAGAATCCGTCGGTATTAATAAATTGGGATACTGGACACTATATGATGCTTGGAATTTCTGGCAAAAACCCCCTTTTAACTTTGATATAAACACATTCAATTTGGCATGGAATGGCTATTGGGGTTTATTGCCTCATACACCCAGTACTCAAAATCAATCACCCCCAAAGCCTGCTTTTAAAACTCTCTCTTCGTTTTATAAGACCAAAAGTTTGCATTGCGAAGTCCCTCCTGAACCTATTGTAAAACTACAGCTTCACAAACAAACAGTCTTGCTCGACGACATTCAAAAAGTGACACTTGCATGGACTGCGGCCGAAGCTAGAAATTTAGTTTTAAAAAATGGCAATAAAGAAATACCCCTCCATGGAACTGCGGGTCGTATTGAATTAGAAATCAGTTTAAAATCCGGAGAAGAAAGGATTATAACCTTAGTTGCTAATAATTTTAACAATAATGAAACTATTGTTTCTAAAACATCTGTTACGATAAAATACAAACAAACAGAAACGCCTATGAGATCACGGTCTAACCAACGCTAAAGCTAAAAACCCCGCCTTGACGAGGTTTTTGTCCCCACACTCATTGCATGAGTGTGGGGATTTATTTAGCAGTGCCGCGGGTCAGATTCGAACTGACGACACAAGGCTCTTCAGGCCTCTGCTCTAACCAACTGAGCTACCGCGGCATAAACACATATTAACATTTTAGGGTTAAATTTCAATACTTTTGGGCTTTTATTGTAAACCCATCAAAGTTATCAACAGAGTTATCTACAAAACCTGAACCCCTTTGTTATAATTAACATATATACTGTAATACCAACCAAATCACTTATCAACAAATGCGAAAAGACAAAGAAATAGCCTTTCAATTAAGGCGTTCTGGTAAAAGTTACAAACAAATAAGCTTTGAACTTGGAGTACCACCAAGCACTCTTTCAAATTGGTTCAAAAATGAACCTTGGTCTACAGAAATAAGAGACAGTCTGGCATCCACTGAATCACTCGCCTACCCCGAAAAACTAAAAAGAGTAGTTTCTGCAATCAAAAACAAACATGCTAAACTTAATGAATTTTATAAAAAAGAAGCTTCTGTTGAATTTACAGAACTTAAAAAAAATCCTCTTTTTATGGCAGGCATAATGCTCTATTGGAGTGAAGGAGGTAAATCAACAAAAAACAGTGTATTGCGTTTTACCAACAGTGATCCTGACATGGTAAGATTATATTGTCTTTTTTTAAAAAAAATATTAAAGCTACCCAAACATAAAATAGCTACAAGATTGCTTTTATACCCTGACTCAACTGACGAACCACAAAAAAGATTCTGGAGTAGGATTATTGACATGCCCTTAGAAAATTTTAGAAAATCTATTTATATAAAGGGCAAACAGCCAAAAAACAGAAAATCTTATGGTGTTTGCAGTGTTGAAGTTTATAACCGAAAACTCATTGAAAAAATGCTAAAATGGATTGAGTTAAGTAGACAACACTTATTAAATAAATTATAATCAACCTTATTGCGGGTATGGTATAGTGGTATTACGCGACCTTGCCAAGGTCGAGAGAGGGGTTCAATTCCCCTTACCCGCTCATAGAAATTTAAATTTGCATTTCATGATTTGGTGTTGAAATCATGATTTGTGTTAAAAAATGTCTAAATTAAAACTCATATATCTCTACATTTTTTCATCAGTCGGATTGATTTTGATCATAATAGGCGGAGTTAGTTTAATCAACCTAGGTCTCAAAACTTACATTTTTACAAAAGCAGATCAAGACTATTACTACAGAATTCCTGTTGCACAGAAAATCATAATTGAAGACGGCGTAGAAAAAGCAGTAGAAAAGGAGCTCACTGAAGAGGAGATTAAAGAGCAAGAAGAGACTGCCAAAGAACAGCGTTCTGCTCAAAGACAGCGAGATGCTGCCCAAGCAGTTGCAATGCTCATAGTAGGTATTCCTCTTTATACCTACCACTGGAGACAAGTTAGAAAAAAGGATTAATATTGATTTAAATGTTTTTTACTGCACTGCTCAAAAAAATGCGCCTCAATATTAAGAGAAAATTTGACCATGGAGATTCACTCTATTTGGCTTTAGCTTTCCCAATTTTATTTACCTTTATTGCAACTTTTGCGGTATCTCGCGTAATAAGCTACTTCTGGCCTTATATTTATCTTGAGCTTGGACCTGATTTACATGTACACCACTACACATATGGAATTATCATCATGGCGCTTGCAGGATACTTGGCATTAGCTATGAGAACTCCGCGAGGTAAATTTTGGGTTGCCATGTTGCACGGTATCGGTATGGGGCTAGCAATGGACGAATTTGCCATGTGGCTACACCTCAAAGAAGATGACATCGTTCGCTGGAGCTATGACGGCATCACAGTTACAATAGGCATTTTTCTGTTTGTATTCACAGTAAGACCGGGAATACTATTATTAAAAAATCTCTGGCCAAAAACATGGAACAAGAAAGCAATTACAATATTGGCAGAAAATCCAATACCAAAAGACCCAAAAATTTCTGAGTAAACACAACAATTTCGTGCATATATTATTTTGTACATCTATTTTTATTTAACCCCGCCCTTGAAAACCATAGTTAAAAATAAAAATACCAAAATAATACAAGAGAATATTTTTCAAGGGCGGGATTGACTTTTTATGTCAGTTTGCTATAATTAAGATACAATAAAGTAATGGCCCAACAAGGGTCATATCGAGAAATAGCTTTAAATATAGCTATTTTTTATTGGTTTTATAAGGTTTTTAAGGACTATTTAGCCCTTATATCCATAATAAAACCACATAAAAATGAACATAAAATTAAGAATTTTTTCAGGAATTGTTACAATTATTTTACTATTTGTAACTATTGTGCCTAAACAAGCTGATGCCGGATTACTTAGTTGGTTTAAAGATGCAATTAAGGGACCCGAGGAGTCAAAAAACACAGCAAGCCATGAAGACGTTTACATGGATCCCGGCATATTATTTGCCTTAAGGAAAACCACAGAAAAAGAAAACAATAAGCTGGATATGATACAAGGAAATTCACTTATTCAATTCAGCAATCCTTTTGGAGCTGATATATTGCAAAACACTGCCTATATCTCTGCAAGCAATACAGTAGTAATAAGAGAACTTACAATTCCTGCGAGTGCTTATTCTTCAACACCAGACCAAACAGATGATTCGCCATTTATTACAGCTATGGGAACAACTGTTAGAGATGGAATAATAGCAGCAAATTTTCTTCCATTTGGTACAAAAATTAAAATACCAGATGTTTATGGAGATAAGATATTCGTAGTTGAAGATCGCATGAATCGCAGATATTGGCACAAAATAGATATTTGGTTTCCAGATAGACAATCCGCTTTACAGTTCGGTCTTAGAACAGTAAGAATACAGGTTCTTGAATCATAAAAACAACCACTATCTACACTGCCACTCTGTTTCTGTTTACCAACCTTATTTTTATTTCAAGAAAAACATACATCAATAAAGAAGGCACCAGGATATTAGGAACCATAAAATTAGGTAGGGCCACTAAATAAGCGTAAGGATACGGCACCGGCATGGCTCTAAATAAAAATATGATAACATTGGCGCCGCCAAAAACAAACAATGCTTGTTTTAATGCTTTTTTATATATCACTCCTAATGTTTCCTTCTTAAAATCTGAAATAAAAGAGCTAAGGAATCTTAAAAATATAATATAAGGAAATACTTTGATCCATGATATTACTAACAAAAATGAAAAAGGAGGACTAGCAAACATTGTGAAAGTACTTCCACCTGGTGGCTGATAAGTTTCAATATAAATAATAAATAATATTATAGCCACAATAATAAATATGGCTAAATAACCTCTCAGTACTTTTAATGAATTTGGGATCATTAATTATATTATAACAAATTTTTAAAAAAATAATAAAAAAAGCCTTATGGAGTTTTGATACCCCATAAGGTCAATATGAGAAAATATTTCTCTACTTTTTAAGCTCAATCATTAATAACCTATACAGCAAATAATGGCGAATCCGGGAGAAAAAACTTAAACTAGATGGCTCATTTTTGGGATTTCGTTCATATATTATGTTTCGGCAAATTTGAGCAATTTCCTCAGGAAATTTTTGTTCAATTTCCGGAAGTTTTAAATTTTTAATCTGATCAACAACCTCTGACCTTACCCGGTCAGGAAGAATGGAAACCCTTATGCATTTTCCATTGCAGGGTTCTACTGTAATTTTTCTTGTTGAAAAACGCGGATCATGTGGACCACTCGATAGTTCTTCGTGGCTATGAACATGAAATTTTCTACCTTCAACAACAATACACCACGATCTATAGCGAGCGACAATACCACCACAACCTCCTGAACCAGGATCTTTGCAATAAAACAATAGTCCTTTCATTTGGATCCTCCTAATGATTATTTACAAAGTACTACAACTAAACAATATATCACATGTTGTTTAATCTGTCAATATAAACACGCCCCCTTGGTGGGGCTATTTTTATATAATTACTTAAATTGTACCCCCGGAAAGAATTGAACTCTCATCCCTGGTTCCGAAGACCAGTGCTTTATCCGTTAAGCTACGGGGGCTTTAAAAGCTAACTAAACAATACTAAAAAACTTGCCAAAAATCAATATATTTGCTAACATTGTCAAGTAAAATGAAGGGGCTAAACCTTCGTTTTTTTAATGGATTAATAATTTATTTTTTAAAAATAATACATGATTTAATTGACAAAATAATTTAATTATGTTAATATATAAGCACTGTGAAGGATTTAAATTTTTTATCACCAAAAAATAAAGGATCAAAACCAAACAATACCGCGACTAAAGTCGCTACCTTTTTGGCATTCTTTGCTATTGCTTTCTCTGCTTCCCTTACTTATGTAGCATCGGAAACAAAACCAATTCAATTAAATCTCAGCCACATTGAGTGTAATTATAATAATACTGATGGTATCAATGTTCACTTTGTGGCAATAAATTTACCGGATGATGTCAGTGATTTTGGACAAGTAACCTATATAGTTAATAGTGAAGGCCGTACTGCTGAATTTACTAAGCTTTCCGGCAATACTGCACACTACAATGATTACTTACTAGAAGTTTCTGATACATATTCTGTAACCGATGGCTATGTTGTTATTGACGGACAAACCGTACAACTTCATAATCCTAAATCTATAAAGATAACTTGTGGTGAAAATCCTACCCCTACACCAACACCAGAACCTACTCCTACTGTAATCCCTACACCTACACCTACTCCTACTGTAATCCCTACACCTACACCTACTAGCTGCTTTTTAGAAATCACCAAAACAGTTGATCAGGAAACATCGGTTCCTGGTCAAATATTGGAATATAAATTAAATTTTGAAAATACAGGAACAACCAACTGCACAGGTGGTGGAGTAGAAATAGAAGACACATTAGTGAATGAGTTAACTTTTGTTGACCAATCTCATTCTGAAAATGTAACTTGGGTAGGTCAAAATGAACAAACCCTTCAATGGAATGCTGGCACTCTAACCCCCGGTGAAAAAGGATGGGTTCAGTTTGACGCTCAAGTTAACACACCTCAAAGCTGTGGCAATTATACAATTAATAACAAAGGCAAGATTACTGCATTTGAATTGTCTTGGCAGTGGGTACTAAGTAATAACGTAGAGATAAATATCAACAACAACTGCCCTACTTCTACACCAACTCCTACTCCTACTGTAACCCCTACTTCTACACCTACACCAACTGTTACACCTACTCCTACTGTAACCCCTACTTCTACACCTACACCAACTGTTACACCTACTCCTACTTCTACACCTACACCAACTGTTACACCTACTCCTACTTCTACACCTAGTGGTGGAGGTGGGGGTGGTGGGGGTTTCTTCCCTCAGCCTACTCCTACACCGACACCTACTGTAACTCCTACACCTACTCCCGTTGTTCTTGGTTCAAGTACAACTGAAAAACCTAAAACAGCAACATCTAGCACAGCAACATCAAATTTGGCACAAGTTGCTGGCGTAAGCACAGGAACCGATACAATTATTGTTTCGTGGATTATAGCATTAGTGTTCTCAACGTTATTTGCTATATATAAAACAACAGAGCAATCAAACTTAAAAGAAATCCTTAAAATTATAAAAATTCAAAAAAAGGACAAAAATAAATTTAATTTCGCTCTCCACAACTAAAAAACCTTGCCTTCTTAATATGTGATAAAATGAAGGCATATGGTAATAAACAAAGATATGTTAATACGTGTTGAAAAACTATTTACACGCAAGTTAATTGTGTGGAACTTGGTCCTTTTTGCTCTTGTAAAATTTGTACTTTCTTACTCAGGACTCCAACTGGCTACAGTTCTAGAACACATAGAGCTTTTTGACTCAAGAGAAATCATAACTAAAACAAATATAGTCAGAGCAAATAATAATTTGCCGCCTTTAAATGCTAATGTTGAATTAGACTTAGCCGCATCAAAAAAACTTCAGGATATGATTTCAAATGGATATTTTGCTCACATAAGTCCTGAGGGTACGACACCTTGGTTCTGGATAAAAAATAGCGGTTACAAATACGTATACGCAGGCGAAAATCTTGCTATTGGGTTCACTGAGGCTGAAGCTACTGTTGAAGCATGGTTTGAATCCCCTTCCCACAGAGAAAACCTTTTAAACAGCAACTACGATGAGATTGGAGTTGCTGTAGGAAAGGTTGAAAACTTGGATGGATACTCAGGCATCTTGGTTGTTCAAATGTTTGGCAAAAGACCAATATTTGCAATTAACGAAGCCAATGCCTTTGAAACATCTAATAAGACCCCAAACACAGAAGGGACTACTGTACCAGAAATTACACCTAATTCGTTTGTTGCAGGCAGTCAGCCGGCAACAAATCCCAATACTTCAGCAATTACCCCAATAACAGATGACGAAGTGGTAATGCTTCAATACGTATCTACAGATAAAAACTTAGGTGGGTCAGAGGAGCCGATTGAAATAACAACAAACGAAAATAATTTAAATATAAACTCCGTATCAAAGACTGTTAATAATGCTTATATTATTTATGCCCTAATAATAGCCGCTATATCTATCCTATTCGTAACATTTGTTGAAAATAGTAAAAAACATGTTGCTGGAGCTACGTTTAATATAATTCTGTTTATAATAGCTACAACAATGCCTGTATTAGAAATAATAAGCAAGGGAGCAATATTCTAAAGATGACAGAATATAAAAATGAAAAAAAATACCAAAACAATTATTTATTCTCTTTTAATATTTTTAGTGGTTTTAACAGCACTAAATTTTAGGTTTGTATTCTCATATTTAAATTATCAATTCAATAAGCCCAATGATGAAGCTATAAATACTGCTGCTCATACAGTAAAATACGGCGCTTATTTATTACCTGTTGTTGAAGGACCAGAAAGAGCTGTCTCTATAGCAGTGAAATCATCTAACACAATTAAAAGCGATATTTTACTTGAAATTCCTAGATTAAGAGTAAGTGCGCCAATAATAATAGAGCCGAGCACGAACACAGATACTATCTACAAAAGACTTGAGAATGGAGTAGTTCACTATGCTTCAACACCTATGCCGGGAGAAGCCGGAACATCTATAATTCTAGGTCATAGCTCAGCTTATCCTTGGTATCGCGGTCAATACGGATCTGTGTTTGCCTTACTCAACCAGCTTAATGCAGGAGACGTTATACAAATTCAGAATGGTAACGAGATTTTAAATTACAAGGTTGCAGGTTCGTTGGTTTTCTCACCTTTCTCTGAAGACAATTTAAAATTAGCAGAATTTGAAAGCACAGACGGATCATCTCTTGTGCTATTATCTTGCTGGCCTGTTGGAACTAATTATAAAAGAATTGCTATTAAAGCCGACCTTATTTAAAAACTATTTGAAATAAAACAAACCCCGCCCAGGCGGGGTTTGTTTTATTTATGGTCCGCCCTGGTAGGCGGTTGAAATGAACTGCTTCATTTCAACCCCTGATTTTAGTGAGAATATCTGTCTCCAGACAGAGCGAGCGTTAAAAAATCAGGTAGAACATCTCCGCCGGAGGCGGAGCAGGTTCGATGCTTACGAAGAAAGCTTCATAAACTAAACGGCTCACCTAGGTGAGCCGTTTAGTTTATGTGTCCGCCCTGTAGGATTCGAACCTACGACCCGCGGATTAAGAGTCCGTTGCTCTACCAGCTGAGCTAAGGGCGGATATTACCGTATTATTATGCCTTAAAATTTATTGTTTTTCAAGATTTTAATACGTTTTTTAACTGCTTAATAAAATAATCAATATCTTCTTTTTTAGTAAATCGACCAAGGGTAATTCTTAGATTATCTCCTGTGCCTACTGACTCGCCCTTGGCTTGATTGTGATGAGAAGCTCGAATCCATCGAATAGCTTTTAACACATGAGAGGGGTCTGCTTGTCCTGAGTTTTCCGAACGGATTTCAGTTGAAGTACATGCTGAACCAGTTGATACCTCAACTCCTTTTTGATCTAAAATCAAAACTAACATCTCCCCATCTTTACCAGCAAAAGACATATTTATATTATTAGGCAATCTTTCCTTTTGACTACCATTTAATTTGCTACTAGGTATTTCATTAATAATCTTATCTATTGTGTAATCTCTCAACTTCTTTAATCTATTATTTTCTTTTTCTTTTATACTATCAGTAATTTCAAGTGCCTTGGCAAAACCTGCAATTAAAGCAGTATTCTCCGTACCAGGTCTTAATCCTCTTTCTTGTGAACCCCCAAACATTATTGGTTGAATAGTTGTTCCTCGTCTTATATATAAGCACCCTGCTCCTTTTGGCCCATATATTTTAGAACCATTAAAAGACATCGAGTCGATTCCTAATTTTTGAACATTTAAATCTAAATATCCAACAGCCTGTGTAGCATCAGTATGAAAAATTATTTGTTTATTGAAATTTTTAATAATTTTAGCAATTTGCTGTATAGGTTGAATGGTGCCTATTTCATTATTGGCATACATTATAGAAACCAAGACGGTATTAGGATTAAGAGCTTTTTTTACATCTTCAGGGTTAATCAATCCGCCCTCATTAACATTTACACAGGTTATTTTAAAACCTTCTTGTTCAAGCTGTTTACAGGCGTTTAAAACTGCATGATGCTCAATTTTTGTAGTTATTATATGCTTACCCTTTTTTTTATTTGCCCTAGCTGCGCCTAGGACAGCTAAATTGCACGATTCTGTTCCTGAACCTGTAAAAATAATTTCATCTGCCCCAGCATTTAAAATCTTGGCTATTTTTTCCCTTGAATTATTAATTATTTTTTTTGCCCCTTTTCCTGAAGCATATAAAGACGAAGCATTTCCAAATGCTTTTTCGTATTTATCCATTTCCCGTTTAACCCTAGGATCAAGCGGGGTGGCTGCTGCATTGTCTAAATAAATTCTTTTCATAAAAACAGTTCGCTCTTCAGCGAACTTTATAATAACACAATTTTTTATTTTTGGATAGATCTAAATTTATCTTTGGGGCCAAAAAACAATAGCCAGTAAACCAGCCATCAAGCCAATGTCTCTTATAATAACTTCGTTAAATCCAAAAAATATAGCCACAGTAACTAAAAACAAAATTGCAATAACTGATAAAATCCTCATAAATACACCCGTTATCAATCCAAGACCAACAACAACTTCAAATATACCATTTAGATATATAAATTGAATATCAGAGATGTTTAAATTGCTTATAAAAGACAAAACATTTATTGGAACCCAGGCATTGATCCAATATGTTGGGTGAAAAAATTTATGAATACCAAACCATAAAAAAACTGCGGCCAATCCAAGCCGTAGAATCCAAAAAGAATACCTATAATCTCTACTTGACATTGATAATATCATATGCTATAATATAGTTATCTGGTGCTGGGCATGCGTGACTTAGGGCAGCTCACCCCAGGCCCCGCTTTGCGAAGGCCTGGGCGGTAAGATTATTATTATTTTATCATGATCTTACTTTGTCTTCAAGGAGGGTTTAACCCATAATCGCTTGCTTGGTACCATAAAAATATATTTAAAACATTAAAATCCCCTAATGGGGATTTTAATGTTTTTTATCTTTTGTTTAAATTTAAACAAACTCTGCTTTTTTCTCTAAAAACTGAAAAACTTTTTCGTTAAGAAGTGTGTCATGAATTCTATCTTTAAGTTTGTTTAGCTCATCTTCATTTTTAACACTTCCTCCTTGGCCCACAAATTGCTGAATGGCCAAATTGAATTCCTCCTCAACTTCTTCTGGTTTAACATCGATAGATTCTTGTTTTGCAATCTCTCTTGAAACTAAAGCCATTTTAACTTGTTTTAAAGCATTTTTGCGCCAATCATTTCTAAGCTCATCTTGTGTTTTTTTAATATGAGCAAGATACAAACTTAATTCCATTCCTTTCTGATGAAGTTCGTAATCAAAACCTTTCATCATTGAATCAAGCTGTTTTTCTACTAATACTTCGGGCGGTTCAACTTTGCTCTTTTCGGTTATTTGTTCAAGCATCTGAAGCCTAGTGCTGTCTTTTGCTTTCATTTCTTTTTCCATTTTAATACCCTGCTCAATGTTTTTCTTTAAATCAGCAAGGGAAGCAAACCCTCCTAGATCTTTAGCAAACTCATCATTAATTTCCGGCACAATCACATGGTCAACCTTCTTTACTTTTACATTACATTCTAACTCCTTGCCTGCAATTGGTTTATGTCCATAATCTACCGGAACTTTTAATTTAAAGGTTTTCTCATCATCTTTTTTCATGCTTATTAGGTTATCCTCAAAGCCAGGCAAAAAAGCACCACTACCTATTACAACAGGGTGGTTCTCACTTTTACCACCCTCTATTGTTGTCCCGTCTAGTTTTATATCAAAATCAACCTCAACTCTATCCCCCTTCTTGGCTGATTCATTGCTTTCCTCAAGATTTGTTCTTGTTTTTTGAATTTCTTTAAGTGTATTTTCTAAATCTTCTGGATGTACGTCAGTGCTTGTCTTTTTAACTTTTACGCCACCATAGGAACCTAATTCAATTTTTGGAAAAACAGAAAACACAACTTCGTAAACTAATTTGTCTTCTGAGTTTTCTTTAATTTGAAGATCAGAATACTCGATAACATCAAGTTTGTTTTCCCTTATCAAATCAACGGAGCTTTGTTTTAAAGCAAGATCAAGAGCTTCTTTTCTTATGGGTTCTTCCCCTAGTTGTTTTCGGGCAACTTCTGTCGGCACCTTGCCTTTTCTAAATCCTTTTACTTCAATTTGGTTAGCGAGTCTCTTCTCAGCTTCACGCATATAAAAACCAAGGTCGTCTTTATTAAGTTCAACTATTAATTTAACTTGTGATTTTTTTAATTGTTCAATTTTTGAATCCATCAATGTGAGGTAGCTGAGATACCAGATCAATAATTAAGTTGCTGGTGCAAAACTACGAGTTAATTTCTATTTTATAGTCAGTTTATTTCCTTCAACTTCTTATTTGTCATTGTTTTTATTTTTTACACTTTCTTCAACTTCTTGATACAAGCCTTCTTTTAATGAGGGCTCCAAATCCGCCGAAGATTTTTCCTCCTCTTTGTTTTCTGCTTTTTTTTCCGGACTGTTTTTTCCTTCCTCAACGATTTTTTCAGCTTCTTCAGCTGTTATTTCTTCTTTAGGCGATCTTACATCAATTTTCCAACCAGTTAATTTAGCGGCCAATCTTACATTCTGACCTTTTTTACCTATAGCAAGAGAAAACTGATCATCAGATACCTCAACTAAAGCATGCTTACTCTCGTCATCTAGTATTTTTACACCCACAACCTTGGCTGGGGCCAAACTATTGGCAATATATTTAACAGGGTCTTCTCTCCATTCTATAATGTCTATTTTCTCACCATTAAGTTCGTTTATAACAGTTTGGACCCTTACTCCTTTTTGACCAACCAATGAACCGATTGGATCAACATTCTCTTCATTTGATAAAACAGCAACTTTAGATCTTGAACCGGCTTCTCTAGCTACAGATTTTATTTCAACATTTCCTGCTTCAATTTCAGGAACCTCAAATTCAAATAACTTTAATACCAATCTGGGGTGTGATCTTGAAAGAAATATTGAAGGTCCTCTATTTGTTTCTTCAACTCTTAAAACTAAAAACTTAAGTCTTTGGCCAATTCTGTAATTATCAGAAAACACCTGTTCAATAGCAGGTAAAATACCGTTTGTTTTTCCAAGATCAACAAACACCGTTCTACCCTCAGTTCTTTGAACAACTCCGGAAACAACTTCACCTTCAAGATTTTTGAATTCCTTAAACACAACCTCTCTTTCTGCTTCACGCAATCTTTGTATAATAACCTGTTTTGCTGTTTGAGCTGCTATCCTGCCGAACTCAGTCTTTGTTTCAAGCTCTGTTACTACTTCATCGCCTATTTTTAATTTTTTGTCTGTTTTCTTTGCATCTTCAAGAGTTATATATTTTTCAGGATTAAATTTAATTCTTAAATCTTCTTCCTCTTCTTCTTCATTTTTACCATCCTTATCTTCTTTTTTGTTTGAATCACTATCTTCTTCTTTTTTTACTTTTTCATTTTTGCTTTGTGGCTCTATGTTTTCATCAAACTTAGGCAATTCCCCAACAACATACCCTTCTTCATCAACTCCTTCAATAACTATTTTTACCTGCCAAACCTTAATACCACCAGTCTCCTGGTTAAGTTTTGCTTTTATGATCTGCCCCTTTTCTCCATAATCTTTTTTGTAAGCAGCAGCAATTGCGGCTTCTATTGTTTCAACAATTCTATCTTCAGAAATACCTTTTTCTTCAGCTATTTGCCTTATTGATGTAATAAATTCTTTTGTGTTTAACATAACTTTAGTTTACAACATTAACGCCTTAACAAAAACACACGCAAATTTTAAGATTAAAAATTTTTAAGTATTTTTAGTTTAAAACGTTAATATTTTTTTAATAAAACGGGTCGCTTTTTTAGCGACCTTGATATCATTCAACCTTAAATATAAGTATATTATTTTTTTAAAGGAGTGTCAATAGTTACAAAATTATTTGCCCACAAGTTATCCCCCGGTAGAGGTATTTACCCAATTATGTCAAAATGGTAAGTAACAGTTTGCCCCTGTTGAAAACAAATAACAATTTGAATGCTATAATTCAGTTATATGTTATGCGTTATATTTAATATCAAAAATATTACATATAATGCATAAAATACTTAATAATGCCATCGATACCCCAAAAAGATACAAGGAACACAGAGCTTGAAAAAGAACTTGATAAAAAAATGTCAGAGATTGAAGTAGATCGTGAAAAAGAAGAAGCGCAAGCCCTAGCTCAAAAAGTGGGGCTACCTTTTGTTAATTTAACAGGATTCCCTATCGATGTTAGCGCTCTTAGTATAATACCGGAAGAAGAAGCACAGAGGGGTCGCATCGCAATAGTATCAAAAGATGGCAACAATCTAAAAGTTGTGACCGAAAACCCAGACAATCCAGAAACTAAAAAGATTTTAGAATCTCTAGAAAGCAAAGGATACTCTTATGCACTTGCAGTAGTATCTATAAATGACTTTAATAAGGTTCTCAAAAGATATAAAGAGGTTAAACAGAAAAAAAGAGTACAGCTTGGTGTTGTCGGAATACCCGAAGAAGAGGTTTCTGAACTTCAAAAAGAAATTCAAAGCATCTCGGACCTAAAAGAAAAATTAGGATCCATGAGTATAAGCAAGGTTCTCAATATTTTACTTGCTGGTGCTTTAAAAACCCAAGCCTCAGACATTCACTTTGAAACCGAAGAAAAAGGAATCAGGTTAAGATATAGGGTTGATGGATTGTTAATAAACGTAGTTGAAACGAAAAAAGAAGGCTATGAAAAACTTTTGAGTAGAATAAAGTTGATGTCTGGATTAAAAATAAATATAAATTCTAAACCCCAAGACGGCAGGTTCACAATAAGACAAGGAAAATTAGACATTGAAATTAGAGTCTCAGTAATACCAAGTGAGTATGGAGAAAGCATTGTAATGAGAGTTCTTGACCCCAGAGTCATCAAGCAGCATCTTGAAGAACTTGGCATGAGAGATGAGACATTAACAACGGTGAAACGTCTCCTTAAAAAAATAACGGGAGCCATTGCAACAACCGGGCCTACTGGTTCTGGAAAAACCACTACTCTTTATGCTTTTCTTAGACACGTTAATGCTCCTGAAATAAAAATAATTACAATCGAAGACCCAATAGAGTATCATATAGAAAGCGTCACTCAAACCCAAGTTGACCCGGCTTCAGGTTATACATTCTCTAACGGCCTTCGGTCAATTGTGCGTCAGGACCCTGATGTGATATTGGTAGGAGAGATAAGAGATGTTGAAACAGCAGAGATTGCCATGCAAGCTTCCCTTACCGGTCACCAGGTATTTACAACTCTTCACACAAATGATGCTTCTGGAGCAATACCAAGACTTATTGACTTAGGTGTTAAACCAATAACAATTGCTCCCGCCCTAAATGCATCGATGGCACAAAGATTAGTTAGACGCCTCTGTGATAACTGTAAAGTTAAACAAAAGTTATCTATTAATGATTACAAAAAAATCGAGTTCGAATTTAGTAAGGTTTCAGAGGTGTCCAGAGATCAACTGCCTGAGCTGAATCAATCAATAGAAATTTACTATCCAGCAAAATGCAAAGAGTGTCACGATACTGGTTATAGAGGAAGAATGGGTATTTTTGAAATATTTGAAATTGATACTGAATTAGAAAAATTAATACAAACATCTCCTGCAATATCTGATATTAGAGATTTGGCTATTAAAAAAGGTATGGTAACCATGGTTCAAGACGGTATGATAAAAGCCCTCAAAGGGCTGACGTCAATGGAAGAAGTAATGAGAGTAACAGGAGATACTCAAATACCGCTAGAAATAAAGTAAAAACGAATTTAAAATTCAATACAAAGCCCCTGTAACCCGCAGGCAAAATAAACCCGGATCTTGGGAAATACCGGGGCAGAGCAAAACAGAGGTATAATCCAGTCGGAACCAGGTTACCCATCTGAAAAATGCTCCGATTGAGACGAGTGCATCAACAAACCTCTCAAGATACCTGCGGGTTATAGGGGCTTTATTTATTGTTTTTTTGTAATCAAAACACCCTTTGTTTAGGGAACTTTTACTTATATTCTATATAAAATTTCACAATATGTCAAATACTATTCAGAAAAAAAAGACCAAAGAACCCTCTGTAAAAAACAACCCCGAAGACCAGGAATTTGACCTTGCTTTAAGACCATTGGGTTTTAATGAGTATGTAGGCCAAGAAAACATAAAGAAAAACCTTGCCATACTTGTTGGTGCAGCAAAAAAAAGAGGAGATTCGTTAGATCACATTCTTGTACATGGTCCTGCAGGGCTTGGGAAAACAACTCTTGCTTTAATAGTAGCCAAAGAATATGGCTCTGGCATAAGAATAACGTCAGGAGCAGCTCTTGAAAAAGCTGGAGATATTGGATCTATACTAACCGGACTCTCAGACGGTGATTTTTTGTTTATAGATGAAGTGCACCGTTTAAATAAAACAGTTGAGGAAACTCTGTATCCAGCAATGGAAAACCATAGTTTGGATATTATAATAGGCAAAGGCACATCAGCTAAAACATTACAAATTAAACTCCCCCGCTTTACTTTAATTGCTGCAACAACAAAAATTTCATTGCTTTCAAACCCTTTTCGTTCCAGATTTGGCGCTTCATACAAGCTTGATTTTTATAATCAAGAAGAAATGGAAAAAATAATTAGACGTTCCTCAGATCTTTTGGGTATAAAGACTTCACCAGAAGCAATATATATTATAGCTCGTGCTTCAAGATACACACCAAGGATAGCTAACAGACTTTTGCGTCGTGCTAGAGATTATGCTCAATTTAACGAGTCGGGTTTTTTAGATGCAGAAGTAGCAAAAAAATCACTTGATCTTTTAGGTGTAGATGAGATAGGTCTTGAGAATACAGACAGAAGAATCCTAGAGGTTGTTGCTAAAAATTTCAAAGGAGGGCCAGCAGGCCTTAAATCAATTGCAGCAGCAGTAGCAGAAGAAGAATCAACAATAGAAGATGTTTATGAACCATATCTTATGAGAATTGGCTTTTTAGCAAGAACCCCTAGGGGTAGGATTGTTACAGACGCAGGATATAAACACATCGGACTTGAACAGCCAAAAGAATCACAAGCATCATTGTTGTAAATTTTAAACTTGTTGGTATTGATTAAAAATAGCCAGACGTTTAAAAATTAACAACTAAACTTTGTTTTGAGCGGACATTCTAAGTGGTCACAAATAAAACACAAAAAAGGAGCAACCGACCAAAAACGCGGTCAACTTTTTAGTAAGTTAGCAAAAAAAATATCTATCGCAGCAAAAGACAATCCTGATCCATCTACAAATTACAAACTGCAGGCTGCAATTGACGAAGCCAAGTCTGCCAATGTACCAAAAGACAATATAGAACGAGCAATAAAAAGTTCTTCTGAAAAGGACTCGGCTGAATTAAAAGAGGTGGTTATACAGGCTGTGGGTCCAGAGTCCATAGCTATAATAATTGAAGCAATAACAGACAATTCAAACAGAACAATAAATGAAGTAAAGAATATACTCAGCAAAAATAATGCAAAGATGGCAGAAGTTGGATCTTTAGATTGGATGTTTGATAAACTCGGAGTTGTTAAGTTCACCAAAGAAAACAAAGATCTCAACGAAGAACAAGAACTAATCTTAATAGAAGCAGGGGTTCAAGATATTCAAAAAAACAATGAAGAAATTAGTACATTGTGCCAAACAGAAGATTTATACACCATAAAAAATCTACTTATAGAAATGGGGATAAAACCTGATTATGCTGAAATTGAATATATACCAAAAAATCCAATATTAATGCAGGACAATTCTGAAAAAAATAAATTAGAAAAACTGTTTGAGGAATTAAACGACCACGATGATGTAGAGAATATCTACTCAAACAATGGGTAATGTTAGTTAACACTTAATCACTTTGTTTTTAAATAATAAAAAATAAAAAAACAGGTGTTTATTTGCTTATTTATTTAATTGGTTATTTTAGGTATTGACCCTGGAACATCCTTAATAGGTTACGGGGTTATAAAAACAAACAAAGAAGGTTACACGACTTTAGATTATGGTAAATTTGAGACATTAAAAAATATAAAGAATAAGGACAAGGTACTTGAAATTTTTAATTATTTTGATAAAATTATTAAAGGTTATAAACCTAACAGAATAGCTATAGAAAGCTTATTTTTTTTTAAAAACAGCAAAACGGTCATAAAAGTAAGTGAAATAAGAGGAATTTTAATGTTAGCTGCTGCAAAAAATGGTGTTGAAATAAATGAATTTACACCATTACAAGTAAAACAAGCTGTATCAACATATGGCAGAGCCGGGAAAGACCAAGTACAAAGAATGGTTAAATTAATATTGAATCTAGAAACAGAACCCAAACCTGACGATATTGCAGATGCTTTAGCTCTTGCTATTTGTTGTGCTAATACACTAAAATACGAAGATGGTATATAACTTCTTCCTGAATAAAAAATTTTTTATTCAGGAAGGGGTTATCCCCTTTTTAATTTGTTCTGTTACACGATAGTAAAAACTGCCCTCAGGGAAGTTTTGCTATTTAACAGGGCACGGCGTCTAAATGGAAGACATTAAATATTTGTTAGACGACGAAGAAACCACTGATGATTCAGATGGTTCAGACGAAGAAGAGGTGGATGAAGATTCTGATGATTCAGATGACTCTGGTGACGAAGAAGATTCTGAATAAACACTTCTCTTCAGTTAGTAATCAAAAACACCCAATTGGGTGTTTTTGATTACTAAGTTTAATTTTGTTTATTTGTCAGAATCAAAAGACGTTATTTTTAAAAACTTTCTTGGACCAACTTTTATTATATCTCCGGGTCTAACCTTAATGTCCCATTTCTTAACTGCCTCATTGTTAACCCTAACGCCCCCTTGTTGAACCAAACGTTTAGCTTCACTCGAAGAAGATGTTAACCTCGAAGCAACCATTACAGATAACAAATCCCCCTCTATTGAAAGTTTAAATTTTTGTATTTCTTCGGGGGTTTCTTTGTTAACTATTTTTTCAAACACTTCTTTGGCTTCTTTGGCCCTACTTTCATCATAATAAATTTTAACAACCTCAAAAGCTAGCTCTTTTTTTACATTAACAGGATTTTCTTTTTTGTTATCAATAGCTTTTTGTTTGTTTTCAATATACTCACTATCTTTATCTGTAGCTAATTCAAAAAAAGTTTTTATCATTTCATCAGGAACTCCTGCCATAATTTTTCCATACACATCTTCTGGTGAATCACTTAGAGCAATGAAACTTTTTTCAGTCTTACTTAATTTTTTACCACTATCTGCATCTACTAGCAATTTTGTGGCTAAAACTATTTTGTTTTTATCCAAATAAATCTTTTCTAAATCTCTTCCAATTAACATATTAAATACCTGATCATTACCCCCTACTTCTCCGTCAACTTCCATAGCCACAGAATCATAGCCCTGCATTAAGGGATACAAAAATTCATGCATATATATGGGTTTTTCTTTCTCAATTCGTTTCTGAAACATATCTCTTGCTTCAATTTGCTGAACAGTAATATTGCTAGCTAAATCAATAATTTTTTCAAATGTCATTTTTTTAAGCCACTTACTATTGTATTCGATTTTAAATAATTTTTTCGGTATGATTTTTTCTATCTGATTAATGTAGTTTTTCATGTTTTCTTTAACTTCTTTCTCTTCAAGTTTTTTCCTTGTTGCTTCTTTGTCGGTAGGATCTCCAATCATAGCCGTAAAATCACCTATCAGTATTATTACTTTATGACCTATTTCGGCTAATTTTTTCAACAAAAAAAGCTGAACCGTGTGTCCAATATGCAAACTAGGTCCTGTTGGATCTATACCGTAATAAAACTTAAGCTTCTCTTTACCCAATCTTTCAAAAACCTCCTCTTTTAACGGATAAGCAACATTTATATATCTACTAAATAATTCACTTATTTTATTGTTGTCTTTATTAGTCATAATCTAAATATACTTAAAAATCGTTTTAAATTCAATCAAAAACATAATTTAAAAACATTGAAAAAAACCATAAAATATGGCAATATTTAGAAATGCACAAAAAAGAAAACATGAAAACAATCTGGCTAAAAAGAACTTTTATAGTCCTTTTTAGTTTGTTTGTATTAGGTTTAGCGCTTTCTGTCAGCGTTTTTTTATATTATTCAAGGCAAATACCTGATCCAAACGTTATTTCTTCTAGAAGAATCAGTGAGTCCACAAAAATATACGCCCAAGACGGCGAAACACTTCTTTACAACATTCATGGCGAAGAAAAGAGAACTATTATTCCCTGGGAAGAAATCTCTGACGATGTTAAAAATGCCACACTAGTAGCAGAAGATGCTGACTTTTACACACACAAAGGTTTGGATATTAGAGGTATTTTAAGAGCTTTTTACAAAAACATTGTCGGTTTAGAAGTATCCCAAGGAGGTTCAACAATTACTCAGCAACTAATAAAAAATTCTCTTCTTAGTAACGAGAGGGTTCTTTCAAGAAAAATAAAAGAGGCTGTGCTATCTGTTGAGATTGAACGAAGGTTTTCTAAAGACGAAATATTTTGGATGTATTTAAACCAAATTCCTTATGGATCAAATGCTTATGGAATAGAGGCGGCTAGTCAAACTTTTTTTGATAAAACAGCTAATGAATTAACCCTATCTGAAGCAGCTCTGCTCGCAGCACTACCAAATGCTCCTTCTTATTATTCGCCTTATGGTAACCACTACCCAGAACTCATAGCAAGAAGAGATTTTATATTGGAATCAATGCTTAGAAATAATTATATTAATCAAGATGAGTTTAGAGAGGCAGTGGAAGAACAGCCATCTTTCCAACCTCCTAGAGATATTATAGTAGCACCTCATTTTGTAATAATGGTTAGAGAATACTTAACCAGAAAATACGGAGAGGATATTGTCCAAAATGGAGGTCTTCAAGTTGTAACAACCCTAGATCACAAATTACAGTCCCTGGCTGAGGATGTCATATCAAAACACGCAGATGACATCAAGACACGTTTTAATGCAGGAAACGCCGCATTGACCGCTGTAGACCCTAGAACAGGCAAAATTTTAGCCATGGTAGGATCAAAAGATTACTTTGATGTTATAAACGAAGGAAACTTTAATGTTGCTACAGCATTAAGACAACCGGGTTCTGCTTTTAAGCCCTTTGCTTATATGACAGCTGTTGAAAAAGGATTTACTGATTCAACTATTGTTTTCGACCTTCTCACTGAATTCAACCCCGAGTGTGAGCCCGGAGCTTTTCAAGAAAAAGATAGATATGGTATAGATTGTTACCACCCCAAAAACTATTCGGGTGTTTTCAAGGGACCTGTAACACTCCGACAAAGTTTAGCCCAATCACTAAACATACCCTCAGTAAAAATACTACACCTTGCAGGTATTAATAAGACAATAGAAAATGCAAAAAAAATGGGAATAACATCCCTAACAGAACCTGAAAGATATGGTCTATCATTAGTTTTAGGAGGTGCTGAGGTTAGGTTGGTTGATATAGTTTCAGCTTATGGAGTTCTAGCAAATGATGGGATTAAAAATCCCACCACTTTTATCCAAAAAGTGACAACTAGTGATGGTGTAATTCTTGAAGAATACAGAAAAAATGAAGACCGTGTAATAGATAAAAAAGTAACACGCTTAATGAATGACATTATGTCTGATAATTTATCCAGAGCACCGGTTTTTGGATTCAATAACTATTTAAATCTTGGAGAAAGGCCTGTTGCAGCAAAAACAGGAACAACACAAGAAAACCGTGATGCTTGGCTAATAGGATACACTCCGTCACTTGTCGCTGGTGTCTGGTCAGGAAACAATGATAATTCCAAAATGTCAGGAACAGCAGCAGGCGCTTCTGTTGCAGGACTAATATGGAATGATTTTATGAGGAAAGCATTAGAAGGAACCCCAATTGAACAATTTCCTGATCCTGACCCATCTACAAGCTCTAAAACAATGTTAAATGGTCGTTATGTAGGTGAAAACGGGGTTCATAACATATTATACTATGTTGACAAAAACGATCCTCAAGGACCAATACCATCAAATCCATATACAGACCCCCAATATGAAAACTGGGAATCATCTGTTGCAAGATGGGCAAGTAATGTTTTTAACACCCCATCATTAATTCCTAGTCCCAGTCCTACACAATAGAGAAACTATTTAATGACTAGATCTTTAACTCCCTTGATTTGATCAATTATTGTTTCCTTAACTAAAAGCAATTCATTTGAGAAAGATTTATTCGTAGTGAGTATATACAATTTTTCATTTTTAGAATAAAAATCCTTTACATATTGTAAAGGTTTTTTAATATCAGGGAATAATTCATTTATTATTTTTTTAAATTCTTGCCTAAGTTTTTTATCTTTATCTTCCTGTTTTTTGATTATCTCCTTGGTTTTACTTAAATCAAAATTTATTTTTTTCATCTGGTTTAAAATTTATATTTAGACATCTTACTAGGAACGCAATGGCATTATAAGATAAAGAAAACCATCTTCTTTGTCTGGGACCATTAACAATGGGCTCCCGTCTCCTGTGTGTTTTATTATCACATTTTCAGTGCTTATATTTTTTAAACCATCAAGAAGGTAGTTATAATTAACAGTAACTTCAAATGGATTGTTTTTTAGTTCAGAACTTAGAGATGCAACCATATTACCTTTATCATTGTTTTGAGCTATTATTTCAGTTTTATTATTTGTAACCTTTAATTTAATGTCATATATGCTTGATGAAAAAAAACCAGCAGTTCTTATACTTCTTTCAAAATCACCTTTTTTTAACCTAAGCAAAGAAACAATTTTATCTGGAATTATTTTTTTATAATCTGGATATCTACCGTCAACCAATCGGGATACAAGTTCAAAATCGTTACCATATGCCATGATTTGATTCTCGGCTATTACAATATTTATCTTACCATTATAAGTTTCAGCTATTCTCATTAACTCTACAGCAGTTTGCCTGGGCAATATTAAACTCCCCTTATAACTTCCGCCTTCAATATTATCAACAATTTTTTCAGACAACCTAAAACTATCAGTTGAAGCAAACTCTATTTTTTTATCACCGACATTTATAAAAACACCGGCTAATTCAGGTCTTGTATCTGAAGGCAAAACTGAATCTATAACACTGGCGAGTGATTGTTTTAATTCTTGAGGATTAAAAGATACTTCATTTTCTTTTTTAATTTTAGGAATAATCGGAAAATCTTCAGTACTATAACCTAGTAATTTTGTTTTATAATCTTCTGAATCAATTTTTAATGTATTGCCGTCTGTTACTAAAGATATTTTTTCATCTTTTATATTAGAAACCAGTCCTGAGAATAACCTCGCTGGAACAGCAACTTCACCATCTTTAGCAATTTTAGCTCCCAACCAACAATTTATACCTAGTTCAAGATTTGTAGCTGAAATTTTAACATTGTTTTTCTCTGTCTTTAATTTTACCGTGCTTAAAATTGGCAAAGAAACATTTTTAGAAATTATCCTTTCTAAAATCCTGAGTGCATTATTTAATTTTTCCCTATTAACGGTAATCTGCATAATTATATTATTATATATTTAATTAAATATATTATTATTATTATACCTGTTTATATCTGTATAACTCTTTTTAGTGTTTAAATACAATACTAAATGATGTGTGATGATTACTAATAACCTGTGGAAAATATATTTATAAAAAATGGATAATTGGTACATGGTCGGTTATCACCAAACATAGAAACTCAATATCAACATAGTTATCAGACGTGTTATACACATAATCTCAACTTAATTTACCTTAATTAGGCATCAAAAGTTTGGTATATTTTTTCCTTTATTAATGTTAATTCTTGCTTTGTTCTTTGATCAGCGTCTTCTTCTGCTTTTATTTTTTCATATCCATGAATAATTGTAGAGTGATCTCTGTTTCCAAGCTTTGATCCTATCTCAGGGAAAGAATATTTTGTCTCCTCTCTTAATAAAAACATGCAAACCTGTCTTGGTCTCACAACTTCTTTTTTACGGCTCCTTTTTACAATATCATTTATTGAAACATCATAAAAATCAGATACCGCTTTAAGTATTGTCTGGTGGGTGGTTTTCTTAAATGGAGTACTTAAGTAAGCAGCAAGAAGTTTTTTAACTTCCTTAAAGTTTGGTATTTTGTTGTAGATTTGACTAAAAGCATAAATTCTATTTAGTGCTCCCTCTAACTCTCTAACATTTCTTTGTATGTTTGTTGCAATATAGGACAACGATTGATCGTCTATATCAAAATCTTTTTGTGTTGCTTTTAACTTTAATATAGCAAGACGTGTTTCAAAATCAGGTATACCAATATCTGCTATCATTCCACCTTCAAATCTTGACCTAAGTCTTTCTTCTAATGTTGGTATGGCACTAGGAGGCCTGTCTGAAGATAATATTATTTGTTTATTTTTACTATAAAGCTCATTAAATGTTGAGAATATTATTTCTTGAGTTTTTTCTTTTCCAGCTACAAACTGAATATCATCTATTATTAGTAAATCTAAAAGACAATATTTTTGTTTTAAATCCTCTATTGTTTTGTTTTTTAATGAATCTAAAATTTCAGCGGTGATTTTCTCTGCTGGTGTGTAAAGTATTTTACAACTGGGATCTTTTGAGAATATTTTGTTACCAATTGAGTGTAAAAGATGAGTTTTTCCTAAACCAACTCCGCCATAAAGAAATAAAGGGTTATAAGTTTTACCTAGATTTTTTACAACTGCTAAACTTGCTGCGTGAGCCAATTCATTGTTTGAACCAACTATGAAGAAATCGAAAGTATATCTTTTGTTTAGGTTGTTAGTCTTGTTAACCTCTAAATCTGCAGACTCCTTTTTAACAGATTCATTTTTTATAAATTGAGCAAAGTCGCCTTTTTGAATTCTTTCAGCTAAATTGCCACCTCCGATAGTGTATTTTATTTCTCTTACTTCGGGCTTAACATCTCCAATTATTTTAAAAATTGTTTTATTAAACTTCTTTTCCAGCCACTCTTTAGCAAAACCATTGGGGACATTAATTAAAATAGCAGTATCACTACTTGAAACAATTGATGTGTTTTTAAACCAGGTAGTAAAATTTGCCTTAGATAAAGACAATTCCATCTCATCTAAAACAATTTTCCACAATTCTTGATTTGTCATAAGTTTAAGATAATATCTAAACTCTATCTCTGTTTCAAGTGATATTTTAACGTTATATTAATTATTTTTAAAACAGATTGTATTATTATGGACCGAGTTTAGTATTCAGCTTTGTTCTTATTATAGTCAGTTTTTTAAACTCCCGATACAAATTAGTTGATAACCTGTTAATATATTGGGTATAAGTAATAAAATAATATATAAAACGTTTAAAATATTATAATGGAAACAGTTTTTTAAAGATTAAAGTATTTATTTTGTAAATTAAACAAAAACCGCAGTAAAAAACATGATTTAAACCTGCGGTTTTGTGTAATAAAATTTAAGGTAGTTCATTTTGACTAAAATGGTTTTTTAATATAATATAGGTGTATTATGACAAGATCAAAAGCGACGACTTATCGTCCCAAAAAAGAAAAAAGGAAAAAGAAACACGGTTTCCTGGCTAGAAAGAAATCAAATAACGGTAAAAAAGTATTAAGCAGGAGAATGAGAAAGGGCAGGAAGAGATTAACGGTGTAGTAGAGGGTGTAAAATCCAAACTTTTTATATAACAGTTTGGATTTTACACCCTCATGTCTTTACCGATAAATCTTAGATTAAAAAAGAATTCAGACTTTCAGAAAGTTATAAAAAATGGAAAATCCGTTAACGGGGAGTTTTTATTTATTAAATTTGTTAAAAATGAATTAGACCATTCAAGATTCGGCATAGTTGTTTCATCAAAAGTATCAAGCAAAGCAACTGCAAGAAATAAAATTAAAAGGAGAATCTCTGAATCAATTTCACCTATTTACAAAAAACAAAAAACAAATCTTGATATTGTTGTTATTTCTATTCCGCGTATCTTAGAAAAAACCCAAAAAGAAATCAAGAGTAAATTGGATGAAATACTAAACAAAGTTTTTAGTCAATACAAAAAATAAAACAATTATTTTTAAAAAAAATAAATGAAAAAAATATTATTTAAATTCATAGATTTTTATAAAGCAATGTTTTCTCCTTTTATTCACACGCTTTATCCCTTGAATGGTTGTAAATTTTATCCAACTTGCTCAGAGTATTCGCATGATGTTATTGAAAAGCACGGAGTTATAAAAGGCGTAGGAAAGTCCGTATGGAGAATTTTAAGATGTAACCCTCTTTCCCAAGGCGGGATAGACCAAGCGTGATAATTTGTAGTAGAGTATTAAAATAACATAATTATTTTAATTAAGAATTTCCGATGTTTTAAATTGAGACTCTTAGATAAATAAATCAAGGAACTCAAAAGATTGTCGGGATTTAGACACAGTGTCTTTTTTATTTAACGAACTTCTTTTTAGACCAATATTTAATATTTTAGTTTTTCTATACGACGTCATACCGGGCAATGATTTTGGTGTAGCAATAATAATATTAACAATATTAATTAAGCTCATATTTTTCCCTCTCACAGCAAAGTCGTTGGTTGCACAGAGAAAATTATCCGAACTTCAACCTAAAGTAAAAGAACTACAGGAAAAATATAAAAACGATCGTCAAAAATTAGGAGCAGAAACGATGGCGTTATATAAACAGCATCAAATAAACCCTCTTAGTGGTTGCTTCCCTATTTTGATTCAATTGCCGGTTTTATTTGCCTTGTTTAAGGCTTTAAATATTGTTTTTGAGCCTGAAAGCCTGGATTTTGTATATGGTTTTATTTCAAATCCGGGAGCTATAAAAGAAACTTCTTTTTACTTTTTAAACCTATCGGTTAACAACCCTACCCTTGCTATTACAGCTGGTGTTTTGCAATATTTCCAAATTAAAGTATCAAATACAAACAGGCCTAAACAAGGCGATGCCGTACAAGACCCTACTCAAAAGTCTTTAAATCAAATGACAAAGCAAATGTTGTATTTTTTCCCGATTATGATTATAATTATAGCTTGGAATTTCCCTACAGGCCTAGTTCTTTATTGGGTTGTAACTACCGGACTTTCAATTGTTGAACAAAAGATTATAAATAAAAAACACTTTAGTAATTAAAATGAATAATGAATCAGACAATTTAGTTGTTGATTTAACCAAAAAACTCTTAGGTTTTTTGGGTTTTGATAAAAATAGTGAGGTTGAAGCTCATAATAATGACGATGGTGTTTTAGTTTCCATAACCTCAAATGATAAAATGGGATTATTGATTGGCAAAAACGGACAAAACATAAATGCTATAGAACATCTTATAAGGACACTAATTAACAAAAAACAGTCTAGTGAGCAATTAGACAAGTTTACCCCAATAAGATTTTCACTAGATATAAATGATTATAAAAAAATAAGATCTCAACAAGTTATAAATACTGCCCGAGATGTTGCTAATAGGGTTTCGCAAAACAGAAGGTCAGAAGCAATGTATCCTATGAATTCTTATGAAAGAAGGCTTATACATTCCGAACTTGCTTCATATAATGACATTGAAACTGAAAGTGTCGGAGAAGAACCTAGACGAAGGGTTGTGATAAAACCTACTGTTGAAATATAAAAAACAACCGATATTTTTAATTTTAAATTGTAAGCTCTTGTTTTTTAGAA
Organism: Candidatus Yanofskybacteria bacterium CG10_big_fil_rev_8_21_14_0_10_36_16; assembly: GCA_002794035.1. GTDB lineage: Bacteria > Patescibacteriota > Minisyncoccia > 2-02-FULL-40-12 > IGHO2-01-FULL-4-A > 1-14-0-10-36-16. The sequence continues at coordinate 63,481 of PCXQ01000007.1, forward strand.
CAATATTTTCAAACTTCAGTATTGCAACTATATCCCGCCTTTTGATTGGCGGGATTAGTTTGATTATAGTGGCTATGTTAACAAGACATCTTGGTCCTGATGGTTATGGTGATTACAACACTATATTTGCTTATATTTTTTTATTTGTAACAGGAGCTGATCTTGGTCTGTACACTGTATTAACTAGAGAAATATCAAGACCTGGTGCAGACGAAGAAAAAATAATAGGTAATATATTTACCATTCGATTAGGGGCAATATTATTAGGGGCTGTTGTGGCAAACATAATAGCTGTTTTTTTGCCTTATTCTGGTTTAGTTAAGTTAGGAATTTTTATTGGGACCATATTCATGGTTTTGTCATCATTGGGTCAGGTTTTGATGGGGATTTTTCAAAAAAGACTTAGGGTTTACTTAGTTTCAGCAGCCGACTTGATAGCAAGAATAGTTCAATTGTTTTTAATATTTTTACTTATCTTTCTAAAAGCACCATTTTTGTTTTTTATAGGAGTTGTGGTAATTTCTGAAGTTATACATTTTGTCTCTATATTTATGTTTGCTTTAAAGCTGGTTAAAATCAGAGTTCTTTTTGATCTTGATTATTGGAAGGAGGTTTTTAAAATCGCATTACCGATAGCTGCATCTTTGGTTTTTGTTTTAATCTATTTTAAGATAGATACATTTTTGTTGTCCATAATGAAACAACCATATGATGTAGGTGTCTATTCTGTTGCTTATAAAATACTTGAGTTTGTGATATTTTTCCCGGCAATTTATCTAGGTCTTGTTATGCCGGTTTTATCAAAATATGCAATATCGAATAAAGATAAATTTAAAGAACTATTCAAAAAAATTTTTAATAACCTTTCTGTTTTTGGATTGCCTTTGGCGGCAATTATTTTTACTGCTCCGGACCAGATTGCGGTAGTTCTTGGGGGAAGTCAGTTTTTAGAATCTGGATCTGTTTTACAAATATTAAGCATTGCAGTTTTGCTTATATTTTTTGGAAACCTCGGAGGGCACGCACTTGTTGCTCTAAACTTACAAAAGAAGGGTATGTGGATATATATGTTGGGCATGGTTATTAATCTTATGGGAAATATTATTTATATTCCTAAGTATTCTTTTGTTGCAGCTGCTTGGACGACAGTAATTACTGAAATTATAGTTACTATTACTATGTTTTATATTATAAAAAAACACATAAAACTTGTTCCTGATTTCGATATACTCCTTAAATCTTTATTCGCAAGTTTAATAATAGGAAGTCTTATATATATATTAAATCCAAGCAATATCTTTTTTGTGGGGTTAATTTCCCTAATTTACTTACCAGCGATATATCTATTTGGAGGAATTAAAAAAGAAGATTTTGTATCTTTGGTTGGTTAATTTGAATAAAAAACCCGCCTAGGCGGGTTTTTTATTCGAGTCTCTAATAGTTTATATTTCTAATGAATACAGCCTGTTGTTATTTAAGTTTTTAAATATAAGGTAGTCTTCTGTGGGTGTTAACATTAATCCTTCTACATCAATATCTACACTAGGTGTATATATATTTTCTGATTCTCCTGTCTCAATGTTTATTTTATAAAAAGTGTCTCCACCGAATTGGCCTGTTTTAGCACAATAAATAGTTTTATCATCTATACCCCAAGCACACTTGGAGGCCGTTGTTTCAAAGTCTATCTTTGTTTCTATTCTTTGATTCATATTTTGATAATACAGATTATTTACTTCATCATAAATATTATAATAGGAGTATAAAACTTTGTTGCCACCTTTAGACCACTTAAATTCTAGGTCTTTTTTAATACCTAAAACATTCTGTAGTCCGGCTGTTTCAGTATTTAAAATAAAGACATCATGTGTTCGCCTGTCTTGACCGCTTCTTTTTGTTAAATAAAGTTCTGTTGAACCTAACCAGTTAATTGTCCAGTCAGACACCCTTGTTTGCATAAGGTTTTTATATGAACTAATTTGCGAATCAGACACTCTAATATTTCCTTTATTCTCATCTTCATCAAAACTCAAGTAAGCCAGTTTGTCTTCAAAAGGCGATAATGCTGGTGATATAAGACCTGTGCTGAATTTTTTTGAGGCACCTGTTTCTAGATTCAAAAAAGTACTGTTTTTACCAACTGTTATAAACAATTTTTTTCTATCCCCTGACCAGCTTACATGGTTGGCTGATGTGGGTGTGTTGGATATCACTTGAGGAGAATTAGAGCCGTCAACAGATACAGAACGTAACTCCCCGCTTGAAGGCACATAATATAGTACGTTTTTTCCGTTTTCGGACAAAATGGGGAACAAAGAATCTTCACTGGTTAATTTGATTAAACGAAGCTGTGAAGCAGTTTTTTCTGTAATATCACCGTTGAATCTTGTGGTAAGAGAATTTTCTAAAATTGAAGCCTGTTGCGTGTCGGCAATCCTTTTATTCCAAATGTATCCCCCCAAAAAAGTCGCCAAAACCACCAAAACAAGTGTTAGAAACTTTAGGAGTTTGTCGTAATCTTTATTTTGATTTTTGTTAAAATTTAGAGAAATCATTTTTTAATATAAGTAAAGAATAACGTTATAATAGTATTTTTTCAAGATTTACTTTTATTAACTATTAATTCATTATTCTGCGATAGCTTCTGTTGCCATTATTTCATTTAGTTCTTGTATCTCCACCGCTCTTTCTTGAGCTGCGACAGCATAAGCCGGCAATATCTCATTTACAGCTAATTCATAAGCTTCCTTTTCTTCTTTTTTTGAAGAATAAACACTTAATGTTCTAAATGGTATGATTCCTAGATATGGAACCAAGTCAATTATGGCGGAACCAAATATTTTCATAAAAACCTTGCTTCTTTTCCCAAATTTAAGAGATTTTGAAATCTTAGCCGCGACTTTTCTTAGAGGTCTAAACTTTCTTGCAGTTTTTAAAACAAGAGCATAGTTTCTTCTTAATGCTAAAATAGTATTTTCTATTTGTTCTACTTTGGATACTAAGTTTCCTGTGAACTCGTGCATTGCATCTGTTTTTTTACTTGCGCTATGGCCAAGCATCGCAAAAGGTATAAATAGTATCAAATCAACAAAAAAAGAAACTCCGGGAAAAAAATCTACAATATCCCCTACTATGGCTAAAAAATATAAGGCTGCATATCTTCCGCTTGAAGGCGGTTGAATAACTTGATTTGCTGCGTTTGTGATTTGGTTATACTCTTTTTCTAGACCTCTTTGAGCAGTTATTTGGTAATAATAATTATCTGTCATACAAACATATTAACATACTAACATTTTAACATTCTAGTACGGTAAAATTTTGAGCGTATGTCTTGCTAGAATGCCAGCATGTTAAAATGCTAAGATGACGAGAGTTCTTTTTTGGCCTCCTCTATTTCTAATATTTGTTTAGGATCGGAAGTTATAACTTGGTCCTCTTGATATGAAGCTACTACCCTTAATCCTACATGATTTGTTCCGGCAAAGAACAGTCCGTGGCCTACCTGGGATTCTAAAAGAAAGAACTTTTCAGAATCAGTTAGGTTAAATGTTTTTTGAACCAAATCTATAGATGCTGGTGATTGCTTCAATAAAAGCTGAAGTGATGAGTTGGTTATAATAGGTTTTCCATAAGGAGAATTTAAGAAGTCGGGTATATCTTGTGATATTGTGGTTAATCCTAAAAAGTATTTTCTTGCCCTTTTTGCGATGTTGAGCAAGAATTCTCCACCAGCCTGAAATTTCATTACCCACCAAGCCTCATCCACTACCATCAACCTGCGTCTTAATTCTGATCTAATCTGCGTCCATATATGGTTTAATACCAGATACATTGCTACAGGGCGCAATTCTTCTTCCATATCCCTAATACTAAATACAACAAGCTGGTTATCTAAAATAACATTTGTTGTATTATTTAAAAATCCACTAAAAGTTCCTTCGGTATATTTTTTCAGACGCACAACCAGAGATTCGGTGCCTGTCATACCTTCCAGAACACTTTGAAGGTCGCTTAATAAAGGAGGTTCGGCGTTGGTAAAGTCGGAATTATATGTAATATCTTTTATTGCATAGGTTTGTGTAATTGCTTCATCTAGTATAGCCTCTTCTTCTGTTGTTATGTCTCCCAACATTAATCTTAAAAGGCCCGTAATGTTTAAAATATGGGAACGCAAGACATCAGAATAACTTTCTCCCTTCATTGGTTTTGGCAGATCAAATGGATTAATGTGACTGTTTGAAGCAATTGATATTTTAACATTAGTGCCCCCTGCTGTATCAGCCAAAAATTTATATTCGTTTTCAGGGTCAATTACAAAGACCTGAGTTCCAAATAGTAAACTCCTTAACATTTCTAATTTTACAGCGTATGATTTTCCTCCGCCTGATTTACCGAAGATAACCATATTTGCGTTTTCCAACGAGAAACGATCAAACAAAACTAAAGAGTTGTTGTGTATATTTATTCCGTACAGTAACCCCTTGTCTGAGGTTAGGTCATAGGATACAAAAGGAAAAATAGAAGATATTGGTTCTGTATTTAATGATGTGTGCACAGAAAGCTTGTCATTGTTGAGCGGTAGTGTTGAAAAGAAACCTTCCTGCATTCTAAAGGTTGCTTGTTTTGTGTAGACTAGTTGTGAGTCAAGAATGCTTCTGACCTTGCTTTCAAGATTGTTCAGATCCTCAAGAGATGATCCATAAATTGTTATATAAACTCCAAGCTCAAAAAACCTGTCAGTTCCTTGTTGTAATTTATCTCTGAGTTCCTCAATGTCATTAATGGCCGTTTCAAGTACGGGATTCCTGACTTTACCCGCGGACTGCTCTTCAATATCTTGAGCTTGCAACCTGCCCAATTTGTCACGTAATTTTTTTAAAATTTGCGCTGTATCTTGAGGGTGTATAAAAATTGATATATCCAAAACCCTATCTAAGTTAACTACTGGAGAAAACCAGTTAGTGTTTAGATATCTTGGAAAGGTTACAATAAAAATAGTACGTAAAAATCTGCTCTCAATCTGCGCATGGTCGGGGGCAACATCAAAAGCCGATGGGGCTAAGAGGTCATCAATATATTGTTGTTTTATTTCTTGTTCGTTTGCCATAGACAATTCAATAAAAAGAATGAACTATACATTCTCTGTTGGGTTATATAACTTCTTGTACATTTCAAGAAGCTCTTTTTTAACTATTATTTTTGAATTTATTCCAAGGCGGCCTATGTTTGATAAAACAAGCTCCACTCTTTGGTTTAATTGTAGGCGGTATGTTCTAAACTCATCCTCAGTTAATGTTTTTGACTCTTGGCTGGGATTTAAAATGTTTTTTATTGTATTAAAAATACCCTTTTTTGATGCCTCTATTCTTATGCTTGGATTAAATGGAACTATTATATAGAATTTTTTGGACATAATATTTGCCAATTCAGTAAGACCCTTAACAAAACGAGAATACTCAGCAGCTTGCACTTTTAAGAGCTCGTGCTCTACGCTTTGTGTTAATGTGTCTAGGTAAGCAAGATAAGGCCTTATGTCTAGTTTTCTTGAATTAACTACAATTTGTATGGAAAAGTCTATAGAGTTTAAAAATTCTTTAAACGCATTTATTATAGCCTCCTGTTCTGAGGGCGACTTCAGCTCGAAGTTCATGGATCCAACCTCAACTACTGACCGCAATCCGCCATTTTTTAATACCACCACGGACTCTCTGATATCAGCTACATCAACAAAATCCTGTGTGCTGGTAGTTTGTGTTGTTTTGTTTTGTTCAGCCATGATATAACTTTTAATAAATAATAATTATTAAGTCCTCTTTCTAAATTGTTGCATTGTTTTCTTTCGCATTTCTACAATGTTTGGTAAGTTGTCTTTCTCTTCGATATCACCCTCAAAAACCTCATAGGTTCCTTCTTTTTTAAAATAATATCTCTTAGTTCCCAAAAGAAATCCCAGGGCCTGCATTATGTAAGTAGGTAGGGGCATTCCATCAACCCTATAAAAAGCCATAGCAAGCGACGCTGTCATGATTGGTATAATTGCAAAGAATGACCAAAAAAGTCCTAAGCCGAATTGGAATACAACAAAAATTAAAGCGCCACCTCCTCCTACCCAAACAAACTGTTTTAAAGTAAAAGGTCCTACAACCTTTTCTTCTGTTTCAATAAATTGTGGAACTTTGAATCTCACCTTAATACTTTAACACTTAATCACCTTAACATTCTCAGTGCGTATACTTTTATTTTGTTAAAGTATTTAAGTGCTAATAGATTACAACGATTTTAAGTCTACAACATTATATTTTTTTGGCTCTTGTCCTCCTAATTTTTTATCTGAAATTTTCGGAAGGTCTTCTTTGTTTTGGAATCCTCCTGGCATGTTTTGATTTATTCCAGGCGTTGGTTGGTTCTGAACTTTTTTAGCTGATTCTTGAATTTCTTTTAACCCAATAGTTGGTGAGGACGGATCTTGGTTTATCGGCGAGTAAACATGTTTTGGCGTGTTTGGTATTGCGCCATGTTTTTCTGTTGGAGCAGGTTTATTGTTAGAAATATTTGGTGATAGGCTTGGCCGGTTTGTTTCAGGAGGTGTGTTTGGGAGAGGTTTTGGCGAAGGAATACCTTTTGGCTCATAAACAGAAGATGGTGCTGTGTTTTGTTCAGGTTTGCTTTCATTGATTTCACCCTTGAATTCTGAAGCTGCATTGCCAAATCTTTCTCTTTGGATGTTTTTTAAATCTTCAAGGACAGGTTTGAATAAATTGTTAACTACGTGATTTGCTACCTCGCGTGCTTTGTTTTGTTCCATTCCACCCTCTACAGACAAACGAGAGACCATATCTCCTATAAAAAGATCTGCTAGAACTACATCTCGTATTACCTTCGCAATCTCCTTTTTTTGGTTTAGTGTTAGGCCAAAAGCCGGGCCTAAATTTTCTTCTATGTATACAGCGGAGTCAAATCCTACCAAAATAGAGCGTAGGTTTTGAGGCAAAGAAGAAGTTGCATAAACTAGCCTTTCAACCTCTTTTTCACTCGTTTCTTTCATGCCAACATTGTAGGGTGTAAAATAGCCCTCTTCATCAACTTGTTTTTTTTCTTGTGGTTCGTTTTTTAGATTTATTACTGTCATATTATAGAATTCAATATAAATTGCTTTCTTCCAGAATCTTTACTTGAAATAATTGATTCCTCCATTTTGTCTCTGAAGCTTCCTTTGGCTTTTGAACTACTTAGACCAAAGTATTTGTCCATAATAAATTGTTGGAATTCGTGATCGTTCCACACATCGACTGGTAATGATCCTAAATGATCAGCCCCCTCTTTTTGAAGCAGTTCTTTAATTTTATTAACTTTTGCTGTCCCTGTAAGACCTTCTTGTTCAGCAACCATATGAGGTTTTATTCTACCCACCTTCTTGGTGAATTGTTTGCCTTCATAAGTTCCAGAACCCAAAATGTCAATTGCTTTATTATAGTTTGTTGAATCTATTTTTGATATTAGACTATCTTTATCTTGTACAAATTTATAAATCTCTCTTCTTGCGGGTAATGGAGTGTTTAAATCACCAGCTTTATTGAATAGAACATCTTCTCTTACGCCAGTAAAATCGGATTTTACCCCTGCTTTTATAAACTCTCCTGCTGCGTAAGGCTTGTCTTTTAGGGCATCTAAGGTGTTGGTAAATGTTGTATCGTCTAGGTGACCCGTTTCAGCCATAAATTTTCTATAAGCAAATCCAGACTCACTCGAGGCAGCATACTTGTTTGCTTCTTCCCTAATTTTATCAATATCTATATTGCCAGCATCATAGTTTGCTTTAATGCCATCGTATGTTTTATTGGAGTCTGTAACGAATTTCTTTTGAACATCGATTGGTTGTTGCAAGCCAAGACTTCTTTGGAAATAGCCAGCGGCCCTTTCCTGCTTTTCTTTTTGGCCTGCTGCTCCTCCATAAATCTGTCTTCCACCAATACGAAATCCTTCTTGGCCGATTCTTCTTCCCGTTTCTCTTGTGGCATCAATTACAGCACCGACATTTGTGCCCGTGCCAATTATTGGTATTCTGCGCCCGGCTCCTACAGCAATACTTTGTGCTCTGCTAAATGCACTGTTGACCCCTTTTCCAAATGAACTGCTTACTTTAAATGACGCCCAAAGTCCTCCCACTATCATGAAATTTGTTAAAAGGAAGTAAAGAAGAGTATCAAGGGTAGAGCCTGCTCCAAGCAAAAAACCCGTAGTGCTTGAATTTTGAGGGAGACTTAAAGCAGATTTATTAACTATAAAACCTGCAGTTAAAACTAAAATAAACATATAGACAGGGAGGAAAAATGACCAATTTATAAGGTGTTGCCACCAACTTGACCAAATCCTTCTCGTGTTTGGCAGAATATAACTTGCAAAAGCAACGGGTGAAAATATTATCAAAATCCATAAAACAGGTATTCTCATTATGATAAAAATCATAACGACAATTAAGGCAAAGAGGAAACCTATCAAAAACACAAAAGTTGATATGCCGTCTAGAGCTAATTGCATCGCATTACCTGTTAAAAATTGAGCTAAAGCCTTAAAGTTCCAGATAGAAAATTCATTATTAGGAATAGTTGACTGTATTTTTGCACCTTCTGCCAAGAGTTGACTTAAGGTGGTTGCCCCCCCTTCTATTTGGTTTAACATTATTTGCGCCAGTCCGTTGCTTATATTTATGACATAGCCGGCAATTGTGATACTGAAGTTAACCAACAAAGCGGCAATTAAAAATCTTGGCAATAAATCGCGGTATGTGTAGCGTGGTATATCAAATATTGTGCCAAAAGCAATAATTATCAGAAAAATTACAAAGAATGTGTTTACCATGTTTCTAACCAATGTCCAGCCATTTGTAATAAATCCAAATTGGAAAGCCCAGTCCTGAGTTTCTTTTAAGAATATGGTTGAAAATCTATCAGCTACCCAGACTATGGCCTCACCCCAAACACCCAAATTGAGGGCGTTGTTTTCTGCCATTACCCTTGCCAGATCTTCAGAACCTTGAGCTTGTTCAACGCTGGGCAACCCAAGTCCACCTCCTAGTGTGTCTTTTGTAGCCAATGCTTTAAATTGAGGTAACAAAACACCCGCAACGACAATTATGGCTAGTGCTATAAGTATAAATTTGTTCCTTACTGTTTTTGGCATATCTATTTTTTAATTATTTTGTTTAGCCATTGCCTCCGGATCTTATAAAGCTTTCTATTCTGCAATCTGACACTCCTGTTTACAGATTTCTGTTTGTTCGTTTTCACATTGTAGGAACTGTAAGTCTCCTACTTCAGCGCAGGTTCCATCTGGGTTGAATGTCCTGCATCCTGGTACAGGTTGTATTACTAGAGGTCCAGTGCAGGTTTCTTCATTGGTTATAGGGTCAATAGTGCATGGAGGCCCTGGGACTTCTTCTGTTGTTCTTGTACAGTTTGCTGTGACTCTCCTGTCCTTACACTCAACAAGACAAGCATCTCGGGCATTATCAAGGCCAGTGTTTACAGATGCTGAATCATCACCCGGGGCATATGAAGATTCGCCAGGATCGCATACTCCATTTCCATTTGTGTCCTTGCATACAGAGGGACCTGGTTTAGAACTAAACGTAGCTAAATCTGCTAATTTTGAGGATAGACTATCTATAATTATTTGCAGAATTCCAGCTAAAAATTCCGATAGTTCATCAGTTGTTGTTATCCATTTAAGCTCCGAATCTATAGAGCCGCTGATGCTTTCTTGGAGTGTCTTGCCAGGTGTTGATACTCCACCTAAAATAGAACATTCTGCAGAACCAACAATTCCTCCCAGTAGAGTACAACTAGGGGCAAGACCGGGACATAGTGAGCATTTATTATTTACCTGAGCATTGCATTCTGCTATACTCATAAGTCCATCAAATGGGAGAACTGTCTCTATACAGCCGGGTGGAAGTACACCTGGGGATGGAAGTACACCCGGTGATGTTCTAGCCGATAGGGTGCCACTTCCTGTTTTGGCTTCTGTTTTTTCAACATCTTCTTGATGAGCTCTTTGTTTTCTCAATTCTTCTATCGCTTTTGCCATAGTGCCGTAGTAGTTGTTTTCCGGCCTGATAAGCTGACGCCAAGCTTCCCAGCCTCCTTGTGTGAAGTCTTCTCTAAATGCTGAAATTTGAAATGCTGTTAAATTACTCGTACATCCTATGCGATTGCCGAATGTTTGAAGAGAACCTATTCTTTCTCTTCCTGCACTTATGTTTATACCTATTCCCGCTGTGTTGAAAGTCGTTCTGATGGGTTCTCTTAAGAAATCGCAAATTTTGGCATCATTTAACATCCCTTTAAAAATTCTTTCCCCCCTGTGTTCTGCTGTCTGAACGAATCTTCGCCAATCTGCAACAAATGTAATACCTCCATTCTCATTTCGCCCAACCGTGAAAATCCCTTTGAAAATAGTGTTTTGGACCAGCGTCATAACATTCCTTGCTATGATACGAGCTAGTGTATCAAGAACAAATTCTTTAAGATGATAAAGAATTGCTTGGACTCCGTTGGCTACATTAAGAGGATAAAATACTGTTGATAATATAACGACTATTGCAATTGCTATTTTTAGAGATGGATGAAACATTTTATTTATAATGAAATTTTATCTAAACATTTAAATATTCCTAAAGATTAATTATTCAGCAGGGTTAACACTTCAAACAATGCGCTCGGTGGTACGGTTAATCCATCTTCTTTAACCAATCGCTTTAAGTCTTGGATTATTGTTGATTCAATATATATTAAGGTATTGGGCATATCATTTAGTGCCGTGAATGCCAACAATGGATCCTTTTCTATGTTAGCTAAAGCATTATGACTTAAGGCCATTCTGCGGAAAACACCCAAAAGCTTTAAGTGAAAGGTTTTCCATTTGGGAGGTACAGGCACAGAAAGTAGTCGTGTATAAGTTCCTGTTACGGTTACAGAGTAATTTTTTAAAATACTAGAGGCCTCTCCTGTTTGATTTACTGCAAGTTCTTGAATTGCTTTTTGCATTATTGCTCCCTGAGCTAAAAATTGGTCTAAAAATGGACCTTCAAGGATAGAGGCAATTGTTTTCAAATATTCTTCCTGTGATTCTTTTGAATTGTTTGTTAGGTGAAATCCCTCCTCAGGTATGGGATCTGCTAATATCTGGTATGAATCATCAAGAATAGCCAAGGAGACCATATCTATACTTTCATTAAACTTAATACTCGTCGGTTTTAAATCGCCTGCATAAATACCAGCAACAACAGTATGTATGAAATTTTCGGTGACATTGCCAGGTTTTGTCTTAGATTCAGAAAATGCAGGTCCTACGCTTTCGTTAACCATAGGATTAAAACCTGACAGTATTTCCTCACCGTCTAAGTAACCATCCCTATCACTATCAGGATCAAATGGATCAGTGTTGTAGTTGGGTTCACTGAAATCGGGTATTCCATCTTGATCCGTGTCTTTTGCTAAAGGGTTTTCTATTTTAGCTGATAAAACAGCAGACTGGCCTTTGTAAGAGATGTTTAAAACGTCATTTTTTATATACAAACCCAGCCGGGCTATAAAAAAACCGGAAATGAGTAAGAGTATACCGAGGACTAATTTTAAGCGAGTAGACATTTAATGGCAGTAATAATGAGTTATAAAATTTAAAATTTATTGAAAATTACAAAATTTAAAATTACAAAATTAGTCAGCCAACATTTTAAATTTAAATACTAGCACGGTGGTGCTTAGAAGGAGTACTGTAAATAGCAATATTGGTTTATCACCATACTTATTATACCACGAGTTCTTTGTCTTGAGAGCTACACCGCCTGTTAATAACTCCTGATCTTGGTTTTTTGTAATATTTTGTATTTTGCCGTTTGAGCTTATAGCATAAGAAAATCCTTCATTGGCAGATAAAATGAGAGGTTTTTTTAATTCTGACGCCCTGAATTTTGCTATTGCCAAATTTTGATTTATTATTGTTGGATTACCGTTAAAAATTGAGGTACTAGTAAGAACAGTTAAAATATCGGAATTTTTAGAAGCATTCTTGACAATATTTGGTGATAAAAGATCTGAACAAACAATAGGTTTTATATTGTAACCATTATCAGAACCAATTGATGAAGAAGGATTCTCACCTATTGAAAAACCTCGATCCGAAATGAAATTTATTAGAGAGTTAGGATTAAAAATTCTTATTAATAATTGAACATGATAAGGCAAAAACTCTCCTCCTGGTGTTAAAAATCTTTTATCATAATGTCCTAAGGCGCCCTTGTTGGTGTTTGTGACAATTACTCTCGACAACTGTCGTCCAAATTGATCAACCACACGGGAGTTGTCAATTACAAGGGCAGGTTTTTTAAAAAGACGAGAATAGAAATCAAATACTTGTTCAGGAGTCTGAAATTTTTGTAAGTTTTTTGAAAAATTACTTCCTTCAGGCATTAAAATAATATCAGTTTCAGGATGTTCTTGTGATATTTTTTTAAGAAGTTCAAGTTGTTTTTTGAATTTCTTTAAGTTTTCTTCAGCTGTTAAGTCTTCTGATTGGTGTTGGGTCTGGATTATTGCATAGTTGATGTGGTGGGGTGTCGATTTTTCAAAATTGAAATTAATTTTTTCAATTAATTTTGGAACAAAAGTTAACACGATTATAGATAAAGCTATAGAAAAAATTCTTAAGTTTATCCCCTTCTCTTTTGCGCCGGGTGTTAAGATTTTTTTAATACGAAATATAAAACTGGGGGTTATTTCTTTTATTAATACAAGATAGATCAGGATGTTTACTGAAATTATTAAAAACAAAACCCCGTATATGCCCAGATATGAAGACAACCAAAGGGCAAGAGAATTATCGGATAAAGCATATGCCAGATTGCCAATTGTCCAATGAGGACCCAATAATGTTCCTGGTCCATACCACAAGATTCCAAACCACCATGCACGAATATATTCTGTTAATACTAAAATTGAAGGAATTAACAAAAAGTTAAAAAGGTATTTCTTGTTGTTTGGTAAAAAATTCCTCAACCATACAGAAGAAGCTGCAAATACACCCCACAGTAAAGCCATTCCAAATGAGCTAACAATATAAACCAAGTAAACCAGAACCAATGAAAGCAATTCGTTTTCAATTCCAAGATCAGTAATTGGGTGGATAGAGAAAAACCATCTAAAAATTATTAGAAAATAAATAAAACCGGCGACAAAGCCGATCGAGAATAATTTGCGTAAATGTTTTTTGGTCTTGTTGTGCAGTATATCGTGCAATAAGCCTTCATTGTCTTGTGAAAATAAAGCAAAAAACAAGGGCACGAATCCTATCCAAACTAAAAACCCCAAATCAACTTCCCAGCCGGGATAAGAAAGTGACAACAATAAACCACTAATACTGGCTAGTAAATATTTTTTACCAGAATCTTTTGGTGATATCAGTTTTATTTTATGTTTGAAATCCAAAGTTTAAAATTTAAAACTAAAACTAAATCCAAAATCCAAATTTTAAAAATAAAAAACTCTGAACTGTTGGGGATTTAAATATTGGTTTGGATTTTGAAGTTGGAGTTTTGGATTTAAAAATTTTAATAAAAAACCTAAGTGATTTACATTACCAACTGTTTCGCTACCTTATTCCATTCTTCAATGGTTAGAGTCTCAGCTCGTCTCCCTGGATCAATGTTTATCTCCTCTAGAATTTTAATTATCTTCTGCTTGTCTATCTTGAGTTGCTTGCTTAAATTATTGGATATTTTTTTTCTTTTTTCTGAGAATCCCGCTTTGACTACTTTGAAAAATTTTTCATCATCAACACCAGAGACAGAAGATTTGTGGGGTAGCATTTTTATGATTGCTGAATCAACTTCAGGTTGAGGATAAAAATTAGTTCTAGGCACTTTTGATATTACTTTTGGTTTGGAATAATATTGGACAGAAACTGCCAGCAAACTCATTTTTGGCGGCCTTGCTGTGATTCTTCGGGCTACTTCCTTTTGAATCATTAATACAACTTGTTTGGGCTTTGTTTCTTTCCAGTTATTAGATTCAAAAATATTTCTTATTAACCTCGATGTTAGATAATATGGGATATTGCCAACTACACTGCAGTCAACAATTTGTTTCTTATAATCATTTGGCTTAAACAATAGTATATCCTCATTTATTATTTTAACATTTTTATAATATTGAAACTTGTTTTTTAAATATTCTGATAGGTTGTCATCTTTTTCTACAGCTATAACATTTGCGCCTGTTGTTGCTAAAAAATCAGTTAGTATACCCAGTCCGGGCCCAACTTCAATTACAGTTTCATTTGGTTTTAATTCTAATGTCTCAGTAATCTTTTTGTAGGTTCCTTCATTAACTAAAAAATTCTGCCCCATTGATTTTTTGGGTCTAATATTAAGAAGTCTTAATTCCCTTTTTATTTCAGCAGTTAAATTTTTCATGGATTGACTTTTAAATTATTTTTGATATTGTTATAAACGGTTATTGTAAAACATGTTTGGTTATTAAAAATAAAAAACAGAAAGGAGAGTTGGAATGAGAGATGGTGCGCAAGATGTATCAATGAGTTTCAGGGAACTTCTTTTGGCAAAAAGGAAAGAACTTTGTGATAGTCGTGGGTTAAGTATGAATGGCAATCATGATACTGGCGACTCGGTAGATCTTGCCAATGAGCTTTTGGAGATAGGAGTAGAAGTAGAAAGGCATAACCGAGGTTCTGCTGTGTGTAAAGAAATTAATGCTGCGTTAGAACGGGTTAATGATGGGACTTTTGGTTATTGTCAGGAATGCGAGGAACCTATTCCTGCCAAACGATTGGACGCTGTGCCTTGGGCACGGCGATGTGTTTCATGTCAGGAAGAGGCGGAAAGATCTCAGTCCTCTGTTTAAAATTTTTTATGTACCCTAAGCATTTTGCCTTGGGGTTTTGTTTTATTATAACACTTACTTAGTAGAATATACTTTCTTCTTCTGTTGTTACCCCATCGCTTAAAGGAGAAAAATCAAGAAGTTTCTCTGGTATTTCAAATAAAAATCTGGAGGGTGGGTTGAATTGGGCTGATCCATAAAGCATTCTTTGTCTGCAGTAAGTCATATGTAGTTGTTTTTTAGCACGAGTGATGCCCACATAACAAAGGCGTCTTTCTTCTTCAAGCTCCGCAGGTTCGATAATGGACCGTGAGTGAGGGAACACTCCTTCTTCCATTCCTGCCAAAAATACCAAAGGAAACTCAAGGCCTTTTACAGAGTGCAAAGTCATAAGATTAACCGCGTCTTTGTTTGTTTCAAGTTTGTCAGTTTCTTGTATTAAGGCAACTTCCTGTAAAAACTGGTGAAGACCTTCCGGTTTTTCTAGCTCATCAAATTTTTTGGTTGCAGTTAATATTTCTTTTACGTTTTCCCATCTCTCTTCCCCATCAATTGTTTTATCAAGAAGGTAAAACTCATAGCCTGTTTTTTTGAGTATGTTTTTTACAAGCTCGCTGGGGTTTTGGGTTTGAGCTTGTTCTCTAAAGCTGTCTATCGAAAGAATTAATTGGTTAAATGATTCATTTTGTCCAGGAGATATACTGCCTGCCATGTAGCCCTTTAGCCCTGTTTCAAAGAAAGACAAATCGCCCCTTCCTGCTACTTGCTTTAGTTTTGCTAAAAATAGATTTCCAAGACCTCTTTGTGGGACGTTAAAAATTCTTTCAAAAGAAAAATTATCATTCGGGTTTAAGGCAAGACGTAAGTAAGCCAGAATATCTTTTACCTCTCTTCTTTCATAGAATTTTAATCCGCCAAGTATCCTATATGGAATACCATGCTTAAGCATTGATTCTTCAATGCTTCTAGACTGAGCATGAGTGCGGTAAAGAATTGTCGAATCATTTAATTTTTGGCCCATTTTTAATGATTCTTTGATCTTGCTTATGATATACTCCCCCTCCACGCTATCTTCTGGAAGTTCTTTAAGGAATAACTTTTCACCCTCCTCATTTTTTGTCCACAGGTCTTTCTTTTTTTGTGATTTGTTGTTTTTTATAACAGAGTTTGCTGCGTTGAGAATATTTTGAGTTGATCGGTAATTTTGCTCAAGCTTTATTACTTTTGCTTCGGGGTAATCTTCTTCAAAGTTTAAAATGTTTTTAATATCAGCACCGCGCCACAAATAAATTGATTGGGCATCATCCCCTATAACAAAAAGGTTGCGGTGTTTTTTGGCTAGAAGATTAGTCCAAATATATTGGGCATGATTTGTGTCCTGGTATTCATCTATTAGAATATAACGGAAAATATTTTGGTATTTTTCTAGTATTGCAGGATTTTCTCGGAACAATCTTACACAAACCATTATTAAGTCATCAAAATCCATCGCATTGTTTTTTGCTAGGCGTTTCTGGTATTCCGTATAAGCTGTAGCTACAGTTTTATCAAAAAATTCGTGAGCTTGATTTGAAAAACTTTCAGGATCAAGGAGTAGATTTTTTGCGCTGGATATTTTTGCAAGAATCGTCTTCGGATTAAACTTTTTAATGTTAATTTTTAAATCATTCATCACGGTTTTGATTAATGAAAGCTGATCTCCAGCATCATAAATTGTGAAGCCGTGGCCATAGTTTACGTGTGGTGCTTCTTTTCGAAGAATGCGGGCACAAACAGAATGGAACGTACCCATGAGAGGCATTGAATTCGAAGGTGTTTTTAGTAAATTTCTTACACGCTGAGCCATTTCGTTTGATGCTTTGTTGGTGAATGTAACAGCTAGAACATTAGCAGGACTTATTCCTTCGGATATCATATATGCTATTCTATGTGTTAATGCTTTTGTTTTGCCACTCCCTGCTCCTGCCAATATCAAAACAGGGCCTTTGGTTGCCCTGACTGCTTCAATTTGTTTGTCGTTTAGGTCTTTGAAAATGTTTTCCATGAATATCTGAATCAATAGCTGAGTCTGGTGGACCCAGCGAGAATCGAACTCGCGCCTCGACAATGCGAATGTCGCGTCGTGCCACTAGACTATGGGCCCAGATTAACAAAATATCATTTTAAAAAGAAAAAAGCCACCACTATTCATTTTAAAATTTTATAAGTTTGTTCAAGCTCAAGGCGTACGCGAGGAACGAATCGAGGCGTATAAATAATACGCTGAGGGAGTACCGAAGCGGATAACGAAGAGATTGAGCAAACCCGAAGGGTTAAAAAACACAAAAAGCCCCGCTTATTTAGGGGGCTTGTATTTTTTAACCTATAAATTTTAAACAGCTTTTAAGTGGAGAAACTACAATAATGATTAAATATGCCACCTAGGCATATTTATTTTCTAGACCTTAGAAATAGACTTGAGAAGAGAAATGATATCTTTAAGAATATCTACATCATCAGTGTTGCCAAATGTGTTGTTTACGGCATTGTGCCACTCCGTGTTGTTCTCGTGTCTTAAGGGCAGTTTAAATGAGATTCCTGTTCTTTTAAATACGTGTCCTCTGTTGATGTATCCGACAAAAGATGGCCTTGTTTCAACTTTCAAATTAGAAGCAAGATTTATAACTTCTCGTCGTACTTTTTCTAGGAGGTCCAAAGGTTCATTGGTGTCTTCCTCGTCTCCTTCATCAATGGATATGTGCATTTCTTTCATAAATTTTTTATCAAAATCGGGGTCAGCCTCAATAGTATCTCCGGGTTCTCCAGGTGGTGCTATCAGTTTTGGTCCTTTTTCTGAGCCCAGTTTGTTTATCCAAATTTCTAAGCCAACTTGCAAAGACATAGACCATCCTAAGGGAACCAGCCTTTCATTTACTGCTCTTCGGATTGTTTCTTCCTGACTCAAAACAACTTCATCGAACATGTTGATTATTTCTTCAACTGCTTGCATAACTTCTTCTGGTATGTCGGGTGTATCAGGAAATTGCATGGTTTTTCTCCATATTTATATGTTAAAAGCAACTGGTTAAAACATTAAGGGATTTTAATTTTTTTCGCAAGTATAAAATTTGATTATTAATCCAGAATGCGAACCTGTTTTAAACATTTGATAAATGTTAATATTAAACATATAAAGCATTGTTTATATGATTTTTATTGATTATATAATTTGGCACTACACTGTTGCCCCATCTGCTATTTGGGAAATAATGGGCAACTACATTAAAGGTGCTTGGCACAGGTTTTTAATTACTCGCCATTTGCAGACCCTGTTTGCTCCTTGGCATAAACGCCAACCTTCTGATTTGGCCAAGAAGGGAGATGCCACAGCAAAAGTATTAGACTTAATGGCTGATTTTTATATACGCATTCTTGCGGCAGGCGCGAGGCTTTTGATTGTGTTTTTTGGATTTTTGTTTCAAGCAATTATTTTTATTGGTTTTATATTATTTTTTGTTTTGTGGGTATTGTGGCCCATTGTTGCCATCTATTTTGTAATTCGAGGATTAATTTTGGTTTTTTAAAAAAATGAATAGTGAACCATGAATTCTAGTTGCCCATAATTCATAGTTCTAAATTCTTTATTTTTTGTTTTGTATTTTAATTTAAAAAGCTCAAAAATATATAAGCCGGTTGAGTTTTATAAAACTGTTCCTGCAGGTGTTTTAAAATTCTTTAGAATTACTTTGTTGGTTTTGGGGGTTGTTTCCTTGGTGATATTTTTATCTGTTTTGATTGTTCAGCGGTTGGCAGAGTTTGCTGCAGTGGATATTGAGATTGGTTTAATTTCAAGCTTAAATTCAGATATCTTTTATGGTCTAGCTATGATTTTTTTGCCACTGGCATTTTCTATTATCTTTTTTGAGATATTTATAGATAAATATCTCAAAAACCCTCTAGAATCGTCTAATATTGAAAACATTGCAGACTTTCTCGATTTTAACGCTGCCAGCGTTTTTGCCGATACCCTTGCTTTGTCCCAATCATTAAACGAAGAAAAAATTTCCACAGACAGTTTGTTGGCAGCTGTATTAGATGATCCTTTTGCAAAGGAAGTCTTTACTAGACTTGGTCTTGATGCAGCAACAGCAAGCGAAGGTGTGAAAAAAATAATGAGTTTAAAGATTGGAAAAGGCGCGCCTTCCTTTTTTGGTGGCGCAGCAAACCTATCACAAGACTTAAGCGAACTACTTCTTCATGCAAACAAACTGCGCGGTGATCATGGAGGTAAAAAAATAACCGTGGTTGATTTAGTAGCTTCTCTTTTTGATTACAATCCTATATTTAAAAAATTTATGTTAGATATAGGCATTGATGGAGATGATCTTGTTGAACTTGTTCATTGGTATGAGCAAATCTGGTCTTTCAGAGAAAATAAGAAATCTTTTTGGCGGCTTGAAAATCTTTTACGCAAACCGCCTATTGGCAGGAGTTGGACTTACGGTTATTCATGGCGATTAAGCCATTTTGCTTCAAACCTTAGCGATCAGCTTAAACTGGAACCCCATTCATTGATTTTGTTTTTTAGAAAAAGGGAAATAGAACAAATAGAGCAGATACTGGTTAGGTCTGGTGAAAACAATGTTTTGCTTGTAGGCCAAGAAGGCGTCGGTAAAAGAACCACTATTTTGGATTTTGTGCGACTAATAAACAAAGGCAAAGCTTTGCCGGCTTTGAATTACAAAAAAGTTTTTGAGCTTAATATATCAACGCTGGCGTCTCTTAAGGACGAAGCGGATATACAGACTAACTTAACCCAAATGTTAGACGAGGCAGTTAAGGCAGGCAACATTATTTTAGTGATTGAAGATTTCCATAATTACATTGGTGAAAAAGGAGGTCTTGGCAGGATAGATGTAACTCAAGTTCTTATGCCTTACTTAGAATCATCAAAAATACAAATAATAGCCACTACGGATCCTGTTAGTTTCAGGAAATCTATAGCTAGTCGCAGCGGGCTAATGAAGGTGTTTGAAAAAGTAGATATTACAGAACCAGACAAAGATCAGACAACAAGAATAGTAGAAGAATCTTTGCCTTTTATTGAAAAAGTAACAAAATCTTTTGTTACTTATGGTGCACTAAAGAGTGCGGTTGAAAGCTCGGATAAATATATTCAAACATCTCCTTTCCCCGATAAGGCGCTGAATTTATTATCAGAAGCCGTTTCCTATGCCCTTGCTGACAGAAGAAAAATTGTGACAATTGATGATATTAATGAGGTTGTGACAAGAAAAACTAATATAAAAGTTGGTCCTGTAAACAAAGATGAGAAAGAAAAACTGATTAATTTAGAAAAGATAATGCATAAAGAAATCATAGGTCAGGATCGTGCTGTTGAAACAGTTGCTTCAGCAATGAGACGTTTGAGAACCGGAATGGCAGGAGGCGGAAAACCAGCGGGAGTATTCTTGTTTGTAGGTCCAACAGGAGTTGGTAAAACATTAACTTCAAAAATATTATCCAAGGTTTACTTTGGTTCAGAAGATAAAATGATTCGATTTGATATGTCAGAGTACCAAGACATTGAATCATTAGATAGATTTTTAGGTTCATTGAGATTGAGTGAACCAGGGCAGTTTGTTACGCAGGTTCGTGAAAATCCCTTCTCTCTTATACTTCTTGATGAGCTTGAGAAGGCGCATCCGGATATTTTGAATATTTTCCTACAGGTTTTTGACGAGGGTCGCTTAACAGATGCTTTTGGGCAGAAAGTTAATTTTGAAAATAATATTATTATTGCTACATCTAACGCAGGCGCTGAATTTATTAGAGACATGGTGGGTAAAAATATTGATCCATCTGAGAAGAAAGCCGAGCTTATAGACGTTTTATTAAAGGAAGGTCACTTTAGGCCTGAGTTTGTGAATAGGTTTGATGAGGTTGTTGTATTCCATCCTTTAACAAGAGAGCAGGTCAAACAGATTTCAGCTTTGCTTTTGAACAAGCTTGCGAAACGACTTAAGGATCAAGGATATGAATATCTGCCGACACAGGATGTCGTTGAGTATGTTTCTAAGATTGGATTTGATCCGCAGTTTGGCGCAAGACCTATGCAAAGAGCAATACAGGATAAAGTAGAAAATGTTATAGCTAAGAAAATACTAGATGGTGAAATTGAAAAAGGCAAAGAGTTTAAATTGTCAGCCAGCGAGCTTGGTGAATAATATTGTTAGAATTGTTGCTTAATAATTAAAATAAATATCAGAATATTTTTAAGGGCTGGCCCTATAAACAATGGCCAGCCCTTTCGGTTGTAAAAAGCTAATAAAAATGGTAATATTTGTAGCATGTCAAGTGATTCAAACAATAAAAAAACAGCGACTCGGCCACCTGTGGTGGTTATTTTAGGGCACGTTGATCATGGTAAGACAAGTATTTTGGATAAAATAAGAAAGGCAAAAGTTGCCGAAGGCGAGGCTGGTGGCATAACACAGCATGTTGGAGCATACCAAATTGAACACCCTTCGGATTCTTCAGGGCAAGCCAAAAAAATAACTTTTCTTGATACTCCGGGGCATGAAGCATTTAGTGCTATTCGTTCACGAGGAGCTAAGGTTGCTGATGTTGCAGTTCTTGTTGTGGCAGCGGATGAAGGCGTTAAACCTCAAACCAAGGAATCAATCAATATATTAAAAGAAAGTGAAGTCCCTTTTGTTGTTGCAATAAATAAGATTGATAGCCAGGGCGCCAATATTCAGGCAGTTAAGCAGGGTTTAGCAGAAAACGAAGTTTTGGTTGAGGGTTATGGAGGACAGGTTCCTGTTGTTGAAATGTCGGCCAAAACAGGTGAAGGTATTGATGAGCTTATTGAAATGATATTGCTTTTAGCTGAACTTGAAGATCTTGAGGCTCCTATGGAAGGTCAGGCCAGTGGTTTTGTTATTGAGACACATCTAGAAAGCCGAAGAGGAATAGTTGCAACATTGCTTGTTCAGGAAGGAGAACTACAAGTTGGTGATTGGGTTTCTGCGGGTTCTGCCACAGGCAAAGTAAGGTTTATGGAGGATTTTAAGGGGGAAAGTGTAAAGATTGCTGTATCTTCTCAACCAGTAGTAGTTTTGGGATGGAATGAAGCACCCAGGGTTGGTGAGATGTTTAAGTCATTTAATAATGTTAAAGAAGCAGAGAAAAATTCATTAATAAAACAGTTTTTATCAGGCCAACTATTTGAACAGGAATCAGGCCCTGAAACAACAAATAAAAAAATATCAAACTTGATAATAAAAGCTGACACTCAGGGATCTCTTGAGGCTATTGATCAGGTGATGAAAGCTATTATTTCAGACGAAGTTGATTACCGAGTGGTAAATTATGGTGTAGGAGGTATAAATGATAATGATGTAAACAATGCTATTGCAATATCCGCTGCTGTTATTGGGTTTAATGTTTCAGTTGACGGATCAGCGGCAAATTTGGCAGAAAGAAATGATATAACAATCAAAACATTCAGAATTATTTACGAATTGATAGAAGAAGTTAGAAACATAATGTCAGAATTGCTGGACCCCGAAATTAAGAGGACTGTTTTGGGTAAAATAAAAATATTGGCGTTATTTAAAAAGGATGCTCGTTCTCAAGTTGTTGGAGGAAAGGTAACTAAAGGCAAGGCAGTAAGAGGTTCAATGGTGGATGTATTAAGAGGTGGCTCCCCTGTGTTGACTGCAAAACTTGGCCAGCTTCAGCATAATAAAGCTGATGTAACGGAAGTCACAGAGGGGCTTGAGTGCGGACTGAGGTTAGATTTACATGGAGGCAAAGGAGAAATGGCTATAACTGTACAGCAGGGTGATATTTTGGAAGTATATACGGAGGAAAAAATAAAAAGAACACTTTAATATGTCTGAAAGAATAAAAAAAGTAAATGCTCTTATTAGAGATGAGGTTAGCAGAATTTTGCAAAAGGAAGTTGATTTTGATGAAGGGGTTTTTGTAACTGTTGTAGGAGCTGATGTATCCCCCACGTTAGAACATGCTAAAATTAAAGTATCAGTTTTTCCTGTTGAAAATAGTGAAAATGTTTTGAGACAAATCAACAAAGAAATTTTTAATATACAACAAAAACTGAATAAAAAACTGATCATGAGGAAAATACCTAAGATTCGTTTTGAAATCGACATGAGCGAAGAGTATGCCTCACACGTTCAAGAATTATTAGATAATGCAGATTAATATTTATAGGCGGCGTAGCTCTACCTTCGGTAGATGTCCCGAAGGGACACAAGTTTTTCGGTAAGGCAGAGGTCTGTTTCCCTTCGGGAGATCTGCCGTAGGCACGACAAAACTTTTTGTTATGAAGTATTTTACTTATGTCTTAAAAAGTTGTAAAAATAATCATCTTTACGTTGGAAGCACGGGAGATTTAATAAAAAGGATATTGTTTCATAATTCCGGTAAGGCAAAATCTACCAAAGGATATAGACCTTGGAAATTTATAAAGTCATATCAATTTAATTCAAGAAAAGAAGCTGTAAGATATGAAAGATTTTTAAAAACAGGGCAGCAGAAGGAAAAATTGAAAGAAAAATATAGAGATATTTAAGGCCACGTGGCGAAGCAGTCTAACGCGGCGGTCTGCAAAACCGTTATTCGCGGGTGCGAATCCCGCCGTGGCCTCAAGAGGCAAGAGGTCTGTCTCCCTTCGGGAGATCTGCCGTAGGCACGACAAAACCGTTATTCGCGGGTGCGCCTGTCTGCTGTAGGTAGAAATCCCGCTGTGGCCTCAAATAATAAATTTATTTATTATTTATGGAATCAAACGGCCGGAGCGATGTATTTTCCGGTTAGATTATTAAAAATTATTGCTTGGGTGGCGGCGATTAAAGTGAACTGCTTCACTTTAATCCTCAAATTTAGGGATTTGTTGTGTTAAGTTTTGTGAAACACCGAATGCTTTTAAAAATTTGAGAAGGTATACACTTTGTATAAATTGGGGGCGAGTGGCGGAATCGGTATACGTTTGTACAGGTGGTGCCGGGATGGTGGAATTGGTATACACGCACGACTTAAAATCGTGTGCCTTACGGCTTGAGGGTTCGAGTCCCTCTCCCGGCACCACCTGTACAAAACACGCCCCGCCTTGGCGGGGTGCTCGCAAGAGCTTGGTACAATAAAGACACCATTTATACAAAGAGAATCCCGCTGTGCGGGATTAGGTTCGACGGAATTTTATATCCTCGTTGTACCCCCTCGGAATCGTTCCACATGGAAGCTCCACTAAAATTCCGGGTCAAATAAAGCAATTTATTTGACCTCCAATCCCCCGGGCACCACTTGTGTGAAATAGGACTTACTATGCACCACGTAGGGTGCATGGTACCCAGAACCTAATGTGGTTCTGGGTAAAATCCTTTGTCAGCAACGACTTGAGAGTTTCCCGATTTATTTGAGCGCAGTGTAACGAGTACTGAGATAAATGGCAATCTCGCATCCATGTACTATTTGTGCCGACGATCAATACGATAAGCCGCGATATTGACATTCAAACAAAAATAAGCTACTATATTTATAGACAATAGTTA
>PCXQ01000001.1:0-431 GCA_002794035.1 Candidatus Yanofskybacteria bacterium CG10_big_fil_rev_8_21_14_0_10_36_16
TGCAGATATTGAATCAAGAGATATATCGCCTACATTAGTGATATTAAAGTCTCCAAATGACTGGTTTCCTGTAAATGCCCTTGTACCAGCTACTAATATGTATTGAGTGTGGTCATCATCAGTTAATCCGCTTATTGAACCATGGTCTATGCCTGATTGATCAACTAATGTAAGGGATGATAATGAAGCTGTACCTGATACCTCAAAGAGTGAAGATACAGAGGCATTAGTGAATGACCAATTGCCTGTAACTGTCTCATTCTCAGCCAATACACCGAATGCAGTAGCTTCATAACCATCAAATGTACCACCCCAGTTGCCTGAAGCAGTGCCTGTTAGTTCAAAGAGTCCTGATACAGAAGCATTATTGAATGTCCAGTTACCTGTGATTGTCTCATTAGCTGATCTTGAAGCAGGGCCGTTAGTCCAGT
>PCXQ01000001.1:447-82387 GCA_002794035.1 Candidatus Yanofskybacteria bacterium CG10_big_fil_rev_8_21_14_0_10_36_16
TTGAGATCAAGCCATCCATTAGAGGTATCTACGTTAAATGCTAGAGCATTAAATGATATTGATGATACTAATGCTCCCCCGTCAGGATTGCCTTCCCCAACTTCAATTTGAGTTCCTCCACCCCCTCCTGATGTATCAGTCAAACAATCAAATTTGCCTGTTGTTGCATCCCAGTTTAGTGTTTGTCCTTCTCCATCACAATCTCCAAGTGTACCCCCATCTTTATCGGGCAATATAAATGCTGAGATGCTTGCGGTACCAGAAATTTCAAAATCGCCCGAAGTAGAAACATTAGATGAGAAGTTAACCCTACCGGTATTCGTTAGAGTTCCTACTATTGTTACATTGCCTCCGATAGATGCATTGTTGGTCAATTCAAGGCCAGTTAATTGTGTGGAAGCTGTTGTGAATGACCAGAAACCCGTGATCGTTTCATTGGCTGATCTTGAAGCTGGGCCGTTAGTGTAGTCTAGGGTTATGATTACTTCATTAGAACCAGAGGCGGTAACATTGAAGCTGTTTGAAGCAAAAGAAACAGTAGCTACAGGGTTAAGTGCTGTAGTTAATCCTTCTCTTACTTCAATTGCAGAACCGCTTCCGCCGCCATCTGTTCCACATGAGAATTTGCCATTTGATGAATCCCACAATAGTTTGTCTGAGGCTGTATCACAGTCAGATAGGTTTGCTCCATAAAGAGCACTTACAGATGCTGCACCCGATATGTTAACTGTGCCATCGCTTGAACCTATGGTTAGGTCACCAGAGGTTGTCGTTATAGAATTGTTTATTATCTTTATATTACCTGCATATAGAGTATTTGTGTCTATCTCTTCTGGGTTAAGTATTGTAGTGACTACGCTTCGACCAGATCCGCCAGTGTTAATAGGGGGCGGTATTCTGGTTAGTCTATATTCAAGATCGGAAATAAGGTCGCTTAGGTTGCTTATAGATGCACTGAGGTCTGATGTGTCACCTCCCTCTATTGGTGCAATTAAAATGTCTCCAGCGGAGAATTTGCTTGCTAGGTCACGAAGTAATGAAATTTCAAGATCAGAAAAAGGAACTGAAACAAGATTTCTTATTTCTCTTATAATTACTTCTTTTTCTGGGCCTTCAGCTATAATATCACCGGCACTGAATTTCCGTAGAAGGTCAGATAGACGATCTTTTTCTAATTGTAATCTACTTCTTAATTCCTCTATTGCTCTGTCATAATTTTCTATGATTGGTTTTATTTTCTCACTTTCATCATTGCTTCCTATTTGAGCAAAACTATCAAATAATTTTTGAGGCAATGCAGAAACCGCAAGGCCTAGCTTAGAATTGTTAATTCCTTTTATACCTAAACTGTTAAAGGTTGCAAACCAGCCTCCAATTGCAAGGAAAGATAAAACCGCCAACAAAATTGAGGCCCTGTTGGCGGTTTGTTTGTGACCGGATGTTACCGCTGTTTTAAGAATCCGGTTATTACCCTCTTCGGGTTTTGTGTCGATTATAACTCGACTGTTGCCAAGTTCAACTTGGCTATTGGAAAGAACTGGTGATTCAACTCGCATTTGTGGGCGAGAGATAGAAAGAACTACGTCGTCTAGAGCATCTTTGCTCTGACTGCCAAATTTAACTTGGCTATTAGAAAGAACTGGTGATGAAAGAACTGGTGATGAAATTTTGCCGACACTTTTAAGTCCGCCGAGTCTTTTTCTTTGCTCCGCAACCTTAGAATAATTTGATATAGATGAAGCAACTACATACCACTTTCTGTTTTCGTTTATGGCATGTATCTTTCCTTGTCTCGCTAATCGTGTAACATGATCACTGGCATATCCGAATTCTTTAGCAACTTTTGAAGCAATGACAAACTCTTTTCCATCTCTAACAAAAGAATCAACAGACGATTTTTTGTTGTCGGTTTTTTTGTTAGAGATTGAATTTTTTTTAAGTTGTTTCTGTGACTTCAAGTTTGTTAGAAATCACAGCAAGTACATCCGGCCACAAAACAATGTCAGACGGGATGTGTATTTAATATCCGTCTCGACATCACGACAGAACCTTATGAAATAAGGTTTTGTTGGGCCTCAATATAATTATAGTTTAGTTTAAAATAGACACAATGGCAGTTATCAACAATGATAATTTTTTGCTGGTTTAATCCGATGTACTTGGATTAAAAATGATAATGCACAAGCCATCGCCTTTTTAATGTTTTGGTTAATTAGTTTTTGTTTGATTTTAATATAAAAAATAAAACATTTTTTTGTTTCATATAAATAACAAACTGTAGCTTAAATAGCTTGTATTTGCTGTTTATGTGACGATTTTTTGCCCCAATTAAATACTTTGTTAAGTATCTTAACTTAATATAATCTAGTATAATCTAGATAATATAAATAATTGATTTTTAATTTTGTATAAATAAAATTATCGCAGTATAAAACAGCTCTTAAGAGCTGTTTTAGGTATATCTAAAGCTATTTTGTTTACTATAGTTTATTAATCTTTATTACTTTTTAGTACTGAGCGTATTGCTACAAAAAATATGATAGTTACTAATATGTTAAATACGATTATGATAACTAAGAATGGATTGGATTTCACATCGTCTGTTGCTTCTATAATATTCACATCAATTATTTCTTCTTCAGAAATTTCTTCAAGCGGTATTCTTGTT
The DNA here is from genome assembly GCA_002794035.1 of Candidatus Yanofskybacteria bacterium CG10_big_fil_rev_8_21_14_0_10_36_16. Taxonomy (GTDB): domain Bacteria; phylum Patescibacteriota; class Minisyncoccia; order 2-02-FULL-40-12; family IGHO2-01-FULL-4-A; genus 1-14-0-10-36-16. The sequence goes on from PCXQ01000001.1 coordinate 3,116, forward strand.
ATAACACCCCATCCATAATCTGCAAAAGGGGTGAATGAAGATAAAAACTTTGAATCATTGATAACAATTTCACTTCCTGCATTACCCGCAAGCACTCTTTTTACATCTTCATCTTCCGAATAATTTATAACTTCTGTGAGGTTTGAAATATTGGAATGAGCAACAATATTAGCATTTTGATCTACTATAAAAGTAATGCCTTCTTTACCTATTTTTATTTCTTCAATCCATTTTTGGAATTTACTCAGCTTTATTTGAAAGAGAAGTATGCCGGCAGGACTACCAAAAGAATTTTTTATAGGAAAAACAAAGGAGGCAACATTATAAGCTGGACTGGTTGATCTAGTATATATCTCAGAAAGATGGGGCTCCCAATCAGTTATGATATTACGATACCAATTTCTATGAATTAAGCTTGAGCCCAATATTCCGCTTTCAGGGAAGGATGCTTTAGCTATTCCCTCAGTATCGGCAAGGCCTATCAATTCAATAGCTTCGTTGCTTTCTTGAATTGCGGGCGTTATTAATGAGGTTGCTTCTTGCCATTTTCTTTCAATAACTAAATTTGTAATATCTCTGCGAGTAGAATAGTGGTTTCCTATAGTCTTAATTTTTTCTAATTGATTTCTTAGTACCTGAGAAGCTAAAAGTGCTACTGTTTCATTTTTTGTAATAACAGCTGCACTTACGTTTATTCTGGAATGCTCATCTTCTGTGATTAATCCTCCTTCATCTTTTTCTTTGTTAAGCAAAAAATAACTAATACCCACAGATGAAGCAGAAAGCAATATAAAAATTAAAACAGCAGACATTATTATCCCTGTTTTGCCTTTGGTTTTTTCTGAATCGTTTGAGATTAGTGTAGAATTACTTTTTTGCTGACTCTGGTATTCCATTTAAATTTATTAATCTTTTACTAATCGACATTCCGACAATGCTTTGTTTTTAAAGGGTTTGTCGGATGTTTTTACTTTAACATATTATTGCTTAAATACGTTATTAAATATTGTGGATATTAATAAAAAATGTTTATTACAGTTCATAACTATCTCCATCTTTTGGTACTACAGCATCAACTACTAGAATATCTTTTATTTTGCTTGCAAGAACTTCTGATACTTCTCTTTCCCCTTGAACCACAAACACTTTTTTTAATCTATGTTCTCCTTCATCTTTATTTTGTTCATTTTGTCTTTGTGTTGTCTCATTAGAACAGCTTTCATCACTCTCAAGGTAGCTATTTGCTGCTTTTACCCAGCGCAAAAGCCCTAGTTGGTCTGCATGTGCTGAATATCCTCCTATGGCCACAATGTTGCAGTTTACAGGGATTTCATTTCCAAAAATTCTTACAGAATTCGATTTTTTACCGACTTTTCTTTTGTCTTTTATTTCAAGAATTGCTCTGCCTAAGGTTCCTATTACCTGATATCCTACAAAAAGCATGGTTGATTTTGGATCGGGTAAGTATTTTCTTTCGTGGTGCAATATTCTTCCTCCAACACTCATTCCTGATCCTGCAATTATTATTTTGGGTGGAGGCACTTCATTTATTGATTTTGATTCATTTACTGTTCTTGTCATCTTTAGTCCTGGGAAATGGAATATGTCATCTCCTGACTCAATAAGCTCTGATGCTTGTTTATTAAAGTTTTTCTGGTATTTTCTGTATACTTCTGTGATCTTTATTGCCAACGGGCTGTCAACAAATACAGGAATGCGGGGTATTCTTTTGTTTTCTATTAATTCATTTAATTCAAAAAGAAGTTCTTGGGTTCTTTCAACTGCAAACGAGGGAATAATCAGTGCCCCGCCTTCCTTAACTGTATTTTCTACGGCGTCTTCTAGTTTCCCTTTCCTTAGCTCTCTGTCTTCGTGGACCCTATCACCATAAGCTGACTCTATAACCACATAATCAGCATTTCTGACTAATTCAGTAGGATTTAAAAATGGTGTAGGCGGATTTCCTAGATCCCCTGAAAAATATATTCTTTTGTATTTCTCTCCTTCTTTCCACTTTATTTCAATTATAGATGACCCCAAAATATGTCCTGCGTCATGTAATTGTGCCTCGACATCTCCTTGTAAATCAACCTTTTCGTGGAAATCAAGACTTTGTACTAATTCAAGCATTCCTTTAATATCTTTTCCTTCATAAAGAGGAGGATGTCCATCTTCTTTTGCTTCTCTTTCAATATGACTTAAGGAATCTGGCAAAGATGCAGTCATCAAGTCTTTTGCAGGGGTATTTGCATATATTTTACCTCTAAAGCCGTCTTTGTACAATTTGGGTAAGCGCCCCATATGATCTATGTGGCTGTGGGTTATGAAGACAAAATCTACTTGGGAAGGATCATAAGAAAAATCTGCATAATTAAAATCTTCTGCGTATTTACTACCCTGGCTTAGACCGCAATCAATTACTATTTTTTGTCCGGAGTCAGTTTCAAGCAAATAATTAGCTCCAGTAACCTGACCAGCACCTCCGAAAAATGATAATTTCATTTACAAATCATATCGACATAACCAATAAAACAAGGGTTTGTCGGAATATTATTAAATTATTATGTAAAAAATTAAGTAACCTATTATACTTAAAGCAGCAATTGGTGGCAGTGCTGCCATTGGCCGTTTTTTATTTTGGTTCGTGAATATTAGATGTGTTAAGAAAAGCCCCGCAAGTGAAAATATTAATACAATCACTGATCCTGCAAGTGATGTTTTGGCTACAGATGATGTGAGTATCAAGGGCATTACTATATCCCCTGAACCTAATATCATAAAATTATCTCCTGGAGTAACGTTGTTTAATCTTTCTGTGACAAGATTTAATTTTGATGGAATTACAAAACCAAATATTGCTTTTGATTCAATCATTGCTTTTGCCATGCTAATCATGTGTTTTGTTTTGTAAACAGCTATTATGTCATAAATTGAAAGAACAGCTAGTAAAATAACGGCGAACAAAGGCGTCACAGTAAGGCCAAATAAGGCTCCTATTCCTGCAATAGCGATTACCATTACTATATTTTGAATTATAACATTATTCCTATATAAAAATAATCCTATTAATACCAAAGAGACAATGAGAGAGATGTAAGGGTTTAGAAATGATCCTAGGGATAGCTGTAAACCGCTAAAGACAGCTAGTGTTAAAAATACTTTAAAAAAAATAGTTCCTGCTTTGCCGCCCTTTTTACTAAAAAATATAAAAAGAACTAATATGACTGCCAATATGATTATGTCTAAAAGATTAAAGCTTAGCCCTTCAGACATGGCAACTGTTTCTTCTGGGGGTAATGCCAGTAGTTTTAATGTTACGGCTAATCCGAGGATTTGAGTGGCCAAGAAAGGTATTAATTCTTTTATGTATGAGCCAAGGTTTAGGTTTATATCCTTCATAAAGGTTAATAATTATTATTATATTTTAACAAATTTAGACAAATAAATTTAGCATTATAAGTTTTATAAGTCTCTTACAATTACTGTACCCCTCTCTAATTCATTATAAAAATTGTGATAACTAAATATTCCTGATTTTGAAAATCTATAAATGTATGATTCTCCAACCTTGACATCATTTATGCTATCGAGGCCAGAGAGTACTTCCTCGCCGTTATCGCCAATGTCTGAAATAACTCGTAATGATGTTAGTCCATCGTTTTGAAATTTAACAGTATCGCCTACTCGTATTCTTAGGTTGGTTGGGCTAAAAACTCCTGCCTTATAAAAAACAGAATAAATCCTCGGTTTCCTGTTGTTTATTAAAGAGCCATTCGCAGTAACGTTAGTTGTTTGAAGTTGTGAAGTGGTTTCTCCAAAGTGAATTAATGCCAAAATAAAAACTGCCAGCACTAGCATTATTTCAAACCACATTAATCCATTATTGGATCTTTGTTCCATGTAATTATTTTAACACCTACTGCCTGAGTAAGCAAAAAAAAGCCCCGATATTAATATCGAGGAAGAACATTGTTTATGGTTTTGATCAGATCTACAACTGAATCAGAATGGGTTGTTATGATTTTTATAATGAAGCTGTTGCACTGTACAACCCGCAGGTCTTGATTAAATGATAGTTTTGGTTGTGTTCTTTTTTTTCTTTTTGCATCCCATCCATTTTCTGCATCACGTAAGAAATTTTTATCTCTGGTGACTATAAAAAATTTAGTTTTCGGAGTTATTAGTTTAGGAGGAGTATGGGTTAGTTTCCATATAAAATCTAGAATTACTTGAAAGTCAGATAAGTGGAGAAAGCTAAGCTCACCGGAATGTCGAAAGATTAGTGGATTAGGAGATCTCAAACGATGGCGGCACATGTATTCTTTGTTGTTTCGGCAACTGTTCGTACATGGTTTGAGTCTAGATGCACATGCATCAAAATATAATACTAAATCATAAGGTTGCTTTTTCTTTCCCCTGTTCCTCAAGTATAATCTCCTTTTTAAAGATCTTTATTTCTGCTTTTATGTTATCAATATTTAAGAAACTCTTCAACCACAGCCTTGTCAGACCACTGAATCTTCTTGTTATTTGATACTGCCATGGATGTTTCAGACCCTTTGCCTGTTATTATTACTGTATCGTCTTTTTTTGCTAGCGATAAAGCTTTTTTGATCGCATCTTGTCTGTTTATTATTAAATTATAACCATTGTTCAAATTTGAAAAACCCGACACAATTTCTTGCAAAATTTCCTCAGGATTTTCATCGTAGGGATCCTCGTTTGTAAGTACGATTTCATCACAATATTTTTCGGCAATGCGTCCAAAAGAGGATCTCTTCCATTTGTCTCTCCCTCCTCCTGCAGCTCCAAGTACACAAACAAGTTTAGAATTGTCCTTTTTGAGGGTCTGATAAACTTTTTCTAAACTGTCTGGTGTATGGGCGTAATCAACAACAACATCAAACGGTTGTCCCTTTTTTATGAATTCCATTCTACCGGGAACCTTTTCTATTTTTTCAAGTTCATTTTTCGCTTCTTTTGGGTTAATGCCATATGCTTTCGAGATGGCTAGTGCTGCCAGACCATTATAAATATTAAAATTGCCAACAAGTTTTAATTTGAGCTCAGTGTCTTTTTGATTGACATCTCCTTCTTGCATCCCGAAGGTTATTTTTTGGTCTGATTTAATTTCAATGAAGTCTTTAGATTGTTTGTCATCTATGTTTATTATATGTATAGCGTTTGTCTTAAAAAATAATTTTTGCTTTGCTTGCAAATAGTTTTCAAATGAGCCATGACTCTCAATGTGTTCTTTGTGTATTCCTGTGAAAACAGCACAATTTACATTTATGCCTGCAAGACGATTTTGGGCCAGTCCCTCAGAAGTTGCTTCAAGTATTACATATTTTGCTCCTGATTTTTTTGCATTATATAAAAATTTTTGCAACTTCATTCTGCCCGGCATCGTCATCTTTAGAGAGTTTGGCCATGTTTTATCCTTTATTTTAAAACCAAGTGATCCAATTGATGCGACGGGAATTCCAGCTTTTTCAAATATTCTTGTTGTCATATATACAACAGTTGACTTACCTTTTGTGCCGGTTACCGCTATTATTTTAAGGTTTTTTGAAGGAAATCCATAAAATATTCCTCCTAGTATAGATAAAAATCCATGGTAATATGGCTGAGTAAATTTAAATATTGATCTAGGAATTAACTTACGTCCAATATCTAAAACCTTATTTAAGATATATAATTCTTTAAACATGTTATATTAATGATTATTAATGTTTATAATACCTTCTTGCCTATAATATAAAGCCAGTACCACAGCTTATTTATAGGTAAATCAAAAGAACCAAAATACTCAATTTCACTACCTCCCCAACCTTTTTTAAATCTTGTAACTCCGGGCCACTTTTTTTCATCAATCCCCCAAAAATCATAATGTTTTAATCCTGCTGATTTTAAAAATTTTATAATTTCCCAATGAAGCACGAAGGGTGCCATGGCGGCTCTCATATTATAGTCAGATGCTCCATGAAGATAATAGCCGGTTTCTTTAAAAATTAATATTAAAGCAGAAGCTACAGGTTTTGAATTAAATTCAGCCGTAAAGATTTTGATTTGTATATCATCACTATTTTTAAAGTAGTCTATAAGCTTATGGTAGTAATTTTCAGAATGAGTGCTGAATTTGTCTTTAATAGATGTTTTTTTGAGAAGTTGCCAAAAAGTTTCTACATTATTATGTTGCTCTACTATTATAGAATGTTTTTTAGCAACGCGAATGTTGTAACGAGTTTTAGAGTGCATTTCTGATAAAAGCTCATCTTCAGTTTTTTCTAAATTTAAAATCTGGGTCTTGTTGGGTTGAATTTGTTTTTTTGATTTTCTAAAACCTGATTCAATAAGTTTATCCGAAATTTTTTTAGACAATGGTTCTGCTTTTATGTAAATATATTTTTTTTCTTTTGAAATTTTTTTTAAATAAGATACAAAATTTTCCGGAGAGAATTTGTCCTCATTGACAGCTAATGGTCCATGGGGTATATATAAATAATTTTTATTGACATATGGCATGTCGTGTTCTATTATTTCAGCCCTAATTTCTCCCTCATGGTATTCAAAAACATTCCTGCCAATGTGCCTTTGGAATTCTAACCACGATTTTGATTGTAAAAATGACTCCATGTTTGAATTGAACATCAATAAATATTTATTCCTAAGTTATTTTTAATAGTCTAGTTAAAATATGTTAAATATGCACGTATTTCCTTACTAGAATATCTTATTAAATAGATAAATTGACCCTAGACAGGGTCAATTTTGGGAGGTTTCTACTTCCCTAATATTTTGAGTGCATTAGTTATTTTTTCTTCTATAGTAGTGGCTTCTTTTGATGATTTTAGGGCTTCTATCGCTTGGTGTTGAGAATATCCTAGAGTCATTAAGGCATCGGCTGCCTCTCCTTCAAGAGCTAGGTTTCTCCCCGACTCATTGCTTGATTCACCAATTGTGATGACTTTATTTTTAAGTTCTAGAATTAGTCTTTGGGCAGTTTTGAGTCCAATGCTTGCTGTCTTGCTTAAGTATTTATGGTCTCCTTGTATTATGCCTAGTTGAAGCGTGGCAAGATCAACAGAAGATAATATTGATTGGGCAGACTTTGGACCTATGCCAGAAACCGTGGTCAGCAGTTCAAAGAAATTTAACTCTTCGGGCGTGTTAAAACCATAAAGCTCAACGCTCCCGTCTCTAGGATTTAGTGTAAAGTGGGTGTAAAACTTGACTTTGTCTCCTATATTTGATAGAATATTTCTGTTTTTTTCAGATATGGCCACTCTGTAGCCTACTCCATTTACGTCAATTATTGCATATTTTTCCCCTAAAGATATTAATTTTCCTTCAACATAACCAATCATGCTTTTATATTATCCCTTTTGGTTATATTTTTCAATCTATACAGAACTTACACGCTTGAGCATAAGCCCCCAAAATAAAGGGCTTATCTTGCTCAAGCCACAAGGGTTTGGCCAAACGCGTAAGCCTTACTATAATAATTTAACCTTAAATAATTGTTTAAATTAAGCTCAAAATTTAAGCCTACAGGCGACCAGCCCCAAGCAATAGATAGGCTGATACGAGGAATTAAAACAGGCGAAAAACACCAGACGCTTTTAGGCGTGACGGGTTCCGGCAAGACCTTTACTATTGCAAACGTAATCGCGAATGTTAAAAAGCCAACTCTTGTAATATCTCATAATAAGACCCTTGCAGCCCAGTTATATCAGGAGTTTAAAGAGTTTTTTCCGGAAAATGCCGTTCATTATTTTGTTAGTTACTATGATTATTATCAGCCAGAGGCCTATATTCCCCATTCAGACACGTATATTGAAAAAGATGCCAAAATAAACGAAGAAATAGACCGTCTTAGACATGCTTCAACCCAAGCTCTTATAAGTCGAGACGATGTTATTGTTGTGGCCTCGGTTTCTTGTATTTATAACCTTGGTTCTCCTGAAGATTATGATAATTTGTGTTTGGATGTTGTTGAGGGTCAAAAAGTAAGGCCGGGAGAAATTGCTGGGCATCTTGCCAGATTGCAATACGGATATGAACTTGAGCTTAAAAGAGGTACTTTCAGGAAATCAACAAAAGAAATAGAAGTAGCATCAGCTACCGGCGATAGGATTACAAAAATAAAATTTAAGGGCAATGTTGTAGAAAAAATATCAGTTGCTGACAACGTTGAATTAGATGACATATTTTATAAAGATCCTAAGTTTGAGAAGGTTGTTGAAACAAAAATATTCCCTGCAAAGTATTGGATTGCCACAAATGACAAAACTGATTTGGCTATACAAAACATAAGGGCAGAACTGCAAAAACACATTAAAAAACTAGACAAGGAGGGGCTTTATGTAGAAGCAGAGCGTCTTAAATCAAGAACCGAATATGATATGGATATGATCAAAACCGCCGGTTATTGTCATGGAATTGAAAACTACTCAAGCCATCTTGATTTTAGAAAACCCGGAGAACCTCCATATACACTATTGAACTTTTTTTCCGCCAAAGGTGGATCCGCCTCCGGAGGAAAGACTAAGGGAGATTTTTTAACAATAATAGATGAATCTCACATGACTATTCCTCAAATAAGAGGTATGTATGGCGGGGATCATTCAAGGAAGACAACATTGGTTAAGCATGGATTCCGCTTGCCTTCTGCCATTGATAATAGGCCTTTAAAGTTTGATGAGTTTGAAAAAAAAATTGATCAGAGAATATATGTATCTGCGACCCCTGGTCCCTATGAGCTTAAAAAAACAAAGAAAAGCAACGTTGTGGAGCAGTTTGTTAGACCCACAGGACTTCTTGATCCAGTTGTAGAAATTAAGCCAACAAAAAACCAGATCCCCCATTTAATATCTGAGATAAAGAAAAGAAACGATAATAACCAAAGAACTCTTGTCACAACCATTACAAAAAGGATGGCGGAAGACTTGTCAGAACATTTGGCGGACGAAGGCATAAAAGTAAATTATATTCATTCGGAGATCAAAACTTTAGATAGGCTTGAAATCATAAGGGATTTGCGTCTTGGCAGATACGATGTTGTTGTAGGGGTTAATTTGTTGAGAGAGGGTTTGGATTTGCCCGAGGTATCTCTTATCGCTATTCTTGATGCAGACAAAGAGGGCTTTTTAAGAAATGCGACAACCCTGGTTCAGACAATGGGCAGAGCAGCAAGGCATATTGAGGGAAGAATCATAATGTATGCTGACAAGATAACAAAATCTATGCAATTTGCTATTGATGAGACAGAAAGACGTAGAAAAATTCAAGAGACCCATAATAAAAAACACGGAATAACGCCAAAAACTATCATAAAGGAGATAGGTCAAAATTATTTGCCGGCAGGAAAAGGAAAAAAAGAAAAGATAAGCCGTTGGACTAGTTATGATCCTAAAGACGAAGAAGAACCAGAGAAAATGCTTCCTGAACAGCGTCTTGAATATCTTGAAAAAGAGATGAAGAATGCGGCTAAAAGACTACAATTTGAAAAGGCTATGATTATGCGTGAAGAGGTTTTAAGGTTAAGAAAAGAAGTTGGCTAGATATAAACAATAAACAAAACAATCCCCCGCAATTGCGGGGGGTTTGTGTTTTTTTTACTTTACTCTAATTAGAATAATATCATCTGCTCTTTCAACTTCTCCAAGAATGGCGCTATTGCCTAGTTTTAATCTTAATCCTTCAACGGAATTTCCTCTGGATTCTTTGCAAGAAAAGCCACAGCCTCTCTTTGTCTTTTTTTGGAGTACCCACATTTTAAGGTTTTCCTCGATTCCAACAGCAGCGTCTATTAAGTCGCCACAATGCCCTTGGTGTAAAATTCCTGCATACATAAGCACTCCTTATAAAAAATATTCGCGAAAGGTGCTTGTTGTATAATAATACAAAATTATGTTTTGGTCAATACTATTGTTGTTTAATCTAATTCTTCCGCTAGTTCTTCCACCAATTTCTTTGCTTTTTTATTTAATTTATTGGGCATTTTTATATTTACTTTGACTATCTGGTCACCGGCTCTATACCCTCCAAATCCTGATTGGCCATAAATTCCCAAACCTTTTAGGCGTATTTCTTGACCATCGTGGGTCCCAGGTTCTATTTTAATTTTTGATTTGCCATCAATTGTAGGAACGGTAGTTTCTGTGCCAAGAAGAGCGTCCGTTAGTTTGAGTGGCATTTCGTATAGGATATCATTGCCTACGCGTTTAAAGTTTTCATCGGTGGTTGCATTAATGTGTAAATATAGATCTCCTGCTGAAGCACCTCTCAATCCTGCTTGGCCGGCACCTTTAACTGCCAATACTTCGCCGTTTTTGATACCTGCAGGAATATTTATTTCCAAGACTTGTTTTTCTTTGTTTTTACCTGTGCCTTTGCAATGAGGACATTTTTCTTTTGGTATTTTGCCGCTACCCTGACATGCCTCGCATGCGGTGACTCTTATAAAGTTGCCAAAAAATGAGCCGGTAGATTCCTTTACTTGCCCTCTTCCTTTACATGTTGGACACTCATCCAAGGGCGTGCCTTTTTTGGCGCCCAACCCGTCACATTCTTTGCATGCTATATCTTTTTTTATTTCTATTTTTTTAAGTCCACCTCTTGCTATATCGTAAAAACTAACCGATAGATTTACGTGAATATCTTCTCCTCGGCCTGCTTGTTGCCTGCTTCCTCTTTGACGAAATCCAAAAGCATCTCCGAACATGTCAAAGATATCATCAAAATCAACATTTTGATATTGCCTGTCCTGAGACCCTCCGAAGGGTTGACCTCCCTGAGCGCCTCTGAAGAAATCGCTAAAATCGCCTTGTCTGAAGTCGAAACCGCCAAAACCTCCTCCACCCCCAGGTTGGCCTCCTTCGTTGAATGTAGAGCCAAATTTATCGTATTGGGAGCGTTTTTGAGGGTTAGACAAGACTTGATAGGCCTCATTTACCTCTTTGAACTTTTTTTCGTCTCCGCCCTTCTTGTCAGGATGATATTTGTGGGCCATTTTTCTGTATGCCTTCTTTATTTCATCCTGAGAAGCGGACCTGTCTATGTCTAGTATTTTGTAGTAATCCATGTTTTAAATTTCTAATTTCTCTCCCTACGGGAGATCTGCCGTAGGCATGATAATTTTTAATTTCAAATACAATACGAAATTTTTAATTTTAAAATTTTGTTTTTTTATTATCTAAAAATCCAAAGTCCAAAACCCAAAGCCCAAACCAGTATTGAAATCCAAAACGTTATTATGCCTTTTGGATTTTGTTTATTTTTAGATTTGGTTGGGATTTTGGATTTTAGATTTTGGATTTTCTAAAACTCTAACTGTTCTGCTTCAATTTGCACTATTTTGATTTTTGCTAGGCCGGTTCGTTTTGCCAGCCACACCCAAAACATGGTGATTGGTATTGTAAGCCACACGAATATAAAACTCAATCCTTCAAGAACAAGAAATAAACCAAATGCTAAAATTGGAGGCATAAATTGGAAGTATGGCCCAACAAATTCTATGAACTGGTTTGTTACCTGCGTTATTAGTTGGTTTAGTGCCGATTCTCTTTCTTCTTCAGGCAACTCTCTTATTTCATCTCCCAAAAAAGTGCTTACAGTTCTTTCTATCACTTCATTTACTGTGGGAGGAAGTTCTTTATTTGCTGCCTGGCTTTGTATTTTGGGGCTAAAGTAATATCCAAAAGATATCATAATAAAAAGAGGCATCATAACAATCGGCAACCCTCTTCTCATGATAAGGTGGGTATTTACTACATTTCTTTGTTCTTCCTCGTCTTTGATGATTTTGCCCGCATATAAATGGACCAAAAGGGATAACCCAACACCTATAAAGAAAAAGTAATTAAAGCCGAAAACTAAGAAAAATGGCAATACAACTGCAAGGGATATCCCTAGTCTTTCAAGGGACTTTCTCATTAAAAGAAAAGACATAGCTACTAGAGACGACAATACGAGGAGTCCCACTAGAGGTTGAATCCAAGCTTCAGCAACAGCAAAAAGAGATGAACCATAAAGCCAGGGTTTTGTAACAGCCCAAAACCAAGTAGATAGCGCAAGAATTATTATAAGTGTAATTGGTTTTTTATACATGCTTATATTTTAACACAATTTAATTTTTGCAGCTTCAACAATTACAACATTTTTATCAGCATCAGCGCCTTTATCGGTGAGTATGGTTTATAACATCCCAGCCCCGCCGAAGCAGAGCTGGGATGTTAGGGTTTTTTGTTTTATTCATTTTCTTGCCCTGGGTTTGTTTGTGGTGAGGAATCAGAATCTGTCGAAGGGTTTTCTTCTTTTGATGTTTTGGTTTCCTTATTGCCTTCTGCCTCGCCATTTTTGGGCTCGGCATCTCCGGCACTTCCAGCACCTCCGGCATACATTGCTTGGCCTACTTTTTGAACTGATTGTGATAATTCTTCTGTAGTTTTTTTGATTTCATCTGTGTTATCGCTGTCCTTTGCTTTCTTTAGGGCCTCAATTTTTTCTTCAATTTCTTTTTTGTCTTCTTCTTTTAATTTGTCGCCTGCGTCTTTAAGGGCTTTTTCAGACGAGTAAATCAAAGTTTCGGCCATATTTTTTGTTTCAACTGCTTCTTTTTTCTTTTTATCTTCCTCTGCGTGTTTTGCTGCTTCTTCTGTCATTCTTTTCTTTTCTTCATCAGTTAAACCTGATGAACCTTCAATCTTTATTGATTGTTCTTTGCCTGTGGCTTTGTCCTTTGCTTTTACGTTTAGTATTCCGTTGGCATCAATATCAAAGGATACTTCAATTTGAGGAACGCCACGAGGTGCTGGAGGAATACCGTCAAGAATAAACCTACCTAAGGTTTTGTTATCAGCAGACATTGGTCGTTCACCTTGCAAGACGTGTATTTCAACAGACGGCTGATTGTCAGCGGCAGTTGAATAGGTTTGTGTTTTTGAAGTCGGCACAGTGGTGTTTTTCTCTATCATTCTTGTCATCACACCGCCCAATGTTTCAATACCAAGTGATAAAGGCGTAACATCAAGCAAAAGTACGTCTTTGACATCACCTTGCATAATTCCTCCTTGAATAGCTGCTCCCATTGCCACAACTTCATCAGGATTAATATCTTTGTGGGGCTCTTTGCCAAAAAGTTCTCTTACAGCACTAACTATTGCAGGCATTCTGGTTTGTCCCCCAACAAGTATCACTTCGTTAATATCTGATGGTTTAAATCCAGCGTCTTCAATTACTTTATTGGTAATATCAATTGATTTTTTAATATGCCCCTCAACTAATGATTCAAGCTTTGCTCTTGTGAAATTAATGTTAAAATGCTTGGGTCCTGATGAATCAGCAGTCAAGAAAGGTATATTGACGTCGCTTTGGTTTGTGGTTGATAGTTCGTGCTTGGCTTTTTCTGCAGCATCTTTTAAGCGCTGTAGAGCCATTTGGTCTTTTGAGACATCGATTCCTTGGTCTTTTTTAAATTCTTCAGCAAAATAATCAATTATGTGCTGATCAAAGTCATCTCCCCCAAGGTGAGTATCGCCTCCTGTTGATTTTACTTCTATTGTGTCTTCAGATACTTCAAGCACGGAAACGTCGAAAGTTCCTCCACCAAAGTCGTAAACAACTATTTTTTCATCTTTTTTCTTGTTAAAACCGTAAGCTAAAGCAGCGGCTGTTGGCTCGTTGATTACCCTTTTTACTTTAAGGCCTGCAATTTCGCCCGCATCTTTTGTGGCTTTTCTTTGAGAGTCGTCAAAGTATGCCGGTACAGTAATAATGGCTTCTTCTATTTTTTCACCTAGTTTGTCTTCGGCATCTGCTTTTAATTTTTGCAAAATCATAGCTGATATTTCAGCAGGCTTGTAGTTTTTGTCAGCCATTTTTATTTCTACTGCACCATGAGAACCCTCATGGATGTCATAAGGTAATGTTTTCTTGTCATGTTGGACTTCGGGGTCTGAAAATCTGCGTCCAATAAGGCGCTTGGCAGAAAATATAGTGTTAGTAGGATTTGTTACCGCCTGTCTTTTTGCTGTAATTCCTGCATAACGATCTCCGTTCTTACCTATGGCTACTATTGAAGGCGTTGTTCTCATGCCTTCCTTGTTTTCTAAAATTCTTGGCTGGCCTGCGTCTACTATAGCCATGGCGCTGTTTGTTGTTCCTAGGTCTATTCCTAATATCTTGGGCATATGTTTTAAAAACTTCTTTATGTGGCGGACTAAATCCTTGTCCGCGACGCAATTTCAGAAAGTTTTTTTGTTTAGTTTTTTGTTTAAGAAAGAGTCCCCTGCGGACGATGCTATACCATCCGCAGAAACTCTTTCCTTTGTTGACAAATAATAGTTTTGGGGGTATTCTATAGTTAGTTATCCAAACAGAAGGAGTGTGCACCTATGGGTTTAATGATCAATTCAGTGCTGGGTTCTTTTATTGCCGGCTATGCTTTTCATGGCTTGTTGGAAGCTATTTCTAGCACTGCCACTGCTTGGTATTCTATTGGTTTAATAATTGGTTTGTTTTATATGGTCATTAACATTTACTTATTTCATTGTCAGCAATTAAGTTTGGATTAACTATTTAATGGCTCGGTCCGGCAATATAGCTGGCCCGGGTTTTTTTATTTACAGATTTTTTCCTTGTTATTGGTTACTAATTTTTAAAACCAAAGATTTTATTTAACTTCTACGTCTATTTTTTTAGGTTCCTTAACCTCTGCCTTTGGAACCACAATTTTTAATACTCCATCTTCGTGAGTTGCCTTAACCTCGGTTTCCTTTATTCCTGCAGGTAGAGAAATTGCTCTTGAGAAGTGGCCTCTCCTAATCTCTTTTCGGTAATAATTTTTGCCCTCTTTTTCCTCTTCTTGTTCTGATCCGCCTTCAATTCTCAATACCCCATCTTCTACAGAAATGTTTACTTTGTCTGCTTCTGATTTTGGGATTTGTAGTTCTACAACAATATTGTTGTCTTTTTCATAGACATCTATTGCCGGCGCCCAATGTCTTTTTACTGCCGGCCAGAAGTTGAGGGGCGTAACATCATCCCAGTCGTCAAACAATCTTTCCATTTCTTTGAAGGGATCATATTTTATGATGGACATAAATTATATACTCATCACATGTCTTCGATACCAACCACGCTCAAGGTGTTTGATAGAAGCCAGATGATAAGTGTTATGTTTTAAGGTCAAAACTCAAAATTCAAAATCTCAACTAAACCCAAATATTTAAAATTCAAATACAGGAAAGCTTAACTTTAGTTTTGGATTTAAATATTGGTTTGGATTTTGGGCTTTGGATTTAGGATTTTTTAAAGATAATTTAATTAAGATAACTTTTTTTCTAATCTACTTGCTTATTCTTACTTTTGCTGCCCTTATTATTTTTCCTCCTATTTCATATCCCGGCTGAACTTCTTCAACGACTGTGCCAGATTTTCCTCCTTCAGATTCGCCTATCGACTCATGTCTTAAGGGATCAAAATCTTCACCAATTGTTTCAATCTTTGTGACGCCATTTTTACTTAGAAAACTTATAAATTTGCTTTTTATGTTTTCAAGACCTGTTACCCATTCACTGTTTTCATCCCGCACTTTCTCAGGCAAATGACTAAGGGCAATATCAAATTCATCTATAAATGATACAAGCTGGATGACCAAGTCTTCGTTTGCAAACTTTATAGCTGATTCAATTCTGCTGGACTCTTCTTTTTTGTAATTTAAAAGGTCAGCTTGGGCTCTTTTCCAACCGCCAAGATATTCCCCAGCTTGTTTTTCGCATTCCTCAAGTTTTTTTTGGTTTTTTTGAATTTCCTTTTCAGACATAATTTTTTATTCCAACAGTAATGGTCTATTAGCTGTTAGGTTTAAATATTTTGTTGCAAATTTTACAAGGCCTAAGTTTCTTTCATAATCCATTCTCATAGGTCCTACTAGAGTTAGTGATCCTATATAGTTTTGTGGCAAGAGATATCTGCTAATAATCACTGTTTCCCCGGACATTTCCTCTAGAGGGTTTTCTTTTCCTATTAGAATTTTTATATCTTTTCCAATATCCCCTGTCCCTACGCGTATGGTCGGTATTATGTTTTCTGAACCAAATATTTCTCCGGCCATTTTTTCAAAAATTTCGTCAAATTCATCAAAAAAACTTGTAATATTAAATATCCTGTCTATTTCTCTAAATTCGGGTAATGACATTAGTGCTGAAATTCCCGTTTTGTGAAATTCATTTTTTCCGATAATGCCAGTCATTATCATGTTGCCCGAAAGTCCCGAGAGAACTTTAGCTAACGCCTTATTTATATCGGATGGGTTGTTGAAATTTTTTTCTAGCTCTTCCTGAATTAATTCAGCTTCATTAATATCTATGCGTGGTGTGTTCTGTATTATATTATCTACAAAATATCTGAAGGCTTTGTGAGTGGGCACTCTGCCTGAAGATGTGTGGGGGTGTGTTAGATACCCAAGATCTTCAAGGTCATGCATATCTGCCCTAATAGTTGCGGAACTTACGCCAAGATTACCTCTGTTTTCAAGAAGCTTAGAACCTACAGGTTCAGCTGTTTGGGTGTATTCACGTATAATTGTTGACAATATTGCCTCTTGGCGTCCTGTTAAATCCATAAAAACAAATCATCGCTTTCGCAGGAAGTCCCCTACACAAATGGGCTTATCCTGCTCAAGTCTAAGAAGGTTAGCTCAATTTCTTTGTTAGTCACTCCGGTACTCCCTCAACGTATTATATATATGCTTCGGTTCGTTCCTCGTGCCCGCCTCGAACTTGAGCAAACGATGATTTTTTTGTTATATTCCTATTATATTACTGTTAGCACTCTCAAGTCAAGAGTGCTAATTTCATTATATACAGACGTTAAAATAATGCAAGGGGTTTCATATAAATAAAAACCCCGCTGTTGCGAGGTTGCGTTGTTTAATAACGGCCTATTGAGAATTCTTCTATATATTTCATTAAATAATCCGATGCTGTAATTTGTTTTGATCGAAGTTCTGGGCAAAATTCTTTTACTCTCCTATCTATGTGTTCACATGTTGGTATTAATTTTTTAAGTTCTTCCTGAACTGAATAATTTTCATCGTCAGTACAAACATCGTCTATTCTTTCTTTCAAGTCAAAATATTCGAATACAACTTGCAGTTTTCTTTCCAAAACCCGAACTTCATTATACAAAAAGAATATTGCTAATATTCCGATTGCTATGATGATTCCGAGGCTCATGATCACCTCCTTGTAGGTGTGCTTGTTTAAAATTAACAAAACGTTAATTAACTTGCAATAAAAAAGGGCTTATTGCCCTTTTGGATATACTTCTACAGGGTACCAATTCTTCCCTATAACAGGATGACATACCTTACAATCACAGCATTGATATAGATCCCTGGATAACTGATAGAATTGAATTGAACCACAGATACAGCCAAGCTTGTGTTCTTTAGGATGTCCTAATTCAGATTTCCATACCACATATACTTTTAAGGGCGAGGATACTTCGGTGTGGAAGCCTTTTACCATTTCTGGATCGTCTAGTATGCGTTGCCATCCTTCATCTGGTTGTATTAGTGCAAAATTCATTTTGTTATCCTTCTTGTTTTTATATGTACTGACTAAAAAGTATCAAAATGGTAAAATAATATCAATGCATGACAAGTTTAAAAAATTCTGGAAGTCATTAGGTCCCGGATTAATTACGGGAGCATCAGATGATGATCCTTCGGGAATCGCTACATATTCTATTGCAGGAGCAAAGTTCGGGCTGTCTGTTTTGTGGATGGCCATTTTTACGCTTCCGTTCATGATAACGATTCAGAGAATGGCGGGCCGAATTGGTCTTATTTCCGGCAAGGGCATAGCGGGTAATATGAAAAAACATTATCCACGTTTTGTCTTGGTGTCTGTGGCTTTGATGGCCGTTGCTCAAAATATAATAAATATAGGCGCAGATATTTCGGGCATGGCAGCCACCTTTGTGCTAACTGTTCCAATATCACCCCTGCTTTATTCTGTCATATTGGTTGCCGGTATCGTGCTTGCTTTGGTTTTTATCCCCTATTATAAATTAGCTTCATATTTAAAATGGGTTGCAATCGTTATGTTTTCATACGTTATGGCGGCATTTTTTGTTCAGCATGACTGGTCAGAGGTGTTTAAGAGAACTGTTATTCCAGAAATTCATTTTTCTAAAGATTACTTTCTTATGATTATAGCTATTTTGGGCACAACTATTTCTCCCTATCTTTTCTTTTGGCAGGCATCTGAACAGGTAGAGGAAGAAAGAGTCCATGTAGATAAAAAGCTGTCTCCTAAGCATCAGCATCACAAGAGACACCCTTCAAACATAGTGGTTGGAAGAGAGATTAATGTTATGTATAAGGATATAAAGTCAGGAATGTTTTTCTCTAATTTAATAATGTTTTTTGTAATTGTTATGGCCGCGTCTACTTTATTTAATACAGGCCATTTTGAAGTTGAGACCATGGAACAGGTGGCATCAGTCTTAAAGCCTCTTGCTGGTCAATATGCTAATATATTATTTTTGATAGGCATAACAGCGGCAGGTGTCTTAGCGATACCTGTTTTGGCAGGGTCAGCTGCATATGTAATGGCAGAAACATTTGGCTGGAAAGATGGCCTGAATCATAGGTTTGACAAGGCAAAAGCTTTTTATACGGTTATAGCTGGGTCAACTGTTTTGGGTTTATTGATTCCTGTTTTTGGTTTTGACCCCGTTAAAGCATTGTTCTATACTGCTATTTTGCATGGTATAACAGCGCCTTTTTTGATTTTTGCCATAATTCATATGGCAAATAACCCCAAAATTATGGGTAAATATATAAATAGGCACAGATCTAATGTTGTGGGATATATTTTATTTTTAATTATGTCTGCTTCAACTATTTTGTTATTTTTCCTGTAGTTATTTATAAATTTGAAAATATTTAACACTCTTACAAAGAAAAAGGAATCATTTAATTTACCCGATAAAAAAGTTCGGATGTTTGTTTGTGGTCCTACAGTTTATGACTACCCTCATATAGGACACGCCCGTACTTATATAATGTTTGACGTTGTTGCTAAGTATCTTCGCCACGAAGGGTACGATGTTTTTTATTTACAAAATATCACAGATATTGATGATAAAATAATTGCCAGAGCTAAGGAGCAAGGCAGAGAGATAAAAGAACTTACAGAAGAATTTGAAAAAATATATATGGAGGATATGGTAGCCCTTGGTATTAATTCAGTTGATAAATACGCCAGAGCCACAGAGCACATATCAGAGATTGTTGCGCAAGTTAAAAAGTTAATAGACAAAGGTCATGCGTATAAAATAGATCCTTCGGCAGAGCTCAGGACAAGCGGCCTCGCTTCTTCAGACGGGGCAGGCGGTTATTATTTTGATTTATCTACTTTTGAAGATTATGGTAAATTATCAGGCAGAACGGCGGCACAAGCCGAGGATTCAGTGTCTAGAATAGATGAAAGCGTGGGTAAACGAAACAAGGGTGACTTCGTGTTATGGAAACTGTCTAAGGAGGGCGAATCTGGTTGGGAATCAGAATTGGGTTACGGTAGACCCGGTTGGCATATTGAAGATACTGCAATAAGCGAGAAGTATCTAGGAGATCAATATGAAATTCATTGTGGCGCACAGGATTTGATGTTTCCTCATCATGAATCAGAAATAGCCCAACAGGAAGCGGCTTCAGGCAAAAAGCCCTTTGTTAAGTATTGGTTGCATTCAGGACTGCTAACTGTAGAAGGAAAGAAGATGTCAAAGTCTCTTGGTAATTTTGTGACCATAAGAGATATATTAGAAAAATATCCTGCCGAAGCAGTTAGGATGATGTTCTTGATGAGTAATTATCGATCCCCTGTTGATTATAGTGAACAAAATTTAAAACAGGCAGAGGCAGCAGTTCAAAGAATTTCCGAATTTGTAAATAGGCTTAATTTATCTAGCAGCCCAGGTGATAGTGGTTTAGATCGCATCATCTTAAATGATTCAAAAGAGCAGTTTGAAAAAGAAATGGACGATGATTTTAATACGCCGAAAGCTGTAGCTGTAATTTTTGATTTGATTAAGAAAATTAATCCAATGATTGACGAAGGCAAAATTAGCAAAGATGATGCAGAAATAACCTTAGGTATATTAAATGAATTTAACGATGTTTTAGGGGTGGTTCCTGCAGAATATTCTAGTGTTCCTGATGAAATTAAAAAGCTTGCAAAAGAGCGCGAAGAATTAAGAAAAGACAAAAAATTTGAGGAAGCAGACAAAGCTCGGGATGAATTAAAAGAAAAAGGATTTAAAGTAGAAGATACAGAATGGGGCCCTTTGATTAAAAAGATTAAATAAAAACCCCGTGCTTTTTATACAAAAAGTTCGGGGTGGGTGGATTCCGTAGTTTAAGGTTGTTTTTGTCTTTTAAGTAGTTTTTTTTCTAATTCCTGCAGATCATCTAAGGCCAATTCTAATTGTGGGAGTTCAAATTTTCTACCGCATTTGTTGCATTTATAACCGTCACTGATGCCCGGTCCCATAACAAAGTCAAGCGGATTACTTGGCGGGGGTTGCACAACAAACACTTCCCAGATGTCACCGCCGCATTTACACTTTCCCCCATATTCTGGTTTCCTTGCCATAATCCTCCTCCTTTTCAAATGTTAAACATCAAAGTACAACTAATAGCTATAATTATAATAACAGCTTCTGTTGCTTTGTCAATGGCGTCTGTTTGGAATGATTCGGTGATTGTTGATGAAGTGCCTCACATTGGCGCTGGTTACTCATATCTTAAAAAGCAGGATATGAGAATTAATCCCGAACATCCCCCCCTAGTTAAAGACTTAGCTGCAATTCCGCTTTTATTTCAAGACATAAACCAAGATGCTTTTAAAGATCCTTCTTGGGCGGAGGCTTTAAACGGTCAGTGGGTGTTTGGCCGTAATGTTATATTTGGCCAGGGCAATGATTCTCAAAAAATAACTCGTAGTGCAAAAATGCCGATGCTTGTGTTCTTTGTGCTGTCAGCTATTTTAGTGTTTCAATGGAGTCGTAAGCTTTATGGAGACAAAGCTGGTCTAATGGCTTTGTTTTTATTTTCTTTTTCAACAACTATAATGGCTCATTCTCGCTTTGTTACGACAGATGTGGCAGCTATGTTCGGTATCGTTTCAGCTACTTACTTCTATGTTAAATGGCTTGAAGAACACTCTAATAAAAATTTATGGATTGCAGGTCTTGTTTTGGGTGTTGCTTTAATTACAAAATTTTCAACTTTTCTACTCCTTCCCTTCTTTTTTATCTTAGCTTTTATTTACGGAATTTTATCAACAAATAGGTTTCATACTACCTGCTACTTACTGCTTGTTACCATGGTGATAATTATTATTGCTTTTGTCTTTATCGTTTGGCCTGTATATTATTTCCACACAATAGGCTATCCAACTGAACGCCAATTGTCTGATACCGTAGAAAACCTAAGCACATATGGTAATCGTAATTTTGCCGATATCGTGATTTGGATGGCGGATAAACCAGTTTTGCGAGCTTTGGGCCAGTATGGGCTCGGTCTTTTAATGGTTGTCCAGCGTTCTGTTGGAGGCAATACTACGTTTTTCCTTGGCGAAACATCAAAATATGGCTGGTGGTATTACTTCCCTGTTGTTTATTTCATAAAGGAAACTTTGGCATGGTGGGGACTCGTAATTATGGCTGTAATTACATTTGTAATAACTAAAACTCTAAGGCCTAGAATCGGACTTAAGGATTTTTTAAAGTCCAACTTCACTCAATTTGCGATGTTTCTTTGGCTCGTTGTTTATTGGTATACAAGTATGGACAGTACTTTAAATATTGGGGTCAGGCACTTATTACCAGTTTATCCATTTACGATTATTTTGGTGTCAGGACAAATAAGCCAAATTGCAGGCAGAATTAAGAGAGAGACACAAACTTTGATTTTTACTTCTAACTTATTGATTATGATTTTGTTTACTTGGTATTTTGTTGAGAATATTCGTGTTTATCCTTATTATCTCACATACTTCAATCAAGCAGTTGGTGGTCCCTTAAATGGATATAAATATGTCGTTGATTCTAATCTTGATTGGGGTCAGGATTTGAAGCGACTTTCAGATTGGATTGAAAAAAATAATATTAAAAAAATTGAGGTTGATTACTTTGGTTGGGCTGATCAATCATATTATCTTGGTGATAAAGTTGTGTGGCTTTCGTCTGAAAAATATGGAGGATATGATGATTTTATCGCTAGAAATAAAACCGACGGCTGGATAGCTGTATCTGCCTCGTTTCTCCAAGGATCAGAGGGTCCAAAAGAAGAAGGTTTTAAACAGCCAAATTATTTGTGGCTTCATGAGCTTAAGCCAGTAACTGTTATAGGAAATTCAATTTTGATATACAATATTAAATAAATCTATTTAATATTAGGCATATAAAAAACAACACTATGTGTTGTTTTTTGATAAATTCTGTAAAGATATTGTTACAATGGTCTGAAACTAGGTTTTCATTAATTCATCTTCTTTCTTTTTTTCCATTTCTTCAATTTTTTTATTGTAGCTGTCTACCAATTCTTGCAAATCTTCTTTTGATTTGAACTTTTCATCTTCACCTATTTCCTTGTTTTTTTCTAACTTTTGTATTTCATTCCAAGCATCTTCCCTGATTCGTCTTATTTTGATTCGTGTTTCTTCAGTTTTATTTTTTAATACCTTAACAAATTCTTTGCGCCGTTCTTCTGTTAGGGGCGGAATGTTTAGGCGGATTGTTTGGCCGTCTACCGCAGGATTAAGGCCTAAATCGCTTTTAGATATGGCACCTCTTATGGCTTCAATTGCATTTGCATCCCATGGTTGAATCATTAATGTCCTAGGCTCAGGCGTTGTTATTGAAGCAAGCTCTTTTATGTGCATTTTTTGGCCATAAAAATCAACTTGTATATCTTCAACTAAAGACGGGGTTGCCCTTCCAGTCCTAACGGTGCCAACTTCTTTATGATAGAAATCTACAGCAGATTCTAAGTTTTGTTTTGTTTTGGATAAAACTTCTTTTAACATGTTTGTAAATTATAGTGTTAATACAAAATTTTCCATTGCTAGTCTCTTATTATAATGTGGGTTTGAAATCGTGTAGTGTAATTTTAACAAATTCTTTGCCATTCTGACAACATCGGCTTTGCTTTTGCCGTCATTGTCTTGTGTTAACTTTGGTCTTAAATAAAGCATCCAGTATAGTATTGTTTTTTCAAGCTCGCCAGCTTTTGATTTATCGACGATATTGGCTACAAACAAAAATCTTTCATGGATGTCAGATGATATTAGATCTGATAATTTTTGAACAGCTTTTTTGATATCCTTAAATGAATTTTCTTTTAAAATATTAAAAACCATGCCCGTTCGGCCATTTGAGAAATCAGATACAAATTTTATCTGTTCTTCAGATAATCCAGTATTGTTATCGTTTAATATCTTGCTGATTACTTGTGGTGAGTGAGCCGGGAAATAAAATTTTTGGCATCGTGAGAGAATCGTCGGCAATATGGTGTCTGTTTTGTGGCTTATTAATATCATAATTGCGTATGATGGCGGCTCTTCTATTATTTTGAGGATTGAGTTTTGGGCCTCCTCTTGCATTTCATGTGCATTGTCTATAATTACGAATTTTAGTTTACCTCCAAATGGGCTTAATGAAAGGAATTTCTTTGCCTCCCTTATTTTATCAATGGAAATAGTTTGTCCGCTGTCGGAATGAGAGCTGTCAATAAAAAGAAGATCGTGGGTTGCTGATCCCCCGCTTCGGGTTATGTGTTTGTTTGCCAACTCCAAGGCTAGTGTTTTTTTGCCTATCATTTCTTGGCCATGAAACAAAAAACTCCCTGAAGGATATTCGGATTTAAAATAATTATCCAGTATCTTTTTTTGGTTGTTGAATCCAAATATGGTCACTACTTTAATACTTTAGCACTTAAATATTCCGATATAAACCCCACCCTTGGAAATCCACCATAGATCTAGATTAGCAAGTGAAACTGAATTTTCAAGTACAGGTTGAGTACTTTTCTGTTTTTTAATATTGTGGTATATTCACGAAGGTTATTTTAAAATTTTTGTGAAGGCTAACAATGTTCACAATGACTGAAAAAGCTGTGGGGGTAGCTTTAAAAGTAATGGCAGAACATTATGTAAATCAGAAATATTTACGGATCGGTGTTGTTGGCGGAGGATGTTCAGGATTTCAGTATAGTATGAAATTTGAAGATAAAAAAATTCCTCTTGATAAGGAATATAAATTTAAAAGCGGACAAAAGGTATTAAAGGTGTTGATTGATTCAGCAAGCATGGTTTTTTTAGAAAATTGTGAAGTTGATTATGTTGAGACACTTGAAAGTTCAGGTTTTAAGTTTAATAACATAAACGTTAAATCTACTTGCGGATGCGGAAGCTCATTCAGTATATAATATGCGCGACGTCCTGACACTGCTGTGGAATGGGCGGAAGCTCATTCAGTATATATTTTTTTTTTAATTTAAAACCCCTTGGGTAGTATCCAAGGGGTTTTGTGCTTTTGAGACAATATTTAACTCATTGAAGGTGGTGTAGGACCTTGAGGAGAAGAATTGTTGTCATTCATTGATCCTTCGTCTGAAGAAGGTGTAGAGTCTTGAGGGGCTCCTCCCCCCATTGATTCCCCGCTTGATGGAGGTTGCGTCATTGAAGACATGTCTGAAGATCCTGAGTCAGAATCTGAACTGCCGCCTCCTTTTTTGCTCTTTTTAAGCCAGAAATAAACTACTATTAAAACGACCAACAGAACTAAACCAATTACAAGTTGCATAATTAAAAACTATAATCACACATAAGACCGGTATTTAAATAAATACACGGTTTATTAGTAATTATAAGCCAAAAATCTAGTTATTAATTTAAAATTATAATTTAATATATGGCACTAAACCAAATATTAAATCCTTTTTAAGTATATCACTTTTTGTGGATAATTTATCCACTTTTAACCTCATTTTTTATGGCTAAGCCATCGCAAGCAGTTTTTGGGCTATTATTTTTGCAGCTTCAGGCTTGGCGAAAGCTTTAATTCTAGATGCTAACTCTTCTTTCTTGCTTAAAACATTATCCACTGCGTTTATTAGCAGGTTTGTTGTTAGATTGTGTTCTTCTATTATAGTAGCTCCAAATTTAGATATTTCCATGGCATTTTTTAACTGGTGATTTGAGGGAGAATTCTTTATTGGTACAATTATTGCCGGTTTGCCTAAAAGAGCAATTTCAAAAAGGCTTCCTGCTCCTGCTCTGGAAACAACAATGTCTGATGCAGCATAAGCTAGTTTCATTTGGTCTGCATTAAAATACGGATAAAGGCGGTAATTACTTCTTACGCTTGGTGCATAAGTGTTTTCGCCTTCTTTAAGCATAAAATCAACCTGTTCCTGTACTTCTTTTGCCTTGTCTTGACCGCACTGGTGAATTATTTGATACTTGTAACTCATTTTTACTAGGGACAGCAATACTATCTTGTTTATTGCGCTTGCTCCCTGACTGCCACCCATAAAAAGTATTATGGGTTTTGAATTGTTTAAACCAAATGATTTCATTGATCTTTCTTTATCCCCTTCTAGAAGATCTTTTCTAACAGGATTTCCAACAAGCTCTGTTCTTTTAGCCGGGAAATATCCATATGCTTCTTCAAATGACACAAATATTTTTTTAGCAAATTTAGCCGACCAAGTATTTACTTGTCCCGGTATCGAATCAGATTCGTGGATAACGACAGGAATAAAAAACAGCCGAGCAGCTAAAAGCGGGGGTACGGCATCATAAGCTCCTTTACTGAACACTATATCAGGCATGTATAGCCACATATAAAAAACAGATTGCAAAAATCCAAGAGGAAGTTTGATAAGGTCTAGAATGATTTTAATACCACGGTAACTTCTCAATTTACCGCTTAAAACTCTAAGAAAAGGAATTTTGTATTGTCTTGAAACTTCAGTAAGGTATCCTTTGTTATCGCCCATTAATATTAGTTCAATGTTTTGATTTTGGGACTCGCTTTCTTTTTGGAGTTCCTTAGCTACGGCAGCCAGAGGAAAAGCGTGTCCTCCGCTTGAGCCGCCAATTAAAAATATTCTTGTACTCATGTTTTAAATTATACTATAAAAAGTAATTATAATTAAGCGCATAATTGAAAATAACCAATAAAAGTGATAGAATACATCTAATATTTTAAGGGGCGAGTGATGAAATTGGCAAACATGCACGACTCAAAATCGTGTGCCGCAAGGCTTGAGGGTTCGAGTCCCTCCTCGCCCACTTTTTATAGCTTATCATAGGGTGCTTAAAATAAATTCAGACAGAAATTAGAGAGCATATGTAGCGGGGTTAGCCATCGGTGATGGTAATTTGTTTAACCCAAATGGTAGAGCGACAAGATTGAGAATAATTTTAGTAATTTTTCGTATTTTTTAACAATAAAACAGCCCCGCCACGGCGGGGCTGTTTTATTGTTAAAAAAGTTTTTATTGAATAGAGTAAATATATTTTAGTACAGCATTAGCTACTCTTTCTAGACTTTGGGCACTACATTTATCAAGCGTATCGCCTGTGGTATGAAATGGCGGATAGTTAAAATCAATTACTAAAAAGCTTGGTATGCCAGCATTGTTAAGCGGTGTGTGGTCGTCTCTTATTGTTTGTTCCACTTTATCACCAAAAGATTCATTACTTATGTTTTTCGCTATATTCCAAAAGAATTCTACTTGTTTTGGAGCGTTTTTAACTGATGATTCTTCTTTATATATTTTTAAGTTTTTATCGCATACCATATCAAGAACAAGTGCAGATGTTGGTTTGTTGTTTTTGTATGTACCATTTAAGTGTTCCGAAAAATATGTAGAGCCAAGGGGTACCCAGTTTCTGTAATTGCCGTTTTGTTTTATGTCCCCTTCCTCCCCATCAAAGAAAACTATATCAATACCAATACTCGGTATTTTGTTGTTATTGTTTAATATCCTTGCAATCTCTACAAGAACGGATACTCCTGAGGCTGAATCATTAGCTCCCGGTACCGGCTTGTCTTTATGCATTAAGTCTAAATCGGCAAACTCTTTGCTGTCATAATGTGTTGCCAAGATAAGGCGTTTTTCTTTGTTTGGATAAAAACGGCCGATAATATTCATTAATCCATAATTGTTTTTATCCTTATCTTCGTGGTTCCACGATTGTATTATTGTTTCGTGGGCCAGTTCTTTTATTTCAGCATTTAAAAAATCCTGGGTTTTTTTGTGGCCGGTAGATCCTATATAACGTGGCGCATAGCTTAGTTGTTGTTCTATTGTGGCCAGCATTTCGTCGCCATCGACTAGTTCGGGTTCATTAAATGTTCGCTGTATGATGTCTGCTGTCATATAATCAACCGGGGCATAATTATCTGTAAGTATTGGATATAAATCTAAATTATATCTATCAAGGTTAATTAATTTATCCCCCATCGAACTGATTATGGGGTTTTTGTTTTGTAAAATTTGATTGGCACTTAGATCAATTTGCTTATCGCTGTTATGTCCTACAAAAATAATATTTTGTGAACCTGTTTTATTTGGGTTTTCGGTTGCAAAAAAGTAGCTGTTAGGAAAAACGCTTCTGAATGTTCTTATTTCCGAAAAAATAAGAGAAGGTTTTTGTCTTGATAAATTGCCAATCAAATTAGCTATAAATACGCCATTATCAGATAGTTTTTCTTTTGCTGTAATAAAAAATTCCTGCGTGGTGAAGTGAGCAGGAATGGAAAAAAGTGAATAATACACGTCGCTGAATATCAAGTCATATTTTTTATTAGAATCTCGCAGTAATCGCCGGCCATCCTCGGTGTAGTTATGAAAATTGAGATTGTCTTTAAGATCGAAATATTGTTTAGCAAGATTGAAAAGCGATGGTTCTATTTCAGAAATATCAATTGTTGCATTTGGTAATTCTGCAGAAAGTGCTTTTGGTATAGAATATGCACCGCCTCCTATGACTAAGGCATTTTTGACTTCAGGATTGAATATTTTGTACAGAGAGTAGTATCTGGTGTAGTTATATACCAAATCAGTGGGGTCATTTGAATCAAGAAACATTGCCCCCGATAAACTTTTGTCCTGCTTGAAAACTCTTATTGGTCTTCCTCCGCTTAAGGTGTCAAAAATGGTTATATTTTCATATATGCCATCTTTGCTGTATAAAACATCTGCTTTAGTTTGGTTAATGATAAAAATGGTGGCCCCGGTTAAAGATATAACTGCAACAATAGATTTTATTATCCACTTTTTATTAATTCCTAAAAAAACAAGTGGTATAAAACCTAATAAAAATAGAGCTATTCCTGTGCCAATGAAAATATAATCAATACCAAAATTTGGTATAAGAACAAATCCTGCAAGCAAGCTTCCCAGAATACTACCAAGTGTAGACCAAAAAAACACTTTGCCTGATATGCTGCCGATACCCTGTTCGGGCACTTGGACGCTTTGTAATTTTATTGCGTAAGGCGATAGCGTGCCCAACAGAAGAGCTGGTATAAGAAAAAGCAACAAAGAGGAAATCAGAGGCCCAGTTATAAGAGAAAAATTGACGCTTAAAATCGGTAAAATTATAGCACCTATAAAATGTATAGTAATAACTAGCAAGCCACTGACAAGAATTATTCCAAAAAACCACCTTAATACAGGATATTTGTCGGCAAATTTACCGCCTATGTAATATCCAATGCTTAAAGCTGCCAATATAACGCTTATAACACTTGATACGGTAAAAATAGTATTGCCATAATGAGGAGACAAAACACGTACAGCAACAACCTCAATGATTAATACGCAAGCTCCTGTAATAAAAACAGAAAGTGGGAGTAAATTTTGTTTTAGGAATTTATTCATGTATCTTGTTGTAATTGTAACAGGTTGCAAATATTTGCTCAATTTATTGAATAAAAAACGGCCTGTTGGCCGTTTTTTGACAGTGGGTATATTTTAAGACAATAAGAATTTGATTAGTTTTTTAGTATCCTTTGTATCCTTAACTTTATAAGCAGGAACGGTGGTTTTAAGTACTGCGCTATCATTTCCTCCTTCAAACAATGCATCACCGACAAACAGCATGCTGTCATAAGGAATTTTTAGGGTTTTCTTTATTTGTTCAATGCCATATTTTTTATCAATTCCCTCTCTTGTTACATCTATGGAGGTTAACCCACCTGCCTTAACTTCCATCTTGGGAAGTTCTTTTTGCAGCATTTTGATCATTTTCATCCTGGTTTTATTATTTTTTTTCTTCCAATCTTCTTTTGCTTTTACAGGAGCTTTTTGACCAACAGCGGAGAATGTAATTTGAGTTCCTCTGTCTTCTATTACTTTTCCGTATGCTTTTTTAGGATTTGAGTATCCCAGATCCTCAAATACTTTTTTAAATGCACTAAAAATCTTTTCTTTTTGATCCGGTGTAAAATCATAAGAATAAATTTGCTTCCATTTGTTGCCTAAATAACGATAAAAAGTAGTTGAGGTTGTTGGGAATAAAAATAACTTTTCGAGTAATTTTTCGGGGGCTTTTAGCCTTGATACTAACTGATCACTGAACTGTTTATAGGTTCCTCCTCCAATAACCGCAACATGTTTAGATTCTAAAAGCTTTTTTAGTAATTCCGCCATTTCTTTATCTAGATTAGATTTGCTCACAGTCAGTGTGCCGTCTAAATCAAAAACAATCAAACTTTTATCTTTTGGTACCTCGCTTAGCTTTATAATTGGTTTTTTCATTTTATTTTTGCTATCTTTTTCTTAATGATATTAATTAATAATCTTTAAGAAAAAATAAGTTTATGGATAAAAAAATAATAGATTTAAGCAAAATTAGAAATATTTACATGATAGGTATTAAGGGTACTGGAATGGCGCCTTTGGCGGTTAATCTTAAAAATATGGGCAAAATAATTACTGGCTCAGATAGCAGTCAGGTATTTTTTACAGATGAATTGCTTAAAAAACAAAAGATAAACATACTTTCCCCTTTTAAGGCCGGCAATATTCCTAGTGATGTAGATTTGGTAATTACCTCTACCGCATATGATAGCAAAAACCCGGAAATAAAAGAAGCTGAAACAAGAGGCCTTTCTGTTTTGGGATATCCCGAAGTTATTGGACTTCTAAGTAATTCAATGAAATCTGTGGCAGTGTGCGGAAGTCACGGAAAAACCACAACAACTGCTGTCCTTTCATATATATTATCAAGGTCAAACATCGGTGTTCTGCCAAATGTCGGTTCAATAGTTCCCCAACTTATCAATTACAAACCGGATTTCCCTTCAGGGCTTATTAATTTGGAAAAGTCCGAGGCAAAATCAAGCATTGATACGAGGCGTACAGATGGTACGTCGAGTGTTAATGCGAAGATTTTAACGAAGGAATTCGTCAAACCCGAAGGGATTGGCTCAAAAGATCTTGCTTTAGCAGGTCATAATTTGAGCCAAGTTAATATGCCGTGGTTTGTGTTTGAGGCTGATGAATATCAAAACAAACTAAGGCATTATAGTGCCGACATTGTAATACTCACTAATATTGATTATGACCACCCTGATTTTTTTAAGACGCTAAATGAGTATAAAAAGGTTTTTGTTGATTTTGTAAAAAGAATTCCCAAGGACGGACTTTTGATATATTGTTCGGATGATAAAGAGGCATCAAAGATTTCCATATACGCAAAATGTCCCAAAATTGCTTATAATTTAGAATTATTAGATTTAAGTAAGTGGGAAATAAAACTTGCGGGCCAGCATAATATTCTTAATACAATGGCAGCTATTTTGGCTGCCAAACATCTCGGTGTAGATGAGGATACAATTAAAAAAGCTGTGGCAAATTTTCAGGGTGTTAAACGCCGTCTTGAGTTTATAAAAAATACCCGCATAAACGGGCAGGACTGTGTTTTAATAGATGATTATGGCCACCACCCTACTGAGATCAAGGCTTCAATAAAAGCCATTAAAGAAAAATATCCCAACAAAGTTTTGTGGACTGTTTTTCAACCGCATACTTTTAGCAGGACAAGCGCATTGTTTGATGATTTTGCAAAATCATTTAAAGAATCTGATAAGACAGTTGTTTTGGATATTTATACTTCTGCAAGAGAAAAAAGTGGTTCTATACATTCTCGAGACTTGGTTAAACAAATGAATAGTTCAAATGTTTTTTATAAAAAAGACATTCAGCAAACAGCTAAATTTTTAAAACAAAAAATAAATTCTCCCAGTGTCATAATGACAATAGGAGCAAGCAATGTCTGGGAATTGCATGAGTTGGTTTAGTTAAAAATTAATAAGACTTTGTTTGTATTCTCATAGATTTCTGCTACTATATTTCCATGCTTAGTATAGGTATGGTATGAACGCAATAGAACACAAGGAGGCCAAGTTTATTCCCTTCTCTTTTGTTATAAACCTGCCAAAACCGCGTTATGAGCGTATTATTGTAAACAGAGACCGGCAAGGTAGAATATTGAGATCAATGGCTCCCAAATAAAAGTTTGTAGCTCAAGAATTAAACTAACTGGGCTAAATTGAAAAATATGGTTCAGAAAATTTAATTCTTGTTTATATTATGGAGACCTGTAACAGGTGTGACAAAGAATACCCCAAAGATTCAGAAAAGTGGCATCAAAGCACCGGTGGCATACAAACCGGTGGTGGCGATACGGATGAAAAAGGAGACTACACAGTGAAACCGGCAAAAATGTGCCACGAATGTTTTGAGAAACTACCAGAAGACCAAAAACATAGCTGGCCAGAAATAAACTAACATGATTTAGGCAATATAAAATACTCCGGCAAGAGTATTTTATATTTTTATTATTTGAACTAGCTTACGCTATTCTGATTTCAAACTTCCTTCTGGTTGGAGCTAATGCCGCCCATCTCATGAAGGCAGTTTTTTGGAGCAAGGCATGGCTAGAATTTAATGAATCAGATGTTTCTATCTCTACTACATATTCATAACCATTATGGGTTGCATAAACATCCGGTAGATGGCCATTAATTAGCGGCGGTTTGACATTGCCCGGTAAATCTGACCAGACATTACTCCATCCGGCCGCAGTTATTTGTCTTGCCCAAGAAGCTACACCAGCATCGTGTTTTTGCTGATTAGCTTTCAATCTTATATATGGCAATTTAAATTAAAAAGGGGTCTCTTGACTATAAATTTAATGGATGATAAGTTTCTGGGAACTGTTTATAACTTATTTTCATAATAACTTATAAGTAGTTATAATTATTATTACTTACGTAAAAAGCTAAAAACTTTTGTAAAACATGCCTTTTGCCGAAGGCGTGTTTTATTTTCACATGGCTTCCAGACATTCTACTTATCGTCTTGAGCCCCCTCCCTTTCTTGGCCCTAATTTTAACAATTACTGCTTTGCAATTCTGCTTGCGATTTGGCCATTTTCACAAACTGAAAAACAAAAAATCCTTTGGCCGAGACTTAAACGAGAACTGCAATAAGTTTCCTTATTGGTGTTCCCATCCAGATGGACATCTAGCTGGAACAACTAGTGCTCCCGCTAAAGTCCCTGCCAAAGGATTTCAAGGCTTTATTGTCTCGGCCGCTCTTTTAATGTCCGGCTGTCCAAACCGAACGAGCATTTTACTAATTATTAAGTCTTAAACTAATTTCATTATAGGTTACCGTAAGATAGATTCAAGTAGCCCTTTTGTGGATAACGCTTATTTCTTTAACATTTTTTCAGCAAGCGCTTTTAGGGCTTCTTCGCCTTCTACGCCGCGGAGGCGGCCGGCAAGAAAGCCGAGTTTGTAATTTATATCATCGGCTATTAAACGCCAATTTGTGTCAGCTAAGGTTTTTTTGAGTAACCTGCGAAGATCATATACACTACTCCGATCTTGCCGACCGGGTTTATTATCCTGCAATGAAAAACCCACGGTTAAATCCCGCCCTGCTTCCGGCTTATCAAAATCAAGTTTAGAATACCCAGCTTTTTTAATAGCGGGGTTGAGGTGATTCTGTAGTTCTACAATGGTAAGTTTTTTAATTTTAGCAACAGCATCATAAATCTCCTTGTTCTCCTCGTGGTCTTTCATCCATTCCGCTATTTCTTTAAGGTTGGCAGTCCATGAAATGTAATCCGTACCCTCTTTGTCAGATATACAATATTTTCTTCTATTTGCCTCAAAGTTTGGATCAACCTCTTCTCTCTTGTCTAAATCCCAGGTATCAGTTTCTTTCTGGCCACACCCCGGACAATTATAAGCTGTCGTTATGATATTACCCTTCCGGTTATGGACGGATGTTCTATTCGCATGGCACTTAGGACAAGGGTTTTTATATTCCCACTCTTGACCGTTTTCCCAGTAAGCACGTCGGCTATTACAGTTACTGCAGTCAAAGAAAAAGAGAACCCTGTCGTTTTTATCATTAATATCGGTATGTAAGTCTTTAGATTCTACTTGCATTAAATGGCTACAACTAAGGCAGCGGATTCCTTTCGGCTCAATGGCGTTATTAATCCTATCGTCTTTGTCCTGATCGCGTTCCATCCATTTATGTATGGTTTCTGATTTATTTCTATATCGCTCTCCTTTTTTGAAATATAGGCCAATTTCTGTAAAAGCACCGGTTATTGAGCCGGCTTTTTTATACTTATCTCTTGAAGAGATATGATTCACAGAGTTAACCCATTCTTCGCATTCTTTAATGGTTAGGCGGTCATAAAGTTCGTGATAATAACTTTCGTCTTTTAGATACTTATACATTTATTAAGAATCGTTTAATCTTTTGAGGCCCTTGGCGCTTTCAATATGTGACCTCCGGCTCTTTTTGTCCTTTATATCGGCGTTTTTGATAATGCTACAAATCTCGTCCCTTTCACTGTCAGACAATACCAAATCAGTATATTGTCTGATTTTTTCTACAGTATCCCTGCCATTACCGACTGTATCCGTACCAGTAATTTTAAGCTTATCCGCAGACGGGAAAATTATAAATGAATAAATGGGAGTATTTTGAAATCGCGGCTTTATTAGTGCCTCTATTGCTTTGGTGTGGGCGTAATTTTGCCTTAATGGATTATAGAATCTGCTCTTTCGTCTATAAATAACTTGGGTCCAGTATTGATCGCTGGCTTTACCGAAAATCCATCCAGAATAATCTTTCGTTTCAATGCAAAAAATTCCAAATCTTGAAACTATGATGTGATCAATTTGAGTTGTGCTTGTATTGCCGGTTGAAGGCAACAAAACGTCGCTTAGATTTATATACTGTTTAGGATCCAGCCCTGTCAGTTTTTTGTTTACAAATCTTTCGCCTAGCCAACCTTTCCATTGCGGAAACTTATATTTAACCCACTGAACAATGAGATAAAGAAATCCAAACCAAATTAGTAAATATATAATGTTTTTCAATTTATAGTTATTGATGTATTTAGTTAGAAGGCATGTCGCTCATTTTTTGTGATTTTTTGTAAAAACATTTTTTGTTGTTTTTTCTTTTGTAACCAACCCAACTTACACAAATCAGTTACTACTGACTGGGATATTTTATATAGTTGTTTATCTAAATCAATCACCGTATTATCAACTTGTAATGCCAAATCATTCAAGCCCATTAATTTGATACCATTTAGTGTTCTAACGCGGGATAGAGCCACATAACCCATCCCGTAAGTAAATGACTTGCTAAGGTCAATTTCTGCAGCGTCTAAGCTCATCCCTTGGCTCTTGTGGACCGTAATAGCCCAAGCAAGCCGCAGGGGTACTTGGCTTATCTCCGCTTTTATAAGGTCATTTTCTTCAACGGTCCAACTTGTTGGCCGAGCTGCCACTTCTTTGCCTTTAATTGTTTTGATAATAGGATAACTATCACCATCAAAATCAATTACTTTGCCCAATGTTCCATTAACATATCCTTTATCAAAATTGTTCTTTACAAACATTACTACGGCATCCTTTTTTAAGGTAAGCTCTTCCGGAGCCAAGCAGCCTTTTTTCAATGATTCTACAAGATATTTTTCACCCCTGCATTGCATTTTATAAGTTTTTGGTTCGCTTTCAATTTTATTAAGTTCAAAGTTATTAATTGCATCCACATCAACATTATGAGTATAAAGTTTGGTAGGAGTTATATTAGTAACGGCCGGTTTGTTAAACCGGCTTGTTAAAAGACCAAGTGATGTGTCAGATGTTTTGCCAGCTCTTATATCATTTAACACATTAAGAAAATTAAGATCTTGTTGCCGGTATTGTTCTGTCAGATAGCAAATCTTTATATTCATGTTCTCCCAAGCTTTAGATGTGTGTATAAAACTATCATCTTCACCATTTTTTGATACTGGCGGTAATTGAAAAAAGTCTCCGGATAAAATTACCTGCAAACCGCCAAATGGCAAATCATTTTTCTTAAACGCTTTGCAAACCTTATCTACCATGTCTAATCGGAATGAGTGAAGCATTGAAACCTCGTCTATTATTAAAACTTTTGTTTTTAGGAATCTTGCTCGGAAGTTAATATTTTTAAGTAACTTTGATAAATGATCATCGGTAATCTCGTTTTGTATTCCTAATCCCGCCCAAGAGTGTATTGTCCGGCCATTCATATGAGTTGCGGCAATGCCGGTTGAGGCGGTTATACCAACGCCAATATTTTTCCCTTTCAGAAAGTTGATATACTTGTTTAATAAAAAAGTTTTCCCGCTTCCAGCGGGACCAGTTAGATACACATTATGTCCAAGTTTTAATATATCTAAAGCTTCCTGTTGGGTCATAAATTAAAAACTTAAAAACTTAAAAACTTTGATAATACTCCCTTATCATATTAGCCATTAATTTTTGTCTTTCTTCCAGAAATTTTTGATAATCAGTAACTTCCATATCTAACACACTTACTGGTATGGCATTTTCTTTCAAGTTGTTTTCAAGCTCATTCTTGTCTTTAATGCCACTGTATTTGAAAACCCCATTTTCAAGATGTTCCAATATTTCAGTAAAGTATTGTTTGGGTGATTTTGCTCCGATTTTGATATTAATTTCACTTTGTGTGTAGGCAAAATTGGCTATTTGGTTGTAATCTCTCTGTTTTAGCTTGTTGCTTTCAAGATATTTTTTGGGAAATATATGGTGTATATCTCCACGATGTATAATCATATCTCGTACTTTTATATCAGTGGAAAGAAAACCTCTTTTTCCTAATTTTACTTGTGCTGCCCAAAAAAGTTTTAAGTACGGACTGGATATACTAGATTTAACTAAATCGCGCACCAGACCTTCTGACCAGAATGTATCTGATAATTCAGCCCTCTCTATTCCTTCAAGATATTTTTCAGCACGCTGCTCAACGATGTTTCTTATATCTGTATCAAATTGGCTTTCGGGAGACCCAGAGTATCTTCCTATTAGCAGCGACATTATGAGCCACTTGCTAACTATACGCTCTATTTCAGAATCATTGTATTCTTGTGATCTCAATTTGAGATATAAAATATAAGCAAAGTTTAAAGCATTTTTTGAACGAATTAACCCGCTTACTTCAAACCCCGCTGCCTTAACTATCATAGAAAAGCGTTCATAATGAGTTTTGTTTACAAAATCTAATACGCCGTTTTTTAATTTATTATAAGAATCCTCAACGATGGCTTCTTCGTAAGCCCTTGTTTCAAAGTTTCTACCAGATAGTAAACTTACCAAATCCCTCAACCTTCCGCGATTAAACTCTTTAGTAAAGCCAACCCTAATAATATCGGTATAATCTGGTTGATAAATGTCATCCTGCAAGTTTTTGGCCCAAAGTATTTTTTGATAATATTCTGTATTAGTAAAGTCATCACTGGCGGATTTAATATTTTCAATAAACTCCGGATGTCGCAGAGTATGCGCAAAGTAATCTATTGCTTTTCTTAGATTTATCCCAAAATCTCCAAATGCTGCGATTCGTGACATTGCAAAGTCGGCCTGACTTAACACAACCCCCTCGGAGTTAATCCTGATAAATATTTCAGTAACCGTTTCTATATCAAGATTTTCTTTTAACTCTATAAATCCGAGCTGCTTATCTTTGATAGAATAAAGCTTGTCAATGTTGTTTTGAATGGTTTGTAAGTCTGCTTTTGGATTTCTTTTTTTGTATTCGTCTACAAGCGCAAAAATACCTCCCTCATTTTTCAAAAACTCCGAAATATCACCAATCCAATTAACATCTTTTTCAATCGCGGGTGTTAATGTTTCAAACTTTTCCTCAATGGGATTGAAGGCAATCCTGATTCTCATTTTTCTATATTCCTTGTCTAAAACTTCTTCTCCGAGAATGGCTGCTCTTAGTGCCGTAATTCGCTGCTGTCCGTCTATAACAATTTTTTTACCGGATGATAAACTGCCATCTTTTAGACGAATAGATGGGTTACGCCATACAATTATGTAGCCAACAGGAAAGCCTTTATAGATAGAATCCATCAAATCCCTCACTTTAATTGAACTCCACACAAAGGGTCGTTGAATCTCTGGTATAGCAATTTCATTGGACTGAACCCAGCTTAAAATGTCTTTAATAAAATATTGATTTATAATGTATTGTTGCATAAATCTATTTTTCCCAAAGTCGGGCCGCTTCATCAAAGCTTTTCGGCTTCTGTGATAGCTTATCCCAATCTTCTTGTTTAATATAAAGCATTTTGTATTTAACGTCGTTCTGAATACTATTAACATCTTTTATCCATTGTTCCAAGCGTTTTATTTTCTCAACATCGTCTAAGTCTTCGCGGCCTTTGGTTTCTATGATGTACACTTCTTTTTCTGAAACCTTTACGAAAAAGTCCGGGTAGTAATTTGAAATATCACCACTGGCATTTCGGTAATCAATCCTAAAATTAACTGCGAAGTAGTTTTTAGCATAAGAAATTATATCTTCCACTCCATCAAGAAAACCGGCAAACTCAAGTTCAAAATGCCCATCTCCAACTATTTTATTAAATGCGCTTTTCTTCGGTACAAGATATGCTTGATCCTTCACGACAAATGGTCGGCTCTTACTAATCTTAATATAATTTTGGATCTCGGCCTCGCCCTTATCTACCACGGTCAATTCGTTTATCTTCTTCTTAAATGTTTCTGTTACTGTTTTGCTGGCTTCAAGCTCTGACAAATTACGCAAAGCATTAAGATCGTCCAACTGTATTTTTTTATCAAAAAGGTTGTTTTCAATAAACTCTTTTACTTGGCCGTATAGAATATCATAACCGCTAAATAACCGAAGCTCTTTCATAATAACATTGGTAAAATACCCTATAACACTTTGGTAATCTGGTATGAAATTACTATCTAACTCTGTCTTGTGAGTTATATCACCGCTGGTAATATCCCTGAATATAATTTCGCGCTTTTCTTCTTCTGAAAACTCCTTTAATTTAACTTTCTTGTGACCAAATGTTGAAACATCAAGGTCTGAAAGGTTTTTATATTCCCGATAAATACGCGGTGTAAGAATGGGTATTTGAATATCTAACCTCGGTATATCTTTTTTGGTGTTTTCATTATCAACCTCAACAACCAAAGGAGCTTTAGGTTCTGTGCCTTCTCCCATTTTTCTGTGCTCAAGCTCAACACCTTCACTTTTAATAGATTCCACAAAATCCATAAAAGCATCTGTGCCCACTACACTAACTAATTCCGGCACTTCTTCGTTGCGATACATTCGTCTTAACCCTCTTCCAAGTGTTTGTTCTGGCAATATGTTGCTCTTTGAAGAATAAGGCCGCAATCCAACAATGGTTGTAACATTACGGACATCCCAACCTTCTTTAAGCATTAACACGGAAACTATGGCCTTATAAGGATTATCAAAATTATCAATCTTGTTTGCTGCTTCCCGCAGCTTTTTTAATTCCTCCTCATTTTTCCCAGTTGCGCTTTCGGATATTTCACCGTTATTTTTTGTATGAATTACTAATACAGAGTTTTTAAACTCCGGATAAGTATTTTCAAGATATTCAGCAACTTCATCACCGTTCTTAGTATCGTCGGTCATTAAAAACAAAACTGCTTTTTTGCCCAGTTTTATATGTTCATCATAAACCTTTTTCCACTCCAAATAACCGAGATGGACATAGTCCTTGTATTTCTCACTGAACTTTGAACTTTTATGCTCTTGTAGCTTGGCTCGGCTTGCAGAATCGGGCAGGACCGGACGCTTTACTACGTTTTGGTGAATGGCTTCAACCAATGGGTAATCGCTTATTGTTTGAACAAATATAGCTCCGTTATTATGTCTTGGGGTAGCTGTTACATCAATTTGTAAAGATAATTCTTTGCCTTTCATCTTGAGACGATTGTGTATATCTTCTATGGACTTAAACCACGCTAAACGGCCATCGTGGATATGGTGCGCTTCATCATTTAGTACAACCAGCTCATCTATATCTCTAACTATTACCCCAAGATCAACTTTTGATTCATTTGTTGCGCCAACTGGTTTTTCGCCAAGAAAATATCGGGCCGTGTTTTCATCTTCAAAACTCGCAGCACTGCTATTACTCTCATAAACCCGATGAATGTTAGTTAGAAAAATGTTTCCAGTTTTTTTAACTACACCTATTTCGTCTTGAATATGCAAAGTTAATTGAAAATCATCCCGCCAATTTTGGCCTGCAAAACCATTATCCGGAAGTACCGGGTCTTCAAAAAATATCTTTAAGCCGTCAAAATCAGACCTGATACGGTCTAAAACAATAATGTTGGGGGTGATAACCAAAAAGTTTCGGGCTAATTTTGAATCCTCTTCATAAAGTTTATGAAAGAAGCTCCAAGCAAGAAGTAAACTTAACACCTTTGTCTTGCCGCTTCCGGTTGCCATTTTTATTACGAAACGTAACCAGGATTCTTCAAACATTCCTGCTGAAACTGCTCCGGAACTATCAAATCTTATAAGGTCGTATTTATCTTTTACTTTTGCTACTTCGTGGAGATAAATGGTTGTTTCTACTGCTTCTCTCTGTCCAAAATAGTATTGAAAAAGAAAGGTCTCTCCATCTGTATTTTCTCTTGGGTGGTCTATTTTAAACCACCATTTAAGTAACGCTTTACTTGTTTCACTTGCCCCTTCATAATCAGCATCTCGCCATTCTTTGACCTTCCTACGAAGTTGATCCACTAAAGGCGGTAAAAGCCGAGCATAGCCCTGTTCTCTTAATGTCTCGTCTGCCGGAAACCACCGGAGGTCCGGGTTTAAAATCTCGTGAGGTGATTGTGGAAACTTAGGGTGTAGTGCCATATTAGGTCAATCTGTAGATATATGCGTCTTTAATAAAAATACCGTTAATGATGTTTGATTTAAATCTAATACCTGCTTTTGACTGTTTTGATGTTTTTATCATTGTTCTCAAAAGTTTCAGAAAGTCATTATCGTGATGAAGTATTGTTATATTTGAAAGTCCGATGTCTTTTACTGTTTTTTCTTCCCCGAATTGATTGATGAAATCATTATAATTTTGCCGCGTATTTTTAATACGGTCATATTTTTTTGATGAAATTAATAATCTCCAAGCATCTGACTCGGGAACAAGTATCCAAAGAAAAACCGTTGGATTTATTTTTTGTTTATCCATCAAATCTAATAAGGTTTTTCCACTTTCAATTTTTGGTTCTTCTACCATAATTTTTTTATCCAAACTAAAATACCCTTACGCCTATCTTTTATTGAGTTGATTAAAGCTTCTGCGTCAGTTTTCTTGCATATTCCATATCTGCTTTCTTCGGTCCAATCTTTAACCGTGCTCCAATTTGACTCAAAGCCCTTATCTTTGCCTGCTCTCTTATCAAAGGCCCACTTGATACCACTTACACTCAATAAGTCGTTTAAATCGTGACTATAGAGTTTCTGATAAACACTCTTTTTTGGAGGGAAGCTCTTTTCTTTGACATTTTTGCAATAGCAAGCCTTGAGGGCAAGTTCAACGGCATAACCTGCTAAATAGTAAGCACCACTATACTCCTTATTATTAAAAAGGGTTATCGCTTCTCTGATGCGCC
Organism: Candidatus Yanofskybacteria bacterium CG10_big_fil_rev_8_21_14_0_10_36_16; assembly: GCA_002794035.1. Lineage (GTDB taxonomy): Bacteria > Patescibacteriota > Minisyncoccia > 2-02-FULL-40-12 > IGHO2-01-FULL-4-A > 1-14-0-10-36-16. The sequence goes on from PCXQ01000001.1 coordinate 44,231, forward strand.
TCAATGCTAACTTTTTAAAATCACCGTATTCTGGATTGTCCCAAAATAAAGCCATACTTTATATACTAATCTCAATTATTTTCATTGTATCGTTACCGAAAATATCTACGACCTTTATGGCAATTTTACGTCTGCCTTTTGGTAATTCTTTATAAGCGGTTATAAACTCAAGGTTTCTGTCCTTTTTGGTTCTAAATGATTGCCATTCGTTTTCAAAAATGTAATCGCCGGTCCATTGTTCTTCAATTTCTTCCTTTTCGTTTTTTATAGCCACAACTTCTTTTTTGCTTTCAAAGTTAAAGTCAACGGACCAGTAATCAATCCAATCACTCCATTTTTCAGTCAAAACATCCCTTGTAACTACACCCTCTTTGTCTTTTGAGATTTTAATAATTTTACCATTTTCTACTACAAGCTTTTTGCTGCCGTTTTTGAGGCTTTCTTCTACCTCTTTAATTGAATCTTGATTATAAAAAACTGAAAAATCAGTTAACTCAATGGCCAATGAGTTCTTTTTTATATGAGGCTTAACTTCAATGTAAGATACGTCGTGAAAAACAACTTGGTTTTTTTCTACAGCCCGTTTGTCAAATACATCTCGTGGAATATATTTAAGGGCCAAATCAACACCTTGATTTTTGGCATCTTCTTGTATTCTCGGAAATAATCCCATTTCAAACTCAAAAGCCAATATGTCTACTTTAGTTATTTTCTTTTCAACTGCTTCTTTAATTACTTCTTCAACAAATAACCGAGTAACTGGCAAGTTAATTGGGCCAACAGATACTAATCTTGCAGATTTTTTACCGAAAAAGGTTTTGAAATTATTAATTGGTTCTGCTTTGTATGCTGACAGGATTAAAGAAACAAAATCTTTTTCTTTCTGTGCGATTTGTTTTTGCTTTTGCTCGTCCCGAAGATTGGGGTTTATACCAACGTAATGCTGCCTTTCATATTTACCAAGATTTAATACTTCAAATGCCCGATAATCTTTCCCAGTCTTTTTAAGTTCTCGTTGCACTCCAATCATTCTCTTGCGTGTTGTGTGAATTGAGAACTTACCCAAGTCAGAACCAATCCATTTGCGGCTTAGTTTTTCAGCTGCAGCAAGGGTGGTACCAGAACCGACAAAGAAGTCGGCAACAAGATCGTCCTCGTTTGAAGAGGCCTTTATTATGCGCTCAAGTAAGGACTCTGGTTTTTGGGTTGGATAATTATTACGTTCTTTAGCCATTGGATTAACTGGATTTATATCTAGCCAAATATCTTCAGAAACATTTCCTTTAGTATCTTCGTAAAACCTTTTTACATATGGTAACCCACTTTCAGAAAAAACAATAAGTCCCCGTTTCATTCCTTCATCTATTCTTTCTTGAGACCATATCCAGTGTTTGCCTGCCGGTGGATACAGCAACTTTTCACCGAATTTTTTTGCTTCACCTTGTCCCTTTTGAGTAAAATCAGCCAAAGAATATCTTTTTCCCGTTTGCTCATCGGTGTACCTGTAATGAGTTTTTAATAATTTTTCCGATTTCGGTAAAAATTGAGTATTAAAAATAGTCTTCTCTTTATCTTTTGAATAAAAGAAGACTGTATCATGTACGTTTGGATAAGTTTTTGACTGTGGCTTAGCCGATGTCAGTTTTTGCCAAATAATTTCATTTTTAAAATTATTAGTTCCAAATATCTCATCTAATACCAACCTCATGTAGCTGTTAACCCTCCAATCACAATGTACATAAATACTCCCGTTTGCGGCCAACAAATCTCGCATCAGTGAAAGTCGCTCGTAAATCATAGAGATAAAACTATCTGCTCCCTTGCCCCAAGTATCCCGATATGCTAATTCCTCTAATACTGTTGGTTGTTTCTTAAACTCTTCGCCCCCAACCTCAATATCCATAGAAAAATCTGCCCCAACATCAAAAGGCGGATCAATGTAGATAAGTTTAATGCCCCCATTAGCTTCAATTTCTTCTCGTAGGGGTCCATTTTTTAAGCTTGATAGGATTAGTTTGTTGTCACCCCAAATAAGTTTATTAGTCCAGCCCTTGATTTGGCGGCCGCGCTGGTCAAAATCAAACAACACCTGCTGGCGCTTTACTTCCTTCTCACTTCTCGGCTCATCAACCTGTTCAATAACCTGAAATGGCAAGATAACATTGGTGACTTCATTTGTCTTGCCGTTCCAGACAAGCTCAACCTCTCGTTTGTCCTCAAACAAAAGAAACCGGTACTTATCGGGAAGAGGTTTACCGGCTTCAATAAACTTTATAGCATCGCGTTTTTCATTGTCAGTTAGATCCATGGGCCATAGTAAGATAACTTTTACTTAAAGGGTATCACTTTTGTGCTGTTTTTTAAAGGTCTGAAAAAGAGCGTTGAGGGCGTTGACACTAAACGAGAAATTGAGCGACAAACCAGATGCCGGCAGTAATTAAAAACCATATCAACTGATTGGCTTCCCTAAAATCTCCGGAGCGGTAGTAGCGGCCAACTTGGGTTACGGTAAATATCGCGGCAGTCATCGGGATAAAGTTAAATGGAATATCAAATCTAAAGGACACGAGATAATATACGATTATTAAAGCTACCGCTTCGGAAAAACCCGAAAAGCGTGATTTTAAAATATCGCTATGTTTATCTAACAACCCTTTGAATGGGGCATAAATGAACATAGCAATAATTGGACTAATGGCTGCGATATAAAACAATGAGAATAAGGCCCATAAGAATGGCAAAAATATAAAAGAAGAAATAATAACTATACCCCATAGCAGTAAACTAATTTTTGATTTTATTACATCCATAAAATTACAAAACCCGCCGCTAGGCGATGGATTTCTCCACCTGTTACCCTTTCGGGTAACAACCACTGCTGGTGCTCCTAAACGACGGGTTTAGTACCCAGCAGTGGTTTTTACGTCATACCTCAAATGTTGACATTTTGAGGGTTAGGCAATTTTTAGTTGTTAGACCAATATTATCACAAAACCTTGAAAATCTCCATAATTTTCGTTTTACTTAAATTAATACTATGGCCTTAATTAACGACAAACAATTTAAACAATTTTTAGAACTCCTAATAAATAAGGTTGAATTAAGAAACGATATTCATTTGGGAATACAATACCGTGAATTAATCCAAATATTTTTAGATGATAACGCTATCAAAGATTATTTGCGCTATTCTGAAAATAAGAAGTTGTTAAAATTAATAGGCATATCTAAATATAAAGAAAAGGAAGATCCTTACCCTGATGATTATTATATAAACGAGATAACGCCTAACAATGATTTTATAGGCCCGAAAAGATATTATGCCGTAAAGAGGTATATACGGTATAATTTCTACCCAAAGGACAACTTTATACTTGATGTGTCTGATAAAAAAATTAAAGGTTTTTATAAGCAGTATCAAAAAGAAGGTCCGGGGCAAGACCCAAAACGGCTAATTTCCAAAAATAAAAGTGCTTATTTTTATAAATCAAAACAAATAGTTTTTGACAGTGAAGAAACTGACTACTTCAGAGTATTTGATGTCCTTTACGAAAATAGTGGGCAAGACAACTTTTTGTCATATGAAAATATAGATAAAGAAATGGTCCGAAGGGGCTCGCCAAAACTTATAGATGATCAACAAAAAATTAAACGTATTCATAATGCAGTTAAGAACTTATTTTTATATTCTCGTTGCGGAAGTGAAAAGCTAAAAAATACTACGCCCAATAAAACTGAACTAATAAAAAAGGTTAGAGGGAGAGGGTGTGTTTTCAATAACCCTCTAATTTAATAAGTTATCTCTCAATTTCTTGTGGACAGCCAAATATCGGCTGTCTTTTTTTCTTTTTTTACTTGGTTTTAGCGGCCAAAGAGATAAACGGAGAAATTAAAAGATATTAAATATTGATTCAAAATTAAATTATGCAACCAATAATTAAAACTTTTACTGAACCGGATTGGGATTATCTGTTTTGGACTTGGGATTTAGAAAAACAATGGCAGGAGTCATTGCCAAGGCCAACTGAACGAGAGTTGTTAGGTATTTTCCCGGAAGCAAAAAAGATATTGCCGGCATTATTAAGGGACTGGCAACAAAGAAAAAGTGAATTAACCAAAGAACTGGCTCGGAAATTAAAAATAGTAAAACTTGGCGCGGATAGCGACAGCGAAAGATTTTTCTGGACTGAATGGCTGAAAACAAAATATTTAGGAGAAATTACTGAAATCGTTAATGACATTAAAAAGTTCAAGAGAATGATGGCTATATCAAACAACCGGGGCCGAGCCTTACGAAGCGAAGAGTCATTGCAAAAGGCTTTAGCTGTGCCAATAGCATCGGCTATCCGAATTAAACTAAGAAAATTGGGTAATAAACTTGTTGGGCTGTGTCCCCTACATAACGAGAGTAACCCATCATTTTATATCTATACCGATACTAATTCCTTTTATTGCTACGGATGTGGCAAGGGTGGAAATGTAATCAACTTGGTTAGATTTCTACACGATTACACATTCCCAGAAGCAATAAAGTATTTAACTAATTTATAACTTTTGTTTCTTGTTCGGGCTCTTGGCAAAGGCCATAGTAAGCTCCGGCCAGGAGCTCAAACAAGAAACGCGGAGCTTACTTTATGTCAAACAACCAAAACAATGAAAAACAAAATAAGGAAGGGCGGAAACCACAAGCAACCAAAATCGTAGAATTGGTCAGTGAAAGCAACATAACCCTATTCCATAACGAGTTAAAACAGCCCTATGCCTATATTGAAATAAATAACCATAGCGAAATATGGCCCTGTGAAAGCAGGCAATTTAAGGACTGGCTGGGACACATATTTTGGAATAACGAAGGAAAATCTGCCTATCCTAATGCGATAAACGGTGCGCTATCAACATTAAGAGCCAAGGCGCTTTACGAAGGACAGAAGTATAAACTAAACAACCGAGTAGCAATCAAAGACGGTGCAATTTGGTATGACCTTTCTAACAATAACTGGGAAGCGGTCCGTATAAGCAAAAATGGATGGCGAATCATAGGCAACCCTCCTATCATATTTCAGCGCTTTTCTCATCAGCAAGAACAATTAACCCCGGTACCAGAAGGAAATATAAAGGATGTCTTATCGCTAATCAATGTAAAAAAAGAACACCAACTGCTTTTATTGGTTTACTTAGTATCCTGTTTTATTCCGGACTTTCCCCATCCGATATTGGTGGTTCACGGGCCTCAAGGCTCATCAAAATCAATGCTATCCAAAGTTCTTAAAAGCTTAGTTGATCCATCTGTATTAGAAACTTGCGACTTCCCTGCAAGTAAAGCGGAACTGGCTCAAATACTATCCCACCATCACTATGTTGTCTTTGATAATCTCTCGTACCTATCAGATTCAAATTCCGACATTCTATGCCGTGCTGTTACCGGAGGAGGATTTTCAAAACGGGAACTCTACACGAACGACGAAGACGTAATACACCTATTTAAGCGTTGCATAAACCTCAACGGCATAAATCCGGTGGCAACAAAACCAGACCTGCTAGAACGAAGCATATTACTGGAATTAGAAAGGATACCCAATGAAAAAAGGAAAAAAGAGACAGATATTTTGCAGCAATTTGAAACCAAGAGACCAGAAATATTAGGGGCAATCCTAAACACAGTTGCCAAAGCAATGGAGATTAAAGAATCAATAAAAGTAACTGGATTGCCGCGGATGGCGGATTTTACAGAGTGGGGTTGCGCTATCGCTGAAGCAATAGGACATCCAAAAGAAGAGTTTTTATCTTCTTATTTTGAAAACATAAAGTCGCAAAATGACCAGGTTATTTATGATAGCCCTGTTTGCAGTACTCTTTTGAGCTTAATGAAGGAGCGAGAGCAATGGAATGGAACAGCAACGCAACTTTTATCTGAGTTAATTGAAGAGGCGGAAAGGTTAAATATCAACACAAAAGAAAAAGGCTGGCCCAAATCAGCAGCGTCATTAAGCGGTAAATTAAATAACTATAAAACCAATCTTGAAGAAGCCGGTATAAAAATAAATCGTTTTGATGAAAACAGGCAAAGACAATTATCTATCAGCAATGATTCTGCTATTGAGAGCCAGGCCGGCAACGGATTAGCCGAAGAAGACGATAGAGACGCTGCAACGCTCTCAACGCTCTTTCCCGAGCATTAATAAAACAAGGGGTACTACCCATAACTTAAGTTATGCAGTGTAAATACATAAAAAATAATAAAAAACAGTGCGGAGCAAACGCAATGCTCAAAAACAGTTATTGCTTTTATCATAATCCGGATGTCAAAAAAGCAGATAAAAAAGAGGCTCAATCAAGAGGTGGTAAGGGCAATAAAAGTAGAGTTAGTGAAACTCTTCCGCCAATAACTTTCAAGAAGTCCCGAAACGTCGTCGGATTGCTTGAGGAAACTATTAATTTGGTTAGGGCAGGAAAAATGGAAATACGAGTTGCTAACTGCATAGGATACTTGTCGGGCCACATCATCAAGGCAATTGAGGTTTCAGAGCTTACGCAACGCCTACAGGAAGTTGAGAAAAAAATAGAAATAAAATGGCAGGAATAACTTTATCTACAATAAAAAGATTAGAGAAAAAAGCCGAAGAATTAAGGGCGGCAAATCCAATAGTGGACCGGGTCATAACTGTTCCTTGGCCTTTAGAGATTTATAGCGAAGAGGGAGAAAGATTTATCCAAGAGGAAATTGAGCGGCGAAATCAAATTAGGAAAGAATCCGGTATTTATTCCGAAGGTCCTTTCTACGTGATTATGCCGGGTAGAATGCCTCAATGGGTGGCCGAAGAAGAATGGAGGAAACAAGAAGAGGCAGAGAAACTTAAATAATTTCCAATTTTAAGTTATAATGAGTAAACTACACAAAAACCCAAATAGTAGTCAAGACCTTGAACATAACGAGGGGCAACGAGGGTTTTTGTGTAGTAACAAAACTTCTTGTCGTTGCCCCTCTTTGTGCTATAAGGCGTCCTCTGTTTTAGATCCCAAGTCATTAGAACAAGCATATTTTAGAATTTTTGACTGGGTTTTAGAAAACAAGGACAGTAAATTATGGAAAAAACAAAAAGATTAGCTGCTCTATATGGTAGAGTAAGCACATCAAACCAAGAGGACCAGAAAACAATTGAGAACCAAGTTGATGCTCTTAATGAGTTAGCGAACAAAAATGATTTTACCATTGTTCAAGAATATAAAGATGATGGTTGGTCCGGAGATATTTTAGCCAGACCGGCCCTTGATCAGCTAAGGCAAGATGCAAAAAGTAAAATATGGGATACTTTGTTAATTTACGATCCGGATAGGTTGGCCCGAAGATACTCATACCAGGAGTTGATTATGGACGAGTTAAAAGAGGCCGGGGTTGAAGTGATATTTATTACTGTATCTGCACCAAAAAATCCTGAAGATAAGATTTTGCATGGAGTTCGGGGGTTATTTGCAGAATATGAGAGGGTACGGATTACAGAACGTTTTCGTTTAGGAAAGCTCCGCAAGGTAAAAAACGGCCATGTATTAACAACGGAAGCCCCTTATGGCTATAACTACATAAGAGGAGACAGAGAAAGGCAAATACACGGTTATTATAAAATTAACCCCGAGGAAGCAGAGGTTGTAAAAAAGATTTTTCAGTGGATTGGGGATGAAAAACTAAATATCAGAGCTGTTGTAAGAAAATTAAAAGAAGTAGGAATTAAACCAAGAAAAGCCAAAAGAGGTGTTTGGGCTACGAGCACAATATCAACAATGCTAAAAAACGGGGCTTATATTGGAGAGGCACATTGGGGTAGTTCGTATGCAGTAGTACCCGAAAATCCAATCAAAAAAGAGAAGTATAAAAAAATGAAAAAAAGTAGCCGGAGAATAAAACCGAAAGAAGATTGGATAGCATCTAAAATACCTGTACCTGCCATAATAACCAAGGAGCTGTTTGCAAAGGTACAAAAACAACTAAAAACAAATTCCTCTCTATGTCCAAGAAATAAAAAATATACATATCTACTAGGCGGCAAAATACATTGTGTATGCGGTAAAACCAGAAGTGGAGTAGGCCCACAGCGCGGTAAGCATCTATACTATCGCTGTAATGACAGGATTTATAGCTTTCCTATACCTCCTACCTGTAAAGAACAAGCCATCAATGCAAGGATAGCTGATGAATTAGTTTGGAATAAAATAGCAAATCTTATGAGTTCACCGGAATTGTTAAAAAACCAAGCAGAAAAATGGTCTGATTCTCGCAAGGTGGGGGCAAGATCTCATATTGGCGATATAGAAACAACAGAAAAGGAAATATTAAAGTTAAAAGCACAGGAGGATCGCTATAATAAAGCATATGGTGCCGGGGTGTTTGATATAAACCAATTAAAAGAGTATGTTGCTCCGGTAAGAGAACGAATAGAATTGTTAAAATCCCAAATAGTCAAAATCAAACAGGAAGAAAACCAGTCGCAAGACAATGCCCTCCCCTCGCTAGATGAAATCCGGTCATTTACGAAAGTAACAAGAAATGCTTTATTTAACTTGAATTTTGAAATGAAAAGAGCCACAATTTTAAATGTTATAGATAAAATTATCGGTACACAAAAACAATTGAAGGTGTATGGTCAAGTGCCGATAACACAAAATTATGTCACATACAAAACTAGCTATCGGTATAGTCGGGTTGCCCAATGTTGGAAAATCAACATTATTTAATGCCCTGACTAAAAAACAAGTAGATATTTCTAATTATGCTTTTACAACGATCGACCCAAATGTCGGGGTTGTTGGGGTACCTGATGAAAGATTAGATAAATTGGCCAAGATGTCTAATTCCGAGAAAATTACCCCTACGGCCATTGAATTTATTGATATCGCAGGTCTTATTAAGGGCGCAGCAGAAGGAGAAGGGTTGGGTAATAAGTTTTTAGCTAATATTCGTGAAGTAGATGCCATTGCTCACGTAGTAAGGGTTTTTCCCGCCGGAGGCGGGTCCGCTCATGGCGGAGAAATACAGCATGTGCACAAAAATATTGATCCGGTAAATGATATTGAAATAATCAATCTGGAATTAATAATGGCTGATTTGCAGACTATTGAAAGAAGATTAAGGGAGACAAAAGGCAATGACCCTGCCAAGACTTTTGAAAAAGAGGTGTTAAACAAACTTAAAGAAAATTTAGAAAAAGAAATTCTTGCAATAAACATTTTATTTACTGAAAAAGAACAAGAAATTGTTCGTGGGTTACATCTTTTAACCAACAAAAAAGTTATATATGCCTTTAATGTGGCAGAACAACAGTTGAAAGACAATTGGCAGCCTAACAAAGAATTGCTTGATGTTATAAAAAACAATGAATTTGTTGTTGTCTCAAATACGTTTGAACAATTGCTATCTGAATCAGACCCTGAAGAAAAAAAGGTTTATCTTGAAGAACTAGGTTTAAAATATAGCGGTTTAGATCAGCTTATAAAAAAAGGATACAAGGCTCTTGGTTTAATTACATTTTTGACAACTGGTCCTAAAGAAACACGTGCTTGGACAGCTCATGAGGGTGATTCTATCCCCCGTGCGTCATCTGCTATCCATACTGATTTTGAAGAAAAATTTATTAAAGCCGATGTGATAAATTGGCAAACACTTTTAGATGTAGCGGTCCATTCGGCGGATTCGGGTTCCTCATCACAAGCAGGCTCAGGCCAAGCTTGGTCTAAAGCAAAAGAGCTTGGCAAGATGAGAACAGTTGGTAAAGATTACATAATTCAAGAAGGTGATGTAGTCGAGATTAAAATTTGATCTTGACTACATCACTGTAAGAAGGCCGAACATTTTCTTGGTTTTTTGTAGAAAATGTGAAGGTGTCGAAATAATTCAATTATTTCGACAGATGTTGTTGAAATTAAAATATAGAATAAACAGTAGTTTTTAAAAACCCCGCCAAGGCGGGGTTTTTGATTTTATTTAAGATTTGAACTCTTTATAATTATAATTCATTACAGTAATTTTTTGTATTGCAGGAACCGGTTAAGTCCTGGAATTGCTTACATTTATCACCGTCTTTAGAAAACAGTTGGCAAAAACCTAAATAGTTTCCTTGATTATCAAAATGATATACTCCACCTTCAGATATGGGGCTTTCTACAACTTTCCAAATTGGGCTGCCATCTACTTCAACACAAAAAAATGCACTTTGCGATCCTCCTTGAAACAAATGTGTTATGTTGTTTTGGTCCTTGAATTCATGTTCTCCCGATCGAGTGCACAATGTTTTAACAATTAAAGGCATTTTGTCGCCGACAATTTGTTGGCTGGTGCTTGCAGAAGTTTTATCTAGATGCCATCCAAAAGGTGTGTTTAGTGGCCAGATATTTTCGAGAAAAGCAAAAGCAAGCCAAGCAATAACAAAACCAGAAAGCAACAATAAAAATGATTCTAGTTTTGCACGTTGAACCTGCTCAAAACTATATCCGTCTTGAGGGAGGTTAGCAGAGGAAGAGCTTTCTTTTTGAGGATTTTGATTATCCACTTTATAAATGGCTAAAACACTTTAACAAAAGTGTGCATTAAATTAAAATAACCACTTGTGTTAAAGCGTTAGATTACTAATTAAAGTGTCAAAGTATCTTTTATACGAAAGGTGAGGCAAATGGCCACAGGTTGTTTATGTATGCGAATGCTACGTATGCGATCGCAAAACTGGTCAACATGAGCATAAAAAACTCTGTTTTTATTCTCTTCGTGTTGTTTTGGGATTGGACCATGTAATTATTACTCAATATATTTGCATGATGCAAAATAAATAAAGAGCAGATTAGGAACTTTTTATTACTACTAATATTATATCACTAATATTTCAAAATATTATAAACAGTTATTAAAAAACCCGCTAAGGCGGGGTTTTTAATTTTATATTTTTAATTCTTGTGCTTTCCTAAATAATTCATTTGCTGCTTCCCAATTTAAATTCTTAAAGAAGTTGTCTATATAAGTTTTTCTATCAGAACCAGTATCCATGAAGTATGAGTGTTCGTATACATCGCAGGTTATTATTGGTATTGCCCCCCATATTCCCCCATGGTTGTGGGCGTCACAGTTGAATACTCTAAGCTCGCCAACATTAGCGTCCCAAGCAAGAATTGTCCAACCTCGGGCTGCCATAGCACAGGCAGTAAAGTACTTTTGAAACTGTTCAACTGACCCATATTTAGCAGAAATTGCTTCAGCTAGCTCCCCCGTTGACTTGCCATCGCCTCCCAAAATATCAAAATATTTTTCATGAAGGTAAACTCCGTTATTTGCAAAACTCTCGCCATTTTTTAGAGAGCGCAGTTCGCTATAAGTTTGATTTCCTTCAGGGTTATCACTTTTGGCAATATCTGTCAGACGTTCTTTTATAGAATTGCTTTTATCAACATAGCCTTTGTATAGTTTGCCGTGGTGAGTTTCTATTGTTTTTGAGGAGATACCTTCTAGCTCTTTATCAAAAGGCAGTGGTTTGTGATTGTACATGCTAATTTGTCCAAGGGTATATCGATTGGGTAACTGTCTGTTCCCGTTCGTTTTATTGCGCTCGGACAGTTAGTTGGTTATGCCGAGGGCTTTATTTACTCTTTCTTTATCAAATCCTACTATAACTTTGTCATCTATAACTATTACGGGTACGGCCATTGAACCGCTTTTTTCTACCATTTCTTGCCTTTTTTGTGCATCTGAAACAACATCATATGCTTCATATGCAATATTTTTTTCATTGAAATATTCTTTTGCCATTTTGCAAAAATGACATGTAGGGGTGGTGTAAATTTGAACCTTAGCCATAATAAAATATTAGCCAACGAATTTTGTGTATATACTACAAGCTTAGTATAAACTTGCAATTCGTGGACATTAATTAAGTTTATTAATTATATCACAGCTATCCTATTGTTGCCAAAAAGCAGTAAATGGGCAATAATACATCAATGTTCCTTAACACATATAGGTGGTATACAAATGAAGACAAAGCTTGGTTTATTGATTATATTAATTTGTTTTTTTAAAAATACTGTTTGGGCTATGACTGAAAGCGAAAGAGATAATAAAATAGATGAATTTGTGGTTCATTTTGGTAACAGTGAAGCTGAACTTGCCCTTGAGATAGCTGAAGATCTTTCCGCATCTTTTCCTGAAGATCCTTATTTTAATATTTTAAAATCAAGGGCTATAGGCCAACTGATTAAAAATAAGATTTTAGAGGGATACAAACTTAAGAACATAAGAAATGGTCCATATTTCCAAGAATTAAGTACAAGATTTTATGCGGAAATAGATAGTGGATTAAAAAAGTTAGAAGGAGACAATAGCGTAAAAGGCAAATATCTGAGAGGGGTTTTGTTGGGATCCAAAGGAACTTTTGTTCAAATATTTATTGCTGAATTTAATATATTATCTCCTATTAAATCGCGTAATAATTATCAGGCAGCAGATAAGCTTGGCGCTAATGGCTTGGAGTTAATAATGGAAGCCCTTGAGGAAGATCCTTCGCTTTGTCCTGCTAAGTTTGTGATAGCAAAGACAAAATATGAGATGTCCAAACTAGGTTTTGTTGAGAGAACAATAATAAGCAATTCTAACTCCTTGACCTTTAAACTTCTAGGAAGAAATTTTGATGTAGGAGAGGCTTGGGATTGGATAAACCAAACTTATTGGTGTGCCTCCCCGTATTATTACCAGAAAGAAATTAATTGGGATAAAATATTTGTTTATAAAGAAATGACGATGGATTACTGTATTAATGGCAATTTAGACAAAGATGGCCATAAAAGGCTGTTAGAGATACTAGATGTGCTTTGCAATAAGTTTCCCAAGAATAACCAAATAAGGAAAGAGAAAAATATTGTTGAATTTCATCTTGATAGATTTTAAAATGTTAAACCCGTCAAGGACACATTGGCGGGTTTTTGTTATAATTATATTTATTTTAGTGGTTTTTTATTAATGTAAAAATTATGGGTTGGATAATTAAAATCGTTGCTTTTGTTGCCGTGGTTTCTTTAACTAGTGGTTTTGTTATAACTAAAGTTCCTGATCTAAAGCAAAAAGTGGTTGAATATATAAACCCAGCAGAAAAAGAAAGACGTATATTGGGAGAACTGGACCAGGTGCTTGAAGATTTGGAAGATACAGCAATGCAAGTAAGCGATTTTGACAGCCCTGAAGAGGTTCGGGAAAAAATTTCTAAGGCGGCAGAACTTATAAACAAGGCTCAAGATTTAAGATTGCAGGCTCAGGAAGCAAATGATAAGGATCAAGGTCTTGTAAGATCCGGAATGACTCGAATTATTGATTCCTTTACTAGCAAGACAATTCCTGAAATTACAGATGAGTTGAAAGCCGAGATATGCAAAGAGCAGTAGTAAGTAGCATGTAGCAAGTATTATGCAAAAAAATCTAGATTTTAATCTAGATTTTTTATTCTTGCTACTGACTACTGGCTACTAAAACAATAGTGGTGGGATTTTTGAGTCTACTAAAAATATTATAAGTCCGATTATCGCGCCAACGGCCGATATCAACACAAAAGTCGCGGGCCCCTCCCTCGCTGGCTAGGGATCCACTCCCGCTCCTTGAAACCTTGCGGTTTCAATACTTCCACTATGGGGAAACACCCAGTTTCCCCAGCCCCCCTTCTGATTTCGGATGATATCAGTTTTTTGTTGATTAAAACAATAGTGGTGGGATTTTTGAGTCTACTAAAAATATTATAAGTCCGATTATCGCGCCAACGGCCGATATCATCCAAAATCTCATGGTGATTTGGGTTTCATGCCAGCCCTTGGCCTCGAAATGGTGGTGTATGGGAGTAGATAGGAAAATCTTTTTGCCTCGTAATTTTTTTGAGGTTATTTGAACTATCACAGATAAAGATTCACCAACAAACACTAGGGCTATAATTGGTAAAAGCAAAGCGGTATTGGTTAGCATGGCAATAATACCCAGAACAACCCCCAAAGACATTGACCCCGTGTCGCCCATAAAAAATTTGGCAGGATAAATATTGAACCACAAAAATGCTACAAGAGCTCCCATGATGGATGCTATAAACACAACGAGATCCATCCTTTCTTGAACAAAAGCTATTGCGCCATAAGCGGCAAACATGGTTAAGAAGGTTCCACCAGCAAGTCCATCAAGGCCATCAGTTTCATTTGCTGAAAATGCAGTCGCTACGATAATAAATATAAAGAATGGAATGTACCACCACCCTATTGCCATGTCTCCTGCAAAAGGTATGTTTATTGAATTAAAGTCCAATTTAAAGAAGAACCACCATGCACCTCCTGTAGCAACAAGGAGGTAAAGACCTATTCTGTGGCGCATTTTAAGGCCTCCTCCGTTAGGTCCTATTCGAAATACTCCAAAAAGATCATCTGCCAACCCAAACATTGCAGCAACAAAAAGAGCGCCTAATGGCAACAGTGTCTGTGCACGAGATAGAAAATTCCAATCAGACCAAGTTCCGTTGTAAAGGCTGGCAAAAAAAGAAAAACCAAGAGTTACGATTATTACAGTTGCCCAAACTACTACCCCGCCCATAGTGGGTGTTCCTTCTTTTTTTTTGTGCAGTTTATTAAAAATGGGTGCCGAATCGCTTCCTTTTAATTGCTTGCCAAGATTGTTTTTTTGGATAACTTTATTCCATGCGGGTGTTAATATTATTGCAATAAAAAAAGATAGTGTCGCCACCACGAAAACTCTGACAACGTTAAAAACAGTAAATGTTTCGCCTATCAATTAAGAAATATCTATACAAAAATAAAAATTTATACAAATATACCGGTTTCAGTCTATATATTTGTAACAGATTTGTAATTTCGTAGATTAATTATCCCACTTGTGAGCTGCTTTGCCCCATTCAATTAACTTCTCTGTTTCTCCGAATCTGTCATTGCTTCCAAGAACTATACTTAATAAAGTGTTTCCAGAGTGCCTTACCAACAAAAGCATTGATTCCCCCGCTCCATCAGTAAACCCAGTTTTGCCTCCGATTATGTTTTCTATTTTGGCAAGCAATTTATTCGTGTTGGTTAAGGGATGAATTATCAAACCATCAGTTGATTTAACTTCTGCAGACTCAGTAAGTGTTGTTTTCCATATAGTATCATACCTTTCTGAATATTTCACTAGTTTTATTAGATCTGAAACCGTTGAGAACCCTTCGTCGTTTAAACCTGCTGGGTCTAAAAATCGAGTATCTATCATTCCAAGATCAAGGGCTTTCTTGTTCATTTCTAGCACAAAATCAATACTTTTTTTGTTAAGCATATCAGCAAGCGCCAGAGCCGAGTCATTTGAAGATTTAATCAATAACATTTTGAATAAATTTTCGGCACTTATTTCCTCGCCTTTATAAAGGTCAGCACCATTACCATCAACATTTGTGTCTTCTGCTTTTATGGTTGTTGTTTCATCCAAGTTTAGGTGTTCCAACACTATAATCGCAGTCATTATTTTTGTTATGGAGGCTATCGGTAAGTGTTGTCCGATGTTTTTTTGAAATAAAAATTTGCCTGTATTAATATCATAAAGAGCTGCTGCTTTGGCGTTAATTTCGGGCAAAGGTATGTTAAAATCTCTTATTGGATAATAATTGGGTTCAGATGATGAAGTCAAATAAGTCGATGTTTCAGAAGGTGTGTTAGGGGCTATGCTTGTTTTGTTAGTATCTGCCGTTGTGTCAATTTCTTCTGCTATCGATGCTTTTAATCCTGTTTCCAATTGACTATTGTCATCCCAAATTAAAAAAACGGCCAGTCCCGTTAGTAATACCACAAGAGTTGTAAGAAATATTATGCGTTCAGGCATTAATAAAATATCAAAATTTTAGATTTGTTGAGATTCTTATAAACAATTATTGTTTTATGTCTATTTTTTTTTAGACACTTGCAGATGCAATTCTTTTAATTGTTCTGATGTTAAGTCGCTTGGTGCGTCCATCATAAGGTCTCGGCCATCTCCGGTTTTGGTAAAAGCTATGACTTCTCTAATGTTTGGTTCATTGGTAAAAATTGATATTAACCTATCAAAACCCCAAGCTATACCACCGTGGGGTGGAGCACCATATTCAAATGCTTCAAGCATGTGTCCGAAATTTTTAGATGCGGTATCAGCATCAAGGCCTATTATTTCAAAAACTTTTCTTAATATTTCAGGTTTGTGGCTTCTAATGCTTCCTCCCCCAATCTCAAGTCCGTTTAGAACAATGTCGTATTGGCTTGTGAGTATTTCGCCTATTTTTTCTTTTTTAAGTAGCCAATTCGTATGTGCTTTATTTGGCATTGAAAACGGATTATGAGTAAAAGTCCATTTCTTTTCCCCGCCAGAGTCGGGTCCGCCTTCGGCGGAAAAAAATGGGAAATCAATTACCCAACAAAAAGCCAAAAGATTTGGGTCTTCTTTGTCTTTGCGCAAATCAGGTCTGTCTGAATTATACTTTTCCATAGCTTCTTTATATGATATGCGCGGGAAAGGAATCTCTTGAATTTTTTTGTCTGGTAGAAGATTTTTTACTATTTCAATTAACAGTTCCTCATTGACTTGCATAACATCTTCGCGTTCGACAAAAGACATTTCCATGTCCATTTGGGTGAATTCGGGTTGTCTGTCCCCTCTGGTATCTTCGTCCCTGAAACATCTTGCCATTTGAAAATATTTTTCAATACCGGCGACCATTAAAAGTTGTTTATATTGCTGGGGTGCTTGGGGCAGAGCGTAAAATTTTCCTTCATGAACACGAGAAGGCACAACATAGTCTCGTGCTCCCTCCGGTGTAGATTTTGATATTATCGGTGTTTCTACTTCTATAAAACCTTTCTCCGTTAGCCAATTTCTTATAAATTGACTGGTCTTGTGTCTTAATTGTAAATTTTTTCTCATTCTTTCACGGCGTAAATCAAGATAGCGGTATTTCATTCTGTTTTCTTCTCCGATTTCTTTGCCATCAGAATCAATTTCAAAAGGCGGGGTTTTTGATTCGGAAAGTACTTCAAGCTCAATTGGTTTAAGTTCAACTTTGCCTGTTTCAATTTCTGGATTTACCATTTTTTCAGGCCTTTCAGTCATTTTGCCTTTTATTTTGATAACCCATTCTGGTCTTAATTTCTCTGCTTTTTTATGGAGTTCCTCATCCTTGGGCGTAAAAACAACCTGAAGCAAACCGCTTCGGTCTCTAAGATCAATAAAAATTAGTTTGCCGTGATCCCTTCTGGTGTGGACCCAGCCAGCAACCTCAACTTCTTTGTCTATGTTTTGGATTGTGTCCAATATAGAAATACGTGTCATAAACTTAATTTTAATACAATATTACACACAAATCAAAATCCCGCACTTCTTGACTTAATTAGACAATACATGCAGGATTTTTTAAATATTACACTAAGTTTTAAAAAATTTTTAAATGAGGTTTAATAATTGTGTCGGGCTATCTTTTAAATACATGCCCCTTATCTCCTTCTTTATTTTGTCTCTTAATTGTTTGGGCAACTCATTTTTAAACTGGTTGATAATCTCGGGTGCACAAAATAGATATATTTCGTTTATGGCTCCTTTTTTGTCTACTTCTAATATATAGCTAGCTGCTTTTTTTATAAACTCTTTATGTATCTTTTCTTTTGGTATTTCGCGGGAAGAACCGCTTGAAATAATCCCAGCAGTTTTTGATCTAATTTCTGAAAACCCTTCGTTATCTGAATATTTGGGAGTTATTACTTCTATCTTATTTACTTCCTCTATTAAACCATTCTCTGCTAAATAAAAAATGCCGCTTTGATTGCCGAAAACAGCTAATAGTGTTGGGTTATTTTTAAATTGTTGAAATTGTTTTGGAATTTGCATTATATAAATTTTAAATTAATTTTAAAAACTATAGTCTGGTGCTACTATTGGTGCGGGTGTAATTATGGGTTTTGGTGTGACGCTTTCATCTTTGAGGGGGTCTGTCCCTGCTTTTATTTCTTCCCCATCAAGAAATCCATCACCATCGCTGTCAGGATTAAATGGGTCTGTATTATAATTAGATTCTTCAAAATCAGCAATGCCGTCAAAATCAGAATCTTTTGCTAGGGGGTTGTTGATATTAGTCGTAGGGGTTTTGTTTAAGTTTAAATTGGTATTTGTGGCTTTATTGATTGTGTTATTGCTGGGTTTTTGTACTGCATCTGATACAAACAAAATAGCTACAAAAATGATCCCAGCCGATATTGTTATTAATATCCCCTTCATGTAATAAATATGCCAAAAATTAAGCTAAATTTCAAGTCACTCTAAATATTTATTATGTTCTTATAACATTAAATTATGGTTAAGAAAAAGTAATGGCCCCGCACTTCTTGGTGCGGGGCACGGGGTTGGAGGTTGGGGTCGCCTAGTGAAGGCGGCCGGCGTGAATGGGTTCAAACCGGATCGGATGAGCCCACAGAGATTCGATCGCGACGCTCCCAAGAGCTCGCGCCTCCTCGGACGAGATTGCCAGAAGCCCCAAGGGAACCTCCGGAAAAGACTGTTCCTCCTCCTCTGGAGTTCTTCGGCCTCGCCGTTTCTCGTTTCCCCTGACCTTGCGAGGCCAGGAGACATCATCTCTCTGCATCTTCTGCATGGGAAATCCTCCTACTATTTAAGTGTAGCATAATTAAAATGGCTTGTCAAATATTAAAAAATGTGGTATTTTAAAATAATTAAAAAACCAGCCTCTTTTTAAAAAGCTGGTTTTTATCGATTATTCCCATATATTTTCTAATTCTGCCAATATCTCATCAGGAATAGGTATTGCTTTGCCCACAGGACTTATGCCGGGGTATCTCCATGCAGATATTATTGTTTTTTTATTTGTTAATGGTATTTCATTTTGTATTTTTCGTTTTAAATTTTTATTTTCCTGATACATTACCCAAATTTCCTGAGGAGTTTTGCTTGTAGCTTTTTGCATAACCGCCGTGGTCCCAGTCGCTACCCCCTCTTCAGTGCGATGAGGATGTCTTACCACTCTTTTTATTAAGCTTTCTGATATACCATAATAAACCATCTTGTCTTTAACATGGTTGGTCCACTTATATTTTTCGTTGTCTTTAGGTAATTTAAATTGCATGTTGTTGGGGTCTTTAATAGTAAATAGATAAATATAGATTAAATGATTTTGTTGTTTTCGTAAACTTAATAATTAAAAACCCCGCCTAGGCGGGGTTTTTGTTCAATCACAATACTCATATGAAAGATTATTATATTCTTCAGTGGTGTAAAGATAAATACCGTCTTTATGCCACAAAACAAAATTCGATATGCCCGAATCAAGAGCCAGCTTACTGCAAATTGTGCAATATGGTTTGCCTGATCTTAATATGTTGCCGTTATTATCAATCCTGACAAAAAAGATGGTAGAGTTTCTAAGCGCTTTCTGTGAATGGCTGTTTATAGCTTCAAATATTGCTCTTTGTTCGGCATGCATACAGCACGTTTTGTCGGTTACCTTTTTATGCAACTTTGTTTTATCGCAAGAACATCTGCGTTGCGAATCAATATTCCCCGGAGGAGAATTATATCCTTGTCCTATAACTATGCCGCATTTTACAATTACGCTCCCGCATTTTGATCGCGAGCACGTTGATTTAGTAGCCACACTAGCGGCAGCTTCAAACCATTTTTTTAATGGCATTTCTTCTTCTTTGCTTAGTTTTTTCATTTCACACCTCTTGTTGATTTTAAAAAAGCTGGAATTATATTGCCATAAATAATAATAAATTTAAAGTAATTCAAATTAATCCCCACACTCATGCATGAGTGTGGGGATTAAAAACCCCGCCTAGGCGGGGTTTTTAATGATTTTATTTTAAGGATTAAGGAGTGAAATATATAATCTTTCCATTTTCATAAACATGAAGGTCATTGGTTTCCTCTGAAACGGTAAAGACCGTTGTGCCTTTAAAGACATAAGATGCGCTTATTGCAGATAGGTGTCGTGTGTGGACTTTGTGCTGGAAGCCGAATTGGTCAGATAAATCTTTGAATTTGCCCGGGCTTACTTTATTGGCGACTGTTCTGGGGCGCATACCTTCCACCATAACCCCGGAATGTAAAATGTCTCCGCGCTCATCTATCAATATAGCGCCATCAAAATTTATGGTGGTTTCAATGTCGTGCCCTTTTGTTTTTTTATGTCCGAGATCTAATATACTAATTTTATTTTTATCAAAAATATCTTGTTCGCTATCGGATATGTCTGTGTAATTGTTCCATTTATTTTTCCACCCTAAAATAATAAACAGGCCGAAATTTTTCTTACGATTCGTGAGATCTATTATAAAATCAATCAATTTCATTTTAAAGTCATAAGGAAGTTTGGTTTTTGACTCTTTTAATGTTTTTGAACTTTCTGATAATTTTTTTACGGTTTGTGTTTTGATTGGGTTTTTTTTGCTACTGCCCATTATTTTGCCGTATCTATCAAGGAGCCATGAGCTTGATTGTATTTTACCGCCTGCTCCGGCATTGAATACCATTTTGCATCCTATCTCATTGCATACTTGGACTTCTGGGATGTTGTTTTTAAATCGGTCTCCCCCATTTACAAATATATCAGGCTTAATTGTTGCAAGCTCACTACACACACTCATGTCTTTAGGATTTTTTTTGTGCTTTGATAGGACAACCTCATCTACGCAGTTTATCGCTTCTATCATTTCGCGTCTTTCATTTTGGGGCATAAAAACAAAGCCCTTCTTTTTTTTGAGCCAGTTATCGTTATTTAAAATAACAACAAGCTTGTCGCCGAGTTTTTTTGCTGATCGGAATAACCTTACGTGACCTATGTGTAGAGGGTCAAAACCCCCGCTGACTGTTACTACTTTTTTATTGCTTGATTTTTTCATTGATTATTCTTAATAATTTTTTGTCTTAGTGGTTCCAATCTTGAACCTATACTAATTGCCAGTGCTATCATAACTAGGTTTTTAATTATGTATTGTCCTTCAAGAGTTGGTGTCATAAATTGTTGCCATGTAAATTTCGGTAGAAATATCAGTGGCATAAATGTGGTACCCATGTGCAATACTAATATGAATATTGCTATTCTTGTAAGTTTAGGAATTAAAAACATTACGCCTATTACCATTTCTAGGTATCCAAAAAACGCTATAAATGAAGACGGTTCAAGGAACGGTAGGGTTTTCATTTGAAGTTCTTGAACCAAGGGATTTGCCGGGCTTGTGCTTATAACTTTTAGCAATCCGAACCAGAAAAAAATTATGCCAATAGATATCCGTGAAAGCCAAGGATTTATCTTTCTGATAAATTTCAAAATTTTTAGATCCGCATTGATTATGAAGTTGTTATACATATGCATTTAATATATCATAAATAGTAAGAAATATTTAAGTAAAATGTATATTGACTTAAACCAAAGTACTTATTATTCTGTTTAGTATAGTTATTTAAAAAATAATAAGGAGAATATATGACATTGAAACTTGCAGAAAATGGATGTATTCAAAAATTCCTACTTTCACAGCCAGAAAGTGGAATGGGTTATCAAGAGATAAAACTTAAGTTAAGGGATGGGCGTGAAATTCCAAATCTTGTTGTAGTGAACGCAGAGTTAATTGAAATTCCAGATGAATATGGAAATGTAATGGAAGACGACATTCAAGCTGTTTATTTTAAAATTGTTTAATCGGGAAATTCAAGGAACAGGCAATGTCTAGAACAACTTCACAAGATCGAATGAATCAACTTCTTATAAAGCATTACCAAGGTCTTATGACAACAAGTGAACGTTTTGAGCTTCATCGGTTATTGAAAGAAAAGTATGCATACGGGGTGCAAATGCTCGAGTATCGTTGTCCTAAATGTAACACACCATTAACCTTTTCTTGGGCTGATGGCCCAGCTTGTATGTGGTTTACCGGTGGTTGTGGGTGGACTCCTCACCGTGAAGATTTAGTTTAAACCCCGCTTTCGCGGGGTTTTAATTTGCCATAATAATTATTGCTCTCATGCTCCATGACACTTTGGGTTTTTATTCACTGTCACACATGATATTAAGATTCTAATCGTGAAAGGATATCTAACATTTCCTGCGAAATTGGCCTTTGTCGTTCCCGCGTTTCAATTGTTTCCGCTGGAGTTTTTGCGTCCGTCTCCTTAGACGATTCTGATAATAGATATTCAGCGGTTCCTTGAAGTTGTTCTGTGATTTCTGGATTGTCTTGAACCAACTTTTTTAATTCAACTATTCTTTCTGCGACTTCTCTTAACAATTGATTTCCTTTTTGATATTCAGGCGACGGCTCTCTTGTATAATCTTTTTCAAATTCTTCTGACATAAATTTGTATTTTAATTTATTGTTTATTTAATTTCGACCTTCTCTCAAGGTATCACTTTTCCGCAAGAATTTCTATTCCTGCGTCATGTGGCACTTTTTATCCATTCGACTCCTCCTCGACAAGCTCGGAGCCGCTCAGGATAAACGTTGTCTCGGTCTAACGCTCGTGACAACGTTTATATCCCAGTACCAGAACCTGCGGTTCGGTACGGGACTGCACTCGCTAAATGTAGCTATATAAAATTTCAGCTCGCTTGTTTTTTATCCTTTATGATGAGGAGCATTTATCATTCCGCACTTTTTCCATTTATATAGTTGTCCTGTATTAGGATTGGTTGCTCCGCATGGACAGGGATCGTTTCGGCCTACCTTTTGAGTATTTTTGATCGGTTTAGAATTGTTTTGGTTTTGGTTGTTTGGATTTTGAGTTTGGGGTTTTGGATTTTCAAAAATGTTTGCTCTCCCTTCCTTTGTCTCTTGTCTCTGGGGTTTTTTTAATATTGTTACCTTAAATATTGTATTTGCGACTTGAGTACTTATTGTTTGTTGTAATTCTTTAAACAATCTTTGCCCTTCAACTTTATACTCAACCAGAGGATCTTTTTGGCCATAAGCACGAAGGCGAACAGAATCACGAAGCTGTTCCATTGTTTCAATGTGATCAACCCATAGGTGGTCTATTACACGCAAGAGCATCGCTTTTTCTAGTTGTCTCATTCCTTCTTCTCCTAATTCTTCTTCGCGTTTTGCATACATTTTATCTGCATACACATGTAAATATTTTGAAATATCGTCTATGTTTTTTTCTTTGCCTGCCTCTCTTATTTTTTCTGAAATATTATCTTCTCCGGGAATCATAGCCTTAATGTTTTCGGAGATTTCTTCGGTGTTCCACTCTATCTTTTCGCTTGAGGTGTGAAATTGTAAAATCATGTCTATTTGATCGTGTATATAATCTTCTATTTTTTCTTTTATGCTTTTGCTGGACAATGTTTCTTTTCTTAGGTTATAAATTGTTTCCCTATGACGGTTCATGATGTCATCATATTCAAGAACGTATTTTCTAGCGTCAAAATTATGACCTTCCACTTTTGTTTGGGCTTGCTCTATCATTCGGGATAACATTTTGTGTTCTATGGGCTGGTCTTCAGCTACACCCAGTGTTTCCATTACATTTTTTAATCTATCTCCTCCAAAAATTCTAACAAGCTCATCTTCAGTTGATACGAAAAATTGGGAGGAACCGGGATCCCCTTGTCTGCCTGCACGGCCTCTTAACTGATTGTCTATTCTTCTTGCTTCATGCCTCTCTGTGCCGATTACATGAAGCCCGCCAAGCTCTTTAACTTTTTGGCTTTGCTCATGATCTTCAGGCGTTCCACCAAGAACAATGTCTATTCCACGTCCGGCCATGTTTGTGGCAACTGTAACCGCGCCATATTTTCCGGCTTGGGCAATTATTTCCGCTTCTTTTTCATGGTTCTTTGCATTTAGTATTTGGTGCGGAATTCCTTCTCTGTTAAGTACTGCAGATAAAAACTCATTTTTTTCAATTGAAACAGTTCCTACCAAAACCGGCTGGCCCGTTCTGTGCCTTTCCATAATTTCATGAGCCACTGCCATAAATTTCCCCTGTTCTGTTTTGTATATACGGTCAGCCATATCATTTCTTATTGTGGGCTTGTTTGTGGGTATAGTGATTACGTCCATTTTATAAACTTTATGGAATTCTTCGGATGATGTTTGGGCTGTTCCGGTCATACCTGCCAGTTTGTCATAAAGCCTAAAGTAATTTTGAAAAGTTATCGTAGCCATTGTTCTTGATTCTTTTTGAACCATAACTCCTTCTTTGGCCTCAACGGCTTGGTGGAGACCCCCGGACCATCTTCGGCCAGGCATAAGTCTTCCTGTAAATTCATCTACAATAATAACTTCGCCGTTTTTTATTACGTAATCTTTGTCTTTTTGGAAAATAACCCTTGCTTTTAAGGCTTGCTCCATGTGGTGGACGTATCCCATCCCTCCTTCTTCGTAAATGTTTTTCATGCCAAGAATTTTTTCTACTTTTTCTATCCCCTTTTCTGTTATTGATACGGCTTTTAATTTTTCATCCAGATTGTAATCTTCATTTTCAATAAGATTAGGCACTATTTTTGAAAATGTTTCGTAAAGTTCAGTTGAATCCGTATCAGGTGCAGATATTATGAGAGGTGTTCTCGCTTCATCAATCAAAATGGAATCAACTTCGTCAATAATTGCAAAATGATGTCCTTGTGACTGTGATTGTTGGTCTGGGCTGAAGGCCATGTTATCTCTTAAGTAATCAAAACCAAATTCATTGTTGGTGCCGTATGTTATGTCTGCTTCATATGCCTCGCGTCTTGCCACGGGTCTTAGAAATTCATGGACAACCTTAAAAGATCCTAGAGCATCTCTTTCTTTGTCTAATGTTGTTTCTTTATTTTCTATCTCTTTGGTCGCGCTCTCTGTGTGTTGGGGGTCATAAATATAGCTTGCATCATGTACTATACATCCGATCTTTAGTCCGAGGGCATGATATATCTGACCCATCCAAACAGCATCACGACGTGCAAGGTGGTCATTTACTGTAATAATGTGCACCCCCTTACCGTTTAAGGCATTAAGGTAGGCAGGCGCCGTCGCTGCTAAGGTTTTGCCTTCACCAGTTCTCATTTCCACAACATTTCCTTCGTGCATTGCCATGCCTCCAATAAGTTGAACATCGTAATGTCTTTTGCCCAGGGTTCTTTTTGATGCCTCACGCACTAATGCAAATGCTTCTGGTAGTATAGAATCAAAAGCTTCTCCATCAGCCAAGAGTTTTTGTAGTTTCTTAGATTCTTCTTTAAGTTCTTCAAGAGAAAAACGCTCGAACTTCTGTTCGAGTTTGTTGATCTCATCAACCTTTGGTCTTAGAGAGTTTATGTGTTTTTCATTCGGATCACCGAATAGTTTTGAAAATAGTGACAAGTTATTAAGCTGTAGGGTCAATTTATTCTCAAATATTAAAACAACTTATGACTTTACAGTACTTTGCTTATTTTATTTTTTATTGTTGGCGTTCTGAATCTATGGTCGTCTTTTAGAGAGTTCTTTATCTCTCTCTTTTCTTAATTGTCTTTTGAGTTCGTCTACCGATTGGACAATTGCTGAATGTAGGTCTATGTGTTTTTCGTTTGCTCGAAAGAGTTTGCTACCTATAGAAAGATTTATCTCGGCATAAAAAACTTCGCCGCTTTTGTGGTGCTTTGAAGGCAACCCTACCTCAACCCTAGCTTCCGCCAGTTTATCATCTTTATCGCTTAGCATCTTGGCTGTTGAACCGACCTTGTCATTTACATAGATTTTGATTGAGTCAGTTAGCTCAATGTTTTTGCCATAAATTATTATTTTCATAAGTGTAATATATCACTAAATATTATCGTAATCAACCTTAAAACAAAATGAAATTAATTGTTTAATTAGGAGTATTTTGGGTTTTTGAGAAATAAAAGCTCCGCCATCTGGGCGGAGCTTTTACGAAGTGTAAATTACTTTCTTTTCTTTACTGTTTTTTTCTTCTTAACAACTTTTTTCTTTTTTGCTGGCATAAAAATTGAGAAATTACAAAACAAATAACAGATCATTAAAATTAAGAATCTTAACTTTAATGATGTACTTATTTTGCCCTCCTAGTTTACCCCCTCTTCATTGTTTTAACTTGAGGAGAGGGTCAAGTTCGATTAACAGTAATCGACCAAGTGCTATATTTATAAATAGCCCTTATACTTTTAATTTTAAGTCAATAAAAAAAAATTGAAACTAAAAATTGTGGACAAGTCGCTGTTGTGTAGCTGTCAGTGTTCTAAGAGAAGACCGTTTGATTAATTGTATAATTTATTTGTAGTAATCAAGTTCTTTTCTATTTACTAAAAATATTGAACTCCATTTAAATCCAGATGCTTCAAATTCTTGAGGTGTAATATCAAGCCAAGATTTTGCAGCGGGATTGTCAGATGTGATTTTATATACTTTTTTACCATCTGCCCAACGAATGAGTTTGCTTTCTTTGTATTGTTGAACAATTTCAGGTGAAACCTCGATCACTTTATTAAAGCCTAGATGGTCATAGAAATTAAAAATGTCGGGGTTAACAATGTGTCTTTTCCATCCTCCTGTAATAACGTATACCTTATAATCTCCTACTGCTCTTATTAATGACCCGTCGGGAAGTTGATGTGTGAGATTATTTAAGGAAGTGTCTTTTGTAACGATCTCTTCATTTTGAGTTTCGGAGGAGCTAAGAATATTCGCTACAACATTATTCTCTTGAAATGAATTTAATACTGTAGCACCAGATGGCAGAGCGTTCGTTCTTCTAAAAGATGTTATTAGGTTGATGGATTTTTCGTTGCTGCCGAAGCCGCTCAATCTGTCTTTTTTAATTGGCATGATTATGGCTTTTGAAAAATTATTATTTATTCCTTCAAGATAAAAGTAATTGTTGGAAATAGTTGGATTAAAGTTTAATAATTTAGGAGTGCCGTCTGTTCCCACTACTAGAACGGCTATGTGGAAACTTGTTATGGATGATGAATTAAATTCTACCTTCAAAATTTCAACCGCGTCATCCTCTGGACCTGATTTAAAATTCTTAATCTCATACCATCTTCCGCTCCAGTCTTTTATGTCATCATTAATTTCAAAAATAACATCGGAGCTTAAACCTTCGAGTAGGTTTTCGGTTTCTACATTAAAATCGCTAAGGTTGTAATTGTTATAACCCCACAATTTATTGTGTTCATTGTTGTTTATTATTGATGTGATTAGCCAATTAATGTAAATATCAATAAACTTTTCTTTAAAGCCATTTTCAGCAAGGGATTTTTCAATGCTTTTAATTCCTGCTAAGTCATTTTGCAGAGTGTCTGAAATTACATCTGGAGAATATTTTTCTGCTATATATAAACCAAACAAGGCTATGTTTCCGTAATCTGGTGGTAAATTGTGCCACTCCGTTAAGCTGTCGTAAGGATCAGACAAAAAGCCACTAACTCTTCTTTCCATGTTTGATCCCTTGTAAACATCATTGTAGCCTAAAAGATGTGTCGCATATTCAGATCTCATCTCGTTAAGCCATGTGTCATCCTCCGAATCTCTCAGGAGTTCTTTTTGGTTGAAGGTTATTAAGTGCTGAAATTCATGCGTCAAAAAAGTAAATAACTTCTGCATATTATCTAGCGCAGAAGTGTTTATGTAAAACATCTCTCTTTCATTTGAGGCAGGGTTAGTATTTTTTTTGTAATAGTTGCCGGTATTATAATAACCCCCTGCGTTTTCTATTAACGGAGAAAAAAGTATTGTTATGCGAGGATCGTTATCAGCTCCTGGGTTTGGTTCCGAACCGAAGAAGGCAGTTTCTATGGGGTATATTTTTGTATCAAATTCTTTAGCTAGAGAGCTTAATTGGTCCAATACATCATCAGTTTCATTTTGAGTTAAGCTTTCCCAATATTTGTTTTCTATATAAAAATAAGCATGCTCAGAAATTTTTCTAAGTGTAGCACTTATTACAGCCTCTTTGTCTGCGCTAAAACCCGGATCAATAAAAAATATTTCTTGTTGGCCCAAAGTATCAGCACTTGCCGTACTTAAAAACAAAAAACAACCCGTAAGGGCCACTAATATAATTGCTTTGGTACTTGAAAAAACAAATCGCATATATCAATTTTATATTAAAATAATATTTTGTGCAACGAGGTTAATTTTGCAAACCCTTTATTTGTTTATGAGATCCTTGAGTCCGCGTTCTAAGGTTATTGTCGGTTCCCAGCCTAATAATTTCTTAGCCTTTGAGTGGTCAGCCAATGTTTGCCTTGTTTCACCCGGTCTTGGCGCTATAAAAACAACCTTTTTTTCTTTTATGGCGGTAACAAGGACGGGGTCTAATCTAGTGGCAGAGGCAGTTTGTTTGTTGTGTATATAGCTAGGTGGAACATACCCCGTTAGCCTTGCTTGCAGTTCGGTTTCTTTGGAAGAAACTGTTTTTGAGAAATCTAATATTATGGAAGCAAGTTTATTTATTGAATATTTTTTACCCGCACCTATATTTATTACTTCACCGTTTTTTGACTTTCCTGATTTCATTGCTAAAATATTTGCTTTTACCACATCTGAGACGTGAGTAAAGTCACGTTCTATGGTTCCATCCCCCACTATTGTTATTGGCCTCTTTTGTGATAGTTGTTTTAAAAATATTCCAATAACTGTGGCATAAGCCCCTGTTGTTAATTGTCTTGGTCCGTAAACATTGAAGTATCTTAACGATACAGTTTTAATGCCATAAAGTTTGCTGAAAAGATTGCATATTTCCTCTCCTACATATTTTGTCAGAGAGTAAGGGCTTTTGAAACCGGGCATCATGCTTTCTTTTAAAGGAAGGCTTTTCTGATCCCCATAAGATGATGATGAAGCTGAGTAAATGACTTTTTTTACTTTTGAATCTCGAGAGGCAATGAGGACATTAAGTGTTCCTTGAACATTAACTTCAAATGGCGGAACTGGATTTATTATGGATGGTTGTATTCTCGCAAGAGCAGCTAGGTGGAAAACATAATCAACGCCTTTAAAATGCGGTTTTATTTTTGTTAGTTCGCGTATATCCGCCTTAACAAACTTTGCTTTTTTATTTATCTGGGATTTTTTACCAGTTGATAAATTATCTATTATGATAACGTCATGACCGGCTTCTATTAACTTGTCCGTGAGGTGAGAACCTATAAACCCCGCTCCTCCGGTTACTATTAATTTTAAAGTTTTATTTTTTTCCATAAGTTTATAAATAAAATTTCTTGCTGTTCTTGTATTAATAATGGAGGGGCGGGATAAACCCCGTGCCACCAGTTACTATTATTTTCATATTTTTAGGGTTAATAATTTCTTATTAAATAAATTAATTATTTTTACGTATTTGTTTTTTCTTCTCTACTAGTATTTCTTTGTTGTGCTTGCTGACCTCTCCAATTGTGAGTCCTTGCCATTTAAGTAATGCTTTATTGTAATCCTCTACTGATTTTAAAACCTTTATCCCCTGCTTAAGTGTCAGCACAAGACCTTTGTCATGTTCAGATTTGTTTTTCTTGTTGCTGTCCAGCTCATTGGTTAGATTTTCAGCAAAACTTATGAACGCAGCCATGTCTTTTGGAAAACAGTATCCACCAGCTCCGGCATAATCACCATGTTCCACATTGAGCCATGCTGGTCCGATTCTTGGGTCGGCGCTGATTATTTCTCTAATGTTTTCATAATCAACCTCGGCACTTATTTGTTTGTTTTTAAAGTTATGTTTTAATGCATGTGCAATGTCTGCTAAAATGTTTCCGTAAATAACTTTAATATAACCAAAAACATTTGCTGCATATTTTGCCATTTCAGCCTCTGTTGCGGATGCGTCCTTTTTTGTGTAATCGCTTGACCATGGTCGTTCAAATGGCGCTCTGGGGAGCAAATCCAAAATTTCTTTTGTACCTGCCTTGCTTTTCGATGTGTTGCCTATAATTTGCCTGTCTGGTTTTATAAAATCAAGCCAGGCCTGAGATTCTGTTAAAAATTCAGGATTGAAGATAAATTTTTTGCGAGGATATTTTTTTTGAAGAGTTTCTACTGTGCCCGGCACTACTGTTGATTTTATAATTACAAACTTTCCGTCCTTTATTGTTTTGACTGCATTTTCTACAATAGAAGTATTGCAGCTTCCATCAGGATTTTTAGGCGTAGGCACTGCAACAAAAATTATATCTGCTTTATTTACGTCATCGTCATAGTCTCTCTTGGGATCTATGTCATAACAAAACAGATCTTTTTTTCGTCTATATTTATGGTATTCTTCGAACCATTTTCTTATTGGTTCGCCTACCATTCCTAAACCTATTATCCCTATTTTTAGTTTGTTGTTTGTTGTAGACATAATTTAAAATATGTGTTATTATATTATTAAGTTAAGTTTATTATAATATGTAAGCAAATGAGGAGATTTTTACTGTTAATCGGTGATATAGCAGTCCTATATGCCGCATTAATAACAACTTTAATAGTAAGATACAGAGGCGGTTTCGCTGACCAGCTTGATTTTCATTTGCTCCCATTCAGCATAATGTTTGCTGTTTGGATTTTGGTTTTCTATATTTCAAATCTTTATGAATTAAACATAACAAAGAATAATCTCTCATTCTTTATTACATTGTTTTATTCACTCATTGCAAATACTGTCATTTCAATATTGTTTTTCTATCTTGTGCCGTTTTATGGGATTACACCCAAGAGAAACCTTTTTATATTTTTGGGCATCGTTCTTTTGCTGCTTAATGGTTGGCGAAGGTATTTCAATAAGGTTATATCCCAAAAAAATGAAAATAACAACACCCTTATTATAGGAAAAACAGAACAGTCCGAGGAATTGCATGAATTTTTGAAAGAAAATCCCCAGCTTGGTTACCGTTCTTTGGGCATATTAAATACAGACGACAAGAACGCCCTCGGGGTTTTAGAAGATCTTGTTCGTGAACAGAACGTGAGAACAGTAGTTCTTTGTCCTTCTTCATATAACATACCAAAAATAATAGATGTGCTTTATAAGTTGCTTGGACTGGGAATTAATTTTTACAGTTTATCTGATTTTTATGAAATGACTACAGGAAGAATACCTTTGGGTGCTATAAATCAAACATGGTTTATAGAAAATCTTTCCGAGGGCAATAAAGGAGTTTACGAATCAATAAAAAGATTGATGGATGTTGTTTTTTCGATTTTGCTTGGCGTGGTTTTTGTTGTCTTTCTTCCTCTTGTTGCCTTTGTTATTAAAATTGATTCAAGGGGTCCTGTTTTTTATCATCAAAAAAGAATTGGCAAAAGAGGCAGTATTTTTGAATTGATAAAATTTAGAACCATGAGGATTGATGCCGAAAAGTCAGGCCCTGTTTGGGCTAAGGTTGGTGATACCAGAGTTACAAGAGTGGGCAGGATTTTAAGAAGAACAAGAATAGATGAACTTCCGCAGTTGTGGAATGTTTTGAAAGGAGAAATGTCTTTTGTGGGACCAAGACCTGAAAGACCTGAATTTCATTTAAATTTGAAAAAAGAAATACCTTTTTATGAAGAACGTTATCTTATTAAGCCAGGACTTACGGGTTGGGCACAAATAAGATATAGATACAGCAGAAGTGTTGATGATACTTTTCAGAAATTACAATATGACCTTTATTATATCAAAAACCGCTCTATCCCCCTTGATTTGGGTATAGTGCTTAAAACTATTAGTGAGGTCTTAAGATCCTCAGGAAGTTAATCTTGCCTGAATATAAAAAATTAATATGAAGAGAACATAAAGAATAACATTAAATAACAAACCCCGCATATGCGGGGTGTAATTTTTAAACAAATTTTTTGATTAGTTCTGAGTCTCCAAAGTGTATATTTTTTGCAAATACTTTTGCAAGCACAGGGAATGATTTTGCGAACATGTCCCATACAGAATTTGCATATTGTCTTATTTCAAACTGAGCGTGTCCGTCACAGCGAAGAGAAAAAAAGTTAAACAGGCTTTCTATAGACACAGACCAGTCAACGGGGATATAAAAACAGTAAGGCAGGTTCATTGCTGCAATTTCAGCAGCAACACCGCGATTTCTTAATCTGGAATAACGTTCTAGGCATGCCTTTCTGTGTTTTGCAAACATTTCCAACAGCTCGTCATTTTCTGGGCCTTCTACCTCTACATATTCATAGTGTCCTACTTTGCCTTTTTGTTTTCTGAAATTTTCGGGCACAAAAAATGAGTCGTTTAAGACTATACTATCAAAGTCTACTCTTCTTTCGGTCCAGTGGCCGTTGCGATGGCGAACCCATTGTCTGAATACATGAATTGGAACTGACATCGAAAATGTCATTCCTCCGTGACCAAACGCTTTTAGTGGGTTTGGATAATCATCAAGGCATGAGAGTATATGGTTTTCTTGGCCGAAGGTTCTAAGGAGGGTTGTGTTTCCTTTGTTGAGAACATTTCGGCTGTCTAAAACTTGAGACAATACGGCCTGGTTTCTGTAGTTGCCTATGTACTCATTTACCCATGAAAAATCGATTGAATTTGGATATTGTTTAAAAGATTCAAATGCCCATGGCGTCCAATGTTTTAAGACTTGTTTTATAACATCTCTAACTTCATAAAATTCTGTTTCGCCATGTCTGGTAGTAACATTTTTCCATGTTAAAAATTCAAGAAGATATCTAAGCCCGATTGTTTGATAGAATCTCGTTCGGAATCTATAAAGATGTACAAGCCGTGCCATTTCTTTGGCTATGCCCATATCAATAAGTTGTCCATATAGCTCCTGTGCTTCTTGTTCAGCTTGGTCAAATTCTTCCCTTGTTTTATATCCTATGTTTCGGGGTGTGTAATACGGTCCGTCTAATTTTGAGTATCTGCCGGATAATTCATTGTGTTCAGCAAATAATCTGAAGAAGGGCTGGGCATATCCTATTGGGGTATCCTGTTTTAATCTAAACACTACACCACTGCCAGATGGTGTGACATGACGATCTTTCCATAAATATCCTATTAAGCCTTTTGCTTTTTCATTTACTGCACTAGAATCTCTGCCTGTAGATACTCTAGCACTTCTTATGATTCCCGGATCTTGAAGCATGTCTTCTATATCTACTGCCAGATGATGGCCTTTTCCGAATTCTCTAGTTAAAGGAACCCAGCTATTATCACCATCATTGGGAACTCTTACAAAAACCCCGTCTACTTCAATTGTTGTATGAGAACAAGAAAAAACCCGTTGGGGTTTAAAATTTTGCATAAGACTTCCTAGATTGGTTTCAATCACTCTTTGGGGCCTCCTTTGTTAATGAACGGCGTAATAAATATTACCATTTTTTATTTTTTATGCAATGTTTTTAATAAAAACCTCCGCTTTGGCGGAGGTAAGATCATTAGAATTATTTTTGGTTAATCCTAATTACTGTTTAAAGATTTAGCAAAGTTTTGACTTCTGCCCATATTTTTTCATGGATTGCATCAATTGAATCATTGGCAACTATTGGGTGCCAGCCATATTCTTTGCCTAAGGCAAGGTGGATTTCTTGAACCCTTTCTGTGAATTCATCATTTGATTCATGAAGGTGGCCTTTTTCTTTGGATTGAGCAAACCTTTGGCCGTGAAAAATAAATGCCAGATCTTCTTCAAGTAGATGGCTATTTATTTCTTTAAGAAAATCTTGATCAACGCCTGCTCCACTTCCCCATGCGATGCCTGTGCCTTTGTAATCTTCGGCTATGACAGTAACCCCTGCATTTAAATATTCTAAAAGTTTAGGTTCAAATTGGGTTCTGTTTTGCGTATATAAGAGCTGCGCTTCTCTGGCGGATAATTTGTGCGGGTTGCCTTCCCTTAAATATTCATTCAGAAGTGGGCCTGATGGCCTAAGATCATAAACGGGATATTTTAAATACATTACGGGTATCATCATGTCTGTCATTCTTCCAACTAGTTTTCTTGCTTGTAATGTCTTGCCAAGATTATTAGTGCCATAAAAAACTATGAATTTGCCTCTTTGGTTGGTCATTTTTTCTCCTTGTTAAAAAACGAGCATAATCATTATACTCGTTTTTCGTTAAAGTCATTGTGGATAAAATACTGGTAGCTGGTAGCAAGTATTAGGTATTAAGTATTAAGTATAAACACATTGTTTTATACAAAATACGTGCTACATACTGTTTGATACTTATTTTAAGAATCTGAACATTGACCACCGCATTTTGCGGGACAGGGAGGATTTGGCTGGAATCATATATTTTCACAATAATTTTCTGTATCACATGATTCTGTCAAACTCTTAAATTTTGAACAATCCTCTGGGGCAAAAAGTGGTTGGCAAAATCCTAAATAGTTTCCTGCGTTGTCAAAGTAATATGTGCCACTTTCAGTAATTGGGCCCTCATTGACTGCTCAAATTATAGCCTCTTCTCCTTCCATACAAAAAGAGGCATTTTGTGACCCTCCTCTGAACAGGTGTTCTTTGTTTTGCTTGTCTGAAAAAGTATACTCGTTGTTTTGTCTGCATAAGGTTTTAACTATTTCAGGAATGTCACTGTTCCCTATGTCCCGGATGAGAGTTGACGTTGGTTCCAGAAACCTAAATGTTGAGATGATTTGGTCGATTAAATCTTTTTGGTAAATAGACTTGGGGTTAGAAATATCTATGTCATAAGTACCTGTTTGGTAAATAGTAATAAACACCAACCAATTTCCTGAAACAATTTCATAACCTTCAATATAGCTCACATCACAAGGTGTTGTATCTCCAAATGGTGGAAAGTGTCTCGCCATTCCATTTAACATTGGTACAAATTCCTCCTCTCTTTTTAGTGAAGTGTATTTTTTGACTTTATTTCTAATATCCTCAGCAAATTTTATAGTATTAACTTTATTGAAATCCTCTGCACTGTCAGGGTTAAAATCATAGGCACTAGTTAAATAAACCTGAGGATAAAGATTGTAATCTAGAAAAGAAAATTCTAATCTTATAAAATTATTCTCTTCTGTTCCTTTAATTTTAAAATTAAAGGAACCGCCTAACTGTGAATCTACGTATAGACATGATAGACTCGGGACATTATACACCGGGGATATGTTAAACTCTTTCTCATACTTTGTATTTCTTCCTGATTCAAAATCGCTTACGTCGATTTCCCAATCTTCCGGATACTTCACCTCAAATCCAAATTCTTCATTGCGGTAGGTTTGCCAGCTCGCAGTATCTGTATTTGGTTGATTATACCCCTTACAAGTCCACTCTTTGTTTGTTTTTTCAAGTGTAACTGATGAGTCGCCAGCTTCTTTATTTAATGGAACTACGCGTAATGTAATATAATTTTCCGATTGGCTTATTGGTTTGCTATCAATATAAAATTCAAGATCTTCTGCGGTGGCTTTTTTAACGCAGTCCTGTGCAACAGAAAAAACCTGGCTGTCTATTTCTGATTCCCCTATTTTGGGAGCGTTATAGTCGTTATTAAATGGCGAACTAAATGGCCAATAATTGTTCAGATAAGAAAAACCCAGCCAAGCGATAACAAGACTGGATAATATAAGCAAAAATGCCTCTAGTTTTATTTTATGAATATCCGCACCTATGGGTGTTTGAGATGGATGAAGGAGAGGCTCTTGGTTTTGAGATTGTTGAGAGGTATTAAAATCCATGGCAATTATTTTCTTTATTGTTGTGTGCTTGTTTAAGGCAAAAAATAGAATTCACGTGCTTGTTTGAGACCGAGGAAAAATCAAGTTTTGGTATGAGGCGTACAAATAGTACGACGAATGCCAAAACGCAGACAAGCCCCTTGGGTTAAATTTGGGGTAAGTCCTTTTATGCTTGGACTTCCCGAATTTAACGCGTGGATTATATTAGATTTTACGCATAGCAAGTCCTAACGATATCGCAAATGTAGAATTCAACTCTTGTTTTAATGGTTCAAGTCCGGGCGGAGCTGTTATTCTGGCCATTGGATTTCCAACGGATACTTCTCTATCTAGTTTTTGGCTGAAATATTTTACGAAGCTTGGCATGTTTGTAAGTCCGCCCACAAGTATTACTGTTTCTATTTTTGTGTGGTTTTTTTCTTCATAACCTTTTATTGTACGGCTCGTTTCTATTACCATAAGATCAACTAAGGAACCCATAGCTCTGTTTATGACATTGTTTTCCTCATCTCTTAATCCAAAGCTTCTTTTTAGTTCTTCCGCCCTTTTTATGCTTATATTAAGGGAAGATGCAATAGATTTTGTTATTTCAAATCCGCCAACTTCATAGTTGTGACTGACTCTTTCAATTCCTTTGTCTACAACTAAAATAGAGGTACTTCTTCCGCCTATGTTTGTTATTGCAATCGGGCTTTGGTCGTTGCCAATAAGCGCTCTTATTAACGCAGAGTTTTCAAGTTCAAGAGCTCTAAGCTGAAGACCTGCCCTTTTTATTACTGATTGGTATCGTGCTGTTTCTTCTTTTGGTACAGCTGCTAAGAATACTTCAAGAGATGCTCCTCCTTTTATTTTGTTATCCTCTTTCTTTTTTTCTTTGTCTTTATCATTTAGTTCTTCCTCTTTCTTTTTTTCTTTATCTTTTTCTTCTTTTGATTTATCAATACTTAGGATTGACCAATCAAGCACTACTTCATCTAATGGCAGGGGGATGTATTTTCTGGCTTCAAAATTTATTGTTTGAGCAATGTTCTTATTTGGTACAAATGGTATTTTTACTACAGTTGCAAAGGTTAGGAAAGATGGAATTGATGCTACAGCATCTTTTGTTCTTATTTTCCCTTTCTTTAATATTTCTTTTACTCCCCACACAATGTCAGTATCAGATAACTGGGTCATTTGTCTTTTGCCTGCCTCGTGTTTTACTGCCAATGCTCCGCCTGACTCAAGCTCAAAAATGCCGTAGTTGTTTAATTTAAAACGGTTTTTTTCTTCCGAAAGCTCAACCACTTTGATAGAGGCGGTGCCTATATCAATTCCGAGTTTTGTTTTTGGTTTAAATCCAAAAAGTCCCATGATGAAATAATTAAAAATTTTTTGTCGTAATTACTGCCTTGAGAGATGCTTGCCAAGTATAAATTGGCAACCTTATTCACAATTCTGATTTATTATAGTATATCATAACCATGGCCATTCATAAACAAGCGATGAGTTGGGTACTTGATATGTTGTTCCCACAGCATTGTGTTGGATGTGAGGACTTAGTAAGAAATAAAGATTTCAGGTATTTTTGCAAAGAATGTCTGAAGAAGATTAAGACGAAAGATGATTTTGTCTGTGTTTTTTGTGACACCAAAAGTACTGATGGTTCTACTTGTCCTTTTTGTTCTAAAAAATATCACTTAGATCAGCTTTTACCTGCAACGTCTTATGAAAATATAATCAGAAAAGCAATAAAGGAAATGAAATATAGGTATATCAAAGACATAATAACTGATTTGTCCGGATTATTTTTGGAGTTTTTAAATAAACAGGCAAGGAAGGGCAAGTTAGATTTTAACAATAATGAAGTTGTTGTTCCTGTCCCTATGCAAACAAGACGAGAAAATAACCGTGGGTTTAATCAAGCTGAACTCCTTGCACAAATTGTCGGTCACAATTTCGGTTTAAAAGTTTCGCCAATGGTTTTAAAACGCCGGTTTAGCTTTTTTTCCAAACACCAGGCTGATATAAAGATAAAAAAAGAAAGGTTGGAAAATGCAGAAAATGTATATGAGTGTACTACTCCCCCGTTTGTGGCTGGAAGGACTGTTTGGTTGGTGGATGATGTTTCAACAACAGGCGCAACTCTTAATGATTGTGCCCGGGCACTAAAAGAAGCCGGAGCAAAAAAAGTGGTTGGTATAGTGTTGGCAAAAGGAAAATTGAATAAAAGGCCAGAATCAATAATCAAGAATTAAGAATTAAATATGGTTGTTTTTGGCTTCTTTTGATGATATATTGAGAGCATTGGTGAGGTGGCTGAGCGGTCTAAAGCAACGGTTTGCTAAACCGTGCCCCCATTTGGTACGTAAGTAGATATATTTGTGTATCAAATGGGGGCCCATGGGTTCGAATCCCATCCTCACCGCCAATTTGTACTTTCAGAGAAATCGTAAGAAGTTGCCTCGGCGCGTTGCGCCTCGGCATGGTATTTCCCCGCCAGAATCCAAGCATTTTTGAGGGGGAACGAAAGCGTCCGCTCGGCAATGCGGAA
>PCXQ01000005.1:0-82545 GCA_002794035.1 Candidatus Yanofskybacteria bacterium CG10_big_fil_rev_8_21_14_0_10_36_16
TTGTTTGTATGTACAACCAATCGCCTTTCCCCGGATATGAAGAGGTGGCGTTACTATTTGTATCTCCCCCGACTGCATCATCATGGTATGAGGTAAAATAGCTTGGGGATGAAGCTGTGCCATCAACATCAAGGGTTCCATTTATCAAAAACGAAGATGTTGCAGTTTTGAATTTAACTATTGCCCCGGGCTCTATGTCTAGAGAGGCTGAGGCGGCGAGGGTGACGGAGCCGTTAAGTAGATGGACGACGTTTGGCCCCCAGATACTGTTGGAATTGATTGTGCCGGAAACGGGGACAGTTAGAGAGGGCGGGGTTGTTGTCCAGAGATAGCCCTGATCAGGAGTCCACGGATCAGATCCTCCACCAGACCAACCGTAGGGATCAATGGATGAGGAAAGGGCTGTCGTATCTCCATCATAAACGCTAAAGTGCAAGTGAGGACCAGTAGCAACCCCAGTACTTCCACTTTCACCAATATGTTGACCCCTTATCACATAGTCATTGAGTGAGACCAATGACACATCATTTAAATGTGCATATAAAGTAGATTGGTCATTATTAAAATGGTAAAGTCTAATATAAAATCCATATCCCTGAGTGGCAACACTTGGATTTTCCCAATCTACATGCATCACTTTGCCACCATCCACAGCAAGAATGTCTGTATATTCAGGTACAGCAAAATCTGTTCCATTGTGCCCATCATAACATCCAGCACCATCATTATAATTTGAACAGGTATTTAAATCCGCTTCCTCATCAAGATAAGTGTTGCCATCATATTTTTTCATTATATCGTCGTAATTATAGGTTGGAGAAGCATGATCCATCCATGATGTTATATCGTCGTTACCATATGGGAGTGGTATTGGTAAGGTATAATAAGATGCCGTCACTGGAAAAGACGGCGCAAACATCAATAACACAAACAAAGAAATTATTAATTTTAATATATTTTTACGCATCAACGAAGATATTTAATTGAACTAAGCATTTGATCAAATAACTCTACCTCCTCTTGTGGAATTTGGTTATAAACAAAAGCAATTCCATAAAATTTAGGTCCGGAAAGATATGCGCGAGCACCCCTTGCATTATTTGATAATAATGGTGGTCCTAAAATAGGATAGTCAGGAATACCATCCGCAAATATAAAAACTTTTTTTTCTTCGTTTAAAATTATAACCTTAGTAGGGTTATCAGCTTCCGCCCCACCTGGATTTCCTGCAAAATCCATAAAACTTTTACCCCTGGGCTCACTAAAGTCTTTAGTGACTCCACCGAATGACAATTTCGCTTTATTAAAGCGACCCCAAAATGACTCACCTATACCTGGTACACCTTCCGTGCCATTTGCCGGTTGTATTGAAAAATCAATACTCCCCCATTCTGCCGGATATTGAAATTCGATGCCCAGCTCTTCATTTCTATATATTAATAATTTAGACAAAAAAACATCTTTAATGTCATCGACATCAGACTTAACATTATTCACATCATGTTTTAAATTAAACAGATCCTCATTTAAATTACCCAGATTCAAAGCATTATTATATTGTTGATATAATAAATAACCAACTGAAGCTATTAATAAAGTCAGGGTAATTATTAAAAAAAATTTGTTTTTTTGCATGAAAAAATATTAAGGTAAGATTGGATACGTTTTTTCTTCACCGTCACTTGTTATTTGCATCACGTTTTTATTTTGTATCACCCATAATTGGTCTTGATTTGAAAAATTTGATGTAAAAACAACAATATTACCATCACTAGAATAAGTCGGATACCTTGCATGACCACTACTAAACCCTGTAAGTTTTTTGTTGTAATTATTTTTAGCATTATATTCCCATATATTGCCGAAATAACCATACAATAATTTGTCATTATCAGGCGACCAAACCGGCGGATAACCCCATTCGACACTAGATATTTTCTTAAGATCAGATCCATCAGAACTCATAATCCAGATTTCCCTACTCCGAGCACTTATCATAAGGTCAGATTTCAAGAAAGCAACTTTATCCCCCGATGATGACCATCGCACCCATGCAAAAATATTTTTATCTCCTTGTAAAACTAATTCATCTACAGCACCATCACTTCTTATGTATAAACTAGATTCACTCGTTCCTTTTTTGGTAAGGCTATATATAATATCTCCATTTATTGGTGATATGTCAGCACTTATAACTCCTTCTGGCAAACCAGAATCAAGGTAATCATTATCTAAACTTAAATAATAAATTTTTCTACCATCACTATTATCAATACCAGATAAAAAGAGTAGTATCTTGTCATTGTTTGGAGACCAAGCAACAAAACTACCATAATAAATATCTGTAAGCATTTTGCCATCAATATCTATTATATAACTTCTAACATCATGCCCTTCATACCTATCAATTGTCACTGCGATATATTTTCTATTTGGTGATACAAATAAACTTTTTTTATAATTTGAAAAAATATTATTATCTATTGTTTTAATTTCATTTGACACATTGCCCCAAAATCCCTTCGTGATTGATTCATTCATAATTCCATTAGTGTGGGATGAAGAATAAACAACAGAAATTCCATCTTCACCCAAAACAAAATCTGCTTTTGAAAACGGCAACACAAAAACAAAACCACCCAATAAAAAGGTGGCGGCTACCATTATTATTACTGTTTTCTTAATTTTATAACTATATTTTACCATTTATAATAATTGTAAATACAATTCATGTATTTTGAAAACTAAAAAAGTGGATAAAACAAACCAGCCTATCCACCGCTCCTCACCACAATACTCTGCACGATACCCACACCCGTCATCATGGCTATCAAATGGCTTCCGCCGTAGCTTAGGAAGGGTAAGGGGATGCCTGTTATTGGCAGCAACCCAAGATTCATTCCTATGTTTACCAAGAAATGAGTAATTAATATTCCGAGAAATCCGATTATAAAAAATCTTGAAAAATTATCCTTGGAAAATCTGGAGGCTATAGTAACGAGCCTCATCATTAAAAATGCAAAGGTTGAAATTACTGCCACCACCCCGACAAAACCAAACTTATTAGAGAAAGAGGTGAACACAAAATCGGTATACGGCTCAGGCACAATAATCTGATATGCATCATCTCCTTTCCATATGTTGCCAAATATCCCCCCTGATCCAATTGCGATTTTTGATTGTATAAGATGATAGCCTTGCCCCTTTGGATCTTTATACGGATCTGAAAATGAAAGAATTCTTGCTTTTTGATAATCCTCAAAGATAAAAAACCATATAATGACTAGAAGAGTAACCCCTATAATAATCATGGAAAAAATATTCCTCTTATTAATGCCGGAGAAAAAAAGTAAAATCACCCACGTTACAGCAAATACCAAAGCCGAACCAAAGTCAGGCTGAAACAAAACCATAACAAAAGGAATACCAACATAAAGCCCTGACACGATAATCTGGCTTGGATTGTTTACTTCTGTGTGTTTTTGAGAAAAATATTTAGCCAGAAGGATAACTACGGCTATTTTGGCAAATTCTACCGGTTGTATCGTGAAACTACTCAACACAATCCAAGCGCTAACTCCTCTTATTTCTTGAAAAGCAAAAACAAGACCCAACAAAATCAAAGCCCC
This sequence comes from Candidatus Yanofskybacteria bacterium CG10_big_fil_rev_8_21_14_0_10_36_16, assembly GCA_002794035.1. GTDB lineage: Bacteria > Patescibacteriota > Minisyncoccia > 2-02-FULL-40-12 > IGHO2-01-FULL-4-A > 1-14-0-10-36-16. The sequence goes on from PCXQ01000005.1 coordinate 3,630, forward strand.
CGTATATAACAAAACAGAAGCTGTCGAGTGATTTTTAAAAATCCGATAATCAAAAAAGGCCGCTCCCAGCATTACCAAAATTGAAAACGGAACAAAAACAGCATGCCTCATCAAAAACTGATTTGATGCTTGATCAAGGTTGTAAAAAGTCAAAAAACTAAAAACAAGCAATAGGGCCACTGAAGCCAGAAGGGGCCAATCCAATTTTTTGAGAAATAAACTACTATTGTTCATAGATTATAAATATTACAAAATGCCCCTTAGGGCAACTTCAAAATAACATTATAAAAATAGCAGAGACCTTTGCGCTATTTTTATTCCCCATTAAACTCCTGAAATCTTTCCTGACCCCCAACCCTTCTTAAGAAATTAGTATTTTCAAACACATTGGTATAAATACCCACATCTAGCCTATTAAAGTTGCCTATAAAAGGCGATGGCCACCGTACTTCAAAACTTCTATTTGTTCTAGACAAAAAAGTACTGATACTTGTTTTATTAACAGCAATAGGCTCACCAACTGAATTCAATACAACAATTACAATCTCGGCATCACTTAAATCAAAATCGGAATTATTAGTAGAAACCCCTTCCACTCTGGAAAACAAGCCCCCGCTATTAACCTCCGAATAATCTGCATTTAATACAACCAAATCAATTTCTGCCGAAGCTAAAATATTCAATTTATTCCAAACAACATCTGTAATTTTAAATTCATGAGTAACAAATGGCTTATCAATCACCAAAGGAGACTCAATAACATAACGTGTTTGGCCGGGCAAAATATAAAATTTACCGGGAATCGACTTAACAACTTCCCCATCGGGTCCTATAAAATTAAGAACATAATCAACCTCTCTTGAGCCATGAGTTTGGTTTGGATTTTTTACCAATGCCATAAAATCGTAATCATTATCTCTGACTGAAAAAACTCTGGTTGATAAAACCTTTACCGGTTCAAGACCTGCTTCAGGAGGCGGTGTAGGAGTAGGCTGAGGTGGAGAAACAATGCGGTACGAAGTAAAAGAGATTCCTCCAACAATTATCAAAAACACTGCAAGAATTGTGAGTTGTTTGGCTGTTCTTTGAGCTGCTAACATGCACTACGACTTTTCAGGCGCAATTCCGAGGCCTCAAAACAAAAGGCCTTGCGGATATTGCTTTAGCCAATTTCTTCGTTAAAATCTCCGCTTAATATTCAACGTACTTAAGTACGCCTCATAATAATGCTCTATTTTGCCTTGAAATTGACCAACTGATAAAGTCTTTTACTTATTTTAAATATATCAGATTCACTATTAAGTATCCAGTATTAAAAAATACCCCGCCAAGGCGGGGTGTTTTTGATTTAATATTATTTATTGTTTGATATTTTCTATGATTCCCCCGCCAACCATTTCTTGGCCCTTATAAAATACCGCGGATTGCCCTATGGTTATATCTGACACAGGTTTTAAAAATTCAATATTGGCAGAATTTTTTTTGCGACTCTTAGAAACTAAAGCTGGCACAGACTTATTTCTATATCTTATCTTAATTGATAATTTAACAGGCTTTTTTGCTGAAGCGATGTCATGTTCATTAACCCAATTTAAACTATTCGCTGTAAATTTTTTATTAAAAACTCGGTCGCCTGAAACATGAATTGCATTTTTCTTAACATCTTTACCAACTACAAAATACGGACCTCCTGCAATTCCAAGATTTAAGCCATGGCGCTGACCAATAGTATAATAGTAAACACCGTCATGCGTTCCAATAATTTTTCCTGTTTCTTTAAGAATAACATCGCCTGGCTTTGACTTAATTTGAGTAGTCAAAAAATCTTTAACATCCATTTTACCAACAAAACAAACCCCCTGGCTATCTTTTTTGTCATGGTTAGGTAAGCCGAACTTTTTAGCCATTTTTCTTATTTCCGGTTTTGTATAATCTCCAACAGGAAATAAGCAATGTTTGAGTTGATTCTGACTAAGCGTCCACAAAAAATATGACTGATCCTTATTGTCATCTATTCCTTTTAATAATTTATATCGCTTGTTTGGCTTTTTAATTTCACTCCTTCGCACATAATGACCTGTTGCAATATAGTCCGCGCCTTCACTTAATGCTCTTTTTAAAAATAATCCGAATTTAATTTCTTTATTGCACATCACATCCGGGTTTGGTGTTTCACCCCTTTTGTATCCTTTTACCATATAACCAACTACTTCTTTTCCGTATTCTTTTGAAAAATCCCAGGTCTTGAAAGGTATTCCTATCTTTGCTGCTACCCTCATGGCATCCTCTCTGTCTTCTTTCCAATTACAAAAAGCTCCTGACATATTTTGAGGTGCCCATGGTTTAAAAAAAACGCCGACCACATCGTGGCCTTGTTTTTTCAACAATGCAGCTGCCACCGATGAATCAACACCGCCAGACATGGCTACATACATTTTTTTGTTTCGTTCAATTTGAACTTTTGTTGTTTTATCTCTATTTTTCATAAAAAATATTATAACACGAATTTATTTAAAAATCAAAATCCCGCTAATTATGCGGGGGGGTACAATGTCTCAGCCACACAACTCCGTTATATTTAAAACAGGCCAAGACCTCTTACATATTGATATTTTTTAATATAAGCAATAGTTTCAGGTCGGAAAATTGTTTCCGAACGTGAATTAAGCTGAACATTTATCCAAGCAAGACCGTATTCATTAACCGATCGAACCACACGAGCCGGTCCGCCATTGTATGAAGCAGCCAACATTTCCTCGCTAATACCAAGTGCATCCACAATATCTTTTCTATCAATAGAGTTTTTTAAATTTTCAACGTGGCGATCAAAAAACAAAACCATGGCTTTAATAGCATTATGATGATCCATCATTCCAAGACGATAATCATCTATAAGTTCTGCTTCAGGATATAACCTGACCATTTGTTCATATGTAGGCCTGATAAACTGAGCCATACCGCTAGCTCCCGCAGATGACCCCGTTAAACCATATGCCCTCCCCTTATTACCGCCGATTATAACCAACACTCGCTCTAAAAGATTTTCCTTTCCATCAATGTCGGCTCTATTAAACAAATCTGGATCTGTGTGCTCTATCACTATAATATTTTTAACTAAATTCTCAGGAACTAACTCAGTTGCCAAATTCCAGCGACTAGTACGCGATCTCACTCCCAAAAATTCTAATTCTTTATAAGCATTATATACGAGTTCGTTTAAATACCTCCTGCCTTCTTCTATAACCTCTTCGGTGTGTAGTCCACCCGAATAAGGAACATAAACAATATCAGTGAACGCTCCGCCTAATCTTTTTGAAGGAGGCAAAGCACTTGATGGCAAAAGATATTTATTTGCAACCACAACCATTTCCGGACGGTTTATAATGTAATAATCGCTATTAAAACCATTGTACCAATTCGGCTGTATGCTTATATCAGGACCTTCGTTTTCCATAACCAAAGATATCCGACCCAACTCTTTATAATTTTCTATATCTGACTCTCTTATCCATGCTCTTTTTTCAAAAACATCACCAGTATTAATATTTAAAACTGCAAAAGCTATCTGCTTAGATATGAGATTACCCCCACCATCAGTTTTATAATCAAGGGGGGCTGAGTGTTCAAGAATATCAATACCCAAATCTATTTTATCTACATAGCTAAAATTGGGCTTTTTAATAACTCCTTTCAGACCAAAAGAATTTAAAACATCAATTTCTTTCGAAAAATTATCCCAAAAACCAGTAGGACCAAACAATAAAAAATAACCGCCGAAAGCAGATGCAACCGATATAATAATTATTTTTTTAGTGAAAGAAAGATTTTTGAATTTATGTAACATTTGCAAAAATTGTTGAATTTTTAATTTCTCTCCCTACGGCAAGCAGATCTGCTGTGGGCATGATAATTTCTAATTTTCAATAAATTTTTAATAACAAAATTTTTCAAACACAACGTTCTGTCTTATCTTTTTTAAAATTAAAAATTAAAAATTATCTTAAAATTGTAAAATTAATAATTTTAAATTATAGGTTCTTCTCTATCTCGTCCGCTTTTCTCAAAACAGCATTTGCATAATAATTGCAGATACTTGAACTACAAGTTGTTTTGCCCCCTATATAAGCTCGCGCAGCACCTGATTCTCCGGCTCTTGTCTGAGATGTTGCACCTCCTGCTGCAAGCTTTATAGCCGATGCCATAAAAGCATCTTCTATATTCCACGGGTTTGGAGGATTATGCCCTGTTAACTCAGCCACTTTGTCTTCATATGCCAACCAAGTTGATGGAATAAATTGTGCCGGGCCCATGGCGCCTCCGCACCCATAATTAGGTTCAGCAGATACCTTTACTGAATCAGGATCTAATCCAAGCTTATTTACGACTTCAAAGAAAGCATTTTTCTCTGTTTCTGCTCTTTGCAAATAATAGCTCTTACGGCTTGGATAATAAATGGTGCCTAAACGAATATAACATTCGTACATATCATCACGCCAATTACCGGAACCAACATTCCTTCCAAGACCTGATTCAATTTCTAAAATGGCTATCAAAAATGCAGGCCTAATTCCAACCCTACGAGCTGCAAGCTCTCCAAACTTAACAGCATCTTCTGCGGTAATACCCTGCTGGACAAGATAAGTAATTTGGCTTTGAATGGCAGCGATGTCTCTTTTTGACTTTGATATTAGATCTTGGAATTGTTTTTCCTGACCTTTTGTTTGATTTAAGATATCACTTCTTTCATTTCTGATAGAGGCAACATTGTTTCTCTCCAAAGACTGAAAGTATCTTAATTGTTCCAGCTCATCCTTTTTATTTCTAAGACCCTCCTCTTTTTCTTCAAGGCTCAACTTCAACTGCCTTATGTTCTCTATGATAAGGCGTAAATTATCTTGTGTTGTTTGAATATTGTTTAGATCATCAAAAAATTCTGAGATTCTTCCATTTTTAAGCAAAACATGAGTTAGTGTTTCTTTATCTGTAAAATATATTTCCTGAAGATATCCGCCCATAGCATTTTTGTGAGTTTCTATTTTATTTTTTGCATCATTTATCTGATCTTGTGTGTCAGTAATACCTATCTCGGTTTTATCTATATAAATGTCTAAACTTTTTATCTCAGCTTGAATTTGATTAATCTGAGTATTGAGTTTGTATATCTCACTCTCTAAGGTTCTCTTTTTTTGAGAATTTGTTTCTAATTCCCCCTGATACTTTTGTATCAACTCCTCTAGCTCCTTTATCTGCTGTTCTTTTTCTGTGATATCATCTTGAACATCCGCAAAAGAATAATTGTTTAAAAACAAAACATTGCCCCCAAATAAGGCTAACACAAAAATAGCAATCACAATTGCGATTTTAATTCTGGATTTCATTAATATGATTATAACAAATGAGTTAAGTCGGGCAACTTGCCAAATTAAAAAGACCCCGAATTGGCGAGTCTTGGTGATAAAAAGAGGCCCCGTTGTTACACGGGGCCAGACAGAAGGAGAGCCCAGTCAAGAACCCCAGTCAAGAGCCGGGATGGCGAACGGCGAGTCCACCAATCAGCCCCGAACCAAAAGTTTTATGGAAAGAACTTTCGGGGCTTATTGCTAGACTCAAAAAAAATATTTAAGGGGTGGCCGTCGAATAAACGGCGGTCACCCCTCTGTGGCGCAGTCCCGGCATGATCGAGTCCCTATTCAAGTGTGGGACGGTACTACCGGCTTGACTGAGCCTACCAGCGTCTTATCACCCAAGACCGGTTCCGAGCTAAGCTTGGATTCATGGGAATTGGGTTCGGCGCCAGTTTTAGAAAGTGCGGGGGGCCAGACACTCTGTTTTGGCCTGGATCACCTCCTCCATCCGATAGATTTCGGTCTGTTCCGCAAGACCGACGGATGTGGTGTCTGGCCCCTCTGGGTTTAATTAAAGCACTTTTACTTAAACCCAGAAAGGTCAACAGTTGATAATTTTAAAAATTAAAGTTGGCAGGGTTGATCTACTTTTTTTCCGATGAGCACTAAGCACCAAAGGAGGAGGATCCGGAAAAAAGGTACTCAATGCTCAATGTTGCAGACAAGCAACCCTGCCAAATCAATCTATAATTTTAACATTTCAGACTAATTTGGCAGGATATAAATTTTGTGAAAATAACAGGTGTGGGGAGTGTTAATTACAAGAATTACATTCTCCCCACACAACATTCCAACAAAGAACAATCGGTAAATATCACCGGAATTACTAAAAAACACAGTGTTTTCAAGCAATTCCAGTAACATACCCGACCTATATAAATATTATACCAAATACACAGACAAAGTCAAGCACTTTTATGAATCAGATGGCTTTAAATTTCTTCTCCTAATTTTTCTATTTCTACCAGCTTGAATTCGCTTTCATTTCTTTTTTTAATTTCTACCTGATTTTTCTCTGATGTTTTATCACTTACCACAATTCTCAAAGGACAACCTATCAAATCTGCATCAGCAAATTTCTCTCCCGCAGTTTTATCTGTCCTGTCATCATATAAAATATCAATATTTTGTTCAAGCAAATCGCTGTAAATTTTTTCTCCCTTTCCTTCCTTTGTTAAGTCAACAAAATAAACACGATAAGGGGCAATTTCCTCAGGCCACAAAATCCCCTTGTCGTCGTAACTTACCTCTGTCACAGTACCCATTACCCTACCAATACCTATACCATATGAACCCATAACAACTGCGTGCTTTTCTCCTTTTTCATCTGAATACTTAAGATTAAAGGCATCTGAATACTTTGTTCCAAGAGGAAAAATATTGCCCACCTCAATTGATTTTTTTTCAATAATTTCGCCATCGCAATTCGGACATTTATCTTTAAGTTTTGATATCTCTTGATTTTCCGCATATTCGCATTTTGAACACACAAAAATAGTATCTTCTCCCACATCAGAGAGCACTTGGAACTCATGGGTGTTTTGTGCTGTAAAATCTCCCCCTGCAGCAATTGTATAATACGCATTTAGTCCGCATCGCTTGAAAATTTTCATGTATGCATCTTTTACTTTGCCGTAAAAATCAAGCATGTCTTTTTCATTAGCATGAAAACTATATAAATCTTTCATCATAAATTCTCGGCCTCTTAAAAGCCCCGACTTAGCTCTTGGCTCATTTCTAAATTTTGTTTGTATTTGATATGCAGAAAAAGGCAAGTCCTTATAAGAATTAATAAATTTTGTAGCAATTTCGGTAATTACCTCCTCGTGTGTCCAACCAAGAACAAACTGAGATTGACTAGCTTCTTCTTTACCCTCGCCAATCTTAAAACCTATTTCAACATCCCAGCGACCGGTAGTATCAAGATATTTCTTCTCAACAAGGGCGGGCATGAATATTTCCTGTCCCCCAATAGCATTCATTTCTTCTCTTATAATATTTGATATTTTGGTAGCCACTCGCCAGCCAAGAGGCAAAAAAGTATAAACACCTGCTGAATTTTTATAAACAAAGCCTCCTCGCTCTAAAAGCTTTGCGTTAGTACTTACCTCTCCTGCAGGATTTTCTCTAGTTGTGCTTGTAAATAATTTAGATAATCTCATAAACTAAATAGTAACAAAAAAGGAGCCGGTGTTCCAGCTCCTTAACGATCCTGAGCTAGGATCTGCTAACCAACCATCCCCTGTTCAGAGGCCCACTCCCAGGCGCACCTGGAGTACCTCCGCCCGCGAGGCAGACGAGACGAATCGGGATCGTCAACGAAGGTCTCTTCATTGGGCACATCATTGGGCACATCGGAAATGGCCAAGAGAACCCCGAAAGGCCGCCTCTGCAACCGGACCTCGGGGGTCGGATCCCAATATTCATCGTAGAGCTTGCCCTTCTCGACATCGGGCCCACCGTATCTTTCGCCCTCCTTCTTGATCCGCCGCCCCCTGCCGGGAGCAACAAAAAACCTGCTGTTCGGTGTTGGCCGAAACTGGTTCATTTGAACGCACCTCCTTGGTGGTATGTTATAATATTAACATATTTTAAATAATTAGTCAAAACAAATAAAAACCCCGAATGAGGGGTTTTTTAATATTTTTATTTAAATTTTTATGTCTTCATCATCGTAATTACTTTTGGAACATGTTCCGGGTAGATGAAAGTACTCTATATTATCAAAATCTGGCCTCATCTTTTTGGTTTTTTTATCACGAATTTTTTCAGCAAGAGACATTATATGAGAACCTGGAGGCATCATATTTCCACATCCTTCACATCTATGCTCTTTTTTGGTTGATCTTATTCTTTTTCTATAATGACTATCGTAATCAGCCCAACCATGTTGTTCCCATCCACCAATTTTAATTCCAAGTTTTTTTTCTCTTGTTGTTTTCAATTTTGGTTTTTTCACTTCTTTCTTTGGCTCCTCTAATTTAAAATCAAATAATTCTTTTTGTTCAGGCATACACAATCGGCAACTTCTTGTTTACTCAAGTTCAAGGCAAAATAGTTGAGGAATGATGAGGCGTACTGTAGATACGTCGAGTTATTCCGAAACTATTTTAACGAAGAAATTGGGCAAACCCGTAGGGCTTGATTAGTTTAGGCTCGTCATTTTGAGGCTTACTAATCAAGCAAGGAGTTGAGTCTTTAGAAAAACTTAAATATGTCCTTAGTAGTCACATAAAGCATAAGCAAAATCAACAAAGCAAATCCGGCGGTATTTACTATATTCTCAACATTCCTAGAAATAGGCCTTCTTCTTACTTTCTCAATAATTATAAAAAGCAAGCGTCCGCCATCAAGAGCCGGAAAAGGTATAATATTTAACACAGCAAGGTTTACTGAAATCAATGCAGTGAACTGCATCAAGTAAGTAATACCGAGACGTGTTGCCTGACCGGTAATAATAGCTATCCCCACAGGACCGGTTAACTCAACCCCTGCCTTGCCAGTTGTAAATAAATTCTTGATTATTGTACCATAACCCACAAATGTGTTTATGGTAACAATGGCGGTGCTTTCAATACCCTTAATAGGCACTTGATACCACGGATACTTTATAATCCCCGTCTGAGCTAAAGCAATACCTGTAGCGCCCTGCCCTTCTGGAGGATCAATTCTTGGGGTCATAACCACCTCGCTTATCTCTTCTCCTTTCCTTATTAAAAATGTCAATTCTTCACCCGCATATTCGTTAATGGTCTCCTGGGTTTTTTCTATGCTTTCTGCTCTAACCTGCTCACCTCCTATAAGAAACCCGAATATTTCATCCAAAGGAACAATGCCAGCCTCGTCTGCAGGACTATCTTTAGCAATTTCTATTATTTGTATTTTCAAATCCTTTGCCCTAGAAGCCATGTCTTCATCTAACAACCCCACCCTTAATCCAAAGGCATTTCCTATTGTTAACAAAACAAAAGCCAAAAGTAGGTTCATTACTACTCCAGCCACAATAACCTTTGATCTAACTCCTGCGGGTTTTGAAGCAAAGCTTCTAGGATTGTTTTTGTCTTCTCCGTCTTCGCCTAATATTTTCACGAAACCTCCAAAAGGTATCCAGTTTATAGAATACATCGTTTCTCCTTTTTTAATTCCCCAAATACGCGGAGGAAAACCAAACCCAAATTCTTCTACCTTCATTCCAGATCTTTTAGCAGTCAGAAAATGGCCCAACTCGTGGACAAAAATTAAAATCCCAAGAACGATTATAAAAATAATTGCTGTAAGCATAGTTTGATTAATTTATATTGATATTAAGATTAACATAATTAAAACAATTTTAAAACAAAAAGGCCAATATTAAAAATTTTGGTCTTACTCCGTCCATGAAGATAAGCGCCAAAACAATGACCAAAAATATCCTATCTCGAATTCTCAAGAGCGGGGTTGACCCCGCCCTTGAGGATGAGTGTCGGAATGATGATCAAAATATCCTATCTCGAATTCTCAAGAGCGGGGTTGACACTTTATTGCTTTGTGTGTACCTTAAGGTGACAAAGGAGGTGAGGAAATGCAGCCAACACCCAATGAAACCAAGATCCTTGAGCTGGCAAATGAAATTACAGACATCCTAAATAGCAGTAGATACTTACACTACATCATCTTGGCTGAACAAAAATGCACATGCTGCAACCCTTCCCTTACTAAGTTCTTTATACTAGACAAGGATAACGGCTGGGTAAAGAGAGCCGAAAATTCTCGTGCACAACACCATGAACACAGAGAAGCTGAAGTAGATGATTTAGCATTTGCCATTAGAGAATTCCAAGAAGTAAATTACGGCGAAAGAGACACGGCGCCAAAAAAGAGCAGCACCGAAGAGGAAGCGCTGATCAGATCATTGCAAAAAGGAAAAACATTTTTGTTAGAATATAACAAACTGCCTTCCTTAATTAAAATATCCGCTTAAGCGGATATTTTTAATATTTCAACTTTAGTAAATGGCTGTTTGTGTCCCTTTTTCTTTTTGTATCTTGTTTTACTTGAATACTTAAATACAATTTTCTTTTTTTCTTTACCCTGCTCAAGAATACGAGCGTGAACTTTCGCTCCGCCAACTAAGGGCTGCCCAACTTGCAGTGAGCTTGCTTGTGGCGAGGAACTCGAATCCGCCGAACTGTTTTTACCCTCATTAGATTTCCCGTTAGATACCATTAATACTTCCTCAAAATCAAATTCTTGACCCGCTTCGCCATCTAGTTTTTCAACTAAAATTTTATCGCCCTCAGCGACTTTGTATTGCTTTCCTCCTGTTTTTATTATTGCGAATGACATATTTAAATCTAATTACTAATTACTAAAGTTTATATCATATTATAATATTCGGGTCAATATTAAAACTGTAATCAAAACAAAAAATCCCGTAACTAAATTTAAGATTAAATTTGCAGTTTTGGGCTTTAATCTAACCCCGGGTATTTTATTAAGATAAGTAGCAATACAAGAATTAGCATAATATTTAATTTTCGGGTTGTATAACTTTCTTAATCTAATTTCCCAAATAGTTAAAGGACACCCCTTAAAAGGTATTCTTGTTAGCACTGCCAAAATTACCGCTATAAAATAATAAACTGCTAAATTTTTATAAAAAAACAAAAATATGCCACCTACCAAAAAAACTAAAATAGAAATTATATGCACCCACAAAATAGCATCCGCCGCCAATTTATACTTTCTAATGTTCATGTTTTTATTATAACATTATTTATAATAAAAACCCCGCTCAGACGGGGTTAAAAATTTTAAAAATCAAAGTCCTTTGGCAACCATGGCATCAGCCACTCTTACAAAACCTCCAATATTCGCTCCTTTAACATAATTAATAATGCCATCTCTTTCTTCGCCATACTTAACACAAGTGGCATGGATGTTAAGCATTATTTTTTCTAATTTTTCATAAACAACCTGCCTTTCCCATCTACCAATCATTTTATTTTGTTCCATTTCAAGGTGCGACACAGACACCCCGCCGGCATTTGCAGCCTTCCCCGGTCCGAATAAAATATCGTTATTCAAAAAATAATCAACGGCTTCCTCAGTACTAGACATATTGGAACCTTCTGCAACAGCCAAAACACCATTCTTAACCAAGGCTCGGGCATCTTCTTCATCAATCTCATTCTCTGTAGCACAAGGCAGGGCCACATCACATTCAATATTCTTCCACGGCTTTTCACCCTCAAAATATTCTGCTTCATCAAATCGTTTTACATAGTTACTGATTCTCCAATTACGATCATTGGCCTTAGACCTCATAACAAATTCTAACTTTTCTTTACTGATGCCTTCTTTGTCATATATAAATCCTTTGGAATCAGACATGGTTATTACTTTTGCTCCATAAGAATTTGCGAGCTCAACAGCAAACTGAGAAACATTGCCAGAACCTGAAACAGCAACTTCTTTACCCCTAAAAGATTCAGAAACCGTTTTAAGCATTGCGTCTGTGAACATAATCAGACCATATCCCGTAGCTTCGGGTCTTAACTCAACTCCGCCAAGTTCCAAACTTTTACCTGTAATGACTCCGGGAAAATACTGCCCTCCCACAATGTCAGTATAAGCACTGAACAACTTGTTTATCGTCCATTGATCTACGCCCTTGTCTCCGGCTGGAACATCTAAATCAGGGCCAATAAAAGTACTAAGCTTCGCCATAAAGGCCTGACAAAATCTAATAATCTCATCGTCTGTTTTACCCTTTGGGTCAAAATCGGAACCGCCCTTAGCTCCTCCCATAGGCTGACCTGTCAAAGAATTTTTAAATGTCTGTTCAAACGCTAAAAATTTTAAAATACCCAAGTTGACTGAAGGATGGAATCTCAATCCTCCTTTATACGTTCCAAGAGCTCGATTGTGCTTTACTCTATAGCCCTTGTTTATAACCAATTTTCCCAAAGAATCATACCACTTCACCTTAAAAATATCTACTGCATCAAACTCAACTAAATCATTCAGAATTCCTCTTTTTTGATAATCTGCGTTATTCCTCACAACAGGCCAAATCCATTTTACGACACCAAAAACAGCCTGCAAGAACTCTTTTTGAAAAGGATAATGACTCTCTAAATCCCGCATAAAAATATCAACTTCGTTGGCATAAGCATGTCGAGAATGAATTTCCAGCATTGCTCTTTCCTTATTTTCAAAAAACTTTATAACCCAGTTTCAAACTATCTCCACTAAAAAATATGTCAATATTCAAAAAAATACATTTTGTTTCCCCATAATAAAAACCCCGCGTTAGCAGGGCAAATTAAAAATAATCACATGCCCAATCTGGTCTTAAGATCAGACCTGAACACTGTAAACAACTGAATCAAACTTGTGCCTTCAAAGATACGCCATGCTCGAACATCCCTAAATAATTTTTCAACGGCATAGCTTTTCATATAGCCCTGCCCGCCATGAAGCTGTAAAGCGCTATCAATACATTTAAAGGCCATTTCGGAACCTGCATATTTTGCAATGGCTCCAAACTTTTTAACATCAAGACCACGGTCAACTCTCCATGCCGCATCAAACGTCATTGACTCAACTAAGGTTTTTAACACTTCCATCTCAGCAAGTTTTTCATGTGTGGTTGGAAATTCAAGAATCCTTTTACCAAACACTCTGCGATCCCATGTATAGTTCCAAGCCTCATCAATTGCCCTTCGCATCATGCCGACACAACAACCGGCCAAAGTAATTCTGGAGCGATTAAATACGTTCATTAACATTTTAAAACCGCCACCGACTTCACCCATCAAATTATTATCAGGAATAAAAACATCTTCTATCGCAAAACTGTTTGTCAAAGAAGCATGCAATCCCATCTTTTCTTCTCTGACCATGCCCTTAATACCATCTGAGGGTAAATCCAAAATAAACATCGCCATGGTTTTATTGCCGCCGCCTTTTTGAGTCTGAGCAATAATAACCATAACATCTGCAATTTCGGCGTTAGTTATAAACTGCTTATTCCCATTTACAACCCAGCCGCCATCAACTTTCTCTGCCATAGTAGACATACTTGCCACATCAGAACCCACACCTTGTTCAGTTGATGCCAAAGCACCAATTTTTTTTGCACTGACCAGATCGGACAAATAACGTTCCTTCTGCTCATCATTGCCAAAAAGTGCAATAGCTTCTGAAGCCAAGCTCATATGAGCACCTACAGCCAAAGCAAACGCGGGGTCAACATAACCTAGCTCATCTGAAACAATACAGGCACCAATTTTGCCCATTTCAAATCCGCCATATTGTTCAGGAAGGCTCACCCCAAAAACTCCCAACCCAGCTAATTTCTGCCATAATTCTTCGGGAGTTTCCTCATTTTCATCCATCCACTGAACCAACGGTTTACCTTCTCTTTTAGCATTTAAAACTTCATCTCTACAAAAATCCTTTACAGACTTCCTTAACATCAAATAATCTTCGGTTTCCCAAACTGGATTTAAGGCATTACTAGTCAACATTTCTGCCTCTTATTTCCTTTTAAACAAACCGGCATAAAGATATCAAAAAGACTGTTTTTTGACAATATTATTCAAAAATACAAGGTACAAAAAAGCCCCGCTAGGGCGAGGCTATTATATTTTTTTTAATTCGGGAGCAAAATAACGTTCTTCACGCGTTCTGTGACAATGAGGACATTCGAATCTCACCTGATACTGAAACACGTGCCCGTTCAATCTCTCAGGTGCCCCCTTAAGCCATTTAGCTTCATACTCGTAATCAGAAGCCACAGGACCAATAACTTTTACTACTTTTCCCTTAAATCTGTAGGTTATATCACATGCAGCACAAAAACGAAGTTCAATATTTTCTACTTTGTCACCCACCTTAAAAACTTTTTCTTCGAGAATCCTGCTTTCGCATTTTTCAGCTTCACTAGCCTTTTGATATTCAGCCTCGCAAAGAGAACATTTATAAGTTACGACCGTTTTGGTAATTTTTTTCATAATAATCCCCTGTTTTGATTTTTAAATAACCTAATGATTTTATAACAAAAAATTACACCTTGTTCAATTAATAAATGTAGTTTTAAATAAACAAGATTAAACTTATCCACAATTAAGCACTTTTGCATTTTCGGTTTACTTTCGGTTATAATTATTTTAATAACAGTATCCCTTAATAAAAACTTGTGTGTTTGTCCAAGTTCAAGTTCAAATCAGTTTATGAATGAAGAGGCGTACTTAAGCTACGTTAAGTTATTCATAAACAATTGACTAAACCCACAGGGCGAAAAACATGTTAAACTCACATCACTAAGGCTTCATGTTTTTCGCAAATAAGTTTTTAATGCTTACCAAAAAACAAAAACAAGTATTGGATTACGTAACCAAATACATCTCAAAACGAGATTACGCTCCCACGCTTGAGGAAATAGCGGACCACCTTGGGGTTTCTGCTATATCTACTGTTCATGGCCACCTTTCAAAACTCAAGGAGCTCGGCTATCTTGACCGTCCTGAAAACCAGCCCCGCTCAATCAATGTCATTGGTCATGAAACTATGATAAAAATACCTCTAGCTGGAGTAATATCTGCCGGCGCTGGTATTGAAGCCCTTGAAATGCCCGAATCAATCGCAATCCCCAAAAGCAAATTCCCCTCTTTAAGCGACATTTTCGCTTTGAAAGTTTCTGGAGACAGCATGAAAGATGAAAACATTAATGACGGCGATGTTGTAATACTAAAAAAACAAAAAATAGCCGAAAACGGCCAAAAAGTTGTAGCACTACTAAATGACGGAGTTGCCACATTAAAAAAATTCTACCGAGAGCGAGGCTATATCCGTCTCCAACCTGCAAACAAAGATATGGATCCGATAATAGTAAAAAGCGGATGGGAAGTTGCAATTCAAGGCGTAGTAATGGATGTCATTCATTCTGAAATGAAAAAAACTGCCACATTTGAACCCATCCCGCTAAAATCAGTTAAAGCTTCACAATCCCCCACCAAAGCCAATCAAAAAAATTCTTATTACACACCCCAAGAACTCGCTGCCACTTTACGCATAAAACCCCCTACCATATATAGATACATCAAAACAGGAAAAATAAAAGCCTACAAAATCGGAAAAGAATTCCGCATAGATAATAAAGAATTTCACAGCTTCCTCAAAAAAGTTAAAACAATATAAAAAACCCACCAAGGTGGGTTTTTTAATTTAATCGGGTGGACCCAGCCGGGCTCGAACCGGCCACCTCCACATTGCAAATGTGGCGCTCTACCGAATGAGCTATGGGCCCATACAAATGAATAATACAACAACAAAAGCGGTTTCGCAACAGAAACCGCTTTTTTAAGAACTTTAATGAAATAATCCTCTTTCGTTACAAAATTTTTAAATTTTGAGATAAAACGTAATTAAAATTTCGATGAATAGCTCATTCTATTTTGAAAAATTTTTGTATAGTTTTAGCCAAAACTTAAAAATTGCAGTAGGATACGGGATTATTTGATAGGTTCTAGTTCTAATCAAATAAGGCAGCACTTAAAGATTGATTATTGGAAATTCTTACAATTGCTCTAGCAAAATGTTCAGAAACTGAAACCACTTCTATTTTATCAGCGCTCTCAATTTTTTGACTTGTAGTTGGATTATAAACCGTGTCAGTAACAAAAATCCTATCTATAAGAGAATTGTTAATCTTTTCAAAAGCGTCATCAGAAAACAACCCATGAGTAGCAACCGCAAGAACCCTTTTAGCACCCTTATTTATCAATGCCTCGGCACCAGCCACTACCGTACCACAAGTATCAAACATATCATCAACAACAAGAGCTATCTTCCCCTCAACTTCCCCAACAACATTATAGGCCCTTGTCCTATTTGGACCTTCACGTCTTTTATCAATTATGGCCAAATCAGAACCGTTTAATCTTTGGGCCCATGCTCTAGCCCTATTTACCCCGCCTGCATCTGGAGAAACAACAACAATCTCATTGTTGTTTATCTCATTTTCAAACAATCCTTTAATAACCTTAATCAAAACAGGCCTAGCATAAAGGTGATCAACTTTTGTGTTTCTAAAAAAACCCTCGATAGCATTTGCATGTAAATCCATAAAAACAACCCTTTCTATCCCAAGCTCATCTATAAATTGCGCCCACAAACTGGCTGAGATCGCTTCACGTCCTGCACTTTTTCTTTCTTGTCTGGCATATCCGTAATAAGGCACAACAGCGATTACCCTCAGGGCTGATGCACCAAGAGCAGCTTTAAGCATAAGGAATAACTGAATTAGATTACTATCAGGCTGATTGGTTGATTGAATAACAAAAACTGTCTGGTTCCTCAAATTTTCTTCAAAACGAACATATTGTTCCCCATCTGCGAAATTAGTTAGTTTTATATGCCCAAGATCTTCTTCTATGTCACTGACCTGCACAATTTTTTCTGCCAAAGGATGATTGGCTCCTCCGCTAAAAATCTTAAAATCCATGTCTGCCTCCATATTTAAATATTAAAGATTCCGGATTTAGTGTAATAAAAATCACCCCTAAGGGCAAATATTAAACTGGTTTTCCCCATATAGTTTCCCGCACAGAAAAAAACATGGAAAAAAATGTGGGTGTGGAAGGAATCGAACCTTCGACCTCTGTCTTATCAGGACAGCGTTCTAACCACTGAACTACACACCCAAATATCAAAGCCGGGGTAGGAGGGCAAGTAAATATTACAATAAAAAAAGGGGTTTTTCAACCTCTTTGTTTTAACTTTCTTTAAATATTAATGCCTCTTCCTGACAATTTTCTTCTTAGACCGTCAACGTTAACTTCTATAGGATTGGTGTGGACAAAATGAAAATAATCGCCCATACCCACATCTTCAGCCGCTTTACAATTTTCGAATAAATCATCCACAAATATTGCATTGCTTGGATCAACACCGTTGCGCTTTAAATAACACAGG
The DNA here is from genome assembly GCA_002794035.1 of Candidatus Yanofskybacteria bacterium CG10_big_fil_rev_8_21_14_0_10_36_16. Lineage (GTDB taxonomy): Bacteria > Patescibacteriota > Minisyncoccia > 2-02-FULL-40-12 > IGHO2-01-FULL-4-A > 1-14-0-10-36-16. The sequence continues at coordinate 20,996 of PCXQ01000005.1, forward strand.
GCATGATCATAAATGCATCTAGCTGGTTTTAGGCAGTTTATGGGATACTCATGAGATGCGAAAATTTCATCAAAAGGTTCAAGAATTTGAGGCATCTCTGAGCACAAATGATCATAGTGAAGTTCATTGGTATTTGTTATTATTGCCATGAAATCAAAATGAGGTTTCGCTGCTTGAATCAAAGATGTCATTTCCTCAATTTCGCTGAAAACGTTATTAAAGCTTTCAACAAATAATTTGAATGTAAATTTTTCAAAATCTATACTTAAAACATCAAAAACTTGTTCGTAATAATCACGTGCGCCAATACGCCCAGTGCCAAAATCCCTGTTAACGTTGCCTAAAAAATGTTTATCATTTAAGGTAAGACGCTCGCGTAATTCTGTTTCTTTTTTACCAGTAATATTTGATACGGATTTAAAAAATGAATCAAAAGAAACATTTACAAGTACACCACCTAAATCTGTTATGAAAGCTCTTGGTCGTTTCACTTTTGCATCCTCCTCTTTATTTAAAAGAACATCCTTGTTAATCTAACAAATAAATAACAATAAAACAAGTAAAAAAGCAAATAATAACACCTTGAATAAAAAACAAAAACTTGAATATATCTGGAAAGCAATTCGCAAGGCGCATCCTAAAAAAACGCTTGTTTTTAGTGATGGTTCACCAAACAATAAGATAATGATAATAGGCGAAGCACCCGGAATAGATGAAGAAAACCAAGGCCTGCCTTTTGTTGGCAGGGCAGGAAAACTGCTTATTGCCACGCTTGAAAAACTTAGCTGTCCAAGAAGCGAATTTTATATTTCAAACGTAGTTAAGTATAGACCACAAAACGAGTTCGGAAAAACACTAACACCCACCCTGAAAGAAATAGCAATATTCCGAACATCTATAGAAAAAGAAATTGAAATCATAAATCCAAAAATTATTGTTTTACTAGGACGCATAGCAATGGTCGGCATGGGAATTAAAGGCACTATGGGCGCAAACCATGGTAAAATAATAACTCGCGATAACAAAAAAATACTTATTGTTTATCACCCCGCTGCTATACTCCGCAACCCAAACCTAAAACCCATCTTTCGCAAAGACCTTTCAAAAATAAAAAAAATGTCACAATCTTAATGCCCACAACAAAACACCGATACCTTCGGTGTTTTTTAATACTAAGTCCGTATTGTTGTTTAAACCCCTGCAGCGGGAAAGCCTATAATAATATTTATATTTTTACACTCGCTTGAATCAACTATTATATTTTTTGAATAATCATATTTGTCCACAGAAACAACATATTCTCCAAATGGTGCAGTCATCTCAAATTCGCCCACTGAATCAGAAATTGTTTTTGAAACTAAATTTCCAGAAATATCATAAAGAGTAACTGATTCTAAACTTGCAGGAGTGCTCCCATTACTACCGTCATTTTCTAACATTCCAGCATTAAGTGTTATTTTACCACATATAGAACCTATATCGGTTTTGTCGGTCTCATCATCAAAATTATTATTTTCTTCTAACTCCTTTTCTTCTAAATTGGCCGAATCATTAACTTGCTCTTCATCTAAATCAAAGCCGTTATCTTGAGTAACGGAAAAATATATACCACCTCCAATAACCGCCAAAACGATTATAAATATTAATGATGTTTTATAATTAGCAATCATTTTTTAAAAAATATTTAAGATGCAACTAAATTTTTCATTAATTATTTAGATGAACATCTAGTCCAATTTTATCTACTAATTTTTCATGCGGACCCTCCAATAACACTCGTATAAATCTGTCGAACATTCCCAATCTGTACAAAAACTCTTCTTTATCCATTACGGCATATTTTATTTCCTTTCCCGCTTCAGCTTCTAGCCATTTCAAAAAAATACGTAATTTTCTACGATCAAGATCGTCAACAACCAAAAAGAGATCCAAACTGGGAGAATCTGGCACCTGCTTTTCAATAAATATGCCTGAAATTATAGACAAGCGCATTAGGCCAAGATTGTTCATCTTTGTTATCATTTTGCTTTTTTCAGCGGGAGATGATTTAAGCACCAAATCTCTGAGTTCATTAAACAAATCAAAATCAACATTTAAAACATATCTTATCCCGTTCTTTTTTGAACCTGAAGATTTTGACGCTATTGTTACCCGCCTAACCTTAACAATGCCAGCCTCTTTAAAACTGCTTATTTCTTTTCTTACCTCGGCCTGTTTTGCTTGGACCAATTTAGAAAACCCAACCACGCTAAAACCAGTGTCCGGGTTCCTAAAAAGCCACCTGAGCATTTTAGCTCTTGTCTTGGATCCCAACAATAATTCTAGACTTTTATTGGACATGCTAGTAGAATATAAAATTTACAACAAGGTTGAATAATTATCAACTGGATTGATATTAAATAAAAAGTTATTATATATATTAGACTTATTAGGAAATAACCATTCTACTGCAATACTGAGGTTTTTGTCAAAATTATGAAATTTCTTAACGTAGATTATTCAGCAATAAGTCTAAGCAATTAAAAGTCAAAATACTATGGAAAAAATTTCATTAAAACCAACAACAAACGAGCTAGTGTTCAACAAAAAAGAAAGCGACGGATCATTCTTTGATGCAATAAGCTATAAAGAGCCGGGACTTAAAGGAGAGCGATTGGGCTCTTTGTTTGTTATAGGTAACATAAAAAATAGTTCAGATGCTGACCTCTCTTACGTAATAAATCTAGCCTCATCTATAGCAAAAAGAGAATACTACAGTGACTCATCCCTAAAAGAAGATCCCAAAAAAGCATTTGAAAAATCTCTACAAAAAACAAACGAGGTTTTAAAAGATTTCTTAAACGACAAAAACTTAAAGATAGATCTGGCTCTTTCTGCTATTTCTGGAAGCAACATTTATATATCACGCATAGGAAAATTTAAAATTTTCCTAGCCAGAAATAATGACACCATAGATATCTTAAACAATATAGAATTATTTAATAAAGATTCGGATTACGCCCAAAAAGAATTTTCAAATATTATTTCCGGACGACTATATCCCGGAGACAAGATATTTGCATATCTGCCTTCACGCACCTTATCTGTGCGAGAAAAAACAATCAAAAAATCATTACTTGAGGAATCAGATTTAGGATTCAAAAAAATGCTATCAGATTTATATGAAAGCAACCCGAAGTTTTATTGTTGCGGTGTTCATGTGGTTATGGACGAAGTAAAAGAAATACCAATAGACGCATCGAATACTATCAATTTGCCTAATCAACGGCACTCCAGCGAAAGTATTCTAAAAGAAGAAACAATAAAAGAACCTCGTGATACAAAAGAAGAAACAATCACACCAGAAAAAGGACCATTGGATTCAAAAACCGTTAAACCAAACAATGACGCTGAATCCGTAGCCAAAGAAGAAAAGGCGGATTATTCAAACAAAAAAAACGAATACGACAAAAAAGAAGAGCCGGTAAAATCAATACCTGTCAGTGACGAAGTTGATACTCCTCGTCTAATATCATCGGAGGTATCCTTAGCTAAAAAACACAATGCAATAAGCAATACTGCCAGCTTGGTAGCAAAATTCAGAGGATTCAACAGATATAATCGCAAAACAAAAGCATCGTTGTTTGTCATAATTGCCGGTTTAGTAGTTACGGGTATTTTCTCGTTTATATTTTTTGGCTTAAACGACTCGCCATTCAACGAAAACACACAGATAATCAAAAAAACTCAAGAAAATCTAAAACTTGCCCAAGCCCATGTTACTCAAAATAATCTAAAGGCAGCTAGAGACCTCGTCGCCACAATCTTGGTTGATATAGAAAACATAAATGATAAAAATGGTGATGCCCTAAAGGCGCAGCTAGTAGAATTTGTTAACGGAATAAACAAGGTTAGCCAACAAAAACCAGTTCAAGTAGCTGACTTATCTGAACTTTGGATTGAAGGAGAAACAGCTTCAAAAATAACTGCCATGAATGACGGCAGTATAGTAGCAGTTTCAAACAACGGCAGAGTGATTATTACCAACAGTGGTTCAATAGAAGAAATAGGATCAAGCAAATCTACCCCAAAAACAATATTCCGCACTGAAGATGGCTTTGCCCTGTTTGATGGTACCTCAAATATTGAAGTTTACAAAAATTCGGATGATGAATTAAAATTAAATGATCTAGGCAATAGTGTAATGTTTAAAGATTACACCCTGTATGCTGATAATCTTTATGCGATAAAAGGAAATAAAATAGTAAAATATACTGATGTAATTGCAGGAGGAGACAACGAAACCACATGGGCTGAAATTGAAGAAGATTTAGTATCTATAGCGATTGATGGAAATATTTACGGTCTTGATTCAAACGGAAAGCTAATAACATACTTTAAGGGAGAAAAAGAAAACGAAGCAGTTCTATCATTGTCTCCAAACAACAATTCACACATTTGGACTGAAGGCGATTTTCCTTTTATATATCTAACAAACACGCAAACTGGAGAAGTAATGGCATTTGATAAAGAAACATTTGAACTTAAAATAACCTATTCTCTTAATAACGGCAGTCCCGTTAAAGATATCTTCATTAGTGAAGGAGGAATTATTTGGTCACTGGATAACAACAATGCTGTGTGGAAACTGGAGCCATAGAACCAAGCCTCGAATTTTAGTTTTGTGCAAATTTTAAATATTAAAAAACCCGCTGTGGCAGGGTTTTTTAATATTGTTTGTAATAAATCCTATCTGGAAGACGCAAATCTATATATTCCAACATTTCTTTTTCTTCCTCTGTTATTTTCTCATCCCATGCTATCAATAACGCCTCCACCTGCTTTTTTATATCTGTAAACAAGCTCATATAAATACTAAACCCCTCGGCTGCAATTAAATGAAATTCGTCATTGGAATTTTTAGGTATCTGAATTTCTTTAATCAAAATTCCTTTTTCTTCAAATTCCTTTTTTGCAATAAGAGAATTTTCAACCCAAATACTTTCTATGTAGTCCCCCACCTTTAAATCATTGTCTCTATAATCTTTGATAACTGTTATTACAAATCCGCTTGAAGTTACGGTTTGAGCATAAACAACATATTCATTGTCAAAATAGAAACAATCGGGATCAGAACACCAGATACCCTCAGGCTCTCTTTTTGTTAAAAAAAGTTCAAGTACATAATTTTTATCTTTATTTATCTCGATTTCTTTTACCTCGGGGAATTTTTCAGCCAAAAACTTAGAAAGATCGTCAGACTTCAAAAATAAAATATTGTTTTTTCTTGCTATGCCAAATTTCCTATCCTGAAGCCATTCATCTGTAGCTGTCTTAATTACATCTCCCCTTAGAGGCTCTGGAACTGTTATATTAACGCCCTGCACCTCAAATTTTCCAGACAAGAATAAAAAGTAAAAAAAGCCACCCAAAGCAAAAATAATTGCAATCAAAATCAATAAGGCTCTTGTTCTGGCCCGCCTTCTCTTTTTCTCTCCATAATCATCTTTAAAACGTTTAACTTGTCTCATTAATTTTATCTAGGGTACATATACCCTCGGCAACAATGGGTTAATTCTAGAAACTATTTCATAGCTAATAGTTCCGACCTTCTCAGCAAGCTCCTCTGCTGTTATATTTTCTTTACCCTGCCTACCTACCAAAACCACTTCGTCATCAATATTTACATTGCCTGCACTAGATATATCAACCACTGTTAAATTCATTGATACCCTACCCAAAACCCTGCAACGTTTGCCACCTATCAAAACCTCGCCAAGGGACGACAATGCCCTACTGTAACCATCATAATAACCGATTGGAAGCACGGCAATGGTTGTATTTTTTCTAACCTTTTCTGTAATACCATATCCAACACAAGAATCTTTCTTAATGTCTTTTACCTGAATTATCTTAGTTTTCCAGCTTAACGCAGGGCAAATATTCATTTTTTTGTATTTTTCAAAAAACTCAATTGTCGGCCAAAGGCCGTAAAGAGCAATCCCCACTCTAACCATATCGAAATTAGCCTCGGGCATCGTTAGTAAGCCAGTTGTGGCAGATATGTGCTTTATCTTTGTATTAATATTGTTTTTATTTAAAACAGTTAATGCCTTTTTAAATTCATCTAATTGCTTATTGGGGAATCGCCTGTCTTTTTCATCTGCATTGGCAAAATGACTTAAAATACCTTCAAAATTAATATTTAAGGGAAGTTTTTTTATAAAAGAAGGCAAATTATTAACAAGAACTCCCTGACGAGACATGCCCGTATCTATTTTTAAATGTAATTTCGGTATATTGCTTTTTATTTTTTTAAAGACACCAGAATCATAAACAACAAGATCTATATTATTAGAAAAAGCATCTTTAAATCTTTTGCTATCAGTATAACCTAAAACAAGAATGGGTTTTTTAATTCCCTTTTTACGAAGATCTAATGCCTCATCTATATTATCAACCCCTAACCAATCAATGCCGTATTTTGAAAACAGCCCCGCTGTTGCGGGACCATGTCCATATGCATTTGATTTAACTACCGCCATTAACCTTGTTCCTCTATCAAGAAGTTTTTTTACTGCCTTAACATTATTTTCAAGCGCTGATTTTGATATTTCAACCCAAGTTTTCATTATAATTATTAATCATTAAAATCAAAGTTATTTTTTAAACTTATTTACTTTGCCCAACCGCATCTAGCAAGCGTCTGTAAGCATTCGCATTGATAGCCTTTGTTTGATGGGAAATCCGGAACAATTTCACAAACACCAGCACTCAAATTTTCATATTTTTCAAGATTATTTGTACAAACGCTATATTCACCTATACAGCTTGAGTTTGCGAACGAGCAGTCTCTATCAAAAACACAAAACCCCTCCGAGTGACTTAAGTCAAAATTTCTAACATTTAAAACCAAGGATACAGAAAAAACAACAACGACAGATATCATTATCATTGTTTTTTTAAATGGATCTAATTTCATAAAATGGATCTAATCTTATTTTTTGCCTATTTGTTTTACACCTACAAATTTCTGAAGTACCTTGGGCACCTTAACAGTCCCTTCTTTTGTTTGATAATTTTCAACAATCATTGCAAGAATACGAGGTGTAGCAATTGCTGTATTGTTTAATGAGTGTGCAAATTGCATTTTGTTCTCTTCGTCGCGATAACGAATGTTCAATCTCCTAGTTTGGAAATCATGAAAATACGAGGATGAGTGTGTTTCTCTATACTTCTGTTGGCTTGGCATCCAACCTTCAATATCATATTTTTTAACCTGACCTAATCCCAAATCTCCTGATGAATTAACGACAACATGATAGGGGATTTCTAAATCCTGCATTATCTCTTCAGAATTTTGAGTAATTTCTTCATGCCATTTTACAGATTCCTCATGGTCAGCACGACATAAAATCACCTGCTCCATTTTATAAAATTCATGCACCCTTATAAGTCCCTTAGTGTCTTTACCATGGCTCCCCGCCTCAGAACGAAAGCAAGGCGAAAAAGCTATAAATTTTTTAGGCAAATCTTTTTTTTGCAAAACCTCATCAGAATAATAAGCCATAGTAGAAACCTCTGATGTACCTACTAAATACTCATCTTCCCCAACCTTGTAAACCTCGTCCTTTCCTTGCGGAAGCCACCCCGTGCCATTGAATGCGCTTTCACGAGCAATGGCCGGAGCAAAAATTGGCGTAAATCCTTTTTTTATTAATTTATCAAGCACTAAAGCCCAAAGAGCATGTGAAAGCAAAACGGCTTCATTTTTCAAAAAATATCCTCTAAAACCTGAGACCTTAACTCCCCTATCAAAATCAACCAAATCTAATGACTCCATAAGCTCTATATGGTCTTTAACCTTAAAGTCAAAAGCCGGGATTTCGCCCCATTTTATTACTTCAACATTGTCTTCATCATCTTTGCCTTCCGGCACAGACGGATCCGGAACTTGGGGCACTAAAAGCATAAGACGATTAAACTCTTCTTGCGTGTTTCTGTTTTCTTCCTCAAGTAATTTTATTTCTTCTTTTAATTTTTTTAAAATTTCTATTTCTTCAGGAGTTGGTTTAGAATCAGATTTTTTATTTTGACTAGCTCTTTTGTTTTCAAGCTCCATCAAAACATGCCTCCTTCTCTCATCAACAGCAATCAATTCATCTAAATTAAACTCAATCCTTTTCTTGCGGATAGCATCTTTTACCAAGTCTTGATTTTCCCTTATAAATTTAATATCTAACATATGTTTTTATACTTAATACTTAACACTTAATACATAACTCTTGGATCTAATTCTTGAGCTTCACCCCGCCCTTGAAAAATAATCATTATTTCTCAAAATTAACCTCTTAAAACAACGGATTAGGTAAGGGGCAGGAAAGTAAACTTATATCTGTATGTTTACAGCTTTTCAAGAGCGAGGTTTCATTAAAGGAAATGCGATAACCTCTCGAATTGAATGGGAATCGGTCAAAAGGGCTGACAAACGATCAATGCCTATGCCTATACCTGCAGCAGGAGGCATTCCGTATTCCATGGCTTCAATATAATCCTCGTCTATTCTGTGGGCCTCCTCGTTGCCCTCTTTAGCATTTTTCTCTTGTGCCTCAAAGCGCTCTCTTTGATCTTGGGGATCATTTAGTTCTGAAAACCCGTTGGTCACCTCCATGCCTCCAACAACCAGCTGGAATCTGGCCACATGCTTGGGATCATCTGGAATTTTTTTAGAAAGAGGTGATATTTCCAATGGATGATCAATAATATAAGTAGGATTTAAAATATTGGGTCTAGCAACTTTTTTGTAAATTTCATCGGCAATATTTCCCTTTGTCATAGCTTTGTTTATTTCAATGCCGAGTTCTTTAGCTTTTTCGGCTAATTCTTCTTGTGTAGAACTATCGTAATCAAGATTTGCATATTCATTAAACAAATCATTAAATGTTACCCTCTTAAATGGTGTTTTAAACTCTATTTCTTTTTCTTGATATTGGACTCTGTCTTTACCAAACATTTCCTTAACGATATGAACAAGCATCCCCTCGGTAAATTCCATCATCTTCTCATAATCCCAATATGCGGCATAAAACTCCAGCATGGTAAATTCCGGATTGTGTTCACGATCAAAACCTTCGTTCCGAAAAACCCTGCCGATTTCAAACACCCTTTCAAAACCACCAACCAACATTCTTTTTAAAAAAAGCTCCGGAGCAATTCTCAGATATAAGTCCAGATCAAGTATCGCCAACTTTGTTTTAAATGGTTTGGCATTTGCACCGCCATAAAGAGTCTGCAACACAGGAGTATCTACTTCTAAAAATTTATTAGCAATAAGATATTGTCTAATATGCTGTGTAACCATTGAACGGCCGATAATTTTATCCTTGGCGTCTTTATTAAAAACAAAATCTAAATATCGCTTTCTATAACGTTCCTCAATATCCTGAAGCCCGTGCCATTTTTCAGGTAAGGGCAATAAAGATTTTGCCAACAAACGATATTTTGAAACCTCTAGAGTCTCTTCTCCCTTTTTTGTTCTGAAGACAACTCCTTCGGACTCAATAAAGTCACCCACATCGACTGTATTCACAAAAAATGTGAAATCCTCCTCACCGAGATTATCTTTCTTGATATAAGCCTGCAATTTGCCAGAATTGTCTACAACATCTAAAAACACGGAACCGCCATGTTCTCTTTTGGTCATCACTCTGCCGGCAATTATTATTTTTTCTCCACTTTTTTCAAGTTCAGTAAAACCCTCTAGCGCTTCAGCTGCCATGTGGGTGCGCAATGAAGAAGAGGGATAAGGATCTATGCCGTTATCCCTTACTTTATTCAATTTATCCAATTTTACCTGCCTTAATTCATCAAGTGCCACAATAATAAACGCAAAACGTGAAACGTTAAGCGCAAGCTAAAAATTAAAACTTTATAATACAATATTAGCAAATATTAGCCAAAATTGAAATAAACGGACAGAAAGCCCCGCTTCAGCGGGGCTTTGAATCGTATAAATAAGTTATCAATTTTTAACTTATCTTTTTTATCTTATATTTCATTAATCCCACCGGAGTGCTAACCTCAACCTCCTCACCTTTTTTATGGCCTAAAAATGCGCGTCCCAATGGCGATTCATTTGATATAAAACCCTTAGTCGGATCAGCTTCTGCAGTACCAACTATGGTAAACTCCTTCTCTCCGTAACTTGATGAAGCCAGTACTGTAGCACCAACTCCTATTTCTGCACTCTTATTTTTGCCGTTTTGAATAATTTCAAAATCTTTTAACATGGCTTCAATCTCTTCGATTCTACCTTCATTAAAACTCTGATTTTCCTTTGCTTCAGTATATTCTGAATTTTCAGACAAATCACCAAGCTCTTTAGCAGCTCTTATTTTCTCGTTAATCTCATCTCTTACTGTAGTTTTTCTCTCTTCTAACTCTTTATTAATTTTCTCCAGCCCTTCAGGGCTTAAATATGTGGTCATATACAACGCTTATGTAAATCCAATTTTATATAATTAATGACTTGGATATACAAAATTTTATTAATTTATTTAACACATCTTTAGTACCAAAACATAAATTATACTATAAAAATAAAAAACAGTTATAAAAACTGTGGACAATAATATCTCAAGACAAAAAACAAAATCTAAAAAATGCTTGCTACTGAAACCAAAAATTAAATAACTTAGATCTTTAAACCTTTGTATTCCGTAAAATACCAGTTTAAAAACTCCCTGGCCATTCTTAGAGCCAACCCCTGCTCATCGCCAATATTTTCAACAATAATAGTAATAATTATCTCAGGGTCTTCATATGGTCCAAATACAGTCAGAAGTGAATTTAAATTGTTTCCAGACACCTGTGCAGTTCCTGTTTTAGCAGCAAGTTCTACTGGGACAACGTCTAGTATCCTAGCAGTGCCTGATTCCACTGCCCGTCTCATACCAATTTTTACTATATTTAGGGTATCTTTGTCAAATTTTAATCGGCCTATTACTTCTGGATTATTAATTATTTCAGAACCATGATTTTCTACAATCTTATCAACAACCAACGGCTTCATTATGTCTCCCCCATTTGCTATAGCTCCTATATATGAATTTATCCAGAGAGGAGTAACAAAAAGATCACCCTGTCCTATAGAAACATTGTAAGAATCTCCCCTGTACCAATCTTCTCCTTTTGTTTTCTTTTTCCAATCTCGTGATGGAACAAGCCCATTCGCTTCACCCACCAAATCAATGCCCAATTTTTTATCTGCCATAGCTCCTGAGATATATGAATGCATTTTATCAATCCCGAGTCCAACAATATCTTGATACCCACCACCAAGAGCATAAAAGTAAACATCAACTGAATCGGCAATTGCCTTATAAATATCTGTCCAGCCATGAACTTTCCAGTCGCCAAAAGTATAAACAACACTAGGATCAATTTCACTAGAAATTTGTATTGACCCGCCAGAATATATGATTGTTGAAGGAGTTACAACGCCTTCCTTAAGAGCCGCAAGAGCAAGAAGGGGTTTTATTGTAGAACCGGGGCTGTACCTACCCCCAATAGCACGATTAAATAATGGCTGCTTACTGTCACTCAGTATCTTTTTTACATCATCTCTAAAATCTTCTTCATAAATATTACTAAAAACATTATTGTCATAAGCAGGAAAACTTGAAAGAGCAATAACCTCACCCGTTTTTGGATTCTGAACAACTGCCGAACCAACTCTCAAGCCCTGTGATCGCAATACACCCTCAAGAGACTCATGGAGCTTTTCTTGAACATCTGAATTAATGTTTAAATAAACCTCACCTCCTTTGCCTGGCTCACTTAAAACAACATCTTTGTTGCTGTTCTTAAAATAAACAGCGCCAGATACTCCCCTTAAATATCTTTCATATTCTTCCTCTACACCAAGCGTGCCTATTTTGTCTCCAGGTAAATAAAAATTATCACGCGATATATTGTCTTCACTTACGCCTGAAACATATCCTAGTACTTGAGAAAATAATTCACCTTTAGGATAACTTCTTTTTGAATTGGCAATCACATATACACCTTCCATGCCTGCTTCTTCTACAGCCAAAGCTTCATCTTTTGACAGCCCTCCTTTTAAAACAAAGACTGCTTTATTTTTGTTCTTATCAATCTTTTCCCTTATCTCCTCCTCTGTCATATCAATAATTTCTGCCAACAAACTAATGTTTTTATTTAAAACCTCCTCTTTTGGTATTTGTGAAACAAGAGAGACAACTTCAAAAACAGGTTTATTTCCTGCTAATAACTCCCCGTCAGAACTATAAATTGCCCCTCTTAACCCCATTAAGGGGTATTTTACAAAAGAATTAAGTTCTGCAAGGGAAGCATAACTTTCTCCTTGCATTATCTGAAGATTGAAAGCACTCAATATAAAAATTATGGAAATAACAAATATGGAAACATAAAACATACCCCAAATTGACCGCCCTACAGGAAATTCCATTTTGGGATACAAACTGCCAGAATCCAAAAGTGTTTCTTCGGGCATTAATTCATCCCTATCCGATGTGTTAATAAAATATTTTTTCTTCATCCAATAATAAAAATTTTGTTGTTATTTTTTATAAAATAAAATCCTTGTTTTTTAAACTGAACAAAAAAGACAGCAAAAATATAAACCCGAATTCAAGAATCAAGACCACGGCCATTTTGTAATAATAAACTAATTTTAAACTACTGAATTCAAAAATGCGTCCGGGACCAATTATTATTACAAAAAATACCAGCAGTACTAAATACACCACAAAAATAATCCCGGATTTTAAAAACATAGTCACAAAATTGTTATATTCAAAATTAAACCTGTCAGAAATTAACTGAACCAATATGTATAATACCAAAAATGAAATAGCAAATACGCCGTAATCAAAAACTGATATAAAATCTGCTATTAAAGACAAGGACAAACCGGCATAAAACTTACTAGAAACAAATGGGGGCAAAACCAACAAAGAAGTAAAAGCACAAAACAAAGCCCATGGAATATCTGCAAAAAAGGGCATAATTTCCTGAAATATAAGAAACACCAGTCCTAAAGCAAAAAATTTCATACTATTTTTTTATTATAAAAAGATTTGGTCCTGATGATGGATTAAAAAATGATTCTACCTTTACTGTCTGGAAGGCATCACCCGATTTTTTATCAGTTGAAAGCACTTTTCCAACAGGAAGTCCTTCAGGTAAACTATCCATGCCACTTGTGACAACAATCTCATCGCTGGATATTTCCTCGTCTGCAGCTACCAGATCAAGAATAAATTCTCCCCCGGAAATTCCTTTTGTCGATGACAAAATATCTGTATTTTCTTGTCTAACACTTATGGATAATCTTGAATCATCCAACAAAAGTGCTACTGAATAATTTTCGTAGACTTCATCTATCACACCCGCCAAAATAGACGATGAAGAAATCACAGCCATTTTCCTCTCTATTCCGTCTTTTTGTCCCTTGTTGATGATAATAGCTGAATAAGGAGGCGTCTTATCAACAGAAATCATATTGGCTGAAATTAATTCTCCCCTCTCTCTCAAATTAAGACCCAACTGACTTCTAAAAAATTCATTTTCTCTTTCAAGAGATTTAAGTTCGCTTACCTCAGCTATTAGATTTAAATTTTCTTCTTTTAATTTTTTATTTTCTTCGGCTAGAAATTTAAAGTCCAATAATGCTTTAAATGTGGCAGACCTATCTGTTATTTTTTGACTCAAACCTTCAAGCGGACCCCCAAATAAATCCAGCCCAGTCTTTTTTATAAAACTGCCAAACAAAAATTTGTCAGCAATAAACAAAAATAAAACTACGACCAATATTAAAATGGGTTTTTTTAATGATTTTTTTTCTGTTCTTAGAGAATACATCTTTTAATTTAAAAAGCTCATGACACACCAAGTCATTGAGGGCTAAGGACTAAATGAATTTCTATAGGTAAGCTTCCTTGGTATTCCACACCAATATTGGCCTTAAAGCATCAAGATCTTGGAGTACTAAACCGCATCCACGAACCACAGCAGTTAAAGGATCATTAACTATTTTTGCCGGCAGTTTAGTTTCGTGGGCAACAAGCTCATCAAGGCCTCTTAATAGACTACCGCCTCCAACAAGAGCTATGCCTCTACTTAAAAGATCTGCGATAAGTTCGGGAGGTGTTTCCTCAAGAGTATTCTTAATTGCTGAAACAATATTTCTTATTGATTTACCCATTGCTTTTCTAGCCTCCTCGGAGGTTACTGTTAACTCCTTTGGAAGTCCAGTTAAAATATCTCTTCCTTTCACTTGAATACTCAGCTCTTCCTTAAGAGGATATGCTGAACCAACTTGAATTTTAATATTTTCTGCAGTTGCCTCGCCTATGAGCATGTTATGTCCCTCTCTCATAAATCTAATTATATCTTCGTTCATTTTATCACCGGCAATTCTCAATGACCTCGAAGCAACAATGCCCCCCATGGAGATAACAACAATATCTGATGTCCCGCCGCCTATATCCACTACAACATTTGCAACAGCATCTTGAATCGGCAACCGCGAACCTATAGCTGCTGCCATCGGTTCTTCAATAAGATAAACCTCTCTTGCTCCAGCGCTTCTGGTGGCATCCTCTACTGCTCTTTTTTCAACCTCTGTAATATTAGAAGGAATACCTACAACCACCCTGGGTCTTGAAAAAAGTGAAAATGTTCCTTCTTGAGCTTTGTCTATAAAGTATTTTAGCATCTGCTCTGTAACCTCATAATCGGAAACAACTCCTGCAACAAGAGGTTTTGAAACAGAAATAAACCCAGGTGTTTTACCTACCATTTTCCGTGCCTCCTGCCCTATCGCCAATATCTGCCCAGTTTTCTGGTTAATAGCTACGATGGAAGGCTCATCGATTATTATGCCCTTACCCTGAACATAAACAAGGGTATTTGCCGTACCTAAATCAATACCTATATCTTTTGCCCAAAAATTGTGTTTAAAAATATTTTTTACCATTAATGAATTATATGAGCTTCAACTTGTTTTTGTGTATTGAAAAATTAGCAAAATAAAGGGCTTCGCGCACGTTGACAAAACACCCACATTTTGGCTTGACAAATTATGTCAGTTTGTTATAATTATATTGTATCTTAGAGCTGTGGCCTGAGTCTAAGTCACAAATCCAAACTCTAAGAGACGGAGGCACATGACGTTCACGTTCGCACCTAGTGGGTAAGAAAGGTGTTTTTCGCGAACGCCGACCACGACGGCTACTAGACGGCGATCACCGACTAGAGTCGAGCCCCCGCTTGCCAGGTTACTACAATCTTGGTGGGCGGGGCGCTTTTTTTATGCCATAAGATTACGCAACTCACAAAATTTACACTCCTTATCATCACACCTTTTGTCCCAAAAAGACAGCTCCAGTATTTCGTTTGATTTTTCTAAAACCAAATCTTTTAATTCCTTGACCTCAGACGGTTCAACTGTAAATAACTCTTTTTTATATCTTTTCTTTTCATCCGGTTCAACAAAATCAATCTCTCCACTTACCATATCGTACTTACCTCCCGAATAATTATCTAGAAGCAACTTATAAAACACTAACTGTCTTTTATAGTCCCCCGCTCCTGTTGCTGTTGTTTTACCTATTATATAATTTCTGGATTTGGGTTTGCCTGTTTTGTAATCAACAACATTAACTCTATTTCCATCATCAATAAATTCAACTTTGTCTAGCTGACCGTTTATCATAATATTCGGCTCAAGTTCTATTCCCTTTATTCTTAGTTCTGTCATTACATTTTTATTCCATTTTTCATGATAAAAATCATAATACCCGCCCAAAGCCAATTCCCCCTTACTTAATAAACTATTAAAATCATCTTCTCCGATTGATTCCTTGGATAAAGTTTCTTTGAATTTGTTAATAAGCTTGTCCTTGAGAAGCACATCTCCCTTTCCAAATACAGATTTTAATCCCTCGTGTACGGCAGTACCGTATATTTGATGCAAGTTTTTAACCTGTGGTATTCCGACAAGATTAACATAAAAATATCTCCAAGGGCATTTTAAATAGTTATTTAATGCCGTAACGGATATGCCTTTTCTGTGGAATAAATCCTTTAAAAATTCTTTATCTTCAATCTTGGAACGGATAGGAGGTCTTGGACGCAATATTAAATCTGAGATTGCTTCAGGTTTTATTGATTCTGACACAGGATTATCAATCCTACTTATAAAACCGCCGTTAATCTCTCTTACGAATTTTGAAGGAAGCTTATCTTTGCCAGTTCCGTCGTTTAGCGCATAACTTATGGTTATTGTTTTCATTGCCCTTGTAAGAGCCACGTAAAACAAATTTCTTTCATCATCGTCATCGGAAGATACTTCCATTTCAAAACCTTCCTTATAATTTTTGCCCAAATATACGCTATCAAGCAACTTAAGGATATTGGCCTTGCGCTTATTGCCCCAATGCCTATCTTGGGCGTTGGCAATATATAGGTGTTCAAACTCGCGCCCCTTTGATCGGTGGGCAGTAAGAATTCTAACATTGGAACCGCCATGCAATAAGTTTGATGTACCAAGCCTTATATTGTGTTCTTTAAGACTGTCTATATACCCCAAGAATTTTTCTAAATTAAGTTTTTTATCTCTTGCAGATAATTCCTTTATATAATTAAAAAATGAAGACATTTTTGAAATCCTCTCATAATAATCAGGCTGAGCAGCCGTATTTTTTATTAAATTAGATTCGTATAAAACTGATTCAAATAATTCGGGCAAGGTTTTGTTTTTAGACACAGTCTTCCATTTAGACAGTTTATTTAAAAAATCAATTGAAGGTTTTTTATCAGCAACACCTGCTTCTTTTAATAATTTTTCAGAACTTGCAACTTCATAAGCATTTATTTTATTCCTGCGTGAAAAATCTGATATTTTATAAATATTAATTGGCTCAATACCCAAAAAATCTAAATGCATTGTTTCAAGCAAGGCACCTGTATCACCGTAATTATTAACAGCTTCCAACAAAAATAAGACCCTTTTAATATCTTCGTCTTCAAGTAAATTATGCTCGGTTTCCATAACATAAGGGACACCAAACCTGCCAAGCATTTCAGCTATCGGCCACATGTCTCTATTTTCCCTAACAAGAACCGCTATGTTGTCCGGCTTAACACCCTCCTCTACTTCTTTCTTTATATCTTCTGCTATAAAAGCACACTCCTGATCTGGAGAAGACAATTCTGCCAATTTGATATTTTTATCTTTATGTCCCGAATTAGATTTTAAATTTATTTCTGAAGCTTTAATACCATGAGCCGCATCTAAAATAATCTGGCTTGAGCGGTAATTATGTTCAAGATTAACAACCTTGGCTTCTGGATATTTTGTTTTAAAATAATTAAAATTCTTTATTGATGCACCTTGAAAACGATAGATAGCCTGTTTTTGATCCCCAACAATAAACACATTTGGATTGTCATGATAATTGGCCAGCAACTCTACCACTTTATTTTGAGCATTGTTTGTATCCTGATGTTCATCTACTAGAATATACTGATATTGTTCCTGTAAAATACGAAGGAAATCTTCTTTCTTTGAAATTGTTTTTAAAACTTCCATTATCATATCTTCGTAATCATAATATTTTCTATTTGAAATTAATGTCTGATAATTTTTATAAATTAAGGCCAACTCAGCATTTTTATCTATATTTTTTCTTAATTTTAAATATTGACCCTTCACTTTGCCTTTGTGAGGGCCTTTCTCGTGTTTTAAATCCTCTATCATGTCAAAATCTTTTATTTCTTCGTCAACCAGATTGTTAAAATCCTCAGGACTTAAACCCTCTCTCTTTAATTCCTTTATTGCTGTTATGGCCGGCTTTAAATAATGATACTTGCTTCCAAAAGGCTTTAAGATGTCTAAATTAGAAGACGAGATTACATCCTCCATAAGTTTTGCCTGTTCAATCTCTGTGATTGGATCAAACCCTGCAATAGCAGGAAATTCCTCAGGATAATTTTTAATAATATCGTTGCAAAATCCATGAAAAGTTGATATGGAAACCTCATAGGCAGAACTTCCGATAATCTCTGCCAAACGCTTCCTCATTGCCAGAACCCCTGATTCTGTAAAGGTCAAAGCTAAAATAGCCGATGGCTCCATATCGGTTTTTCTTAAAATATTAGCGATTCTAAGAGTTAGTATTTGTGTTTTGCCTGTGCCCGGTCCTGCAACAACCATCACCGGCCCCTCGATCGAGTCTACGGCTTCTTTTTGTTTTGCATTTAATTTATTGTAATATTCATCAAATTTTCTATTATCCATGTTTTTACAATAAAACAGTTTTATAATTTACGCCAGTTGTCACAAAGCACAATAGTTCTCAAAATAAAACTAGTAATTTTAAATTATTTGAGGAGTTTGATTATGGTAGAAAGATCCAAACACGGCGATGTTATATGCTACACAACCGTTTTAAATGGCACAAATAGGAGCTCTAAAAGCAGCGTCGGTTTAACAATAATTGAAAATGAAAGTGAGCATTTATATTGGATACCTCGCCAACAAAACGGTGAATACCAGGAACTCTTAATTAAAACAAAGGCTAAGGAAGCAAAGCATATATTGATAAGCCTAAACGATTTTTACAGAGAGCTCATATTAAAAGGGGCCACAGAATTTAAATTAACAACTTCAAAGGTTTGCTTTAAACCAAAAGAAAATGACGAAGTAGAGATTACTTTTTCAAAGCCGGGTTTTTTTAATCAAATATTATCCAGAAGAAAATCTCAAAAAAGGCCTTATCATGATATAATCATAACTGCCAAAAAATCTGATTTAATTGCTTCTTTAAAAGAAATTCTAAATAAGTTTGATAGGTTAAAAAACAAAGAGGGCTAAGTCCAAGTCCTCTTTTTATTTTGCAAAAACGACACTACTAGAGTCTATTAACTGCTTCAAAAAATTCCTCTTCGGTCAATTCAGGATTTCGTGCCTGTTTGAAATAAAAATCAGCTTTTTCTGGATTGCCCATTTTGTAATAAGCAAATCCCAAAGCAAATTTTAAATTAAGGTCCTCAGGATTTGATCCATAATTATCCTCAATTACACTTATCGCTTCATCATACTTTTGAAGTTTTGTCTTTGTAAGAGACAACAAAAATACCTCATTCCATCTAGCATAAAGCTCTACAGCACGGACCAATACATCCTCTGCCTCAACAAGTTTCCCTATTTCATAATACGCCTTGCCTAGCCCTCGTATGCCTCTTATATATGTTGGTTTTAATTCAACAGTCTTTTCCCACAGCCTTATTGCCTCTTCCTTATTGCCCTCTACATCATTAATATGTGCTAAAAGATTTAGCGCTGAGATGTGTTCAGGTGCCATTTCAAGAGTTTCTTTGAGAAGCTCTTTCGCACTAGTAAAATCATTTTCTTGTGTATAAAGATATGCTCTGTTTGTCATATTAACAACACTCTTTGGCGCTGATGCATATGCACTCAAATAAAGATTATTTTCTGTCAGCCAATCCCGATTGCGATCAATTGTTTTTACTGAATAAAAAACAGTCAGTCCGGCCAACAATATCCAACCTAAATATCTCCATTTATAATTTGTCCTTTCAAATAAATTATCTATACATATAGCCAGCAAAACCACCAGACCCACGCTGGGCAAATAAATCAATCGCTCAGCCATTATGGTCCCCGTTTTAAAAACAAAATTTGAAATTACAAAAAATGGCACAAAGAAAAATAGTATTCCCATCGTGTGACCGTTAATCTTTAGGTCAGGTCCAACCCCAAACAAAGGTCTCAGCAATGCATAGATAACAAAACCCAACATTAAAAATCCAATTAAAGCCTCGGGCGATTTAAAAATATTTTCAACAATTGATATTTGATCAAACGAATAATCAGAAGAAAAACTTGTTGGAATTATGCTTTTTTGAATATACAAAAACATAACTTTGAGTGCTGTGAAAAATCCCGGCAAAATGCCTGCCCCAATTATGGGATTATAAACTGAAGTGCCGTCATGGCCCAAAATATTACCACCAAGTGCTATATATCTTATGGAAAAATAGGCCACCAGAACCACCAAATAAGGCACAGAACGCTTTATTGTGCCCCCTAAGGCCTCCTTTTTATAAAACAAGGCAATATATGCCCAAATAGGCAAAAAAACTATAGCAATCTCTTTACTTAACAAACCTAAGAAGAATAATCCTGTAGACAGCCATTGACTATTTGCCTGAGATTTATCTTCCCCATGCCGACGAGAAACATACAAAGCAGACAAAACAAAGCCTGCTGACAAAAGCTCCGCCCTACCAACAATAGAAGTTACCGCATCAACATGAATTGGCATAGCCAAAAATAAAACGGCCGACAAAATTCCTGCCCTGCGATTTATTAACTGCGCAATAACCAAGAATACAAAAAAGGCCGCAATCGCGTGAAGAAAAATATTTACTACATGAAATGAAATCGAAGATTCTCCAAATATCATTTCATTAAGTGAGTGTGTAAAAATAGTAAAGGGTCTGTAAAGTCCTGTTTCGGGTTGCTTAAAATGATACGGCTCAAGAAAAACTTCAGGCAATTTGGCTATTTCACCTATTAGTGGGTTGCCGGTAATTACAAATTTATCATCAAAAACAAAATCACCCCCTATACCGTTTCCAAATAACACAAAAGACAGGGCAATCAACCCCAAAAATACAAGCCAATTTTTATTGGATTTTGTCCGCATAATGTTATAATCACATATATGGAGGATTTTGGCAAAAAAAAGGTCCTATTTGTTATTACTCAATCAGAAATGGGCGGAGCCCAAAAATTTTTAGTTAATTTAACAAAAAAATTAGATAAAAATAAATATGAAGTAATGGTTGCCGCAGGCCCGGACGGAGGCGGAGAACTTTTTAATATTCTTAAAAGACACAACATTAAATCATTCCGACTAAAAAACGCAAAAAGAAACATTAATCTTGTGAAAGATGTGATGGAGATCTTTGAACTGAGAAAATTAATAAAAGAATTTAAACCAGATGTTTTATTTCTAAACAGTTCCAAAACAACTCTCTGGGGTCCCAAGGCTGTTTATTTTCCGACAAAAATTAAACCTACACCAAAAATAATTTACCGTATAGGCGGATGGAGCTTCAATGACCCTAGACCAAAGTGGGAAAAAAAGCTATGGATATTGATTGAAAAGACATTTGCCAAATATAAAGACATCATCATGGTTAATAACGAACACGACCTCAAACAAGCCAAGAAATTGAACATCAATCCAAAGGGTAAAATTGAACTTATTTATAACGGCATAGATATTAACGAGATAGAATTTTTAAGCCGAGAAGAATCACGCAATGAGCTTGTTTTATCAAACGAAGATTTTGTTGTAGGAACCATAGCAAATTTCTATCCCACAAAAGGCCTGAAATATTTAATAGATGCAGTAGCAATACTTAATAATAGTTATTTTATAAGCGATATTAAATTTATAATAATTGGCGACGGCCCAGATAGAAAAACTCAGGAAGCAAGAATAAACAACGAAGAATTAAGCAAACAGATAATCCTTGCGGGAAGAAAAGAAAACGCATACAAGTATCTTTTAGCGTTTGATTTGTTTGTTCTACCTTCAGTAAAAGAAGGGTTTTCTTGGGCAATGCTTGAGGCAATGGCTGCCAAATTGCCCATTGTGGCAACCCGAGTAGGAGCAACACCCGAGATAATACAGAGCAATCGAAACGGACTGTTGATTAACCCTGCCAACCCAAAAGAATTGGCTGAGGCAATAAAAAACATCAAGGGAAGCGAGCAGTTAAGAAGAGATCTCGGTGATAAGGCATTCCAAACTGTAATATCTCGATTTACTCTTGATAAAATGATATCTCAAATTGAAAAATTACTTTAAACACTAAATGTTCAACAAAAAACAGCCTCGCCAATGCGAGGCCGTTTTTAAATTGCAAATTAAAAACTAAAACCCAAAGATACCCTTAAACAAATTCCAAAAACGGCTAAATATTCCATCTTTTTTAACTACATCATCACCACCTTCCTGTTCCTCTAATGCGCTAGGAGATTCTTCTTGCGGTGTTTTAGTCTCCTGAACTTGTGATGGTGTTCGAGTTGGTGATGTAGTTTGAGTAACCTTAGGCGAAGTAGCTACAGCAGTCGGAGCTGATGTTGCAAAAGGAGTTGCTGTAATTAAAGGAGTCGAAGACACAATTGGCGTTACGACAGTTGTTGGCTGTGCAGTTTCTTCAACAGTGGGATCAGGTGTTGAAGTCGGAGTTTCAGTTGGGCTTGGCTCAACATAATTCTTATTTAAAGTGACATTAACCGTTTGAGTATCAAACACAGTTGTTTTGTTTATATCAATATCTATTGCCTCAACTGTTACAACAGCTTCATGTTTACCATCAGACAATGACTCTGGTTGAATTTCTAAAACAAAATTTACCGCTCCGCCAGAATTTAAAGACACAGAGTTCGTTGATTGCGAATATCCTTCTCTGTAAACAAACGCCCATTCTGAATCACTTGATATTATAAATTTCGCCTTCTGGGGCCCAACATTCTTTGTGCTTAAAAAGTAATACAAAGGTTTTTGTTCGCCAGTTTTATAATTGAAAACTAAATTGCTATCCCCTAGCTCAATATAAGAAGGCCCACTGACAACAGCGAACAACATAGAAAAAGGAAGTAATATTTTAGCTAATAAATCCAAATTATAATATTAACCTGAATGCTATAAAATTTACCGCATTCAAATGTTATTTACTTGTTTAAGCCACATCAAAGAATATTTTATTGCCTTAGGGCATAATAACCATGATTCCTCCACTACATTCCGCCTCTCTAATTTCTACAGCACCATTAGACAAAAGAGCTCCATAAGTAACAGAGGCATTAAGTAAGTACTGCTTGGCAGTAGGAGTTCCATACAAGGCAACACCCGCTTCTTTTTCACCATTTGGAATTGGTAATTGCTCAAAAAGATTTGGTCCAGCTTTTATAACACCGTCATCAGGGGTAGTTCTCCAATAGATTTGTCTTGTAACATCATCAATGTTTTGGTAAATAATTTTTGCTCCTTCAGTTCTATATAAATTATCTTCCAAAAATACAATCTTTCCTTCAAGCTGACACGTTGCTGGAGTAAATTTTTGGCCCGATCCATTGGACGAACCGCCCACTGGAGTCGGAGTTGGTGTTAACGTTGGTTGAGGACTCGGGCTAAATTCAAAATCATCCGGTAATAAATCTTCGTTATCATCTTCTTTTGGACCAGACGACATTGAGAAAACCAAAAGCCCGGCACCAACAACCAAAACTATTAGCCATAAAATTATTTTTTTGTTGTTTTTAAACATATATAAAATATAGCATAAATTATAGAGACAAACAATAATTTAAACACATCCACATTCAAACAAAAATCCCTTCAAAACAAATAAATCTTAAATAAAAGCACACAAACAAAAAAATATTTAAAACTTTAAAAGCAACGCAAAACCCCCACCGTAAGGTGGGGGTTTTGACTCCCAATAGTCCTTCAAGCAAGGTTCGGGACTAAAGGATACTAATCATAGTTTACTGCTTAGAGAAGATTGGACCGTTCATAGGCAATAGCTTGAATACATTTGCAACGTTTGTAACTTCTTGGTCTTCGCCTGTGCGGGCTCCGTCAACGTATTTTATTACGCCTGCTTCATCTCTAAGTACTACCTGGAAGTAGTCAGATGTATCAAGGAAGTTAGTGAAACCAACTTCAACTCTGAATGATTTTTGTGAACCACCAGTAATTTCAACATCTTTCTCCCAGTTGGTAAAGCTGATTGAGGCTCCGTTAGCTTGACCTGCAGTAATTGTAGCTGAGGCCAAAAGCTCACCGGTACCAACATCGTACAAGTTGGCAGTCATGTTGGAGCTTGCTCCACCAGATGCAACAGTATCGAACTTCAAGGTTACGGATGCTGGATCATCAAAGTATAACTTTGAGTCAGACAAACCGTGAGCCTTAATAGTGAACTTCAATACATCTTTAGTACCCAACGGCTCGGAAGCTGCTAGGGTGTCTTGTACGAATTCTGGGTAGACACGATATATGTAGTGGTCGTTACCAGTTACGCTATCTGTGTCATCACCAGTTGTGTCATTACCCTCAACAAGAGTACCTGAACCTACGCCAAGTGCTCTGAATTCATCAGTGGCACCACCAGAGAAGTCAAGCGAGAAGCTAACTTCCGATGTTGCACCTTGTGCCTTGGTCTTAAGATCAGCCAATACCTTGATGTCAATGCTTGAATCCTTAGGTACGTAAGGCCTGTTTGAACCGGTAAAGGCAAATGATACTGAACCAGCTGTGTTAAGTGTTCCAACTGATGTTAGAGTGTCACCTGCTTCGTTGGTGTATCTAATCTTTACCTTATCAACGTTGGCGGTCAAATTAGCTGTGGTGTCGCCGCTGTTAATGTTCAATCTTTCAATGTAGAAAGCCTCGTTTGTTGATCTAAATCTGTATCTTGCAAATTCAGCATCTGTTTGACCCCAGTACTTAGCGCCAGTAATTGGCATGTCTGGAGCAGCAGTTACAGCAAGTGTACCTGCGCTTGATACAGTATTTAGAACTGTAGGACTGGTTGTACCGTTAACAGCACTGTTTGCAGCATTTACAGAACTACCAGAATCGTCAATTGCAGTTACGTCAGTTGTAGCAGCAATATCAAAGTTGAATACATCTGAAGCGCCTGAAGTGCTGTTTGATGACAAGTCAGTTCTTACAAGCAATGTCCTTGTTTCACCTGCTGCCAAGTCCCAACCGAGATTGTTGAATACAATTGTACCGGTTGAAGTGTTCAAATTGTTGGCTGAAGGTGAGTTTGAAATCAAGGTTCCTGATGTTGCATCCCACAATTCAACAGCGGATACTAGACCGCCAACTGACAACGAAGTGTCAGGTGAAGCACCTACACCCAAAGCTGTTGTGGAACCTGAATCAGCTACATAAGCTGACAAGGTAATGTCTGTTACTTCTAATCCGGAAGCCAACGAAGCAGCAAAGGTTATACCCAATGCGTCAACGTTCTGTGTACCTCTTACGTAGGTAGTACTTACCGGAGAAGCTGACAATCCAAGGGTCAAAGATGACGCTTGCAAAGTCATGTTATTACCTGCCAAGTCAGTGTTTGGAACGATATCTGAATCATCAACTGCAGTGTTGGTTCCTGCATACTTCATTACAGCAATATCACCTGCTGTACCGACTAAGTCTGATTCTCCATAACCATCAAGAACAACCTTAATGGTGTCAGTAGCAACTAAGTCCTGACCAGCTCTGGTGTTTGCAATGTTGATGTCACCTGTAACCTTGAAGTTTCTGGTTGTGCCAGCACTTAAGTCAAAGGTGTCAGTAAAGGTCTTTGCAGCACCTGTTGCACCGTTAGGACAACCTGTTGCTTCTGATGCGGTAAATGCGGAACCATCAGCTGGTCCTACTATTACCTGACCTGTGTCTTCGTCTATAACCTTAATGTCGTCTAAGTCAGCCCAACCATTGGTTGTGTCTGAAGCATCGGCGTAAGTAGTGCCGGCATCAGCCTGACAAAGCACAAGTCTCAATTTCTTAACTTCAATATCTGAAGCTGCACTCATTGAGTACTGTGCAAGTACTGTATCTTGTGTGTCTGTACCAACGTTTGTGGCGTTAGGACCATTAAATGTAAGGGTTAATACTCCACCCTGCAATGTTAGAGAGTGAGTATTGGTTGAATCGTCAAAGTTTGCATCAACTGTAGGCGCCATTCCGAAACCGAATTGGTCACCAACTGCTAATACATCGGATGCTTGTTCAACGTAGAACTTGATTGTTTCATCTTTCTTACCGCTTAAGTCACCGTATACTTTGAAGATCTTGTTGTCTCCTTTGGCAATTGAATAACCACTGCCGGAGAATTCAAATACTGCATCTCCGTCACCGTTCATCCAACCATTAGCAACCTTATCACCATTAACCTCAAGATAAAGGTTGGTGATGTCTGCATCCTTTACAGTACCACCATTAAGAAGTGAAACTCTCTTAAGGTGAGCAGATTCCGTGTTAGCGGTGATCTTGAATGTAGACAAGTGGGCCATCTTCTGACCTACTTTGGGGTTAGCAACAGAACCTGTCTTGTCAACGTTTATTGTTCCTGAGTTTGAACCAGCAAAAGTAAAGTTATTGCTTTGTACTGGGAATCCGCTTATATTGCCGGACTCAAGTGTTACACTTTCAAGTACCCAGTAGTTAACGTTTCCGGCTGTACCTGAGTGGTCAGCTACAAGATCAATGTCTTTTGTTCCGTTAACATCTAGATTCAAGTTAACAAATGTCAAAGTACCGTCAGCTGAAGAAGGAGTTCTTCCTCCTGTCAACCTCTCGGCACCATCATATACGTACAAGTTGTCAAAGTCTCCTGTGGCACCAGGACCTTGTCTCTTAAATGAAAGAGAGTCAATTGTGCCTGTGCCTGAAAACCTTACTGACATTACAGTTTCACCATATGCATTTAATGTAATGGTGGTTGCTGGTGGGTTGTCAGGGGCCAAGCTTACTGTCATTGAGCCAGGTGTAACAACTGTACCACCGTCCCTTGAATAGTCAGGAACATCATTTACAGAACTGTAAGGAGTTCCGAAGCTGGTACCATTGTTTGTGTACCAGTTGAATTCGTTATTGTTTATACAGAATACCTTCTTAAAGAAGTTTGCGTCCTGCGAAACAGCTTGGGCACCAGTTACATTCACGTGGTGAAGTTTACCTGTGTCTTCGCCTGTTGTCTCAACGCCATATACTTCCTCAGCGCCTGATTCACAATTTCTGAACAAGCCTGAGGTTAGAAAAGCGTCTCGAGTTGCAGAACTTACGCTTTTAACGGATGAAAAACCTCCAAGGTGTCCGTAAAAGCCAAATATTACCGGATTCAAGAATAATCTCTTGTATCCTTGTTCGTTAACGATATATACATCTGGGTCTGATGATCCAGTGGCACTAATTGTGTCACCTTCTGTCAAACCGAAGTCGCCGGGCACTGCAGCGTGTACACCTACTGGTGCAAGAAACACTACACCTGACAACCAGAGCATAGTCGCTAACGCAGTAAATACCGAAACGGCCTTTCTGGCTTGGTTTCGATTTTTTCTGGTTAAATGTATACTCATAGTTTTAAGTTTAAATTTTTTCTTATTATCTCCTGACCTGAAGAATTGTTTTAAATAATTCTTTCTCCGGTTAAGGCGGCCTTGCTTGCCGGGTAAACCCGACCCGCTGCTTTAAACCAGCACTGGTCCGAAGGCAAAAAGAAACTTAATTACCTTTTTTTTGATTTGTAATTCTTTCTGCGAATTAATCTCTCTCACTTCATTTGGGCTCACTTACCTGTCGGCATCTAAACCCTGCGTAAAACTTTTTGATTTCGACTCATACTATTTTACGCATAGGAGTTAATCGACCGCCAAGGGATCATGAACCTAAAAAATAAAATTAAAATGAAATTAACTTTATCCATCGATTGCAACATTCTTGGAAATTTAATTTTCAAAGTCCTTTCTTTACAATCCCGCGCAAATGATCAAGGGTTCTAATCACTCACGCGGTTCTGTAAAAAATTTTTGAAGACCAGGGTACTTAGATACGCAAAAAAGCCAAAAAGATTATCCTAGCTTTTTTGGCAAAATTTTCCTCTTTTTCATGGATATAATTGATATATTCCTTACTTAATAATGATAGCAGATTTAACTGCTTAAGTCAATGATTAATTGTATACTTATAGGTGACTAACCTATTACTTAGATTTTATCAAAGTAAAAGCAATATATACAAGCAAAAATGTGGATAACAAAAACAATTTATAACAACTCAATACAAACAACCTTTTGAGCCTTGCTTTCGTCTTATTCAGCGCTGGTGTTTAATGCCACAAATGTTCTGTTTAATTTGTTTTGTTTTGCTTACCTTGTTTCTTTTTAACCTTCTTGAATTATTATAATTTCTGGTTAAAAAGCAAACAAGGAATAATTGTGGATAAAAAAAACAGCTAAACACGCCATTATATCAATAGACGTATTTTAGACATTAATATTACAAAACTCTGCCCCAAAACTGGCGAACCGCTCTAAGAGCCTTACGCCAGCCGAAGGCAGTGTTTTTTCATGCCTGAAAATATATACATATATATGTATAGACACAAACCATACATACCATACATAAATATCCGAAAATTAAATCTATTCACTAATCTCAAACAGCTTACCGTCTATACTTACATACACAACACTGTCTCCAATTGCAAGATGTCCAGACACACTGCTTCCCAAATCAAGCGACCACCTTGTGTTGCCCTCGCTGTCTAGAGATTCTACTACCCCATCCTTTGTTGTGAAAAATATATTTCCATACAAATCAGTTTCTATTTTATTTAACACCTCACCAGATAATTCTGCCTCCCAATTCGTATCCAAAAATATTTTACCATCCTCGTTACCCTTTTCAATTGAACAGATTGCTGCTTTTCTGTTTACGTCAAAAACATTAAACATTCCTATCAACAAAGAATCTTCTCTAACTTTTGTTGGCACCGTAGCAATAACTCCTTCATTGCATGACGTCATATATTCTGACATTTCATTTGTTAAAACTTTTATTCTTATAATTCTTGTTGAACGAGTAGAGGCATACAGCATATTTTCTTCTTTGTCATATGTCAAATTTATAGCCTTATATAGGGAAGCAATTTTAACCCTATCAGACCACAATAATTCACCAGTATCGCCATTAAACCTATAAAAGCCAGGCAATCCATTCATATCAGCAGAAACAAACACATCTCCACCATCCACAGGAGCAGGATTAAACCCGCCAAAACGACTCCCATCAGTTGAAATCCACAAGGTATCGCCATTTGGACTTAGTTTAACCATTTTATCTAATGAAACTATTGTAAAAAACACATTGCCATCATCATCCAACGCTAAATCGCTTGTTTTTCCGCCAATATCTGAATCCCAAATCTTATTGCCATTAACATCCAGTTTCGTTATTGGCCCGCCTGCAGGATGCCTAAACATTACAGAACCATCATCTAAAACAATAAGATTTGCTGTTCTACCATAAGTACTCTTATATCGCCATTTTTCCACACCATCACCATTAATAGCAACGACACCATAAGACGAATCACTAAATCGCACTGAAACAATTATTCCATCAGGCAAAACCGCTGGCTCAAAAAACAAAGCAATGCCTATAATCTTTGAGCTCAAATCATTATAAACAACACCGTCGGAAAGCATTTCAGGCTCATTTAAGCCACCTTCGAAATCACCTCCAATCCCCAACAAAGAACCCAAAGACGCAAGCATAAAATCAGCACTTCCCCTAGATATCACTTTACTATTTACTCTTTTGGGGGTGCCTTTTATTTCACCGCCATCTGAGTCTTCCCCGTTAAATGATAAACCTGTAAAATTTTTCCAATTTGAGTAATCTTTTCCACTAACTAACGGGTCAATTCTCTCCATTGAAACCCTGTCGCCTGAGTTACCCGAATACCACATCTTATCTTTCTCTCCTACCATATCTGCCACAACCCCAAAATCATTATACAAAGCAATGACTTCGCCATTATTATTCAATCCGCCATGTCCGAAACTAACAGCCAAATCGGCATCAATATTGCTCACAACATCATCATTGAAACGCTCGATCAAAAAGTACTTCCCAGCACCTATGATTGTACCTTCAGGAAATTCTATGGCAGGGGACAGATCATCTGACTCCAATCTCCAACCAGACAAATCAACATCTTCACCCTCGGCATTGTAAAGCTCTATCCACTCATCATAAGGAGAAGCACCAGTGCCCGCCCAAGCAATCTCATTGATAACAACACGCTTGGCGGGGACCACCCACATTCCCATTCTGTCTATTTTTGCATCATCTTCTGAATCTTTAAATAACCGAGCACATGCCGTATTGGGCTTAACTGGAGTGGCACTAGCCCAGCCATTTTTTATCATATCAAGATTCACAAACTTATTATTAACAAAAACATAACCCAACATTCTTCCAAAATTATCTGTATCATCCAATCCCGCTTCAATTAACACCTCATTACCCATTATCATTTCAGATAAAGCTTTTTTGGCATCCTCATAATAATCATCATTCTTTTCTGGTGAATCAACACCAATTAATCTAATAAACCTTCCCGAATGAATTTGAAAGGTATCGCCATCTTGAACTGCAACGACTTCTCCATTGATAAAACTCCTATTTTCCAATTCATCATCACAGTAATTACTCGGCACAGAATCATCATTTTGCAATATTATATCATCATTTAATAATGGTGATGGACTAGGTGATGATATTGCATCATCATTATTTAATATTGCATCATCATTATCATTATTAGCATCATCTTTTATGTTCTGTTCAATATATACAATATTGTCATTATTTAATACTCCACCAATTATTTGAAAATCAATATTTGTGTTATTTTCATTACCAAATCCAAAAAATCCTAAAAATTTATCCCAAAGCCCATCTTCATCATTTGATTCACCGTATTTTTCAATATATAACTTCTTAGCTTCTTCTCCTTGTTCTAAAAACAATTTCAATGCTCCCGCCCCATTTAAAACAAATTCATTAGATAATCTCTCCCAATAACCATCTAAGATTATTGAACCAATATCTGGATCCTCTAAAGTTACTTCGTTAACATCCGTAAAATTTCTTAAAGAAAAAGTATTAAGTAAAGCCAATTTGTACTCACGTCCATTTTTATCATAATTTATGGCAAAAAGTTTATTTTCATTTTTTATTAAAAAAAATTTTGTTGAATTCAAATTTGGACTATAATATTTATCTGAAAAAATTGTATCCTCACTAAAAAAATACCCGTTTGAATACTTTGCTATTTCATCAAAATATTTTTCCTGGCTTGATAACAAAATTGGATTCTCGCCTTCATTAAATAAATTTTCAGAAATATTCCAAATATTTATTTTCCACTTATCTGTTTCTTTCTCATAAGGACTGCTTGTTGCATGATGCCATGGCAAATGAGTATCTCCGCGAGTATGTTCTGGAACTGCTGAATCTTCAAGCAAATGCAAAAGATGACCCATACCAATCATGGCTCTTTTCCTATCACCTCTAGCATAATCCCAAATCGCCCTCTCATATGACCAATCCGCATATGACGTTGAATCAATAAAACTTGTCGGCAGTTTATACTGAGCTAATGCTAAATTAGTTGTTGCTTGTCTTACTTCAGAGTAAAGGCCCCACTCCTTTGAAGTGGTATAACCAAGCCATCCTTCATTATAAACAGGGTCATAGAAATGATTAACTGAAAGAGGCGCATCGTCTTCTCTTATGGCACCCTCTATGAGGTTTTTCTTGTCGTCATCCGTTAATTTATTTTCTGAAAAACTTAAATTATAAAAATCAATCGCTGCATTTGTTAATGCGGGATGAGTATTATATTGGCTATATGAAAAAACAGGCAACATGCTTACCCAAAAATAAAACAGGGTTACCCCCATAATTACAGAAGTTTTTACTAAATTTTTATGATTAACAATAGGTAAAAAATAATTCAAAAATCACTGTCCCCTCCAAACATTTTTGTTTATAAAACTCTAATTTTCCAAACTCCACTTGGATAACTTACAAATTCTGCGTTATTTGAATATTCTCCTGCTGGTATCTTAATTTTTTGACCATTCAAAATAGTGCTGGTATCATCTTTAACTATATTAATATATCGAAAATAAACAACATCTTCACTTTTATTTTTTGTCCAAGTTTTTCTTATTCTTTCCCACTCAATACTGAAATCAGTTAACAAGCCTCTGGCTTTATAATCATTCAATCTTTCTTTCCATTGATCCTGCTTTTCTAATACAAAATATTTACTGGCAAGTTCTATATCGCCATTTTCAAGCGCGGCGATAAAAAGATCCATTGTTTCTTCGGGTGTTTTTCCTCCATAAGTATCTGCTTTAAGCATGTTCTCATAGTCATCTTGCAATTTTTGTTCAGCTTTTAATGCGCGTTGACGGGTAGCATATTCTGAACCTTGATAGCCAACCCAAATTATGCCGATAGATATTATGACCAAAACGAAAACAACTACCCATCGTTTAAACCAACTTTTATTCTGTCTGTTTTTATTGTTATTCAATTGATTAAAGCTGTTTTTCATACTCTAATTCTACCACGAACGTATATTATTTACATATTTCCGTCAACCCCGCTCTTGAAATGAGTTGCGGTATCTGTACCTCATTTTATAAGACTTGTTTAATTTCAAGGGCGGGGTCAACCCCCTAAAACCCTATTTAAACTTATCCTCACATTAATTCGTAATTATGTGCGACCGCACATAATTACGAATTTTATTTTAATATTAAATTTATTATCATAATTATGTTCTTTAATTACTTGACTGGGCAAATTTTTAGTGTTAATATTTTTCTGGTAATTTTCCATTTTAAAAAGAGGAAGAAATGTCCTGCTGGAAAGAATCACCGATAAAGCACTGGTATGAAACAGAGCAAGGTGAAAAACTTGCCCGATTATTATTTCAAGATGCTGGATTACCAGAGGTTCCCAAAGTTGCAAAAGTAGAGCTTGAGCAAGCCACTTATACAAATCAACAAATTCTGGAGATGACCGGCAGTCTTACCACTCTGATGCGATTGCTAAGAATGCTACCACAAGGTGGAAGTGTTGAGATAAGAAGAATGGCACTAAGTACTCTGGTTAATGAGGAACAAAAAGAAAGGTCGAGAACAGAAACAACGTCCCGTCGCATGTACTTTGGTTCATAATTCATAAGATACCCAAAGGAGGAGAAAATGACTCACTGGTCTGAGACGAAAAAGGGCAGACTTCTTGGCATGACAGCGTTTGCAATTGTTGACTTGCCGGAAGTTAAAGAAGAAAATCTTGAGAAGGGCACTTACACAAACAAACAAATTGCCAGGATGTGTGAAACCCCTCAAAAATTAATGACCTTATTAAAAGGGTTACCCACAACGGCAACCCATAAAAAATTGAGGATTATTATAAGCTCCAGAATTAAAGAAATGCAGGAACAATATTAAACCAGTTAACAAACCCCGCCACCGCGGGGTCTTTTTTTATTTTAATCTGTAATATACTTTTTTGCCTTCGGCTTTTCTTGATACTAAATCGTCATCAATCAACTCTTTCATATTGCGTTTGATATTTCTTTTGCTGATATTACTGAACTTATCAAATAATTCTTTGTTTAAAACTGATTTGCCTTGTCTTTCCATATGTTTCAAAATTTCCCTTTTGGTATCATTTAGTTTTATTTTATTTTGGGGGGACTGGGTCACGGGTTTTTTAACGTTTAATTCTCCCCCGTTTTTTGAATTTTTTTTCTGAAGTTCTAAATCTTTAAAATTTGTTTTTGAAAAATCGTAAATTGATGATTCAAATCGTAACAAATTTCGATAGGCGAGCAGGGTGTTAACTTTATCAAAATTATTTGTTTTTAATATAAGTAAAATATTTATCAAGTTTTTAATTTGATAAATTAAAGCAATTTGACATTGTACGACGTGATTCATACGTCTTACAATGTCAGAGGATTTTGTGCCATCTTGGTGGCGCAACAATCCTGTTTGTGCGTCATAATTAACATGTTGCACAATCTCGTTAGGTTCTACGACATTTTTAAATGTTGCAGAACCTGTTTGTGCAACGTAACTCATGTGTTGCGCAATGTCGAAGAGTTTTAAATCACTTTCTAATTCTAGAAACTTAAGCCCCATATCTTTCGCCTCTTTTAGTAACATCTCTACGCCTTGTGTATCTTTTTCTTTTAACTTTGAGGCAACAAAAACAACGCTGGATAAAGCGTCTAAAAACTCCCCCCTAACCGCCTCTGCTATTTTTTTATTTTTATCTATCACTTAAACTAATCCCCTCCAAAAATTCTTTTAAAGTATCCTGTCCTATTGTAACAAGGGTCCTATTTTTATAATCTACAACCCCAAGAACACCAGCATCTTTGTTTATAAGTACTCCCCCAAAAACGCCCTCGTTGTAGTCCGTTTTTAATTCAAAAACATTGCTCTGGACCCTTGTTACCAATGCTGGTTCAATCACAAGTCCTGTACTATTAAAACTCACATACTTTCCTACAACTAGCAAAGAATCAGCGAGTTTAGGCATTTCTTCATTAAACGAAACAACCCCCAGACCGCCTGCGTCTATTTTTAATAACGCAAGGTTATTAGACCAATCTCTTGAAACAACTTCAGCTCTATGGGGCTGTTCATTGGCCCAAACCTGAACAGACGACACAAATGAAGGCACAATAGTATTTAAAGTTACAACAAATCCATCTTCTGTCATTATTACTCCAGTACCATGCCTTACCACACGCCCACCGGAAAAACTTTGAATTGCAACTATGCTCGGTTTGATTGCCCCCAATGCTTCACCAAAATAATCAGAATCAGGAACAATCACAGTTTCCTTTTCAATTCGCTCAACCACCTTGTCTATACCGCTGATGTGCTTATAAAAAAAAGCAAAACCTGCAACATTATGCTTAATCAAAAAAGGCATCAAAAATCCTGCAAAAAATGCACCGCCCAATCCGCCGGCAACAACTACAGCTATTAATTTTTTATACTTTTTTAATTCCAATTAAGCTCTTTGGCGCGATTCCAATGATCATCCACTCCCTCAACTTTATTCAGGCAGTACCGCTCCTTCGGCTACACTCCCTTCGAAAATACTCGGAACAGGCAGGACAAGCATTCTACCTAAACAATTCTTGTGCTCGTGCCCAATGTTCTGGGTAATTTTCATGTTTTTTGAGGTAATACCACCACTCGGCGCCCCAAAGGTAAAAAGTATTAAACCCTGTACGGTTTGAAAACTCTATTATCTCATTAAACTTGTCTATACCCATACGGTCAAGCTGGACATCAAGTGGAGTTTCTACTATCGGCTGAAGAAGCCAAGGCTCAGCGGATAGCTCAATGACCATTGCCGGCTTATCCTCATTAAATAATTTTATAAAATTATGCTTTATTCGGAAAAAAGCAGGAGTAATCGGATATCTAATAGGACCGCCAATATATTTATTCCTCCACCAAACATAAAGATACATACTTGTACCAAAATGATCTCCTTCATTGTGTGCTTGCCACCATTTACCAAACTCACCGCTATCTGTTATTAACACCGGCCTTGTCGTGTCTAACTGCTTAACTAAATTTATCTCCTTATCCAAAAAATCATCATCAAACTCTCCGCAATGAGACCGGCCAAAAAACCCCAAGAACGGTTCATTTTCAACCTGCCATATTTTAATAGCACTACTATCCTTATATCTGCTTACTGTTTCCTTAATATAACTCAAAATTCTATTATTTTTTTCTTCCTGAGAAAGCTCTTTGGCCCAATCTGGATCATGACACTCGGGCCAGCCCGGGAGGCGACGCCCCACAGCAAAAATCACCTCAACGTCACGTTTTTCTGCCTCAGCAATCTGGTAGTCTAATTCCTCAAAATTATATTCACCCATCTTTGGCTCAACCATGGGCCAATGAGCAGATAATCTCAGACGCTTAACCCCTAAATCATCTAAAATAGCAAGATATGTTTCTTTCCAATCAAGACCCAGTTCGTCTGAATGAAACTTGCTGAACGAAACGCCGTATTTTAGCTCCGACTTATCAGGTATATGAGACAAAGAAAGCAAAATCAAGGCAAAGAAAAGGACAATGATTAAGCTTAATAGTTTATGTTTAAAAATTTGATGAAACATTTAATAATAAAAATGGCTTGACTAATACTTTAAATTATTATAATATAATTTTATAGCTTTGGAGGTGTTGAAATGCCGAAAAGATTAACACTTGCCCTATTAGTTACTTGGATAGTATATGCAATAATTGTAATAGTAGCCACCATTGTCGCGCCCTCTCCCCTTGTGGGAGATATAGGTTTTATAGGGGCAATGATTGCCCTAATTGTAACTATGATAATTTGTAAAAAAAATAAACGTTAATTTGTTTACCCATATAATGCCCATCCTCTTATTTAGGAAGGGCTTTTTTATTTGCTTAAGCACTTGCCCCGGCTCTTGAATTTCAAGAGTGGGATTTTAAACAAACAACAGCGCTAATCCGCCCACGATCAACAACGTAGCCAAAAACTTCTGTCCTATTATGTGTTTTTTATCTACTGTCTCAAACATATAGCCTCGCTTGCTTAAATGAGAATTAAAAATTAGAGCAAACAAAAGCAAAAATACAAACTGGACGCCAGATAAAGCATTTACCACTGATACCTTGCCCAAATCTACAGCAAGAGAAACAAATAAAAACGCTACTCCAGCTAATACCTTGCTGACAACGATAAACCACTTAATACCATTGGATGATTTTTTAATATTTAATTTAATATCTGATCTTATTGAAGGCACAAGCAAAAACATTAATGCTCCTGCAAAGTTGGCCATTCGGGACCAGAAAAATCCGCTCAAAAAACTTGTTTCCGCAAAAATCATCTTCATAAAAATCAAAGAGAGTCCCAATAAAACGCCTGACAAAACGGTATTAACTGTAGTTTCCTTATTGAATCTAAAATATGACATTAGTGCTGTACCGGAAACCAACAACACAAAACCGGCAAGAAAATTGCCGGACAAACGTTCACCCAAAATAAAATAAGCGAAAACAAAGGCTGAAACCGCGCTAACAGCACCCATGGCCGGAGACACGTCTGAAGCATCTGCAGTCTTTAAAGCTCTATATAAAAAAATTAAATAAGGAACAAATGCTACAGTAGAAAGAATAGATAGCCATATAACCTTAAAGCTGGGAATTAAATCGATACCGAAAGGCAAAAAAATTACAGCAGCTCCCGAAAGTAAACTTACGTAAAAAGCATACACAACGGGTTTTTGGATAGCAGTTTTTGAAGTAACTAAAAATTTATCAGCCAAAACAACAAGAGCAAACAACAACTGCGCAAAAATTGTTATGTAAATAAATGCCATAAAAAGGTTTTAGCCTCCTATTACAACCTCATGTCGCACAAATACATTTACATTATACCACAAAAACAAAAAGCAAACTGAAAACCTTCAAAGATTGATTTTTTATAACAAATGTGGTATTTTTTTACAAACAAAAAAAGTACTTTAAAACTTAAAAACGAGGAACTGATGACCAACATAAGGAAAATAACGATACTTTTGTTTTTTGTATTAATGTATAAAACACCGGCCATTGCAGAAATTGCAGTAAATGGATCAATTACAGACCCCGACAACAACCCCGTGATTAATGCACTGGTAGAGATAATGCCGGGCAATCCGCCCGATCCCCAACTTACTGACAGCACCAAAACTGATGAAAACGGAAAATTTAGTATAATATTGCAAAAATCTGAGTCGCCAGGACTATATCTTCTAAGCATCAAAAATGCCGAGGGATTTCAAGATATAAAAGGAGAAGAAATAAACCTTAACAACAACTTCAATCCCCCTTTGTATATCACAATGATTCCGATTGAAAAATTTGAGGTAACGGTTTCTGCAAATACCCCATATACGCCTCAAATAGCAGTGGATCAAGTCCAATTATCAAGAACTCTGGATAGAAAAACATTGTTGGAGATCCCAACCACAAGGTCTCCGGAAATCACAGAAATATTGGTTAACAACCTACCCGGAATCATTAAGGATTCTGCAGGAAACATGCATTTTGATGGCGGACAACCATTTAATCACAACTGGCAACTCTCGCGATTTAATATCGGAGATCCTGTAAAATACACACTGGAGACAAGGAGTATCAACCCCGAAGCAATTGAAGAAATAGATTTTAATTCAGGACGTTACAGTGTTGATGGAGGCAAAGGTTATACCAGAATAAACATGTATCCGCATCAGGGTGCCGATGAATTCAGCTTAAACTTAACAAACCCTGTTCCCGGAATTGATATTAACAAGGGACTGGTTCTTTCTGATTGGAAACCCAAGCTTTGTTTTTCCGGACCCATAAAGAAAGGAGGGTTTTGGTTTTCCGATTGCGTAGCTTTAAACTATAACTCAAGAATTTTTGAAGAACTGCCCAAAGGAAAAGACAAGACAACAAGCTGGGCAGGCAACAACTTATTCTCGGTACAAGGCAACATTTCACCTAGGAATATTTGGAATTTCAACTTTATGACAGATTATCTAAATGCTCCGAACGCAGAATTGTCGCCCATAAATCCCCACTCAACAACTACGGACCTGAACAATAAAATTTATTTTGGAAGTATTGGAAACAGGATTTTTACCGGAGCCAATACGGCAATTTCATGGGGTTATGGATATTACCAATCAGCATTTGAAGCTAGGCCTCAAGGTGAAGGACCTTTTATCACAACACCTGTCGGCAACAGAGGATTTGCACATAAAAACAGTTTTAATCAAGGCAAAAGACATCAGCTGTTCGCAAACATTACCACGAAAGCGCCGGAATTTTTGCCGAAAATTTTAAAAAACAACCATAGGCACAAATATGGCACTGACTTTCAGAGGATAAATTATTGCCAAGATGTAACAAGGACATCAATTGAAACTCTAAGAATTGACGAGACTCTTTCCAACAGGCGTGAATTTTTTGGGAATGGTAATTTTTGCAAAGCAAATCTTGAATCAGCGTTTTACTTTCAAGATAGCTGGAACTTAAGCCCCGGTGTTTTTGTTCAAGCTGGGCTAAGAATGGACACTGACAGAATTGTTCAAAAAAATGTTCTCACATCAAGATATAGCCTAGCCTTAATGCCGTCCGAAATTGAAAGCAAATGGACTAAATTCTTACCAGGATTGCTAAAGAAAAATAAATACGTTTTTGGATACGGACGGCTTCCAGCCCCCTATCCATTAAATATTTTTACAAGGCACCTTGATCAATATTCCATCGTTTCAGATTTTAATAACGACGGCTCATTAAGAAGTGATCCGTTCCTGCTTCAATTTACCGCAAATTCTCTTTCGCAAGAAAGACTAACAGTACCCACGACAGTAAATTACAGTTTTGGCATTGAAAGACTGCTCCCATATGATTTTATCTTGGGATCAAATTTTCTTAGAAAAAAAAGCAGGGACGGTTATGTCTTTGTCCCAGTTGCAGAAGAGCTAGGAGAAACCGATTATTCAGCTTCGCCATTTTTTTCTAGAGCGGTATATTACGACATGAAAAATCTCCAAAAGATATCTTACGATGCTTTTGAATTTAGCATCAGAAAGATTGGAGAAATAAAAAACAGAAGAGTAAATTGGTTCTTAAACTACACTTATTCCAAAAATGAAGGCAATGGAAGCGGGAATCCTTTTTTGGATGATCTGTTTCTTTTCTCAGATACTGCTGGTCCCACATCTTGGGATGTACCGCACCGGCTTCTGACATATGGGTATTTTGATATTACTTCAAAATATGCTATTGCCTATCACCTCCAACACAGAACGGGCACACCATACACAGCGTACAATGACGAAGGCAGACAAGTTGGCGGATTCAACAGTCAAAGACTACCAAATTTTTTAAGCTTAAATCTTCACTTTGAAATAAAACATAATTTTTTCAAAAGAAGATGGGCTTTAAGAATTGGCTCGGATAATATAACTGGCCACTTTAATCCGACAATCGTTAATGCCAATACATCAGTTCCTGGTTACCCAATATTTTACGGTTCACAGCCCAGGAAACCTTTCGTGTTTAGGGTCAGATATTTGGGCAAAGTTCAGTAAACAATCCATGAATAAAGCCCCGCTAAGCGGGGCTTTTATAATAGATACTCATTTAAAATATGCCGGCCCAACCCGCATACCATGAGTTATGACGTCAGGCGTAAAATAATTTAAAAATATACCAATAATAAGATGGGAGACTATTAGAAAATAAATATTTCTATACTTCAGAAAATGCCAAGCACAGGCGATACCCCCAACAAATGTAACAACCATCAAAAACCAATTGGGATTATGAAAGAAAGCAAATATAAACCCCGTTGCTAAAATCACGTTCCATTTACCACCATTCCCCCAAACAACTTCCAGGCGATTAATATAAAAACAAGACAATAAATACTGCTGAAGTATAACTACAGCAAAATAAAATATCAGCTCCCAAAAATCAAAGGAAATTTTAAATTTTTGCACCGATTCCCCAAGATAAAGACCAAAACTAATCCCTAGAGTGGAAAAAACAACTAGAGCCACGATTAAATGCAGCAAGAACTTTTTGTGAAAAATTTTTCGAGGCTTAAAACCAGAATCTTCCAATTTGTCTTTGAATTTAAAAAACTGAAAAAAAACAACGACAACAACAAGCGTCAGCCATGAACCAACATCCCTTTCTCCGGAATAGATCATGACCATAAGCAAAATACCCACGACAATCATTGATAATGCAGAAGTTACTCTTAGTTGATTTTTGGGGGTCGTCATTTTCTTGCCATCCTTTTTACAGATTTAAAAATCTCATCGCCAATATTATCATTAACTGCAAGAGATCGTTCATATTCATATATTTTTTCTTTGTACTTTTTTTTAGGCAAAATATAACCAAGCTCGTCATTGGCAAGACCAAGAAACCAAACAGTTTTATCTGGAAATATTGTTCTTATTTTTAAACTTATCTCTGGAGACATTTCGCCAGGCACAGCAACTAAAACAATTTGGTCGCCAAGAAAAACAACACTAACCTCAGTAGATAGCTTGCCTCTATCTAATTGATGGGGTAAGAGGCCTTTCTCGAGTTTGTTTTTAAAGACCTTGTTTTTAAGTTCAATTTTTAATATTTCTGTTCTAATTTCCATTGGAGAAATATTTACTGCTTCAAAAGTTCCCGCATAACTATAAATTTGTTCCTGCACATCGTTGTTAAACCTAATCATTCCCAAAAGTTTATCATCAAAACGGTATCTAAGATTGGGAACAACCATCCCTCCCAAGGCACCACTAAAAAACATGGGGTAAGCAACTGTTGTTTCATTTTTTCCCAAAGAAGAAAGCCTATCCCTTAAATTTCCGACATAATCACTAGAAAGTGAATCAGTCTTTCTTAAAAATTCAGGATGGCAGGCGAACCCAACGAGAAAAATTGGTTTCTCCTTTGCCTCAAAAAAATCAGCGACACCATGAATAATACCAAAGTATTTTTTTGTTGGCTGAATGTGCATCATAAAAACATTATCGTCTAAAACATTGGGGTCACGATCATTGGCAATAATATCTCCCAACCTGCCGTTTTTTATTTTAATCTCAGCAGTATTTCTATTTTTATAAGCACTTCTAATGGCATCTGCTGTTTGGTTAATTAAATATTCAAGATCTTCCATCTGTCCTTTGTCTTTTCTTGAATCACTATAAACACCTAAAAAATCAGGCGCGGAGTGAGTATGAGTAGATGAAACA
This sequence comes from Candidatus Yanofskybacteria bacterium CG10_big_fil_rev_8_21_14_0_10_36_16, assembly GCA_002794035.1. Taxonomy (GTDB): domain Bacteria; phylum Patescibacteriota; class Minisyncoccia; order 2-02-FULL-40-12; family IGHO2-01-FULL-4-A; genus 1-14-0-10-36-16. The sequence continues at coordinate 62,537 of PCXQ01000005.1, forward strand.
ATAATCTTATTGCCATCAGGAAATATATCCCTAACCCTTTGTCTTATTTTCTGAACATCATCTCTAAACAAACCAAAAGCATCAACGCTAACTAGCGCCAAAATATTTCCAAAACCATCATCTAACACTAAGGCACTGACCGTAAGTTCATCTTGAAAATTGTTTGCTCTTTTATTATAGGGTTTGCCGGGCAAAAAAGGATTTTCCTCTTTCAACCCTAATGTTGGCGTAATATCTCTTTGGTCATATCCAACCCTCACCGCAGAAGAAGCTCTAATAGAGAAAATTAAACCCAATAAGCAAATTAGGCCCAAAATAAAAATTAGTATCGTAAACCAGTTTTTTAATGTTGGATATCTCATTTTGTTCTCCATATTAAATTTTTAATTTTCTGGTTTAAATACTAACAGAACAGCGAAACTAAAATAATTTACAAAACAAAAGCGAAATGATATAAAAATACCGATTGTTTAGCTCATTAAAAAGGAGACAATAGTGGGATCATTAAATGAATTCCTCCAAATAGCCCGACCCATTCTTGAAATAGATTATTTCATAATGTTAGTTTTTTCATTATTTATTTTTGTTGGATTATTTAATGAAAAAATGCGCTTATTTTGGGAAAAGACTCTTAATAAAAACCCAGAGAAAATTCTTTTGCTGACATTTACATTTTCAGCAATCAACTTATTTCATGTTTTAATGAGGGATATTCCACTTCAAAACTGGCTTGCATACACTCTTTTTTTGTTAATACCTACAGTGTGTCTGCTTCTCGCTAATAAAAAATCTCAAAAAATTCAGATAACAGACGTAATTGTAATTTTATTTCTTTGGCTACCTTTTGATTTAAGAATAATTCAAGAATCATGGTTTAAATTCAACTACTTATTCCTAAGCGTGTCTGCGGCATCAGTCGCCATTATAGGTTTTTCTTTTGTAAGAAATCTAAAAGGACTAAAAATAAATACAGAAATTAAACTCAAGGATATATTATTCTCTTTAAAGGTTTTGTTGGTGCTTATTATCACCATTGTTCCTATAGGTTTTATTTTAAATTTTTTGGAATTTGGTTTTAAGATAAATCTTCTGAATGTAAATAATATCTTATATTTGTTTGTGATTTTAGTTTTGTATTTTTTACAGACAGGACTTCCAGAAGAAATTCTTTTCAGAGGTTTATTGCAGAATTTGTTATTCAAAACTTGGAATAGTAATTGGAAAGCAGTAATTGTGGCATCTGTAATGTTTGGTAGCGCTCACTTAGACAATATAGCCAGTGGATATGGACCGCCAAATTGGCCCTATGCTATTTTGGCAACGATTGCTGGCATTGGGTATGGCATAACATACCTAAAAACAAAAAGTATTATCATACCCGGCATGCTTCATGCTTGTGTTGATCTTTTGTGGGGCTTGTTTTTTGTGAAAGTATAAATCAACCCCGCCTTGGCGGGGTTTTTATTATTAACAAAAAAAATTACACACAACTACAGCAAACGACTTAATATGAAAAAGATTACATAAATAGATATAAGAGCAAATCCTTCTTTTTGAGTTATGGCGATCTTATCACCTCGTAAAAATACCTTAAGGGTCCATATTGCAACACCAAGAAATATAATTGAAAACACCAAACTTCTGCTGAATATAATTTGAATGGGCGAAATAACAGCAGCAATTCCCAAAACCAAAGTTGAATTAACAACCAAAGAACCTAGGGCATTGCCAACAGTCATCTCATCATGGTTAAGCATTACAGAACGAACACCAAAAACCAGTTCAGGTATTGTTGTACCAAAAGCTATTATAAACATCCCGAACACAACTAATTCAATGTGCAAATTTTCTGCAATTCCTTGAGCTGTATTAATAATCAAAAAAGAAGAACCCAAAAGCAAAATCAAGGCCCCCAAAAAAGAAAACACCTGTTTAAACACATTTATTCTAGATGGCCCATATAAAGGAAGACCTTTTGTTACCCTGTACTTAACTTCTTCCTCTTCACTCTTGTGTGTTACATCTCCTTCTAATTTAAAGGAGTTGTCTTGCTCAAGTTCATGCTTTCTCTTTATGAGACGAGAGAGATACCAGATATAAACAATGATTAAAAGAAAACCATCTATCCAATCAAGCAACCCGTCATGTATCAAAACAAACGGTAAAATAGAAACCAAGAAAACAGTACTGGTACTGTTTTGTACGCTGGGCCTAGCTTTTATACCCTTGCCTATAACGGCTATCAATCCTATTAATAACGTAACATTTAAAATGTTTGCCCCTATAACATTGCCGAAGCTTAATTCTCCAACACCACCGGCTCCGGAGCTCACCGCTAAGAAAAGCTCAGGCACAGATGTAGCAATTCCCATTAATATAAACGAGGCTGCATATTCAGACATTCTCAAAAATTGAGCAATTCTTGTTAATGAAGAGATCAAAATCTTACTAGCCCAGGCAAGTATAAAAAATGCAATAGCAAAAATAGCCAATTGAGAAATTATCATAAATAAATATTTATTTTATCACAGGTAAATACCTATTTTTTAAACATAGCAAAAAGCCTTCTCCTATGTTCTGGATCTTTAAGTATATGAATTGCGGTTGGAAGAATAGAGACAACAATAATAGCCAAAACAATGGGCAAAATATATTTATCGGCATTGGGAATTATATTGCCCATATAGTAACCACCCAAAGAAAGCCCAAAAGTCCACAAAAATCCTCCCGCAATATTATAAAAAACAAACTTACTATATTTCATTTCACCAACACCCGCTAAAATAGGAGCAAAAGTTCTAACAAAGGGCATAAAACGTGCAATAATAATTGTTTTTCCCCCATGTTTTTTATAAAACTCATTAGAAGTACGCAGGTGGTCTTTGCTAAACCAAAAAGATTCCTCTTTTTTAAAAATTAAAGGTCCCACTCTTTTGCCAAAATAATAACCAACACTATCTCCCGCCACCGCAGCAACAAACGAAAGCCATGCCAGCAAATTAATATTTATAAATCCTTGAGACGCCAAAAATCCAGCAGTAAAAAGCAGGCCATCGCCAGGAAGGAAAAATCCAACGAGCAAGCCCGATTCAGCAAAAACAATACCGACAACGCCAAGCAAGCCAACAGTTTTAATTAATAATTCAATATCAAAAAGCATAATATTTTATAATAAATGTTTTTATAATATTAATGATAACACAGATAAGTTGCAACCTTATATACACCGGACACAGAGTGATAAAAAAGGCCCCGCCTTAGCGGGGCCTAAGCCTCAATGGTTCTCATGAGGCTCTTGTAATACAATATCTTTTAATTGCTCCTCCGGCAAAGGGCAATTCCCCCTGCCGCCTGTAAAAAAATTACTACGAGCCCAGTTGCCATAATTGCTAACCACTGGACTTTCACGAGAATAAAGAACAAACTCCGACCACACATTCGCTTTTAGATAGGGCACGCTCCGGATTTTTTCGGGATCCCCTACGCCAAAAACAAAATACATGGCCTCTCGTCTATTTAACTGGAAAGAAAAAACATACCACCCCTCATTTAAACTACCGGGGTCAAACCGGATATCGCCAGCATTGGCATCCCGAATAATCCCTGATAAAACATCACCGTTAAAATAAGATGGCATCCATTTATCTTTTATTGACCAGCAAGAATTATTCTGCCAATCAATATATTGGACACTATATCTTAAACGCCGAAGCATCAACTGATCCTTTTGACGGTAATGTCTATCCCTTAAATAAAAGAGAGCTGACTGTCCAGCGTTAAACACGGGGGCTTTGTCTAATGCCGGAGGAGGAGTTTTTTCGGGTACTGTGTTTTCTGGGTTAATCTCCACAAGAAAACTATCACCAAATTTTACATAAAACCCATCGGGTAGAACCTTGTCTTCTTGTTCTTCTTTGAAGATTGGCTCCACTTTTTGAGACTTAGCAACATCAATCTTATCAGCAAACTCTTCTTGGGGCTGAGAATGTTTTAGTTCTTCTTTTTTTGCCCTGTCAACCTTCTTATTAAACGATTCTTTTTTAAAATTAGCTGAATATTCACTAGATTTTTCAACTAACTCATCGTAATAATTGGCAGTTCTGCCTGAATAAAAAGAAAGAGTAAGAGCCAACAATACAGCAGCTACACACCATATTAAAAAATTTGCCCAACCAGATTTTTGGGGCAACTCTTGAGTGTTTTGAGCTGTTTTTTGCTCTGGCTTTGATTTGGGTTCAGGTTCCGGTTTTGCTACCGGTTTTCGCCTTAGAGCCGGCTCCTCTTCTTCATTATTGTTTTTAACTTCCGGTTTATTGTCCTTAGGATCTTCTTTGTCCCCTTTTATTCTGCTTCTTGGTTTGTCTTCTGGCATTTTAACCTCCAGTCCAATAATTAAAAAATAAAAGTTCTATAAATATTATAACAAACAAAACCAAGATAGTCAATCTTGGTTTTTAATTTCTTTAATAAATATTTTCACCTTAGTCTATCTTTGTTTTAATTTTTCCAGGAGAAGATTCTCTATAATACCTAATTCCTGATCATTGAAGCCATGTGATTTTTTGTTTTCATATTTCTTTGCCCATTCCATTCTTTCTTTGACTTCTTCTAAGCTAATACCCTTCTCTTTTTTGTCGGACTCTCTTAAATCAGTTAAAAACCACTCTTCTAGTTCTTTCCTCTTTTCCTGACTAAATCTGTAATCAATCCAAAGCTGGTTTACAAAATCCCTAAATTCATCTTCGGTTATAACAGATTTTTCATAAGTAAATATTCCCATAATAAAATAATTAAGATTCGTGCTACTTAGCAATAAATCTCAATAATTAATTTCCTTTAATGCAATTATTAAATTCCACTACCTGGCCATTATAAACATCGGCCAGACGCTCTATCTCAGAAGCAATATTGTTATATTGATTTACTAAATCATTATACTCTTTTACTAACCTATTGTATTCTTGACCTCTTTTTGGCTCTGTGTTATCAATTTCAAATTTTAATTTATTCAATCTCTCTCTTAATATTTCTGCTTGATCTGAATATGCTTCCAACTGAGTCTTTAGCGTATTGACAGGTTCGGGACAAGCAGATTCTGGCAAACCAAAAACCTGAACTGCAAGCCATGTTCGCCTGTCCTCAAACAAGCCCTGACCTACCGCCACCCCAATTTCTGTAAATCTTTCATTTAATATATTGGCCCTATGTCCCGGACTATCCATCCATGCCTGAACTAAATCCTGATCGTCTTCAAAATTTCCAAGGGCCAAATTTTCACCAGTCATTATGTAAGCATAACCGACTTCATTAACCCAAAATTCTGGCCCCACTCCCGATGGAGATACATGATCGAAATATTGTCCCTGAAGCATGTCATTAATCTTTAAAGATGCAGCGAGCTCAAGCGCAGAATTATGCTTAAGAGATGAAAGCCCGTTTTCATTTCTATTTACATTAGTCCAATTTAAAACTCCCGTTTTTGTTAAAAATGAATCCTCGACCGATTCTTCTTTGTCAACTCTTAGCGGTGGAGGTGTTAAAATGTCTTTTTTAATCTCTTGAATTATTTCTCTATCAAGAACATCTTTTGCCTCATCTAATTTTTCTGAAAAATCAAAAAAAATTCCATTAAAAAACAGGAATGCTGTTATAGATAGCGCGATTGTAATTATTAAAAATTTTGGCTTCATTACAATATATTATATCAAATTATTATAACAAAATAGCCCCGCCTTGGCGGGGCTATTTTGTTATTGATAGATATCTTACATTGCTGGAGTTTCTTCATCTTTTTCTTCTGAAGCGTCGCCTCCCATGTCGCCTTCGCTTTCAGGCATATCGCCCTCAGAAGCAACTGACTCTTCTGCTGAAGATGCTTCTTCTGAACCGCCTTCCATTCCGTGCTTTTGATCTTCACAGTTGCACGATTCTAAAGGCTGTCCGTTGTTGTCACATCCGGGTGTCTGACAAACACCGGGAGCGTCAGCTGTACCACCACAGCTTTTGCATACATTGTGTTCCATAATTACGCAATGCAAAACTACAAACGAAACCCGAATTTAACAAAAATGTATATTCGCCCACACTTGTAGATTTACGTTATACTTTATTTACTCTATTAATTTTATCAATCAAAGAACCAAAATTAAACATTGACATACAAAAAAAAATAATGCCTCGAATCAATATTGCAATAAGTAATATTGATTCGAGGCATTTTGTGGACATGATTATACAGCTATAAAGAACGAACAAGTTCTATAATAACTGTATCTGGAGCTGTTATCTCGCCTAGCCCCAATTCCGTCCCAAAAAACTCATCTCGTTTGGAATTTGGTTCTGCTTCAGCAACTTGCATAGAAGCAATCCTCAATCTTAGTTTACTTGATTCTACAACTTCAGCAGACACAAGCTCTAGTGCTACCATCTTAATCATTTCTTGATAGCGATTATCAGTCTTTATACACTCGCAAACCTTATAAGCATCGTCCTGGTTTTTTAAAAGAAGAAAAGTTCTGTCTGTCACGTTTCCTATTGATTTTATTATCTCCAAAAGAACCATTGGTACCTCCTTTTTGAAATACAAATCTTTTTAATTATAACACACCTTAATAAAAAAACAACCCCTGCTTATTACCCTGCGAATTGTTTTTTAACATTAATTATCTAATTGTTCTAAAGTCCAACTCATCCTTTTTAAAATCAATAACCCACCAACAAAAAGCAATGTTGATGTTACAGCAGAACCCATACAGTAAACGCAAATAGCACCAAGTACAAAAAGTTGTATATAGACAAATAAAACAGAGGCAATAAAACCGAAAGGCGTTAGAAGTGCAGCCAATACCAAAAACTTGGGATTTTGGGAATCAAAATACAAAAATGTAAACAAAAATACAGACAAGTAAAACAATGCACCCAAAAGTGCTACAGGCACACCACCCACAATTGAATACTCGCTTGTAGTAACAACCTCACACCCTTCTAATATAGAACAAGGTGGAATCTCCCCTTGATAATGCTTAAAGGTTAAATATGATGAATCTGAAAAACCGATTAAGCTAAGTATTAACAAAGCAAAAATTACCCATTTGGGAATTTGGCTAGTTAGATTCACTCTCTGCACCTGCTCCCTGGTCAAGCTCAGAAGCTGAGAGGGAGTTTTGAATAATTTCTTTAAATGCTTCATAACTATTAGGATTTGTTAATTTCTTACCGTTTAAGAAGAAAGTGGGCGTGGCATTGACTGCAGACGACCTTGCACTTGCAATATCATCATTAACTGCGTTTGCAATATCGTCTGCATTTAAATGAGCAACGAATTGCGTCACGTTTAAATCAAGTCTCTCAGCAATACTTACAAAGGATTTCTCAGCTTCTTCTCTGTTTAAGTTGGACCAAGCGCTCTGGGTTTCAAAAATCACATCATGCATCTCCCAAAACTTGCCCTGTTTTCCTGCTGCCTCAGAAGCACGGGCAGCAAGTTCTGCATTTTTATGTATGGTGATTAAAGGAAAATGCCTATAAACGATAGCCAACCTATCACCAAAATCTTCGCTTAACTGTTTAACAAGGGGGTAATATGCTCCACAAGCAGGGCATTGAAAATCACTGTATTCTACAAGAACAAGCTCTGCGTTAGGATTACCCTTAATCCAATCTTCGGTGGTAATATCTGTAGACAATATAACGGTGCCTGAATCATCTCTTTCAACTCCTTTACCGCCAAAATAAGCCATTGCCCACACAACTCCACCAAGCAACACCAAAACAACAACCCAAGAAACAACCCTTTTAGTCTTCTTGCTTCTAACCCTTTTTACCTTATCTTCTTCTTTTTGCTGTTTTTTTAGTTCTCTGCGTTCTTTTTTTGTCATCTGACTGTCATCTGACACCGTATTTTGATTATTTTGCTCTTCCATAAAGATTAAAAGTAAAACATACGCTTAGATAATAGAAATACGCATGAATTTACCAATTATTACTAATAACTCTTTAAAAATTATCACCAAACTATCTTTTAATCAAGTTTTAACGAAATAAGCATGAAAATATTTTTTATCCATTTATCCACTAATAATTTATTTTTGGTTATTTTTGGGTGTATAATTAAATAATAAGTAATTTTTAATAATTTTAATTCAAATTAATTATGTTTGATAAAAATCATCCTCATTTATTTGGTCGTTTAATAACATTTATTTTTGCCTTTTGGTTAATTATAGGAATTGCATTATTTTCTTTAAACGACACACCTGCAGAAATAAACCAAGCAAAAGCTCAAACAATAAATAATGTTGGGGCCTATTTTTGGGCAGGCAATGTAAAAGATCTGGGCGGAGGATTCATTAAAACAGGAGAAACGCTTCTTGAAGGATTGGGTAGTTCGATTATACGAATATCAATGAGTCCAAGATTTAGAATCGACTATAATTTAGGAGGAGGCTGCATAAGCAACTTCAGCTTAGAAACTCTTGCCAAGGGTCCTGATCTTAACCCAATTCTAACAAACCCCAGTTTTAGTACCATAATAATAACAGCCTATGATGGAACTTCTTTTTCAGACTGTGAAACCAAAAATTATTTGTATCCCGATTTATATACCCCAGAAATCACCGCGGCCATTGAACAAGAATATAAGGCACTCGCTCAGTACTTAGGCACCATCAAAGGCAAAACATTCATTATTTTAAACTGGGAAGGTGATAATGATATTTATTGCGGTACAGCATATGGTGCTACTGCCAACAGTTGTCCCAATTATCAAAAACATATAGAGGGTTTTACAAAATGGATAAACGCTCGCACCAAAGGCATAAAATCAGCAGGAGTAGGAAATGTTTATAGTGGTGTTGAATTTAATATTGTCAGATATCTTAAAAATGCAGGATTACCAAGCATTCTTTATGATGTCATTCCCAATGTTGCCGCAGACTACTTTTCTTATTCTTCATATGAATCAATAAATGAACTTTATTCCGGCGATAATGGAACCAAGCTTCTTTCTGATATTACAACAGCAAAAAGCGCTATATCAGCGGGGGGTGGCAACAATAGCAACTTTATTATCGGAGAATATGGTTTTGAGACTTTGGGCAGAGAAGATTCAAAAAACAAGTTAGAAACTGTCACAAACTTGCTCCACTCAAGAGGTGTAAGATATGCAATAGTATGGAATCTATTAGATTCAGGAGGGGGGTTTGGTTTATATGATTCAAATGCTGTATTAACACCATCCGGCAAATATGTGTGTAGCCTTTATCAAGGAAGCGCTTGTTTTATTATTCAATCACCCAGCTCTACTCCAACACCTGCAATTACACAAACACCGAAACCAACAACTACTACAGTTCCCACAAACAACCCCTGTGCACCTACAAGCGGTTTTGCTTCTTCGTGTATAGAAGATGGTACAAAAATAATAACTGTGGCACCTCCTAATATATCAAATAGCAACCTAAACCTTACAATATCAATAGATATTCCTGCAAATAAAAATAGTGTTATATGGCCCACAGGTTATTATTGGTCAGCTACATTAAAAAACTGGGCACCATTCACATTACAAGGCAATAACTATCCCGGATCTTCGTGGCTTGTAAATAGTGCCTCTACTACATTATCCGTTCCCTATTCTAATCTTCAGCCCGGGATAAATTATATAGTAACGTGGGATTATATATGGGATGGTTCGAAGTGGCTAGGACCGCCATGTAGCACCCTTACCAATTCTTTATGTTGGAGATTAGAAACATTTATCAGGCCATAAAAAGCTACGATCCAGATGCTAAACTAATCAAAGCCCCGCCAAAGCGGGGCTAATTATTTGTATAATATTATTGTAAAATTTTTAATTTTAAATTTCTTTAATCTTCCCTTCTAATCTGGAAAGTTCCGAATATAAATACAGGAATATCCTCTCGGTCTTTTTGTCTATTACATCGTTGTGACAGCCATCTATGGGCCCTTCCCCTAGAGATACGGGTTCAAGAATAGCATTCTTCAAAATGGAGATTGATTCCTTGATTACATAATCAGTATATTTATAATCATTCTCGCCATAATCATCCCCATGCTCGATCATCCATCTATTACAAAGTTGTCTGTAAACTTTAGCGGGTAATAAATTGGCATACCATGTAAAATCAAGGCCGTATTCAAAATCAACCCAAACTTGTCCCGATATAAAAGCCTCGTCAGCTACACCGAAGGCAGTTTTATGCCACATCATTACCTCATTATACAATGGGAATTTCTCGGGCTCAGGCGGCTCTTCAATTTTGTCTATTTCATTTAAAACACCGGTACTAAATTCCGTTTTACCGATGTCATTTTTCATGGCCATTAAAACATCTTTTAAATTTTGACCGACATTTTTTGTGACTTCCTCAATGTCATCAAGGTCTTCTCCACGATCTATATGTGCCTGCTTTTGTTTTTTTGTTTTACCACAAATTAAACAGGCATCTTTCCCGCATCCCAGCCTTCTCCATGTACACTCCATCCATTCAGGAAAATTAAAATTTTCTTTTTCTTTAAACTTTCTTTTTTTATTTTTATTTCTTGAAATATTGCTTTGTTGCAATGTTGATTTATTTGGTTTCATTTTAAAAATTAACTTAAAAAAAATTAATTTAAAAATTATTCTATAGTATTTAAGATTAATTTAAAAGTGTATTAAATCAGATTAATATTTCCTTATAAAAACCAACAGAAAAACCGCCTCCCAACATAAAGGTCAGCGGTTAAGTTTTAGTTTTTATTTCCATTATATACTCCGAGTTTTTTTATCATTTGAATTATAGGATTATCAAAATTGTAATTCTCCTCATTGCCATCTTCTCTCATTATTCTGGTTCTAAGCGCATCATGATCAATAAAGTATAAAATTTCACAAAAAGCATAAGGAACCGTGCTTTGGTCTCCAGCAAATAAACAATAAAGGTTTTTATTAAAAGGACAAAAATAATCATCTTCCAAAATGTGTTCTCTTATTTGCTTTAATTCGTCCAAAGTAAATTCTCCGAATGGCCATTTTTTTGGTTCAATCTTAATCAATAAATACCAATCTTCATCAAAACAATCCTCAGGAGATCCTCTTGCGTCGGAAGGTCTCATATCCACTTTTAAAAATACTATGGTAGCCCTATCAAGTCGCAACCTATTTGAGTTTACCACCTGCATCTTGGTCCTCCATTTCTTTATATCTTACGTATTTAAACTATTTATCAAATTAAATTTAAAATATCAATAGATTAATAAACATTAATAACAAATAATAATTTTTTATTAATGTTTAACAATCTATATTAAACAAAATTCTGTTAATCATTTGTTGTAATATTCATTTTAATTCAACCTAAATCTTTCATGATTTTCTACTATCTCTGGTTTTTAATTCTTAATTTTTGATTCTTGATTCCCCTATCCTAAGCTCGGAATAAAAGCTTAATTCTTAATTCTTGATTCTTTGTTATTGATTCTTTGTTATTGATTATTTTATTTATTATTTTTTAAATTTAATTTTACCCCCTCAATCCACCCGGCAATCTGACGAGCCAACATTGAACTTTCTTTTACCCTAACCCTCAATAATCCATTCTCAGTTTTTTTAGATGTTTTTCTTCCGCCATCCTTAATAGGTTTTTTTCTTTTAATTTTTTGAAGATATACCCTCGGAAAATATTCTTTATTAAATCCCGTTTCTTCACTCCAATAATTAATTACTTTGGCTCTTTTTCTCTCTCTGCTTTTTTCCAAAAAAATATCGAAGCTAATTTCCTCTTTTCTTAATTCCCCAACTTCAAAAAGCCATTTCAAAAATAATTTTATTAGATGAGAATCTGAACTTGTGAAACGCACTCCCTTTCTTGAATCACTATCATTTTCATTTAAACCTCTTTCTCTCCAGTAAAGCATCACGCCCATCAACCAAAGTTCTTTTTTAGAAATATCCTTGACAGATACCATAGCTTGATTTCTTATTTCTTCATTCATTTTTTTTATCTGTTCCGTTTTTTTCTTTGAACCCACCCTGATGGCTTCTATCTGTTTTTTCTTTAAGCGATTTGATTGACGTTTTGATAATTTTATGTCCTTAAGCCAATACGAAAGAGTCGCTTTAGGTGCATTAACTCTTTTTTTGATCTCAGAATATGACAAGCCTTTTCTCCTTAGGTCAATAGCCTGTCTTCGTTTTTCCTTTTTTTCTTGTTGAATTACGTCTATGGACATACTACACTACGTTACTTAGTTATTACTAATATAATATCATGGTATATTATTATAGTTATCCACAACTAAATTAAGCCCGATTTTACTTATTTTTTTAACTTATTTTTTTGTATTTATCATTTTTATGACCCACTCCCCCTTTTTTAGTGCTTCATTGTAATTTAAAGCATAAATTGATATAAATACATATAGTTTTTTAAAATTATATGAGGTAATGATTGTGGAAGACAAAAGGGCTAGGAAATGGCATTCGCAAACCGACTTGATTCAAGCTGGATTTTTGGCCGAATGGTCTGAAGGCGCTATTAGACCTCCGATTTTCCCCAACACTACATATTTATCAAAATCAGCAGAAGAACTTGAACGTGCTTTCAGAATTGCTTACGGTCTTTGCAAACCCGACCCTGAGATGCCCCCTGTATTAATGTATAACAGAATTAATCATCCTAATGCTGAAATATGTGAGGATAGACTAAGTCTGGCGACAGGTTCTGAAGCATGTGCACTATTTTCAAGCGGTATGGCAGCAATAGATACACTACTCTTTACCCTTAATTCTGGAGACACAATATTGCACAGCAGGCCTGTTTATGGAGGCACAAACCACCTCATAAAAGAGGAGCTGGTGCGATTTGGGATCAATAATGTAAGCTTTGGGCCAGATGACGACTATAACGATATTAACAAAATCATTAGTAAAGCCAACTCCAAAAACTTAGCTATTGTTTATGTGGAATCCCCCGCCAATCCAACAAACACGCTTTTTGACCTTGAATTATGCGGCCGAATAGCAAAAGAACATAAAGCACTTTTTGTGGTAGACAACACTTTTCTAGGACCCATGTGGCAAAACCCGACTAAATTTGGAGCTGATCTAGTGGTATATTCTGCAACCAAATTTATAGGTGGCCACAATGATGTTCTTAGTGGGGCAATTACCGGCTCTAAAAAATTAATCTCAGAAATTAAGGCCAGAAGAGGCATAAAAGGTAATATTGCAAGCCCTTTTAGTAGCTGGCTTTTAACAAGAAGCCTAGAGGATTTATTTTTAAGAACAAAAAAGCAAATGGAAAATGCCAAAAAAATTGCCAAGTTTTTAAACAAGCACCCTAATGTTACAAATGTATATTACCCCTCTCTTTTTGAGGGCAAACAGGGTCAAATATATAAAAAACTTGGTATTAAACCAGGAGCCATGATACCTTTTGAAATTAAAGGCACAAAGAGAGAAGCTTATTTATTTTTAAACAACCTAAAACTTGTCAAATTGGCGGTAAGTTTAGGCGGAACGATTACATTAGCAGAACATCCCCACAGCATGACCCATATAGGCGTCTCTGATAAAGATAAGATCGAGTCAGGAATTAATGAAAGTTTGATAAGATTATCAGTCGGCCTTGAACATTACAAGGATATTATAAAAGACCTTGATCAGGCCTTATATAAAATATATGCAAAATAATCCAAAAGACCCTTTCGGGTCTTTTTTATTGTGCATTTTCTATTTCAACAAGCCGTTTATACTTAATCAGTCTTTCTTTTTGTGTAGGAGATCCGGCCTTAAGACCATCAGCGCCAGACCCATAAGCCAAATCAGCTATAAAATCATCCATGGTCTCTCCGCTTCTGTGAGAAACAACAACTGTCCAACCCAAATCTTTGGCCTGTCTTATTGCATAAATAGACTCACTAACTGTTCCAATTTGATTTGGTTTTATTATAACCCCAGTAATACTTTCATGGCCTTTAGCTTCATTTATTCTTTCAATATTTGTAACGGTAAGATCATCCCCTGTTACAACAACATCCTTACCCAATCTTTCCTGCAATTTAGCAAATTTTTCAAAATCATTTTCTGAAAATGGATCCTCTAGATACCAAAGGCCGTAATTTTGTTTCATTTGATCATAAATGTCATGAAGTTCGCTTTCTGGTATATCTACTCCGTTTGCGGCCGCATCGAGTCCGAAATCAATCTTCCCTTCAAGTTTTAACTCCCTAATCGCCTGAGACAAAACCTCGAATGGTTCAAAATTGTCATAAAAATCAGGCGCAAACCCTCCCTCATCCCCCTTCCTTATTTCCTTACCTGACTGCTCCAGCATCACCTCTGTTTGCTTTATTATTTTATATGCTGTATCCAATGACTCTTTGGTACTCTTAGAAACTGGGATGATAAGATATTCTTGAAAATCAAGATTGTTTTCAGCATGCAACCCCCCATTTATCACATTAACGAATATCCTAGGTACTTTATCTGGTCTACCACTTTTGCCTAAAACCTTCCTGAAATACTCCCACAATTGAATATTCTCTGCCAATGCTGAGGACCTGGCGTATGCAAGAGATACTCCCAAAATAGCATTGGCTCCTAATTTTCCTTTATTTTCAGTTCCATCAAGCCCCATTAATCTTTTGTCCAACCCTTCTTGGTTTGAAGTTCCAAAGCCCCTTAGTTCAGGCTCAATAATATTTTTTATATTCTCAACCGCTTTTTCCGGATCAACGTATTTTGCTTCATGTGCTCCTGTGCTTTTGCCCTGCGGAATTGCAACAGTCCCCGACATACCGTTATCTAAACCCACGGCCACACTTATTGTGTCCTCGCCTCTAGAATCTTTTATAACCTCGGAAATTATTGATTGAATTTTCGCCATAAGATTAATTCTACTTCTTTTATACAATATTTACGGGTTTACCATCTATAAAACCCTTTAAATCCTCAACTGTTGTATTTAATATCCTTTCTATTGCTTCTTGTGTATTAAATGCATTGTGAGGAGTAACTATAACATTCGGCATGTCTATAAGGGCATGATTTTGAAGAAGTATCTTGAGATCATGCTCGGCCGGATTTCCTGAAACCAAAAAAGTAAGTTCATCTTTTGTTGGTCCCTCTTCCTCAAACACATCAAGCCCTGCTCCACCCAAATGGCCACTTTTCAAAGCTCCAAACAAAGCCTCTGTTTCAACAACAGCGCCACGGCTGGTGTTAACAAGATAAGCCCCTTTCTTCATCAGTCCAATATTGTCCTTATTAATTAGATGATGAGTTTCTTTAAGATACGGCACGTGAATGGTTACAACATCGCTATTTTTTAAAGTATCTTCAAGTGGTTGATACTCAAATCCCAACTCTTTAGCCATTTCTTCATTAGGAAAAGCGTCGAACCCTATTACTTTCATCCCGTAACCATTAGCAATTTTTATTGCATATTTTCCTATTCTGCCCGTACCCACAACACCTAGCGTCTTGCCTTTTAAATCAAAACCTCTGAGTCCATCCAGATTCCAACTCCCTTCTTCTCTTATACGATGATAGCTTTGGGGTATCTTTCTTGCCAATGCTGTTATTAGAGAGAAAGCAAACTCAGCTACAGTATTTTCACCATAAGCTGGTACATTGGCGACAGCAACACCTTTTTCGGTACATGCTTCAAGGTCTATGTGATCATAACCGGTTGATCTGGTTACAACCAATTTTAAGTTAGGAAGTTTTTCTAAAACTTCCTTGTCTACCATAGAATTAACAAAAACACACACGGCTTCTACGCTGGCGTCCTCAGGCAAATTATCCTTATCTAAAACAGTGTCGTAAAACAAAAAATCATGCCCCTCAAGACGTTTATCTGATTGTACGAACTCTTTTTGCCAATCCTCTAATTTAAAAAATGCAATGCGCATAAAGATAATATTAATCTAAAATTTTATCCGAATACTATAAATATTCGAACAAAATAACAGATTGAATAATTAACTGAAATGTTGACAAGTTTTTTTGATTTGTTAAAATGGGCAGGTAAGTGGCACAGACCTGACCACTCCAAGAAAACCTTGGATCGCCAGGGATCCCACCGAAGCCTGTACAGGCTGCCCGCCGGAGCGATATCCGGCTTTTTTGTTAATATTATTTCTCTTTCTCTGCTATTGCCATTAAGGTCTTAATTACGGTATCAGGAGTTAACGACATACTTTCAATTCCTTTCTCAACCAAAAACTCGGCGAAGTCAGGAAAATCAGACGGTGCCTGACCGCAAATTCCAATGTATTTACCCTTTGATTTTACCTTTTGGATTATCTGATCAACAAGAATTTTTACTGCTTCATTGTTTTCATTTGCAACTTTATTAACAGTGCTTGAATCTCTGTCCAAACCTAAAGTAAGCTGAGTCAAATCATTTGAGCCTATAGACATGCCGTCAAAAATCTCAAGAAATTGATCCGCCAAAATAATATTGGAAGGTATTTCACACATTATATAAACCTTAAGCTCACTGTCTTTTTCTCTGTCTAATCCATATTCCTTCATTATATCAACCACCTTTTGTCCTTCTTCAATTGTTCTGCAAAATGGAACCATCGGCACTACATTTTTTAGTCCCATCTCATCACGCACCTTTTTTAGCGCCTGACATTCAAGCCCGAAAGCATCTTTAAAGTCGGGGTGATAATATCGGGAAGCCCCACGCCAACCAAGCATAGGGTTTTCTTCTTCCGGTTCATATAATTCACCGCCAAGCAGTGTGCGATACTCATTTGTCTTAAAATCAGAAAATCTTATAATGACCGGATTTGGCCAAAAAGCAGCACCTATCTTAGCTATACCTTCGGCAAGTTCATTTATATAATATTCTTTTTTATTCTCATAGCCTTTTGTTAGCTCATCTATTTTTTTAACAATTTCTACATTAGAACCTTCCTCCTTTATTTTGTCATAATTTATTAAAGCATTCGGATGAACCTTAATGTGTGAAGCTATTATAAATTCTAAACGGCCAAGACCTACGCCCTTTGCTGGTAAAACATGGTACCTAAATGCCTCATCAGGAGCACCGATGTTAACCATTATTTTTGTTTTAGTTTCAGGTATTTTATCTAGCTGATGCTCCTCTGTTTCAAATTCGAGAATCCCTTCATAAATAATACCGTTTTTACCCGAAGAACAGTCAACAGTAATCTCCTGGCCTGTTTTTAATGTTTGAGTAGCTGTTCCCGAACCAACCACGGCTGGTATCCCTAATTCACGAGAAACAATAGCCGCGTGAGATGTCCTTCCTCCTTTGTCTGTAACAATAGCTGAGGCTATCTTCATAATGGGCTCCCAATCAGGATCTGTGATTTCCGTAACCAATATCTCATCTTTTTGAAATTCGCTTATGTCCTTTACATCCTTAATAACCCTGACTTTTCCTGTTGCAATCTTTGATCCAACGGCTGTTCCCCTCACCAACTCATTGCCTTTTTTATTCAAATGATATTCTTTATATACATTTTTATCTGCTGTAGAGTGAACTGTTTCAGGTCTTGCTTGGACAATGAATAGTTCGCCAGTGTTTCCGTCTTTGGCCCACTCAACATCCATAGGTTGATATTTACCATGTTTTTCTGAAAAATATTTTTCTATTTGAGCCACCCAGCCAGCCAATTGCAGAACTTCATCATCTGATAGACAATACTTGGTTTTTTCATCCTCCGACACATCTTCAATCTTTGTAGCCTCTTTTTCAGAATAAACCATTTTTATATCTTTATCTCCTAAATTTCTTGAAATAATGGGCCTGAGATTATCTTTTAGCATGGGCTTAAAAACAATAAATTCATCTGGAGTAACCTTTCCTTGAACAATCATTTCGCCTAAACCATATGAACCATTTATAATCACCACCTTATCAAAACCTGTTTCAGTATCAATAGAAAAAGCGACCCCCGATGAAGCAAGGTCGCTTCTAACCATTTTTTGAACACCCACAGATAAGGCGACATCAAAATGAGAAAATCCCTTATCCTCTCTATAAGATATCGCTCTGTTTGTAAAAAGAGAGGCAATTGCTTTTTTAACTGATTCTAAAAGTGCATCCTCTCCCACAATATTTAAATATGTCTCTTGCTGGCCAGCAAAAGAAGCACCGGGCAAATCTTCCGCCGTAGCAGATGACCTAACAGCCACATCAGGATTTTCACCATATTCTTCTCCCATCTTTTTGTAAGCTTTAGATATTTCTTCTTTCAAATCTTCAGGCATCTCTGATTCTAAAATCAAATTCCTTACGTTCTCTCCTCTTTTGGCGAGATCTTCAACATTGCTGGTATCAAGCCCGTTCAGTGCTTCTTTTATTTTGTCTTTAAGCCCAGCTTTTTCAAGAAAATAATTATAAGAATATGAGGTTACAGCAAAACCTCCGGGCACTCTTATCCCGAGCGGAATAAGACCAGATATCATTTCCCCCAAAGCAGCATTTTTACCGCCAACCAAAGATACGTCATCAATATTTACTTCATTAAACCAAAGTATAAATTTTTCTTTTTTGTCCATAAATTAATTATTAAAAATTATAAAATTGAAAATTAAAAATTGATCACTCTTTTATTGCCACTAATAAATCCGATACATTAGATCCTGTATATCCTGTATCTATATAATCATTTATTTTTGTAAAAAAATCATAAGAACAATTGTGATCAATGCAGTGCTGAGCATCTAAATCATTCTTACCCATCTTCTCCTTTGTTATTATATCACATAATGAACCGGCATGATCAGTATTATCACGTCCATCACTGCCAACAGCTATCAAAACCTGACCTTCCTTAATATAGCGTAAAGCAGATAATACCAGTTCCTGATTCCTTCCTCCCTTACCTGGGACTAATACAGTTACCGTTGTCTCCCCGCCATAAATAAGAGCTGTTCCAGAAGGAGCCTCGGATAACTCGTCTATAATTTTCTTGCCCATATCTCTTGCTTCACCCTCTAAACAATCGGCGCAAATTTCCGATTTTAAACCAAGCTCTTGAGCCTTAGCGTTCATTGCTTTAAGAGCTTTTTCATTTGAAACAGCGAGGATGTTTTCTACTTTTTCAAAATATTTGTCTTCTTTTGGAGTTTCTATAAGATGTTCTTCGTCAAAACCAAATTTTTCATGGACTTTATATTTTTCTATAACCCTTTTAGCATCTTCCACCGTAGTCGTATCTTTAAAGGTAGGACCTGAAGCAACAAAACTCAGATCACCTCCGGGTATATCTGAAAATATAAGAGAAATAGCTTTTGCTGGATAGGCATATTTAGCCAAAAATCCTCCCCTAGCCAAAGATAGGTGTTTCCTTAAGGTGTTAATTTCTTTTATCTCTCCTCCGTTTTCCATAAGATGCTGAATAATGTCTTTCTCTTGAGTACAAGTAAAGTTATCAGGCTGGCAAAGGAGAGTTGATCCACCGCCAGAAATAATAAAAATAACAAAATCATCCTCTTCTAAGTCTTCGAGCATTTTTATTATTTTTTTTGTAGCATCAATATTCGCTTCTGTGGGCAAAGGGTGATCTCCTTGTAAAAATTTTATTTTTTTAGCTGTTCTGAAATGACTAACATCAATCGCAATGCCGTCTGTAAGTTTATCCCCTAAAACATCTTCAATTGAAACAGCGGCCTCCATAGAACATTTTCCCACGCCAACAACAAAAATTCTTTTATATTCTTTTAAATTAAAACTTTTGCCGTTTATCTGAAGATGGTCGTCCTGAAGAGATACGATTTCTTTTATAACACTCGGCGTATCAATAGCCCACAAACCTGCTTCCACAATTTCAAGCGCCTTCCTCCTGATCTCGTTTATCGCAAGCTCATCAAAGTTTTTTATTTTTCTTATCATCCTATTAGAAATATCCTGCAGACAAACTTATAAATATCGGCTTATACTGCAAAACTTTATATTATTTAATAAATTTTAACATCTCGCCCGCCAAAGATATTTCTAGCGGGATGCATCATTTCATAA
>PCXQ01000005.1:82586-154916 GCA_002794035.1 Candidatus Yanofskybacteria bacterium CG10_big_fil_rev_8_21_14_0_10_36_16
TTTACTAATTCCCTTGTTGTTAACTTTGTTTTATATTATTTATCTTTTATTTATGTAAAAACAATAATATAATTAAAAACAGTGGGTCGATTTTTTTATAACTTTAAAACCATAAAAATATGAATCCCCACACTCATTAAGAATTTGCCTTAGGCTTTTCTCTGTTGAAGGTGGGGAGTAAAAAATTAACTTAATCATTAAGAAGATGTTAAAATCCACTAATCGGCGTTTAATTTATTCTTAATGAGTGTGGGGATGAACAAAATATTAAAAACCTCCGGTGTTTTAGCTATTATTGCCGGAATTGTCATGATAACCTTTGGCATATGGGGCATTGTTTTTACATATAAGAACGTTGCCAGAGAAAACATAATAACCCCAAGCGATGCCTCAATACCCGAAAAACCCGTACGCGGACCATTTACACTTAAAGCTCAGGCCGATATTATTCGTGAACATGCCCTAAACTCAACGGGTGGATTAACATATGCTGAAATGCCCAGACAGATTGCCAAAGTAGATGAAAACGGCAAAACTGTGTTAGATGATAATGGCGAGCCAGTTATGGTATCCAACGAAGCTCGTAATATTTGGGTAACTGCGACAACCCTGACTACAGCATTAAACCTCGGGATAATAACATATGCATTTTCAGGCCTTGTCTTATTGCTGGGTCTAATATCAGTTTGGACAGGAATAACCTTTTACAGTCTGTACGAGCGCAAAATTCGCTAAGGGAGATTTTATGATTAAACAAAATCGGGCAATAAATGCCCGATAAAGAACAGAACAAAAATTATTCCTTGTGCGTTTTGTGGTCCTTGAACAATTTTTTATGTTCAAGGACTTTTTCTTTAAAATCGGGATTTTCCCTTTTTTGGAATACTGTTGTGATACGTCAAACAGGAGACATTCTCCTCTGCCTTGCTCACCCGGTATTCCTTTTTTCATGGGTCATGTTTTTCTTAATTCTAAATTATCTAACAATATCCAAATGCCAATAGCTATTCCAATGACCCAAACTGCTAAAAATTTCTAGCATCTGGTTTAATCATGTTCTTTTGGTATTAAAATGTGGCTGTAACGCCGGTTTTAACAACCTTTTTATTTTGATTACCAGCATTAAAAACATGGCCAAAGCCGGCGAATGCCCTAAAATCAAAAGCTCCGTTGGAAAACAGTGAGTAAAACACGTCAGCCTGAACTCCTCTTTTGGGCATAAGCGAATTCCAATCCTTATCAATCTCGTCATATCTAAGCGCTAAAGTAAGAGAGGACACTGGGAAATAATTGGCTTCAGCAAAGCATCCCAAATCAGTCCGCCTCACACCCACAATATCACGGCTTGAACCGCCGGCTACTCCGCCAAGGACAAGCAGTTTAGGGTTGACATCCAAGCTGGCCGTAACATAAGCGCGGTCAACCTTAGCTTCAAGACCCGATGCCCTGTGAGGCTGATCGGAGTGGATATAAGTTGCACCAAATGAAGTGTTACCTCCGCCGAAAAGATGCTGATAGGCTCCGCCGTACGTCTGGGCGTCATTAAATGGTTCTACTTCATCAACTCTCATAGCAAAAAACCTAACCGTATCTCTCATATTCCATGTATTCACAGCTTCAAACCCAAGTCCGTAGTTTTGGCCGAATTTATGTCCTTGGACAGATTCGTTTTGGATAAAATTCCTGGGCGTCGGGTATCTGTCATTGCCCATAAACATTGATCCCCTAACTTGGGGCAGGCGTCCAGTCCTAATCTGATAGGTTGACTTCTCATTGCCGCCGGTATATGTAAGATTCCCCGCCTTAAACCATCTGGCGTGCCTTTGCAGTCCAAATGCTGAACGGAAGGCTTCATTGGGTCGAATTTCGCTGAATGCCGCCCACTGGCTCTTATCACCGAAATTAACTGTAGCGAACATGTCATACTCTTCATAGGCGGTTTTGCCCTGCCAATCCTTGCCTGCGGATTTTGTCTGGGTATTAGTAAATTTATATACCAACGAAACCACATCCAGAGGATTAGAGATTTCTTTTTTTTCAAAATCGAACCGATATCCCCGTAACTTAAATTCGTAGCCCATACGATTAAGTCGCGGCCACGCATTACTGATATGACAGTGGTTACAATTCATGCCGTATCTGTTGGCCCATTGTGGAACCGCCTGCGCATTAGGCGCAATCATAGAAACCGCAAAAAACAAAACTAACGCAGTAATGATTTTGTTCATCTTTCCCTCCTTTCGCTTTTTAAAAAATCTAATTTGCGAGGTGTCTAAAAATACCCGATTATACCCCCGCTAACAAAAATGTATACCAATAATCAATATTTACCAAAGTTTTAACCTAAGGTTAAAAACAGAGAATGCTCCTAAAAATATAGAAAGATAACCCAGCATTAACATAAGCAAGGTTTTAAACCACATTTTATGCATTATAATTGACAAAAATAATTAGAAATTATAATATAATACGACGACCAAAAAGTCGCCTCGTGTCTATATGTTCACATTACATCAGTTGCCAAGTGCCACTCCTTCACTTAAAACTGTGGAGGGACACAGCAGACGCCAGGTGCTACCACTATGGAGATACAAAAAATCATACAAAATTTAGGGTTAACCGAAAAAGAAGCGGCTGTTTACTTGGCTAGTCTTGAGCTTGGAGACGAAAAACTGTTCAAGATAGCAAAAACCGCTCACATACCCAGGACAAGCTGCTACAACATGGTAAAATCTTTAATTTCAAAGGGGCTGATCAGTGTTTTTAAAACTGGAACAGGGCAATTTTATAAAGCAGAAAGTCCGGAAAGACTTTTAAACTCCCTTCGAGAAAATGAAATTTCTTTGCGTAAGATACTCCCCCAGCTCAAATCAAAACACCAAGAAACAAATAACAAGCCAAGGGTTTATTTTTATGAAAACGCCCAAGGTATAAAAACAATTTTAGAGGATATTTTAATAAAACAGCATCCCCTCATGGCTATAACTTCTGTTGATGATGCTTTAAATGTTTTGGGTGATAATTTTAGAGATTTTATAAACAAAAGGCACAAAAAATACTTGAGGGTCAGATTATTAACCCAAAAATCTGATTATTCCTTGGAATTAAAAAATCGTGATGAACAGGAATTGCGACGAACAAAATTCCTGCCTGTCGATTTTATCTTCAAAACAGCAAATTTTATTTACGGCAACAGGATAGCTATAATAGACTTCCAAAGAAAAAATCCTTTCGGATTAATAATAGAAGACGAGAACATATCTGAAACACAACGGATGCTTTTTGAAATAACATGGAAACAAGCCACCTCCTAAAGAAAAACGAATAGCACCTAAAAAACGTCACCGCTTGTAAGTGGTGACGTTTTTTTATTATTCGATGGGGTAGGTTTCCTATCGAACTCGTTTCCAAAGCCAGATAACAACTGCGACAACCCTAACCACAGCATTAAACCTCGGGATAATAACATATGCATTTTCAGGCCTTGTCTTATTGCTGGGTCTAATATCAGTTTGGACAGGAATAACCTTTTACAGTCTAAGAAAAAAAGATAGCTCAGGAACTATGCCTAATCTGAGTTAATAAAAAATAGTTAAAAAACAAAAACCCCTCCTTTTAAAAGGAGGGGTTTTTAAAAAGTTTTTATTCTGTTGTGATTCCATCAAAATCTTCTTCGTTTGCCATTGCTTCCTCTTTTGTAGCCCTGACTATGCCGTCTTTATGATGTGCTGGAGAATAAATAGTATAAAGCTTTAAATCATCTTCTTCTGAAGTATTGATTACGTTGTGCTCTGCTCCAGCAGGCACAACAATAGCTGAACCATCTTCAAGTTCATATTCTTTACCATCAATTGTGCATTTGCCTTTGCCCTCTTCTATTCTAAAAAACTGATCATTATCAGCATGAATTTCCATGCCGATATCCTCTCCCGGCTTTAATGACATCAGAACAAGCTGGCTATGCTTTGATGTATATAATACCTTTCGAAAATTACTATTTTCTAAGGTGTCTTTTTCTATATTTGAATTAAATCCTTTCATCCCCACACTCATTAAGAATAACCCGGAAAAGCTTATTGCAAATTCAACTTCCCAACTTATTCCTAAATATTTATTTTTTAGTTTACCTCCCACTTCTGTTCAAAAATTTAAGGCAAATTCTTAATGCTTAATGAGTGTGGGAATTCATAATGTTAATAATATCACAACAGATGTGAAATGATGATGAAATTATTTTTTATTAATATTTTTCCAAAGCCAAACAATGGCAAGAACCCCTACAACAAGCCAAACAAGGTGGATAACACACATAAGTGAAAACCAAAATCCACCCAACCCCCAGTGATGACCCCGAGACATCATGTTCCAACCATCGCCATAATCATCGGAATTCATGAATCTGCCCATCATCATTCCATGCGGTCCTGGGTATTCGTCCATAAGTTCAACCATGCGATCCGCTTCTTCTTCTGTCATAGTACCAGACATCATTTTTGTCATTAAATCCTCCATTTCCTCATGGATTTCATCTCCTACTGCCTGATCTTCAACATAACGCATCATATTATAACCGTCACCCACCTCATCAAAATCCAACATCATGCCCCCGTGAGCAAAAACAAAAACGGGAACTAAAAACAAAGCAATCAAACTTGATACAAATATTTTTTTCACAATTATGTTAAGCCAATTACGCATAGCACAATAAGCTCAGTTAAAAATTTATTAATCAAAAACAAATTAAAGTTCTTCTTTTTTTAATAATATCGCATTAACCGCAACAATTACAGTACTCACAGACATTAATATTGCAGCTATTGCCGGCTGTAAAATTATCCCCTTAAAAGCGAGCACGCCAGCCGCCAAAGGCAGTGCTATCACATTGTAACCAGCGGCCCAAAACAAATTTTGAATCATTTTCTTGTATGTAAGCTTAGAAAGTTTGATAATGCGGACTATGTCTCTTGGATCATCTTTTACAAGTATTATGCCGGCAGACTCTATGGCAACATTAGTGCCAGCTCCAATAGCAATACCGAGATCAGCCTGCGTAAGAGCAGGAGCGTCATTTATGCCATCCCCAACCATCGCAACTTTCCGTCCTTCTGACTGCAGAACCCTTACCTTATCTGCCTTTTGACCGGGCAAAACACCTGCAAAATACTTATCGATATTAAGTTCTTCAGCAACCCATTTAGCAACTTCTGCTGAATCGCCTGTTATCATTGCAATCTCTACTCCTTCTTCCTTTAGTTTTTGCAAAGCATCCTTAGACTCAGGTCTTATTGTATCCGACAAAGACAAAATACCAATTAAATTATTGGAATCTAATACATAAATTATTGTTTTGCCTTTTTTTGAATCACTTTCAACTTCACCCTCAAGATCTCTAGGAATATTAATATTGAATTCCTCTGCTAGGCTTTTACTGCCCACAAAAATTTCTTTTCCTTCTATCTCACCCTTTACTCCCCTGCCTGGAATTCTTGAAAATTTAATTGCCTCATGAAAATTAATATTTTCTTCTTTTGTTTTTTTAACAATTGCTTTGGCAATAAAATGTTCTGAATGGGCATCAATTGCTGCCGCCATACTCAAAACATCCTCTTTGCTTTTATTCTCTGCGGGCCACACGTTGCTTACGCCGTACTCTCCCGAGGTTAAGGTTCCTGTCTTATCAAACAATACAGTATCGATGTTTCTTGCCGCCTCAAGCGCTAAACGGCGTTTAACTAGAAAACCATTCTGTGCCGCCATAGTAGTAGAAATTGACGCAACCAAAGGAATCGCCAATCCCAAAGCATGAGGACAAGTAATAACCAAAACCGCAACCAAACGTGAAATAGCAAATGGGAAACCTGCGTCAGAAAAAAGCGTCCATCCGGCAAATGTTATGACGCCTCCGCTTATTGCAATAATAGTAAGATAATAAGCAGCCTTATCTGAAAGAAGCTGTAATTTTGATTTAGAATTTTGAGCTTCTTCAACCAACCGCATGACTCCCGACAAAAAAGTATCTTCTCCTATTTTGGAAACACGCGCCTTTAAGGATCCGTTGCCGTTTACCGTACCGGCAATAACCTCATCTCCCTGTTCTTTATTTACCGGCCTTGATTCGCCGGTAACCATAGATTCATTGATATCTGAAGAACCCTCAACAATCACAGCGTCCGCTGGAATTTTACCTCCCGGACGGATAAAAACCACGTCGTCTTTCTTTAATTCCGAAAGGGGAATTATTTTATTATTTCCGTTTTCTATTATCTCAGCTTCATCCGGAAGAAGCTTTGATAATTCTTTAAGAGCACCTTGAGCTCCCTTAACCGCTCGCATTTCCATCCAATGGCCCAAAAGCATGATAGTAATAAGAGTTGCCAGTTCCCAGAATAAGACATCTCCCTTTCCTGTTATAACAACAGAAAGGCTATATATATAAGCAGTAAATATAGCCAATGAAATAAGGGTCATCATCCCCGGCGACCTACCTTTAAGCTCGCGCCAAGCACTGGAAATAAATATCCAACCGCCATAAAAGAATATTATAGAAGATAAAATAAGAGGCAAAAAACTGGAACCGGGAAATGAAGGGGCTGTGTAACCAAAAAGTGTATTTACAATCTCAGAATACATCACCACCGGCACCGACAAAACCAAGCTCACCCAAAATTTTGTTTTGAATATGTTGCCATGTTTTTTATGACCATGACCCTCGTGCTTATCTTCTTTTTTAATTTCTTGTAAAACCAGCTTCATACCGCATGACGAACAAAGACCGGGAGAATCTTTGCGTTCTTCTGAGTGCATAGGGCAAACATAAGCCTTATTTTTATGCTCACTATGCTCGTCTCTGGTTTTGTCTTGTGATTCCACTAATTGCATACCGCATTCACTACAAAGGCCTGGCCGATCCTGCTTAATATCCGGATGCATGGGACAGATATAAATTTTATTATTGTTTTCCATAATAATTGATGCTTAATTTTATTATACCCCACAACTACCTCCTGCCGAAATTTGAACAGGTTCAATTTCAGCTCGTATCTGCCTATAAGCAACTGCGCTTGAATAGTCATTCCCCAAAACTTCTTTTGGATCTACATCACTCCAATCAATCCCCCTCTTTTCTTTCATAAATTTAGCTATAGTAAGGTAGGTATCAGGGAACCAATATGAATTAAACTTTAAAGCAAATTCATACATTTGGCTTTCTGTAAGACCCCTATCGGCCATCAATTCAAGCAAACCAAGCATGGCCATTCCGTGATTACAATCTGGGAAATATGTATGATTACCGCAACAAGGACGATATATACCCTTAGCAACCCTCTCAACCAATTCTTGCTTAGATTCATCTAGATTTACAAAATCATGCTTACTGTAATGACTCATGGGATTGCCATCAGCTAAAGACCATCCGCCGGTAGAGGCAAATTTCGAGGTATCATATTCAGTCATTGGGCCCTCTTCTAAAACCCTGTTTTTGTTTGCTAAACCAAATGCCCAAAGAAGATTTAAAATCTGTCCCGCATTTTCTTCATTTATTTTAATCTCTGTAATACCGCTTTCATATAATAGTTTTTTTGTTTCCTCGTGTATGCCTCCCCTTTGCTCGAAAAGTTTTTCAAATTTACCAACGTCTATAACCCCGGTAGAAGCCAGCTTCCTACCAGCATCATTCCACCAAACAGGAATAACAACTTCATTAGGCAAAACTTCTTTTTTAGTTTTGTTTTCCCTATAATCAGCTATCGCACTGTCTACTTTTGCCAATAAATTCAAATTCAAACCCACAACCTGAGTAAAAACAAAGGTGATGGCAACAACAATAGCTAAACCTTTCCAAGTCATAACTTTTTTAGATATTTCTTTAATTTTTTTTATATTATTTTTAATTTTTTCCATATTTTTTATAACTGGCAAACAATAATTTTACCAGTTTTTACAACATTCAATTATTTTTTTAACAGTTGTCGAAACAACGGGCACATTTCTAAAAATATAAACAGCAGCAAACAATCCCCACAAAACCGCCAAAAAATACCATTGCGCATAATACTCTATCTCTCTAAAATAAATTGCGGTGTAGGCTATTGCCGCTAATGTAATAAGAAATGGCAAACGAAATAACTTTAATTTTTCATCTACCTTACCATCAACAAAATAGTAAAAACCTGTAACGCTTTGCCCCATAAACAAAGCCACTAGGGCTTTGTCATAGATGTAGCCCATATGCAAAGCCAAAAGCAATCCTGCCCAACTCAAAACCACGCTTGCGCATATAACGCAAAATTTAGTTTTTAGCAAACTTCGCAATACCAGAAGTAATGGAAATAGTATTGCAGGCAACAAAATTAAAATAAAAGAATTTTCTACCATAACAGCAACTCAAAAATGGAAGCTGATGCCAAAAGGAGAAGAAATGTTGTTATTAACCCCTGATAAGGCAAGGCGGATCCATTTCGCAATAACGATATTTTCTTACTGATAATCGGGGAAATAACAATAACAATTCCTCCAACCAATGATCCGATCAAAAAATGATTGATTAAATATGTTCTGCCATATTCCCCCAAAAAAGGAACGTAAACAGAAGAATATTCCTGCATCAATGGAACAAGCGGTACAACAGTTCCGACAAAAGATCCGGCAACGATAGCTTGTCCTTGTCCTTTAAAATAATTCTTTTTAATCCAATGCGAGGCCCAATATCCAAGAGCCATGCCAAACGCCCCAACAAACACACCAATAGGAGCTGCGCCTACGCCTAGCCACTTAGCACCAAGAGCTGCTAATCCTGCTCCCGCAGTACACAAAGGACAGTGGGCAAAAACAGGTACCGCCATACCAATACCAATAAACACAGATAAAATAATTAATAAGTTCATGCTTAATATTTACCGGAAATATAAAACTTCCAGTAAATTGATTATAGATTCAAATACGATCCGATTTCACCGCCTTCTAGTATTGAATAAACAGCAAAATCACTATTCTTAACACCCGGCATGCCGGGGGAACCGGAAGGCATGCCCTGCAATCCTATACCCATTATGCTCGGCTTTTCTTTTAATAATTTAGACACGGCTTCAAGTGGCATATGCCCCTCAACAACATACCCGCCTATTGTCATAGTATGACAACTCGAATGATCATACGGGACTCCGTATTTATCTTTAATTTCATCCATTTCATCAGTAACTATTCTTTCAACTTCAATGCCGTAACGCTTTAAATAACCGATGTAATTATCGCAACACCCACAATTTGGTGATTTATAAACCTGAGCCTCCAAACCATCAAGATGGGCCCAAGCATCCTTTAATGTTGGAGGACTCGCAGGCGACATCCAGGCTAACCCCAAAACAACAACACCTATTATAATGATTGATAAAAATATTTTTTTTGAATTTTTCATAATTTTAATAAATTAAAACGCCCGTTCAGATGTTGAACGGGCGTACAGTTAAAATTAATATAAGCTAAACTTATAAACAACCGACTTTACGCCCTGATTAACGTGCCAGGAAAATATCTCTTGTTATGAATAGAACTCCAAAATAAGATCTTTTGCTTATAGCTATAGAAGAATTCCAAAATCTCCATGCGTAACCTATAAACAAATGTATAACTCAATATTTTTTTTTCTGGACTTGCCTTAATTAAGCCAGAAAAAACAAAAGCAAAAATAGCTAATAGGAAAATACTAGAAAAATTAAAACCTCCTATAAATACAGCTTGACTTAAGGACATAATTCCTGAAATATGGTGTGAAACAACAGCAATCGGACTATTGCTTGGCGGGCATGCCCCATTTATCATACTGGCGATGGGACAATCAAGGTTAATGCTATGATCCATAGGAACAATAGTAAATACACTAAACATGTTAGTGACAAATAAAAATAATATTAAAATTATTGCATATACCTTGTACCTCATATCGGCTTTTATTTTAACACATAAATAATAAAAATCAAAGCGTATCAAAATTGTCTTCAAAAAACTCTGCAGATCTTTCCATAAAATCAACAAAATTATTAATAAATTCATGAGGAGCTCCATTATATTCTACTAACTCTACCTGCTTACCCTCAGCCAAAAGCAAATCTCGCGTTTCATAGGACCACTCAAGATCACAACTTTCATCTTCCGTACCGTGGAATATTAAAACAGGTGTCTGAACCCTGTTGAAAAATGTTCTGGGGGAAATATTTTTCCAAAATTCAGGGTCCTCGCTAGGCGTTCCGTGTTTAGACAACACTGCATCTAAATCACCTTCATTATGAGACAACCACCTATTGTAGCTGTCCACCGCATCGCTGGAAACAGGTGCATATAAAACATAGGCATCTACCAAATCAGGGGCAACAACCATAACTCCCTGACTTATACCTCCACCCATGGAATGACCAAGCATACCAAACTTTTCTTTACTCAATGATTTTATGTCTGAATTTTTAACTGCATAAACAGCATTTATAACATCTTCGATATACCCAATACGGACATTGGCTTCATTCTCCGCATCTTTATCTGATTGAGCATGATTGCGATAATCAGAATGCAAAATAGCATAACCTCTACGAGCCAAATAGTCCTGTTCGCGCTTAAGCCCTCTTCCATTGGTATAAATAGAGGTATCAATATGTCCATGATTTAAAAACAAAACCGGCCAACCTCCTTCAGGTGGAGAACCTTTGGGAATATTCATTATACCGGAAATATTTAAATCCCCGCTTTTATAAGTTATAAAATAGCGAGTATAAAAATCATTATCGTCTAAAACCTCGCCCAACTTTAAATCCCGCCCATCGAATTTCTTTGCCATAAGTGAGGGCAAAGAGATAGGACCAACGTAACGCAACCTATCTTCATCTATTGCGGGACCTCCTTCGCGAGATACATCCGAAATTAAATTAATCCTACTTTCTCTTTCAAAAGCAAAAGCAAGTACCATTGGCACTAGCGTAATAACAGTTATTATAAAAACCAAATAGTATCTCAATACCATCTTTTAATTATACCGTATTAAGAAAAAAACTTATCCCAAGTAGAACTGTTCTGATATTATGTTTTGAGGCAAAACACCAAGTTTTGACAAATGGCTCTTAACGGAGTCCATCATGGGTACAGGACCGCAAATATATACTGTTTGAGATTTAATATCCGAAATATATTTTTTTATTTTGTTTTCGTCTACATATCCTTTTTCTCCTTCATAACTAGGATCGCCACTTAAAACATGGATTACTTTAGCATTATATCTCTGAGCCAAATCATCTATTTCTTTCTTAAACAAAATGCTTTCTTCATCTTGATTAGCATACAAAAGAGTAACCTGCTTACCCTCAGCCAGCATTTTATCCATCAATGACCTAATAGGAGTTATACCGATACCTCCGGCTATCATAAGCACCTTATTGGAAACTCCATAAAAATCGGTAAATATGCCGTAAGGACCATCAATAAAAACACCGGTCCCTATTTTTAAATTTTTAATTTTAGAAGTAAAATCACCCAGCTCTTTAATTGTTATTCTTAATTCCGTGCCATTAGGTGCCATTGAAAGTGAAAATGGGTGAGCCTGCCACCAAAATCCTTTTGACAAAAATCTAAATATCATAAACTGGCCGGGCTGAATATCAAATTCTTTCAAATTTTTACCTCCTATATAAACTGAAACCGCCTTGGAATTTTCTCTCACGATGTCTTTCACATAAAATCCGTGCTTCTTATATTTTAAAACAGGTCTTATAAATCTAAATGCTATATGGCTGGTAAAAACAGATGCATACAATAATATCCAATACCAATAAAAAATCTGGCTAGTTGTTAGGTCGTGTCCAATTTCAATCTGATGCCAAAAGGAGAAAAACATAGCTAGATAAACAATTAGATGCACAAAATACCAAGACTCGTACTTTAATCTTTTGCTAACTATATAAAGAGAGGAAACAACAGCAATAACAAATAAAACAAGACCCAAAAAAGCCAACGCAACATAATCTAAAGCCAAAAACTGGTCAATCAAACCAGTATCTGACAAACCAGCATAGCCAAAAGAAATCAATATTGGATGAACCAAAAGCAGAATTAGTCCTTTCTTGCCGTTTGAATGGTGAATACGTGAAAGGCCATCAAGCCCGAAATATCGTTCAAGCCATGGCATCCTCCCCATAAAAAAGAATTGCAGCAAAATCATATAAGCTGCCGAAAGGCCGGCTAACCGCCCGAAAGCAATACTAGTTTTTGCCCAGCCATCCAAAATATCTACACCAGAACCGCTAAACCAAAAAACAAAGACAATAACCCAATTTGCCCACAAAAACCATAACCATAAATTTTGCTTACTTTGGTATTGTTTATTCAACAACTAAGTTGCCTCTCATGCCTAGCTGACGATGAGAACCTACGGAACAATAATATTCAAAAGTACCTTTTTTGTCAGCAACAAACTCAACTTCAACTGTTTCACCAGTTTCTATTTGAGGAGTAGAGACATCAAATTCATCAATTACCCAGTCATGAAAACCACCTGTGTTAGTAAATACAATCTTAACCCTGTCACCTTCTTTAACTTTTATTTCACCTAATGAGAATTTAAAATTTTCTCCTGAAATTTCAAAAACCTTAACTTCTCCTTGTGCTGAGTCTACCGAAGTGCCCTCTTCCATCATGGC
Source organism: Candidatus Yanofskybacteria bacterium CG10_big_fil_rev_8_21_14_0_10_36_16 (assembly GCA_002794035.1). Taxonomy (GTDB): domain Bacteria; phylum Patescibacteriota; class Minisyncoccia; order 2-02-FULL-40-12; family IGHO2-01-FULL-4-A; genus 1-14-0-10-36-16. Next base: position 95,267 of record PCXQ01000005.1, read on the forward strand.
ACCATCTTCAGTTGTATCGCCGGGTTCAGCTGATGGTGTTGCTTGCTCTCCTGTGACATCGCCATTTTCATTAACAGGTAAATTTTCATCATTTACCGAACTGCCTGTAAAAGCAAAAACGGCGGCAATAGCAGCAAGAACAACCAATACTGCAATAACCAGAATCTTGCTCTTTTTACTTCCTGACGCTGATGTTTTTTCAACAGGGTCATTCATATTTTCATTTTGTGTATTTGTTTCTTCCATAAAAAAATAATCATTTTTACTGTTGTCTATAAAATAAAATATAGGCAACATTAAAAATCATTATAATAATTATTAAGTATTTAATATAACAATAGCTTTTTCAACATTGACAAATAAATTAAAAAGTCGATCTAAAAGCAAGTTACTCATACCTTAGCGCTTCAATAGGACTCTTTTTAGCTGCTTGGCGGGCTGGGTAAATGCCAAATACTAAACCCACCAATGCCGAAACACCCAGACCCAAGGCAGCAGCTGATACAGGAAATGTAAACGCCCAATTTAAATCATACACTCTAGTTAAAACAATTGATGCTATCATCGAAAATGTTGCACCAAGAATTATTCCTATTATTCCCCCTAAAGCAGTGAGGGTTACGGCTTCAAATAAAAACTGTGAAATAATATCTTTATCTGTTGCGCCAATTGCTTTTCTAAGACCTATCTCGCGAGTTCTTTCTGTAACTGAAACTAACATTATATTCATCACGCCTATTCCTCCCACGACAAGAGCAATCGCGACAACAGACGAAAGAAATATGGTTAAAGCTCCGATAATAGTCTGGACCTGTTTAACTATGCCTTCTTGCGTTACAACAAAAAAGTCATCATCGTCTGGGTTGGTAATGTTATGCACCTCGCGCAAGGTCAGCTCTATGTCTCTAACTGTTCGGGCAACATTAGCTGGATCATCAACCTTAGTAATAATTTCGTGATAATAATCTATACCCAAAAGATAAAGCTGAGCCGTGGTGTATGGCACTAAAACCAAATCATCAATATTAAAGAATGCAACTTGCCCTCTCTCCTGAAATACCCCTACGACTCTGAATTTTCTACCCTTTATGTTTATGTTTTCTCCTACCGCATCTGAAAAGCCAAATAATTCCTCGGCAACCTTTGAACCAATAACTGCGACACTAGCATTCTGTTTAATATCAGCATCATTATATGCGACACCTTTCTCAACATAAGCATCAAAAGTGTCGCTAAAGAAATCCACAGAAGCACCGAGTATTGTGGGCCGATAAGTTTCACCTTCATAGGATACCGCGCCTGGAACAATGAGTGCAGGCATAATCCTAACAAGATGTGGCACATTGCTTTTTCGTGAAAGCGCTTCAACATCTCTTTCTTTCAAAGAATCGGCAAAGAGAGTCTCCCCAAAATCAGAGGGACCCGAAGGTTCCCTGCCGGGCCTAACCACAACAGTTTCCGCACCAAGACCGCCTATTTCATCTAAAATAAGATTCTCGGCACCTTGGCCAATAGACATCATTAAAATTATTGCCGTAATGCCAATAACAATACCCAAAATAGTTAGGGCCGATCTTGATTTGTTTGTTTTAAGACCGTTAAGGGCCGTTTTAAAACTGTCTTGTATGGTCATTTTTTAAATTTTTAATTTCTCTCCCTGTGGGAGATCTGCCGTAGGCATGATAATTTTTAATTTTCACTTAATTCCTAATATTTAATTTATAAACAAAATATATACAGCTACAGATTTTAAATTGTAAATTAAAAATTATTTAAAAATTGTAAAATTGAAAATTGAAAATTTACTTACGAAATCCATCATGCGCTCTATGTCTTCTATTAACTTTTTCATCACTTTCAATTACCCCATCCAAAAAACGGATAATTCTCTGGCTATATTCTGCTGTATATGTCTCGTGAGTAATCAAAATAATCGTATGCCCCTTTTTTTCGTTTAAATCTTCAATAATCTCCATAATCGCCTGACCTGATTTTGAATCAAGATTTCCTGTGGGTTCATCAGCAAATATAATCTCTGGATTATTTACCAGTGCCCTAGCGATAGCAACTCTTTGTTTTTCTCCTCCTGATAACTGGGATGATTCATGATAAATCCTATGTGAAAGCCCCACCGACTCTATGGCTTCAAGGACTATTTTTTTTCTATCAAATTTACTGACATTGGAATAAAGCAACGGCAACATAACATTATCTAATACCGTCGTACGAGGAAGCAAATTGAACTGCTGAAATATAAAACCCATTTTTTCATTTCTTAAACGAGCAATTTCATCTTTTGTGTAATCGTCCATGCTTTTACCATCAAGCTTGTAAATACCCTTGGTATGTCTATCTAAAAAACCAAGCACATGGAGCAATGTTGATTTGCCTGAACCTGAAGGGCCCATAATAGCAACAAACTCTCCTTTTTTAATATTAAAAGACACGCCTCGCAAAGCAGGCGTTTCAACATCTTCGTTATAATAAGTTTTTTCTAAATTTTTAACCTCTATCATAACATCGTCTTCCATTGCTGCACATTATGATACGCAACAATCTTATCTCTATTCTTCAATGAATGTAACAACTTTATCTCCCTCCACTACCCCACTTACAATTTCAATGTTACCATCAGAACCCCTAAGTCCTGTTTTTACACCAACTTCTATTAAATTAACCCCATGTAGTAATCTTACAAATTGATCGCCATTACGCCTAATAACAGCCCTTAAAGGAACCGTAATCACATTATCTCTCCTATCGCTTTTTATATCTATGTTGGCGGTCATACCCGGTCGTATCATTCCTTGTTCATCTACAAATTCAAGGGTGACCTTATATGTGGCAACACCTTCAATTATAGTTTCCGCCGGATCAATCGCCACAACCTCTGCTTCAAAAACAACATCTCGGCCATAGGCATCAAGAGTAAACTCCGCCTTATCTTCAAGCTCAACTTTTGGTATGTCTACCTCTGTAACATTTGTCTCAATCTGAAGATTTGATTCTGATATTAAAGAAATTATTATGTCGTTTGATGTAATCGTCTCTCCTTCCTCTACTTCAATTGCTGTAACTATACCCGAAAAAGGAGCTCTAACTATGCGTTTATTAAGCTGTGCTCTGCTTGCCAAGAGGTTGGCTTCTGCCTGCTTAACAGATGCCTCCTTTTTTAAGATGTCCTCTTCGGTAGGAAAGGCAGATTCAGCAGAAGCTAACTTTGATTCTGCATCTGATATATTTTTATCATTAGTAATTTTTTGAGAATCAATGGCATGCATCACGTTGATAACATCTGCAAGATCAGAAGATACCGCGGCAGCCTCAGCGCTTACGCTTACTCTGTCAGCAGATGAAACTTTTGATAAATTGCCCTTAATTACTTCTTGAAGAACTGAGTATGCACTTTTAAGAGAGCTCAAAGCCACTCTTAATTGACCCAAGGCAGTATCTACGTTTTCACTTGAATCATCTAGGTTAGCAGCTGCAACATAATCGTCTGCACCGGACCTATTATATAGATCTGCCCCATAAAGAATAATTTCTGCCGAGTCCTCCGCCAATTGAACACTCCTTGAATCAGCATCTGAGCCGTCAAAATATGTAATTCTTATATTTTTAAATATTGAGAATGAGGAATCGGCCTGAACCATGCCATTGTTCATTGAATTAAATCCGTCATTGTATACTTCAGCAAGAGCGTCTTCTGCTTGTTTTTTTACATTTTCAAGATTTGATTCTGCGTTTTCAAGTTCCGTCCTTAAAGAAGTTGCTACTGTAGAATCCTCAAGAGAATTTAAATTTTTAATGGCTTGAGAAAGGTCGGCTTCAGCTGAATCAAGAGCTGCCTCTTTTTCTAATATTTGCGCAGAAATTTCTGTCACATCTAAAGATGCCAAAACAATACCAGAAGAAACGTTATCTCCTACATCTACTTTTATAGATTCCACTCTGCCGGAGTTTTCAAAATGAAGATCGACTTCCTGAACGGGCCTTACTGTTCCGCTAACACTGACTTCTTGAACTACGCTTCCGCGAGATGCAACCACGAATTGATATGGAGATTTTTCTCCCCTCGACAACACAAAAACAACAGCAACAATAACAGCCGCCGCAACTATCAAACCAATTTTTATTTTATTAGACATTTATTTTATTATAACACAGTTACTATTATCATTTTTCAACTACTATAAAGTTTTTCTGAACTCCTATAATAGGTTCGTGTTCGCCTGTGGTATAATCTCTTATAGCATTAAAGAATATATGCCTATCGTAACGATATTCCTCACCATGGCGGGTACCGGGATCATTTGTTATAAACTCCTCAGTATTATAATCATAACCAATAACTACCAACATGTGTCTTTCCGGCCCCGGAGATGTAAAATAAGGGTTACCAAGCAATTGTCCATTCATAGGACTAATAATTATATTACCGTCTTCAAGTTCCCTTATAAGATCATCTAATTTAACATTTTTAACCAAGCGCACATTGTGATACTTAAAGTATCCCTTTATTATTCTCTCGATAGTGTCTTCTGCGGAAGTATCTTGGAAACTTCCGTAATTTTCTTTTTCCCAGTCAGATACTGCTAAAATTTTATTTAAAGCCTCATCCAAATTAAAATTTTCTCCCCTTGCCCAACTCACAGCCATTAAAACCGAAGACTCTTCGCAAGCATCCTGTTGTCTTTGGTCAGACCATTCACCAAATGGGGCCTGGGGTGTAAAAGGAACATTTTGCATTAAAACTGAACCTGGCTCAGGTGTCGGCGTTGGCACAGGAGTAAACATAGACGTAATCCTTGGCGTGATAAATACTGGGGTAAGCTGAGGATTAACCGATGGAGTTAGAGCAACTTTTTGGTCATCAACATTAACATTAAAACTGATATACAAAAAATACCCCGCAAGTGCGGGCAATAAAATAATCAATAGAATTTTTATTACTTTCTTATTCTTCATAATCTAAATCTTACTTATTTGAACCCCATTGCCACTTAGGTTTTTCACCCTTTTTAATACAAATCTTTATTAAAGCGACAGTTAAAAGAGTGACAGGGATAACGAATGTAAACATTACTTCGCTTCTAGGAGAATCGGAATCAAGAGTAAGTCCGAAAAATAAAACTGCAACAATATAAACAACTGTGACAATCCAGCCTTCGCGCGAAACTGGAGTCCAGCCCCAGCCAAATAGTTTTCTCTTAAACCAAAGATGTTTAGGATTATCTTTAATATAAGCCATATAAGGCTTCCCCAAAAACACAGTTAACAGGGCAGCAAAAACAGCTATGCCAACAGCAAAATTGCCCGATAAAACACTGGCAATAAATCCCGCAATAACAAAATATGCAACTGTTTTAAAATCAATTGGGTATTTCATTGATTAAAACTAAATATTTTTTATGAAACTTTTATGATAATTAAAAACTTAACAATAGAAGCAATGCCACGGCTATTAAAGCAAACAAAAGTCCAAGAGTATGAGAAAGAAGCGAAAGAGCTTCCTTTTTAAATCCGTCTAGATACCACATTACAGACTTGCCAAACACAAGCCATCCTGTAATTGCCGCGGAAAGAACAAAAAGAAGAAGCATGAGTATCGGCGCAAATACGGTGTCTGGACCCTTATCAAAATTAAGAATTCGAGGAGCATAAAACATAAAAGATGCCACCAATATGACATAGCCGGCAGTTAAGAGAGTATTAATTAAAGCTGTCTTTACTATTTTATTTTTCATATATTTAAGATACCCCGAATTGGACCAAAAAACAACCTATTGCATATAAAAACAGCCCCGCCAAGGCGGGGCTGTTTTTTATCCAAATGTAAACGTATATAATCGGGCACTCGGATCTTCTATTATTAGCTCCAACACGTGCTCTCCTTTTTCAGGCAAATCAACCAGCTCATATAATTGGCTAGACTTAACTGTAACCTCTTTTGTTTCCTTGCCATCAATAAAAACTTTTATATTCACCGGCTCATCAGACTCGGCAACTAAATTTACTTTTCGTGCCTTAAATTTAAATATTACTTTTGCTCCTGCATTTTGATTTTCTGCATACTCTTTTTGAACATACCACGAACCATCTAGATAAAGATTGTTAAGCTTGGGGTCTGTCGGACCTTTTAGATTTTGATGTCCTGTTTGTTTCTGAACACCATTCGCCAAAAGCTCATTTCTAAATGCGCCAAAATATACCTCGGGGCTGTCGGGCCTTACAGACACATCCTCTACGCCCTTGGGATCAGCCGTGTCCTTATCAATGCCTCCCGACTCGCCAAGAACAATTTTTCTTTCCATTAAAAGTTCTCTGATTTTTTGTTCTGTTTCCTCATATGCTCCTTCTCCTATGTGATCGTAAACGATAAACCCATCAATATCTATAAGGTATTTGCGGGGCCAATATCGATTGCTATAAGCTCGCCAAGTTGAATAATTGTTATCTTGAACCACGGGGTATTCAATACCAAACTTTTCAGTAGCTTCTAGAACATTTTCGTATTTTTTCTCAAACTCAAATTCAGGCGTGTGAACACCCACTATCAAAAGGCCGTCATCCTCATATTTATCCCACCAAGCATTAAGATAAGGCGTGGTTCTCTGGCAATTTATACAGCTATAAGTCCAAAAATCAATTAGTATTACTTTCTTTCCTATATAATCAGCAATTTTAAACGGCTCTGAATTTATAAAGCCCTGAGTACCAACAAGTTCCTTAGCAGGTTCATATTTCTCTGTCTTCTCTTCTTTAGATTGTATTTCTATATCAGCATCATCAATACTAATTTGATCCGGTCTCTGCGACTCAAAGTAAAAAATAGTACCAACAATACCAACAACGACCAAAATTAAAATTATATTTTTTATTTTCATTTGCGTCGAAGGTTCAAATTAATTATTCCAATAAGAATCTATTAAGTATTTCCAAATTAGCAATCCTGCTTAAGTTTTGAGTAAATGCCAAAACTCCCAAAGCAATCAAAATGACTCCGAACACTTTTGTTGCATATGAAAGCTGAACTGCATATTTTGTAATAAATGTTGAAGCGCGTGAAGCAAAGAGGCCGACAACCAAAAATGGCAATCCCAACCCGAGAGAATAGCTAAACAACAAATAAAGTGCTGAGCCCGGCTGAGTTGCAGCAAGGCCTAATATACCTCCCAAAACTGCACCGACGCACGGTGTCCACCCCGCAGCAAATGCAGATCCAAAAAGAAATGAGGTTAAATATCTAGAGTTGAATTTTTTGGTAACATGAGGCTTAAATTCTCTTTCCAAAAATGGGATCCTAATAAGACCAGTCAAATACAAACCAAAAAATATTATTATTCCTCCGCCTATTCTTGCCAGCCAAATCTGAGCATCATAAGCAACAGCTTCTAAAACTGTATTCAGCAACACTCCAAGAACTGAAAACACAGCAGAAAAACCAAGAACAAAGAAAAGGCTGTTTAAAAATATTTCTTTGCGGTTAACCTTTCCGGGTTCAAGAGAAGAACCAGCCAGATAAGCCAAAAATCCGGGAATTATTGGCAAAACACAAGGCGAAAGAAATGAGACCAACCCTGCAACAAAAGCAAAAATTATTCCAATGTCTACCATGAGATAACTTACATATCAGACATTTATAGATTTAAATGTTCTGATGTGTAAAATTTAAAATTTATAAAGCATCGCCTATCTCCTTAAGGTATCTCGCTTCATCCCAAGAATCTGGCCATTTTCCTATTCTCTGGCCATCTTTTACAAATACCTTAGTATGTTGATAAGCCACACCAAACTCACGAGCGAGATCTTTCTCTTTGCTGTCCGTTTCATTATCATTGTAATTCACCCTAAACCCAACAACATCGTCCCCAGTTAGTTTACTAAAAGCAGAGTACATCTTAGGAATTTCTTTCTTACAAGTTGGGCACCAATTAGCGTAAAAATATAAAACAACTAATTTTTCAGACTCCAAAGCTTTTTCATAATCTGCTTGATTGAAATTAATCACCGGCGATGAACTTCCTCCCAAAACCTCTCCTGAAAATTCAACTTCCGTCATTCCATCTTCGTTCACTATCATCTCATCTACCCCCTCATAACCTGGAGCGGGCACTTCCAGAGTAGTACCATTATCACCCTCTTGCCCTGAGCCTGCTTGTGGTGAGGAACCCGAATCCGCCGAAGGGTCCCGCATCTCACCATTATCTTGTATGGCACCATCCTGGCTATTGCCCATAAAATAGTAGACAGAACCTGCCACTGCCACAATCACTAAAACTAAAATTATAGCTTTGTTATTCATCCTCACCCTCATTAAGAATAACTTATCGGCTGATCACAAGTTCAACCATCTAATTTATTCTTAAAAAATTAATTTATTAGTGTAATCCCCACTTTTGTTTTAAAAATCATTAAGACCAATTCTTAATGAGTGTGAGGATTCATAATATATGTTTCATCATAATTTAAGGTTATGATGAAACATTAACCTTTATATACAGTCTTACAAAAACACAATGTAAAGTCAACTTTACATTGTGGATATCTACGATTTATTTATTAAATTTTTAGCAATATCTATTTTTTTACCCTTCCATATATAACTCCTGCAATTTTTGCTGTCATCATAACTGCCAACACCATAAGCATCCAGTCTGATAATTGATGGCGCAAACTTTCAACAATAATCCCAACGATAACTATGGCAGCGCCGGCCAAAAAACCCATCCTATCAGCCATCATCCTCAACATAGACTCTCTTTCATCTTTTGTGTTTTCTCTGAACATGAAAGAAACAAAAATTCCAAACAACAACACAACTCCGGTCACAAGCATCATTTCAGTCTTTGAAGGCATCAAAAAATCCATTGGGTTAATAAGAACAACCAACAATACGATTATTATAATCGCGGTAATTATTTCAGATAAAAAATCTTTAAGCATTTTTTAAGAAAAAAACATCCTCTAGTCTCTCTTTGAATACTTTGGAAATCTTCAAAGAAAGCAAAACTGAAGGAGTGTAATTCCCCTTTTCAATTGCAATTATAGTCTGACGTGTTACGCCGACTTTTTGAGCTAGTTCTTCTTGGGTCATCTTTTTTTCTAGCCTTAATTCATGCACTCTATTTTCTATTTTATCATTCATTATTATTATATTAATCCCCTTTTAATATAAATGTCAAATTGACTTTACATTTTATAATCAAAAAAAACCCGCCAAAATTTTGCTATACAAAACTTAAGCGGGCAAGCTTAACCCAACAAAAAAACACATTTAAAAACACGTTTTTGAAGGTTATTTCTTTCTTTCAAAGAAGCTTAAAAGTCCAAAAAAACCGAAGAAGCCTAAAAATCCGGAACCAAAACTAGGAATTAAGCCTACCAGGCCAAAGAATCCCAAAAACCCTAATTTCCAAGTGTTGGCTGGAGCCCTTTTTTCTATAATAAGAATAATCTCATGAATAACCGCCATCGTAAAAGCCAACACGAATATTAACGCCAAGATAAAAAATACCGGCTCTTCAGTGCCGGAAAAAGCATAAACAGCATTATGCAACACAGCAGACAACACAGCTAATCCAAAAAGGGTATATATTTTTGTAACATGATCTAGTTTAATCTTAAACATATTTGAAATCTTATACTTATATTCTACTAGAAAACTTTAAAACTAAAAAGTGAACATTTCATGAAAAAACTCATATATAAAAACTCGGAATAAATTCCGAGTTTTAAAATTTAAAATTAAAATATTGAAATAAATCGATTGAACGATTCGTCCGATATTCCCTTCGCGTGCAAATGAACTGATATTCTACCATTGTCTAAAAAAGAAAAAAGGCCAATTTTCATACCACTCGAAAGTGGATGAAAAGAATTGATACCCCACAAAGGTCTTGGTATTGATGCTACGGCTATAGACTTAGCGGAATTTACACTGACACTACCCAATGGTCCACTAGAAAATAAATGACCAGAATCAATACCTTTAAAAAATAATGGATCATTTTTTTCTACGCAATCTAGCACTTTATCAAAGTGTACGGAATTTTTAACAAACCAATTAATTTTTTCAGAAATCTGATGAGAAACCTCATCCTGATCACTTTCTCTAGACAAATCTACAACAAACATAAAATGATCATTAGCTTGTGCAACTAAATTTCTCAGATAATTAAAGGAAAGCGCTGGATAATTTCTTCCTGGCGTTCCAATTCTCAATGGTATTTTGGAAAATCCAGTCCATTTGTGTAAGGCAATGGCATACTTAGCCAATAAATCATACACTGAAATATCGGCAGGTAGTAATTCTTTCAAAAAAGACTGGGTCATATTACCCTCACATTCAAAATTAGAAGATTTTTTAATTTTTGTTTTAATCTCATCTACCACAACATAGTATTCCTTAATTAGAACTTTTATGTAATTTAAAATTTCTTCTGGATAATAAATTGATTCCAAGTCTTGATTTAAGTCCTCCGAGGTAAATAATTTTTTAGGCAACAATGCATCGTTTTTTTGACTAAAAGATTCATACAATCTTATTAACTCAGAGGCCAGCAAATCCCCGCTAACCAAATCTACCAAAAGGTGGCTAAGTTGCCAAACAAAATCATAAGAATTATGGCCCCTCTTAATGAGGACCCATCTAAACATTGGGTATTTACCTATTTCAAATGGTAAAAAAGCCAGTTGGCTCGTAGCATAACCTGAATTAATATCCAAATCTAAATCAGATAAATCCATATACGGTATTCTGGTACTAATAAGATCGAAAAAATTCACAACAATCTTACCTTCTTTAATCAACAAAGAAGATCTTAAAGCATCATGCCTGCTAATCAAAACACGAAGTGCTTGAGATAATGCTATTTCATCAACCTCCTCATTGAATCTAATCTGAACATATGTATGGTCAAACTGTGCCTTGTTGATTTTTTTTATTCTTCTTTTTTGACTGATTGTTAAATCTGCAATTTTAGACCCCCTTAAGTTATCAGTTTTTAAATAATTTGAACTAAAAATAATTTCCCGTATATCGCTAATGGGAAATGCTCCACAAACAATATTGTCCCTCTGATAATAATAGCAAGTAAAATTATCATTCTCTGCATCAATTAATTTAACCGTTTGTCCTATGGTTACATCAGAAGATATTGAAGGAATTCTAACACCAAACAGTTCTTCAATTCTAAAAAGCATATCTATGAAATTAAGAGAATCTCCACCAGCATCCGAAAAAGAAGTATTACTATCAATTTCATGAATACCGAGTATGTCTTTCCAGATATTGGCAATCTTAACACTAGTTGTCGCTTCGCTGTCATTAATTCTAAGCGGTGTGTTCTCTGTTTTAATCCATACAGAGCTTGCTATTTTTTTACGATCTATTTTCTCCGAAACCAAAACTGGGATTTTTGTTTCTATGAACATTTTGGGAATAAGATAATCTGGTACTTTATACTCCAAAAACTTTTTTAAATCCCCAATAGATACGTCGTCTTCTTTTTCAATTAAACAAATTAAAAAATCAGATCCATTGTGTACAGCTTTAAAAGCAACCGCTCTAATTATGCCGGAGTACATAAGAACAAATTTTTCTACTTCTTCTGGGTCTATCCGTAAGCCATTAATTTTAAACATAAGGTCATAACGACCACAAACAATCAAGTCACCGTTTCCATCTATAAAACCGCTGTCACCAGTTTTAAACAAATTATCCTTACCCAACAAACGAGGCCCAACAACTACGCCTTTCTTAATATAACCAGAAAAAAGGCCTTGCCCACCAACAAACACAGCCCCTTCTTCGCTTTGTGAGCACTCACTTTTTTTATTTTTTTTATCAACAGATAGAATCTTAACCACATTTCCAGGAGTAGCCTTGCCCACAGGCAAAAAAGCGTTGTCTGAAAAATGTTCATCGCCTCGAACTTCATAAGAAGAAAAGGAGAAAGCCTCTGTTAATCCATAGGTGTTAAAAATTCTAACGGATTTAAAATGTTTTTTAAATTCTAAAACCGATCTACAATCAGCAGGCTCGCCCGACAATATAACAGCTTTTAAACTGCTAAACATATCTGGCTCTCTTATTGCTACACCAGACAATCTTCTAAACAAAGACGGAACCAGTTTCAAGCATGTTATTTTATACTCTTCAAAAAAGCGGCTTAACTTATTTAGATCAGACAACCATTGAAAATCAGGAATTATAACGGTCCCACCCCTTAAAAGAGGTACGAATATTGTAGTCATCGACAAAGAGAAAGATAAGGATGACAAGAGTACCATTCTTTCTCTTTTATTCCCAAGGGTGTTAAGCCAGGTTTTTACATGATTTAATATAACACCGTGTGACAAAGCCACAGCCTTTGGTTTACCCGTTGAACCAGAAGTAAATATAACCGTTGCGATAGTACCCTCATCGTTACTTGCCTTGGGTTTTACTACCGCATCATTAATCAAACCGTTTTTGTTAATTACTATTATTCTAGTTTTTTTAACAATTTCACTACTATTTAATTTGCTATAACCATCTTCATCTGTAATTATCACTTTACAACCAGTGTGTCTTATTACCTGCCTTAATCTGTTTGATGGAATGCTCGTGCTAACAGGTACATACCCCCTGCCAACACCTAGACAACCAAACATTGTTGCTATGTATTCAGGACATTCTCTCATATATATAGCTACTAAATTGTTATCATTTGCTTCAGATAATTCTTTCCCTATTACACAAGACATGTGCCATAATTCTCTATAACTTATATTTTTTGATCCATGAATAATAGCTAAATCATTAGGGTATTTATTAGCGATTGACTCAAATACTGAGTAAACATCTTCGGGGTTCATCTTTGTCTCCTTTTTATTTTTAAAACAACTTGCAAATACAAGACAATGTTTGCATTCAAAATAAATACCATATTATATAACATAAGTCAATAAAACGGAAACCGTATAACACTCGGCAAAAAAACCCTCCTTACTTTAAAAACAAAGTCAATCAATAAAAAGACCGCCTGAATAAAATTTATCAGACGGCAGAAAATTAGCATACAAGCGAACTAAACGCGCCCTAATAATAAGTCGCCGGTCACGTGAGAAAGGCGGATGACAGGTAAAAATAGTCAGAATAGAAACATTCCTATTAGTCGTATATATAATGTTATATCCTTTCACTGGGTCTACATCAAACATGTCATAAACCCGATAACTGATAATAGCCCCGTCATTTCGTTTAATTACTATCTCGTCACCTATGTTCAAATCTTCAGCTCTAAAAAAACGCTTATCTTTCAAAACTCGGTGAACCGCAAGCACTGAATTACCGGATTCTCCAAACTTGGGAGTGCCGGCCCAATGTGCCATCCCTCTCATGTCTATAATTGACTGATCAACCCCCTCTCTTATTGTTCCTCTAAAATTTATAGAAGAAATAGTAACCACACCCAAAACATCCCCGGATTTTTGTGTAGGATCTGATATTTTAAGTTGCCCATAACTTCTTAACGGCATTAAAAAAAACAGAATCATTGTTTGCAACAAAAATATATCCACCAACAAAACAAATTTATTTTTCAAAGTACACCTCCCTAATCTTATATTTATTAGACTATCCCATTTTTTAAACAATAAGTCAATAAAAATACCCTCCTCTAAAAATCAACTGCTAAGCAACCAACAGCCCACCAATACAGGGTTAAGAGTTTTTCAAATTTCTAGCACATTCGCACTGCACGTTCGGCCTGCCAACCTCAGTATTCATTCACTCTCATTCACTCACTCTACTCAGTACTTCCTCGCTCAACGCTCGGTCGCTCCTAAAATCAAATGGTCCCGCCTAGGCGGGACCATTTTTAAAAATGTTAATTATATTATTATAATTTTTCTATCTCCTTTAAATCCTTATCTGGTAGCCACAGAATAAACAGTCCAAGAACAATGCCGCCTATGGCAGTCCAGGCGTGACCACCGTTAAAAAGCCAAACATCTATCCAATCAAGCACATACCAAATACCACGCCAAATTAAGACAAGGCCTAAAACTATTGATATGTTTCGTGAAAGAGTTCGTAATGTTATTTTATTTTTCATACAAATATTTTATCACACAAAATTTAGTATATCCTGCCCCCTACGAATTTTTTAATTAATTATCCTTATAATTTATTAATAAAATTAAAATTATTTTCTACTCCGCTAAACCATTGAGAATTTTTTGAACTGCCTTTATGCTGTCCATATCATAAATAGAAATGGCCAGAACTTTTTTGTTCACTTTTTTTAAAATTTTAATCTTTTTTTCAAGCTCCTCTGGTGAAACCTCGTCGCTTTTACTTATGAAAAGGTGTTCCGGTTTTTTAAGAAGTTCTTCACTATATTCTCCGAGCTCTTTTCTGATTGTTTTGTAATCCAACATTAAATCTTCAGATTGAGCCGAAACAAAATGGAATAATATTTTCGTTCGCTCAATATGCCTTAAAAATTTAATGCCAAGTCCTTTACCAGAAGATGCTCCTTCAATAAGACCCGGAATATCTGCAAGCATCATCCCATAATACACTCCCAGATTGGGTTCAAGTGTAGTGAATTGATAATTAGCAACCTTGCTTTTTGCATTAGTTAATTCGTTCAACAAACTAGATTTACCCACATTGGGCAAGCCAACAAACCCAATATCTGCAATGAGCTTAAGCTCTAAACGCAATGTAAATTTTTCCCCCGGCAAACCTTCTTGAAATCTAGTAGGGCTTGTATTGTGTGGCCCTCGAAAAAGAAAATTACCTTTTCCGCCATGACCGCCTTTTGCCACTAAAACACGTTGGTCAACTTTTGTAATTTCTTCATCTACACCCGTATCAAGATTATGTATAACCGTTCCAACTGGCACCTTTATTATTAAATCATCTCCTTTGTTGCCATCGTTATATTGAGCCTTGCCGTTTTGGCCATCAGCCGCTTTGAGTTCTTTTTTAAAGCGCATCTGATTAAGCAAATCCAAATTGGAAGCACCGTCGAGGTACACACTTCCGCCGTTACCACCTCTGCCACCGGTTGGTCCAAGACTCATCTTGTTTGAATTAAAAGCAACCTTGCCACGACCTCCGTTGCCGGCGATTACCTCAATTGTAACGTCATCAATAAGCATCGAAAATTATAATTATTATACAAATGTTAGAGCTATTCCTTTTTTATTAGCTCTTCCAGTTCTGCCGATTCTATGAATATAATCATCATAGCTCTCTGGAATCTCATAATTTATTACATGAGTAATGTTTGATATATCTAATCCGCGAGCGACCACATCCGTAGCAACCAAAATTTGAAGCTGGTTATTTCTGAAAAGATTGAGGGCATTTTGCCTCTGAGATTGATTTTTGTTCCCGTGAATAGATCTAGCCTTAAATCCCCTGTCAGACAAATCTCTAGAGAGTCTTTCAACGCCTTGTTTAGTTCTTCCAAAAATTAAAACCTTACTAAACTCCGGCTTAATAAGCATATCGTGAAGCACCTCTATTTTCGCCTTACCCCCTGTTTTTATTACATCCTGATCAACATTTTCAGCTGTCTCCCTAGTTTTTACAGAAATAATAACTGGGTTGCGCAAAAACTCGTCGATCATTTTATAAATCTCCTTAGAAATAGTAGCAGAAAAGAAAAGCGAATGACGCATTTTCGGCAAACCAAGCATTAAAAATTTTACATCTCTTATAAAGCCCATATCAAACATCCTATCTACTTCATCCAGAACAACAGAATTAAATTCTTCTAAACGAATAACTTTCCTTTGAATAAGATCTTTTAATCTTCCGGGCGTTCCAATAACAAAATTATGATTCCTTCTTAGTTTGGCGATCTGCTGACCGATGTTCGCCCCACCAACACAACACACCGAATATGTTTGCATTCTCAATGCCAGACTTCTAAGCTCATCGTCAATTTGTATTGCCAGTTCCCTAGTGGGTACAACAATCAAGACTTTCTCTTTTGGATTTTTTAATATTTTTTGAAACAAAGGAATCAAAAATGCTCCAGTTTTTCCGGTTCCAGTATTAGCAACTCCAACGACATCTGCCCCCTTCAAAACATGAGGAATGACTTTGTCTTGAATTGGCGTTGGAGATAAATAGCCCCTTAAAGAAATGTTATCCTTCAATATCTGCTCAATAGCAAAATCATTGAACGAATGTTCAGAAACAAATTGTTCATTAGGTTCCAAAGGCTTGACCTTATTAATGAAGCGCGCGATATTTATGTTAGATTTTTTACGGACTCTTTTAAAAGGAGTTCGAAAAGAAGACCGCTTTCGAAAACCAGAATTAGCTTTCGGCTGTCTAGAAAAATTACGTAATGTCATATTGTTTTATTTAAAAACCCCTTCGCGCGAAGGGGTTTTCATAAAGCACCAGCGAGAAGATTGGTTAATATCTATATATTATCTTAATACTATTCTATATCGGTCCATTTGTCAATAGGATAACTTTTAAAAAATATGACGTACCTCGTGTAGAGCTGCCGGCATTGGGACAAGTCAGAACCCTTTCTTATCAAACAAAGCTATACATAGAGTCAATTTTTTAATTGAAATCAATAGAAAAATTATACATTCCCATACTACAAAGTCCTTTTATTGATTGTCCTGCTTTGGGCATTCCTAAATCAATAATCTCTTCTCCGGTTGGGGCTAATATTTTTTGAAAACCAACTGAACGAATTACAAGCGATGATGAACAATCATAAGTGCTGTCTGTTTTAACGATAAGTTTTGTGGGAATTCCGGCTTTTGCCGTAGATACCCTTGGCGAATATCCTCCTTTCGCATTTACTGTAATGTATTGAACTCCGTCTATTATCTCATTGTTCTGAACAGTGTCGCTTGTCGCGCTGTTTTCTGATTTTGAACCACCAAGAAAAATAATGCCAATGCTTATGACAAGTGCGGTCGTAATAATAATTGAGGCTATTTTATTCATAAATGATTAGATATTAAATAAGGGGTTAATAATTCCAAGCCCAGCAAGTCCAGCGAGAAAAGAGAATACACCAAGCCCCACCACCACAACACCTGCAGACTTAAAAAATAGAGGAGCATGTTTTCCATGTGCGAACGATGCCGACCCGAATGAAAGAAGTGCAAGCACCGGAAGTGTCCCAAGGGCAAATGCGAGCATAATAAGAAGCCCGGACAAGAACGATCCGCTGCCAAGTGCGGAAACCTGCATTGACTGCGTGAAACCGCATGGCAAAAAAAATGTAGCAAAGCCGATTATGAGTGGTGTGAAGGTTTTGTGTTCTATTTTCTTTAAAAAATTAAAAATTCCCGATGGTAATGCAATTTTATTTTTTGTAAATACTCCAATTAAATTTAACCCAAGCAACAACATCACAATAGAAGCCAAAAGCCCCAGAATTGCCGTAAGAGTGAAGTTGATACCAATGGCACTGCCGACTGCTCCCAGAATCCCTCCCAACACCGAAAAACTAACCAGTCTTCCTGTATGAAAAAGCACGAACGTTTTTGTATCGCTTACATTATCCTGTGATACCTTGGCCGAAAGAGACAGCACAAGACCACCGACTATGGCAAGACAGCTTGATACCGAGGCAATAAGCCCGATTATAAAACTTGTCAATGGAGTTGTTTGTCCTCCAATACCGAAATTTAAAATTCCTGATTTTTGCAAAAGAAAGAATAAAGCAAAGAATGCAAGTCCGATCGGCACGGCTTTCCAAATTACGCCTTTGTTTTCTTTTTCTGCAATAGACTTTTCTACCGATAATTTATATCCGTTATCTTTAATTTTTTCTGTTAGAATTTGAGCCAACGATTCAATGTCTTGATCGCTGTTAGTTTCTATTTCAACAGTCTCTCTTCCTAAGTTAACCTGGACATTTTTTATAAAACTCTGCTCACTCAGAGTATCTTCAATAAATATTTTGCATGAGGCACAATGAGTGCCGGAAACATGAAATGTATATGTTTTCATATTTATAGTTTTTTATTTTTAATTCGTAATGAATTCGACACAACCGACACACTGGACATTGCCATGGCAAAACCAGCAAAAACAGGATTGAGAAGCCACCCAAAGACCGGATACAAAACCCCGGCTGCAAGAGGAATTCCGACAATATTATAAATAAATGCCCAAAAAAGATTCTGCTTTATTCCACGCATAGTAATCCTTGATAGCTTAATTGCCTTAACAAGCTTTGAAATATCACCACCAAGAAGAGTAATGCCTGCAGACTCTATTGCAACATCAGTTCCTGTCCCCATAGCAATTCCTACATCCGATTGAGCAAGCGCAGGGGCATCATTTACACCATCACCAGCCATTGCCACCACCCGACCTTGCGACTGAAGACTTTTTATCTTTTCAAGCTTATCTTGTGGCAATACATGAGCTACAACATCATCTATGCCCACAAGCGATCCTATGTACTTAGCGGCTTTTTCATCATCGCCAGTTAGCATAACCGCTTTAATTCCAAGAGCATGAAGATTCTTTACTGCTTCGACTGACTCAGGCTTAACCTCATCAGCCACCATGACAAAGCCAAGAACTTTTTCTTTAACAGCAAGAATAACCGGTGTTTTACCTTGCAGGGTAAACACATCTAGCTTTGTAGAATCAAAAGGAATTTTTAAATCATTTATGAGCGTTGCATTACCAACATAGTATTCCATACCATAAATTTTTCCCTTAAGCCCTCTGCCCTGTATGCCTTCAAAATCTGAAACCTCTAATAAACTAATATTATTCTCCTGCGCATAGCTCAGTATCGCATGAGCAATAGGATGCTCGGATTTCTTTTCAAGCGACGCCAAAATAGATACAAGTTCATCGTCCCTTAAACTTGAGAGGTTTTGAATATCTACTAGTGTTGGTTTGCCACGGGTTAATGTGCCTGTTTTATCAAGCACAACAGTATTTACTTTATGCAATTTTTCAAGAGTAGCGGCATCTTTGATAAGAATGCCTTCTTTCGCCCCTTTGCCGACGCCAACAATAATCGCTGTGGGGGTGGCGAGACCCAAAGCACACGGACATGCAATAACCAAAATGCCCACAAACGAAACAAGGCCAAAGGAAAGAGCTTGGGGGAATCCCAGATATTGCGATCCTATAACAATCCAAGCACCAAAAGAAAGAAAAGCAATCACCATAACAATAGGTACAAAAATTGATGAGATTTTGTCTGCGAGAGCCTGTATTGGAGCTTTACTCCCCTGAGCATCCTCAACCATCTTGATAATCTGAGCCAGCAAGGTTTCTGATCCGACTTTCATTGCTTTAAACGTTAATGAACCGCTGGTATTAATTGTTCCCGACACAACACTATCCCCGTTTTTTTTCTGTACTGGCATAGGTTCTCCAGTAACCATAGATTCATCAACAAAAGAAATACCGTCAGTTACCACGCCATCCACAGGAATCTTTGCTCCTGGCTTTACTATAATAAGATCGCCATGCTTAACATCGTTGACTGGTATTTCTATTTCTTTACCATAACGAATGACGAGTGCTGTCTTGGCTTGCAAATTAAGTAATTTTTCTATGGCATCACCCGTCTTTATTTTTGATCGAGCTTCTAAATATTTACCGAGTGCGATAAACGTAATAACTACAATTGTCACATCGTAATATTGATAATCAACATTTATAAAAGGTCGGAGTGTTTCCTCAAAAGCAGTAACTGCAAAGCTGTATAGAAATGCCGCGACAGTTCCAATACCGATCAATGTATCCATATTCGCCTTGCCATAGCGAAGAAACCTATAAAAACCGAGAAGGTATGGCTTACCAACAACAAAGAGTATGTAAGTCGCCATCACAGGCAGGAGGTGGTGAAAAAACTCTTTCACTACATAATTCATTTCCGACACAAATCCATACTGAACAAGAATATCCCAGCCCATAACAAAGGCAGCAAAAATAGCAATGGGAATAGCTGAGAACACCTTATTTTTAATGTCAGCAACCTCGGCAAGCTTATCTTTTTTTGATTGATTAAATCCCAGATGTTCCGAATGTTCGCTCTTAGACATTCCCATTTCCTCAGCAGTAGAAGGAATCTCTAGGGAATAGCCAAGCGGTTCAATGTGCTTGGAAAGATCATGAGGATTCGTCTTTAGGGGATCAAAAAAAATCTTGGCTTTTTCTGTACCATAATTAACTTCCACAGACTGAACCCCGTTGACCTTATTAAAAATCTTCTCAATGACTGAGGAACATGATGCGCAATGCATTCCTTTTACCTTGTAAGTTTCAGTGTGCATATTATTTTCTCTTGAGTTTATACACCTTGATAATCTCTTTTTTTGCCTTAATCTCTTGTCCAGATTTTATCTGGTGACTAACGCAGTGATCTAGATGATTCTCAAGAAGTAAGTCCTCAACACTTGATAATCCCTGCTTCACGGCTGATGTTTGAGTGATTACATCGATACAATATATATCATTTTCGACCATTTTTTGAAGTCCACGCAATTGTCCCTCAAGAAGCTTAAGTCGACGAATGACCTTAAGCTTGTTTTTGTCATTCATGTATTTCATATACAAGTATTATATACCCCCAGGGGGTATAGTCAAGAATTGAATACAAACTGCCTGTGGAATAGTTTTTAAACTTTTCAACCTATAGACAAAGCACTGAGTGGCACTGTTTCTCCTTGGTAAAATCCCGGTGTAATTATTTAAGCTCCCGCACATGGCTGCGGGACACTTCGGCCTCCCTTCGGTTGCACTCAGCATAAACTATTCAGCAGAAGCCATGACTCCCCGCCCAGACGAGGCAAACTTCCCTAGGATACCATAAACCAAAACCTGACAGCGTACCTACTGCCGAAGCTAAAAACACAAGAATAGAAATAAGAATTATCTCAACACTCATTTTTTATTTTCTTCTGCGTGAACAGTTATTTCCAAATTACAGCTATTGTGTTCTTTACACCACACTTCGCATTTCTCTGCCAGCTCTTTGTCTTCATAATGAAAACCGCATGCCTCGCACTGGTATAATTGTTTGTCATCTTCAATTAGAGTTTTGACCATAACTCCATTTTACCACAAAACCGCCAATTGGTGGTTTTTTGAGCTATATAAAATATAAGTATAGTAGATAGTAATGCAAGGCTATTCCGAAGCCTTGGCGAAGTGCTGGCTGTTTAGGACAAAGTTGAAACTGCTTTAAGAGCAATAACCAGTCCTTCGCCGTTTGCGTTTGTTAAGAATTGAAAATATTTACTAGCAGAGTATTCTGATTAGCTTTAAAGCAACGATTCTTCATCTTTAGATTTTGTGTTTTCTCCTAATTCTCTAAAACTTCCTTTGCCATATGTTTTTTCAATTAACTTTGCTATTGGCAACAATCTACCAGTAAAATAAGCCTTAGTAAATAAATTAAATACTTCTCCTAAACTATTGAATTCGTCTGGATTATTCTCAAATATATCTCTTATCAAGTCTCTTAGCTTATTTACTTCTTCATTATATACATTCACCATATATCTATATCTGCCATCACTAATTTTCTCAATCCATGTAGAGTCATCAATTGCTGATTTTTCATTATCGAGTACATTAAGGTCTGATTTAAATTCCTTAACCAGTCTCTGTCTCTCTTTCTCTAGTTTTGCTGTAAGAGATATTTTATCAAAATATCTCTTCTTAAATTCTAATTCCAATTCAACTGTTAAAGCCTCGTTGATATCATTAAAATAATATGCCCTACCTTTTGTTTTCTTAACTGCAAACCCTAGTCGCCTGTCACCAATTGTAAGTTTTTTATCTTCTTTTTTAAGAATAGAAAGAGAGTTAAAAGCCATAAAATGAATAAGTTCGTGTACTAATGTAGATGCAAATTTAAGCTTGTGGGTTTTCTCTTCATGAATTATATAAATACTTTGATCGTCAGGAGAAAATTTGCCTTCAAATCCTGTAAAATCAGGTCTTTTAGATAGAAATTCTGATTTCGTTTCCGTGTCTATATCTTCCCAAGTAAAAAAGTGCATGTTGTCTGCCGATACTTCAATATATTGACCCCCGTATTGATTAATAAATTCTCTCAACCGCTCATTTATTTCACGGATCAATTCTAACTCTTCTGTAGTCTTTTCTCTTTCGTTCTTCAATCTTACTTGGTTAAGAAAATTAAATTCTTGATGGTTGATAATCCTTTCTTGGTCACTAATATTACCGCCTACAACCTCGACGGTAGCTGATTTTCTTTCTGGTTTAAATTTTTCCATAAAATAGATTATTAAGTTCTAACATCCAAGCCCTCTACATATTGCCTGCGTAAAATAATAAGTAATCACTCTCAGCGAATACGCTGGGTGATTTTGCTTCTATTATTTCATTATGCACCATCGAAATTTGCTAACTTCGACGTGATTTTTACGCTTAAAAATCAGCTGCCGGGCTAGGACTCGAACCTAGACTACATGGACCAGAACCATGCGTCCTACCATTAGACGACCCGGCAAAGAATACTATTAAATCAATATTGTCGGGAAGTCCTGAAAGCAAATGGTGCTGAGGGGCGACCCGGCAATATGATTATTTTGCCATAAAATTTGCCATTTTTCAATAATTATTAAAAAACATTATTTTTTATTTTAAAAATAATTGACTTCAAAACTAATACATATTATAATAATTATACATTTTTGGCCAGAGATGGCCTATTTTTTATGGAAATTAGAAACATAGCTATTATCGCCCATGTAGATCATGGCAAAACAACATTAACTGATGCTCTTATGCGCCAAACCGGCGCAATAACAGAAGAAGTTTCAATGGACTCAAACACGCTTGAAAAAGAGCGTGGTATTACAATATATGCAAAAAATGCTTCTGTCTCATACAAAGGAACTAAAATTAATATCGTGGACACACCCGGCCATGCCGATTTCGGCTCAGAAGTAGAACGTGTTTTGCGTTCTATAGATTCGGTACTGTTAGTGGTAGATGCTCAAGAAGGACCCATGCCTCAAACTCGTTTTGTCCTAAAAAAATCACTGGAACTTGGCTTGAAACCTATAGTTATAATAAACAAAATAGACAAACCCGCAGCTAATCCACCCCAATGTGAAGAACAAGTTTTCAATTTGTTTATTGAGCTTGGAGCTACAGATGAACAAACTGATTTTCCAGTAGTCTACACCATAGGCAGAGCTGGGATTGCAAAATTAAAAATGGAAGAAGAATCTAATGACCTAACCCCGCTTCTTGATGTGATTCTTGCTAAAGTTCCTTGCGCATCTTCTTCAGAACTATCCTCAAAAGCACTTATGTTCCAACCTTTTAATCTTGGCTATGATAACTTCCTGGGAAGACTTGCAGTAGGCAGGATACATGAAGGAATAATTAAACAAGGCCAAGATGTCACAATAAAAAAACCAACTGGCGAATCCAGAACAGGAAAAATTAAAAAAATATTCAGTTTTAAAGGACTTGAAAAAACAGAAACAAATCAGGCCGAAGCCGGCGACATTGTTATGATAGCTGGATTGCCCGATATATACATAGGAGAAACAGTTACCAGCAACCCCGATGCTAAACCCTTGCCCGCTATTGCTGTAGATGAGCCCACCATCTCTCTTAATTTTCTTGTCAACGACTCCCCTTTTGCTGGCAGAGAAGGAAAATTTGTTACATCTCGCCAAATCCGTGAGTATCTTGAGCGTGAGCTTGAAATCAACGTAGGTCTCCAAATAGATTTCTCTTCACCAGATAAATTTGCGGTAAAAGGCAGAGGAGAGCTTCATATAGCCATTCTACTTGAGAACATGCGCCGTTCCGGATACGAAATACAAGTTTCCCAGCCTCAAGTAATTATTCGTGAAGAAAATTCCGTCAAAGTTGAACCATTTGAAGAAGTCATAATTGATGCTCCTTCAGAATTCCAGGGTGTTATTATAGAAAAATTAGGTATGCGAGGCTTTATTATAAGCAACATAGAAAACAAAGATTCATCTGTCAGGTTATCTCTTGAAGGACCAACACGAGGTATTTTGGGCTACAAAAATCAATTTATCATTGATACAAAAGGCGAAGGAATAATGTCATCAAGAGTTATAGGGTTCAAATCATTCACCAAAGAAATAAAGAAAAGAACCGTCGGTTCTATGGTTTCCATGATAACAGGAAAAGCTTTGGGTTTCGCTCTTTGGAATCTTCAAGAAAGAGGAAGTTTATACATAGGTCCCGGAACAGAAGTTTATGAAGGCATGGTTATAGGCAATACCTCAAAGGGAGAAGAACTCTATGTAAACCCAGCAAAAGGCAAACAGTTAACTAATATGAGAGCTTCGGGTGCTGATGATGCAATAGACTTAACTCCTCCTATAATATTAACCATTGAAAGCGGTCTTGAAATAATGGCTGAAGATGAATACTTAGAAATAACTCCACAAAATACAAGACTTAGAAAACAGTATTTAACAGAAAATGACAGGACCAAAGCAAAAAGAGGTGCAAATAAAATTTAAATATAAACAAAAAACGGAGAGCAAATATTTGCTCTCCGTATATGTTTGGCGTAGCGATGGCAATCTTTACGCCTTAAAATGACCATGGGTTGTGCACTCGGCATCCTTACCCAATAAACGAGAACGCTTTGCACGCAGATTGTGTCCACACTCTGGACACACAGGGTACATACGACCATCAAATGCAAAAGAAACTACAAGCATAAAAAAGGCACAAATGGCCAAAAACAACCAAGCAACTAGCGCCATTTCTAATATTGTCATAGCGCACCTCCATTGTTATTTTTTTATTATAACACGATAAATATAAAATAGCAACCAGTGCTAATCCTGCGCATACTCAAACCCTTTTTCTAAATGAAACTTGCCGTGGCTACTGCACTCAGCCCATTTTCCATAAAAACTAAAGCGTCTTGATTTTAAATTACTCTCACATTTTGGACATGTTGGTGGCACACACAGACTTCCGCCAGAAGTAAGTATTAATATACCCACGACTAAAACAAAGCATACAAAAGCAAGAAAAAAAACTATTAACACTGATGCCATGACGCACCTCCCGCAATTCACCTAAAGTTATATCATGATGCATATAATGAAACAAATTATAATACTCCAAAAACCAAGGGGCAAAATAAAAAAAGAGCGCCATTTTGCGCTCCAAACATAATGCATTAAAATCAATCTTGTCCTTTTTGAATAGCAAATACACCTCTCAAAACATTTTCGCCTACTGTTTCTTTGCTTCTTTTAAGCATTACCTCCTGATAGCCAACATGATCACCACGGTTATCTACCACTTCAATCAAGCGTGTGTAATAAGGAGTATCAAAACAATCGCCATTCTTAATAATTTGCACTGCCTCATAAGCCGAATTAACCCTACGCTTATATTCATCTTTAACATCCTCAAACACCCCGCATGCTTCACGAGCTCTACCAGCCAGAACATGGGCAACGCAATTCAAGGCCGAAACAGTTCTTGCATATATCCAATATCGAAACTCCTCGTTCCAATCGCCTATCTCGACTTTTTTCCTAGGCACAAGTTGGATAAACTGAGTTACGGCATAATTTAATTCGCCCAAATATGCTCCATCATATTTATGTCTTAGAGATACTTCAAAAATTGCTTTAGCCAACCTAAACACAGCACCGTGATGTTCAGGACTCTCTGGCAAATAAAGACCCTTAACAAGACCTTCCAATTCTTCGTCTAACTGAACAAGGGTTTTAACATAAACCTCAAACAAATCAGAGTTAACCTTAATATCCTGAACAGCATTCCTAACAACAGGGCCTAAGGCCTTAAAAATTGGAGCTCTATCGGGTTGCTCTACATACGGCATTATCATTCCTCCCTTAAGTTTTAAATAACTAGGATTATCATAACAAAAATAAACTAAAAAGCACAATAGACAATAAAAATACCTGACTCTGCAAAAGAATCAGGCATTTTATGCTTTTTGTCTATTTGTTTTTAATTTGTTGTGGGAGTTGGTGTTTCACTTGGTTCCGGTGTTTCGGTTGGTTCCGGTGTTTCGGTTGGTTCAGTAGTTGGCAAAGGTTCGGGTATTTCAAGTAGGTTTGGTGCACCAAGTCGGAAAGCAGCGTTAAATAACCCATGTTCCGCTCTTTCTCTGGCTCGTTCATTTAAGTGCAGGTATGCTTCATAAATGGCCTGTCTTGCACGATCCGAAGGCACAGTTGTTTCATTAACTGAATGATCCGGCAATGTCTCAACCCATGCAAGCAATGTACCGAGAGCCGAATTTATTAAATTAAGATATCTTTCTTTTTGCTCTGCAGTTAGATCACCGGGCGCACGGACAGCTTCCTCATATGATTTTACCGCTTTAAATAATGCAGAGTAGTAACGTAATTCTTCAGACTTCTTAAAGTCACGCAACACCTCGCTCAACATACGACCCCTGTGGAAAGATCTGCCTTCAGAATCTACTGAACGATGGAAAACTGAATCATACAAATCTTCCAAAAGATCATCGTCCACGACTGTGTCCGAATCCTCATGCGCGTAACTATTGTTTGAACGAGACAACAAAAAACCACCTAAAAAACCAGCAACAACTGCAATAGACAAAACTATTGCCAAAAATTTCTTGGTAATAACTCCTTTCATATAATACATTCAGCAATTAATAATTTAAATGCCGTGTTATTTTTTTAAATTTGCCTGCCCCGAATCGACTAAACCAAGAACAGACTAAATGCTAATTTTTAAATTATATTTTTAAATGCCTATTCATAGCTATTGTACTTGAGATCATGCCCAATAAAATACCTGCCACGAAGAGGGCCACTAAAACCTGCCACAGGTTAGCAGTAAAGTAGGCTAAAAGATTAATTGAGGGAGCAAACACATTTATCTTATCAGAAGAAACAAGGATAGACGGGTAAGCTACTGCCAAGGCAAATATAGCCGCGAAAATACCATAAAAAGCACCCTCAACAAGATAAGGTCCGCGAATGTGCCAATTTGATGCGCCAACAAGACGCATTATTTCAATCTCCTGTTTTTGGCTGTAGATCGTTAAACGTATTGTGTTAAAAGTAACCATAATAGCTATAGCAACAAGCATAATTGTCCCGATTAAACCCCACGTTTTAATACCGTTTGATATCTTGTTTATTCTTGTTATAACAAGTTCGTTTTCAAAAAAGTTTATTTTTTCAATTGATGCTCTAAATTTATGGTCATCAAGGAAACCGGCAATAGACGCATACTGGGTAGAGTCAACTGCCTTAATATTAAGCGATGCCTGCAATGGATTTTCTTCAAGCTGAGCAAGCGATTCCTGTATCAGTTCGTTATCAGCATGACGCTCTTTAAACTCAGCTAATGCCTCATCACGGGAAGTGTATTCTACAAAATCAATTTCGGGCAATGTTTCAAGCTCTTCTCTCACTGAGGTTATTATATCTTCGGGTGCATCCTGCTTAAAGTAAGCGCTAATGTCTACCTTACTCTCAAGTTCAGCCACAACCTGTGAAGTCATAAACTGGAAAAACAAAAGCCCCAGTAATAAAAGCAAGGTTAAGGTCATGACACCAGTCGTACCAAAACTAAGAAAGCTATTCCTTTTAAAATTGGTCCAACCAGAAGATATAATTCGTTTTAAGTTTACACTCATAATTTATTAATGAATTAAAAATTATTTTTATATAACGTAACGGCCGTGCTCTTGATCTTTTACAACTCTTCCCTTTTCCATTGTTATTACTCTTTTTCCTATTGTGTTAACTAATTTGCTGTCATGTGTTGCCAAGACAACAGTTGTACCAAATTCATTTATCTTCTCTAGTAATTTTAACACTTCGTAGCCGTTTACCATATCTAGGTTGCCTGTCGGCTCATCAGCCAATAAAATTTTGGGTCTGTGTATCAGAGCTCTGGCAATTGCAAGACGCTGTTTTTCACCTCCTGACATCTGGTGTGAAAAACTGTCTATTTTATTAGCCAAACCTACAATGGCTAGAACTCTGGGCACATCTTCTTCAATTTCTTCCTGAGTTGCACCTGACACCTCAAGAGCAAACGCAACATTTTCAAAAGCAGTTTTTCCATCTAGTATCTTAAAATCCTGATAAACGTTACCAATTTTTCTTCGCAATAATTGAACAGCTCCGCCCTTAATATCATTCAGATCATCTCCATCAACATAAGCATTGCCTTTTGTTGGCAACTCTTCTTTGGTTAATATTTTCATCAATGTTGTTTTACCCGCCCCTGACTGGCCTACAAGCGACACAAACTCTCCCTGCCCAATATGAAGGTTAACATTATCCAACACTACGCTGTCGGGCTCATATATTTTTGTTAGGTTATCAAATTTTATCATAAGACAAAAAATATCTACTCTGTTTTTTGTATTTCTGCTTCCACAAATTCATCAAGATTGCCCTCCAGTACTTCTTCGGGCTTGTGACTCTCTATTCCTGTTCGGTGATCTTTTACTAATTTATAAGGATTTAAAACATAAGAGCGAATTTGACTCCCCCATTCTATTTCCGTTGATGAAGCCTTGCTTAACTCTCCAAGCTCTTTAACCTTTGTCTCCTCCATTATCTTGTTAAGCTTTGAAGCCAATAACTGCATAGCTTTTTCTTTGTTTTGTGCCTGTGACCTCCCAGCCTGTACTGCAACCGAAATTCCTGTAGGTTCATGGGTTATTCTAACAGCAGTTTCTACCTTATTTACATTCTGTCCTCCGGGACCTGATGAACGAAATGTTTCAATCCTCAAATCCTTAGGGTCAATATTTATTTTAGCACTATCCATAACAGGTAGAACATCGACAAGGGCAAAGGATGTGTGGCGTAATTTTTTAGCTGAAAAAGGAGATATCCTGACCAATCTGTGGACACCAGCTTCTCCCTTAAGATATCCATAAGCATAACGACCCCCCACCTCTACCACTGCTGTTTTTAGACCATCTTGATCACCAAAAGATCGATCAAGAATATAAAAGTCCCATCCTTTATTTTCAGAATAATAACGATACATCTGCAAAAGCATACCTGCCCAATCCTGTGCATCTACCCCGCCTGCACCCGCATATATGTAAAGCAAGGCATCCCCTTTGTCATATTTTCCAGACAAAAAAACCTTAGCGTAAGCCCGGTTAAATTCTACAACAAATTCCTTTACCTCATCTGCCTTTTTCTCTAACTGAGAATCATCCAAATTTAAGAATTCACCCAATTGTCCCTCTAGATTTCTCCAAAAATCATACTCTTCTTTAAGTTCATTTAATTCTTTAGATAATTTGCCTGCTCTTTGGTGGTCTTTCCAAATATCAGGCGATTGCATCTCAAGCTCAATATCATCAATCCTAGTTGAGATACCGTCAATGTCAGACATCCTGGATGCACGAAATCTATATTTTATATCTTCAATTTTTTGTCTCAAGGTATTTTCACTCATGGTTTTACTATACTAATAATAAAGCCCCCCGCCAAGTCGGGGGGATAAATTATTGTGACATGAATACTTTTTTTGGTTTGTCGCTAACCTTTACTAAAGTTGCTCCACAAAATGGATCAGCACAGGCAATCCTGAATCCTCCTCGCCTGCTTAAATGAGGATCGGGCAACTCAGTACTATCATATGTCTTTTTACATACGGTACATTTGTAAGTTCCTATTGCTACCGTCATTTCAAACCTCCAATTTTTAATTTATCTTTTTTGATAATAACAGAAAAAACTAAAATGTCAATTCAGTAAATGACGCCCCGGTAAACAACCAATAAAAACCTTGAGCAATTTGAGGAAGAATCATTACAGCAATTATTAAAGCAAAAAATATTCCAAGGAATGAAAGTTGCATCATGGCAAATCGCGCTCTGGGGAAAAAGTCCATAAGTAATTTTGAACCATCAAGGGGTGGCACAGGAATCAAATTAAATAAGGCAAGAAATATATTAATATAAATTACCCAGCTTAATGCTAGATAAAATGGAGTCCCCTCTGCCACAAAACGAATGAATATGCCAAACACCAAAGCGATCATAAAATTAGCTCCGGGACCGGCAAACCCAACCTTGGCAGAACCATATTTTCTATCACTCAAAAGCATCGGATTATAAGGCACGGGCTTTGCCCAGCCGATAAATCCACCGACAGTCAAAAGCAAAAGAAGCGGTATAATAACCGTGCCTAAGGGATCTATG
Source organism: Candidatus Yanofskybacteria bacterium CG10_big_fil_rev_8_21_14_0_10_36_16 (assembly GCA_002794035.1). Taxonomy (GTDB): domain Bacteria; phylum Patescibacteriota; class Minisyncoccia; order 2-02-FULL-40-12; family IGHO2-01-FULL-4-A; genus 1-14-0-10-36-16. Next base: position 125,466 of record PCXQ01000005.1, read on the forward strand.
TGCTTCAGCGGATTCAATGTTAATCTGCCTGCATATTTTGCAGTGGGGTCGCCAAGATAATTAGCCATCCATCCATGCATAAATTCATGGAAAACCGCCGAAAAAATAATCACTAGATATAGAAATATACTAAATCCGAACATGCTATTGCAAAAATAACATTTTTAGTGTAGTATTACAACATCGATTCCAACTAAGAACTCCCGATGCAAAGCATTGAGGATCCTCGATAATCTAATCGAGGGACTCAAAAGATTTGTCGGGACTTCGACGACGTGGCTACAAGATGTCCCCAATGCGGGAAAAAACCAATGACAGCAATTAAGCGCAAACTATTGCGTGGTAATTATAATCCAGTAAACAGGTACAAAAAGTACCCGAATTTGCAGTGGTCTATTGTAGACGGCAAAAGAGTAAAAATCTGCACTTCCTGCATTAAAACACAAAACAAAATTTAGATTCTTCTTATCAAAATTAAAAAATGGGAAACAGATTTGAATCAGGACCACAATTTAAACTATCGGAAGCAGAAGAAAAAACCCATGAATTGATGATACAAACAAATGAGCCCATAGATATGGGTGATTTTATTGATTTATATGGATCAGAAACAGTTGAAAGGGACATACAATACACCGAAGAGCTCAAAAAAAAATTTAATGAACAAGATGATAAAAACCAGCGAGAAATAAAAAAACTAGCAGATTTATTTGAGGCTTTAATTTCAAACTTTGTAGAGCTTGAGGATTGGATGGGTGAAGATATATTTATGGTTAAAACATCCGAATATGATGATTATAAAAATGGCGTAGATGTGGTAGCGGAATTTTTAAAAGATGGTAAATTTTCACATCTTGGTCTGGCTATTGATGTAACTTTTGGCAATTATTTAGATAAAAAGTTTCAAAGAATTAAGCAAGAAATTCAAGAAGGTCAATTAACAAAAGTAAAGTATTTCATGTCTGAAGGCGGTGATTTCAGAGGAGAATTAAAAAACATTCCCCGAGTTGTTTTAGCCACAGACAGAGCAACCATAAAAGAACTCTCAACATTATGGACAGATTTAACATTCTTAAAAGGTAGGCTAAAAGACAGGCGAGAACGAGGCGGAAATGTCTCAGATATAAGAGAAAAAATTCAAGAAACAAGAGACAAATTAAAAGATCATCCGATTCAGCTTGAAATACTGCATCAAATTAGATTTCAATTAGAAAAATTTGCAGAACATGCCGAAAAAATTGGTCAGAGAGAACAATTAACTAAAAAGTACAAAGCAACTCTTGAAATAATAAACCAGATAATTGATGCTAAAAAAGATTTAGCTAACAAAATAAAAGAAGAAGGATATTCATACTCGCAATTTGATAGATTGCAAACTTTTTTAAAAGAAAATTTTTAAGAAAACGGGCTGTAGTATAATGGTATTATACATGGCTGGGGGTCATGCGACCCGGGTTCAATTCCCGGCAGCCCGACATTTCGACGCGCAAAACGTGACGAAATGAGCTGAGCTTGTCGAAGCTCTACTCATTTCTTGCGTTTTGCTAGCTCAATGTCTACGACTGACAACTCATATTTTGTATATATGTTAAAAGGACCACGTGGGCATATTTACATTGGTGTAACATCAAACATAAAATCTAGAATCAAAAGACATTTAGATGGTCATGGAGCTGAATTTACAAAAAGAAATAAAACAAATCAGCTTGTATATAAAGAAGAATATCCAACACTTATCTCTGCCAGAAAAAGAGAGGCACAAATTAAAAAATGGCGAAGAGAAAAGAAAGAAAATCTTATAAAATATGGCAAGCCGTTTAAATAACCAGCTTTAAAGTTGGCTTTATCGCCCGGCAGCCCGACATTTCGACGCGCAAAACGTGACGAAATGAGCTGAGCTTGTCGAAGCTCTACTCATTTCTTGCGTTTTGCTTGCTCAATGTCTACGACTAACAACTTAAAATAACAGCCCCGCTAATGCGGGGCTGTTATTTTAAATATCAATCTCTAAATATTTTAAACAAACCGCAAGATATCCCCACAACAATCTTAAATTAATAAGTCAATAATATGTTAATATTAAAGTATGAAATTATTATCATTGCCAAAACCAAAAAATGACATATTTTTAAAATTTAACAAGCTAACTTCTATATTAGTTGAAAGCGGTTGGGAGGTTTCACTTATCCCTTCAAGTTTTCCAAATAAAATAGAAAGCCAAGCAAAAAAACTAAGGATTTTGGAAGATCGTGCTGATAGCATTACTCACGACATTATAGATGAACTAAATAAATCTTTTATCACCCCTCTTGACCGCGAGGATTTGCATTTATTAGCTACTAGAATTGACGATGTTATAGATTATGCCGAAAACGCCGCAAGTAGTATTGTGGTATATGGCATAAAAACTTCACGAGAACCATTGGCAGAATTCTGTTTTACCGTTTATGAAGCTTCAAAAGAAATTGCGGAAGCAGTACGAGAGTTGCGCAACTTAAAAAATACAGACCACATCCTAAAACACAACATTGAAATAAACACTCTAGAATCCAAGGGGGACGATCTGCTCAAAGATGGATTAAAGAAACTTTTTCAAGAAGAAGACGACGCAAAAACGATTATAAAATGGAAGGACATATTTCAATCTTTTGAAGAATCTCTAGACAGAGCTGAAGATGTTGCCAATGTCATAGAAAGTATAATTATTAAAAATACCTAATGTCAGAGCTCTTACTAATTATTTTTATAGTGGCAATTGCCTGGATTTATGATTTTTATAATGGGGCAAACGATGCTGCTAATGCTATAGCTACCACTGTCTCAACAAGGACACTTTCACCAACCAAAGCTTTATTGCTTTCAGCTAGTCTTAACACTGCAGGTGCATTTGTCACTACTCGAGTAGCAAAAACAATCGGTAAAGGCATAGTTGATCCCCAGCTTCTAACTGGGGATATTTTAATATCTGCGCTTTTAGGAGCAATTGTTTGGGTAGCACTATCAACAAAAACAGGAATGCCAGTAAGTGTAACCCATGCAATTGTAGGGGGTATTATCGGGGCAGTATTTTTGCCTTATGGATTGGGTGCAATTAAAACAGAAGGAATAACAAAAATAATCAAAGGAATAATATTTTCTCCCATCCTTGGATTTATAGTAGCTGGCATACTTTTAGTAATGATTCACCGTATTAGATGGAAAAGTCACCCGGGGAAAATACAAAGAAATTTTGGAAAAGCACAAATTATTTCTGCTTCTTGGATGTCTTTAGCACACGGAATGAATGATACTCAAAATGCGATGGGGATAATAACAGCAGCACTCTTTGCCGGAGGTTTTATATCAAAATTTGAAGTACCAATGTGGGTTATTATTGGATCAGGACTGTTTATGGGAATAGGCACCTATGCAGGAGGCAAACATGTAATAAAAACAGTAGGGATGAAACTTTCTAAACTAAAACCCGTTCACGGTTTTGTTTCTGAAACAGCTGCTGGCGGGGTAATTGCTGGTGCAAGCTATTTGGGCATTCCAATCAGTACCACACACGCCATAACAAGCTCGATAATGGGAGCAAGCACAGCACAAAGAGTTAAAAGTGTGCGCTGGAATATTGCCAAAGATATAGCAATGGCATGGATTTTAACAATTCCAGGATCTGCTATTGCAGCTTTGATTATATATACGCTGATAAACTTGATATAATATTTTTTATATTTAAAAATAATTAAAAACATTAAAAAACAGCCCCGCTAAGGCGGGGCTTTAAAATTACTAAGCTAGCATAGATAAGTTTTTTAAAGCTTTATAAAACTTTATTGCTTTTTGGGCCATATTCAAAAAATCCCCTTTTAAATACTTGCCAACATCTTCTATCGGCACAAAAAAGGCTTCCCCAATCTCTAGATTATCTTTTAGATTAGGGTCTCCACCAAAATCCTCTACCAAGAACAAAAGGTGCAAATCCCTATGTGCAACATTTTTACTAACTTCTATAAGTCGAAACGTTTCAGCAATCAAACCAGTTTCTTCCTCTAACTCACGGGCAACTTGTTCTCCAACAGTATTGCCATAATCCAAGCCCCCACCCGGCAACGAATTACCCGTGACAACTCCGGCTTTCTTTTTTACAAGTAAAATTTGGCCATCTTTTATTACAGCGATAAACACACCGACAAGATGCTTATGCCTTACCAGCCACCACAAGCGCCACTTGGGCCATTCGGGCATAAAATCAACAAAAAACTGTAACATTTGAATAACCAAACCTTTCATTTTGACCACCTCTTTTGCAAAAATATTTTAAAAATCCTTATCTATAAATAACACTAATTAATAGACTTGTCAAATAATAAATCTTGTGATATACTTAGAATATCCTGGTAAACGGGATGGCTACTCTTCCTACTTTTTAGAAGCAGTGAGGAGAGGAAAGTCCGAACACCCGCCATTGAGTATCAATGGCAAACGGTAGCGTAATTGGTTTTTTAAAACCGATTGTCTCAACATTTTGTTGAGAGGTAACGCCCACCGCCCGCAAGGGTCGAGGTGCGAACAGTGACGTCCGATATTTGAAAAAATTCGGATACCCGAAAGGGTAAACTTCGTATAAGCTAGCTTGTGTAATGTTGATGCCTAAAGCATTGAAATTGCCCTAAGTGAAATCGAAGGTGAAACGGCTAAATCCTTACCGAGGTGCAAGGCCGTACCCTGTCGTTGACAGGGGGTACCGCAAAAGCCCTAAGTTGGGCTTAGATCCCGAGAGCAATCGAGGGACCAGATAAATGGTCATCATTCTGCCATAGTCGGCAGGATACAGAATTCGGCTTACAAGTTTACCAGGATATCTAAAAACCGCCTAAAGGCGGTTTTTAGATTAAAAAAATTTATCTATAATTTTAAAATTAACTGGAATAGAGATTGGAATTTTTTAATACCTCGTCCATCTCATTAAGCGTCATGATAAATTCTCTCTTTAGAAAATCTCTAAACTCCGGTGAGAAACTTTGTTCATATACTCTTCTATACTCTGTCTCTTTCTCGTTGGATAAAGGTGTATCTGGGTCATAATTAATTCTTTTATCCAAGAATTTTTTAAGAGCAGTTATTGCCTGTTTGTGGCTCATGCCAAGCCGCCTGCGAAAAGCATAGTATTTATCTTCTAAAACCAGAATAACTTCCGGCCTATCAAACTTTTTATTATTACCAAAATTAAAACGATAAGTACCATCTTCACCTATTATATTCCCGGGATTTACCATCTCTAATATATGATGAGAGGCAGCTGCTACAACATCCTCTCTGGGGACACCGTCTCCGGAAATTATATCATACGTCCAAAAAGCATGCTTATTATAAAAATCTTTCATGGACATATCAGAAGATAAACCCATCTCTTTAAGCAGTTTAATTTTCTCATCTATCTTTCCATCCTCAATATAAGTATTCAAAAAATCTTCAACAGTTATTGAAGGGTCTTTTATATCCTCTACTGCAAACATCGTTATTATTAAATTCTGCTGTTCAATAGTTGCATCTTTGGGGCCAGTTTTGCCAATATCTGAAAATAATGAGCCTATAGCCATAATCTTTTTATCCTCTTCACTTAGCACTCTTTCTGGTTTTATGTTGCGATAATATTCTTCCAATAAATTTTCTCCATCAAGTGCCTTTTTTTCGTCTTCTAAAAATTTAGTTCTTTCGTCAAGCAATTTAAACCTAGCAGTAATAGCACTGTCTATCTTTTCAGGATTAAGACCTATTTCTTCATACAACTTATTGATGTCTACTTTTTCTTTTACTTCATTATTCTTTTGGGTTTTTATTTCGCCCTCAGACAAAAATTCTTTTATATCCATTTTCTGATTTTACATCTTTTCTAAGTTTTTTTGCATGTTTACAACTCACCAACTTATGTTTAAAAACAAAACTCCCGCTTAAGCGGGTTTGTTTATGTTTTTGGTTTTAAATTTTAAATTAAAAATTTGCTACCTCCTGCCAAGACACCACCGAAATATCACCATCATCTACAATGACCTCTATATTAGTTACTGCGTTTTGAACTGAGGCTGTTGTTTCAATCTTTTTTTCACTGCCAGCAGTTAAAATCGGTCTAACACGACAACTGTCTACACCGATGCTAAAGATTTCATCACCTACATAATTAATATCCTGAACCAACCTTAACATGGCATTTTCAGCACAGGCTTCGGCCAGACCAGCGCTTCGCTCTTTATATTCGGAATCTAAAATATCAAATCTGCCAAAAAATCCTCTGAAACTCAGAGCAAACATAATAGCCATCAACAAAGCTGAGATAACAATAGCTGATGTTATAGCAATGAATCCTGAATTATTTTTGTTTATGTTCATTTTATTTTCTTATATACCTAATTGTTTCAAAGGGATATTCTCCAACATAAAAACTCGCCTTAACTTCCCCGCTCCCCGAATCATACTCAAAACTAGAGCTTGATACCTCAATAAAATCGCTATTCAAAACAATGTCGCCACTTCCGCCATTAATAGACAAATTTCCTGAATCAAATTTAAAAATTAAATCAGGCTCAAAAGATCCTCCATCAACCCCAATGCCCCACTTATCTATTGTTAAAATTTGATTACTACCACTGACTATTACATTTCTTGCTCCAGATAATCCCCATTCAATTTTTCTTATTAGAAAGTTTGCTTCCGACTGCATAACAATATTTTCAGAATTAGATTCAGTGCCCTCAATCATGTTATACGCAGCTATCAAAACCCCGCCTATTATAAATGAAACAAACAAGGTATAAAGAAGAACCTCAATTAAAGAAAACCCCGAGTTTTTAGTATTGTGATAAGTCATCAAAAATTACTCTAAAAGTTGCGTTGCTTTCGACAGCAGAATAAATTAAATTATCATCAAATTCAAGATCAACCATTTTAGCCGGAAAATTATACTTCCCGCAATTGTCAGGATACTGTGGATCATCCAATTCATCACAGTTATAAATATCTGATGGGTCTCCCACTCTATAAACCTGGAACTCAAAATTATCATCATCTGTTGAAATAAATGCAAAATCACCAACCACGAAAAGGTCTAGCACCTCAACAGCTTTGTTGGGTCCCGCATTGCTTGGAATAAACTTTGAACCAAGCTCAGCAATATTATTTAAATCGGAAATATCCAATATCACAAAGTTTCTTGCATCTGTATTATTATAATTGCCTCCATCCCTGCCTAGATATGCCTTATTGCCTAACAAATACAAAGATATAGCATCGAAATCCTTTGTAGTATCATATTTCATACCTGTAATATCAGGATGAATCATATAATCAGGGCTTGCTGGATTTATGTTAACAGCCATAAATTCACCAGTGTCATCTGATGTTGCAAAATAAGCATAATCACCTCTTACAATTATACTATTAATGTTGTGGGTAATTTCTAATTCTGCAATTTTGCTATACGGCGCTATGCCGCTAAATATTTGAAATTCCTTACCTCCTGTTTTGTGAGTACCCACGTAAACTTTTCCGTCATAATAATAAATAGAATTAGCATTGGGATTATTCTCCTGGTCTATGCCTAAAATATCCAAAGATTTAGTAGCAACGGAATAAGGAGGCACAACGGAACTTATGTCTATTATATGCAATTCAGAAGGCTGAGTATCCCAAGAACCCCTTGATAAAGCGAAGGCCAAATCTTGGGTGGCATCTGCAGTATTAAGACCTCTCTCTGTTGTTTCAACTGACCCAGCCACAAATGCATTTAGAGGATCATTAATATTAATAAGCCATAAATCATTTTCAGAGTTATGAGCAGTAGTTAAAATAGCATATCTGCTAGAATTCTTTTTTATTATGTCTATGCTGGTTGCAGGAACACCGGCATTGCTTGATCTTTCGGATGGCGGATCTATAGTTTTCAAATCATAATCTTTAAAAGTATTAGGATACCACCATTCACTAATAGGAGGATTGTCGCTTCCACAGTCACCATCAAGAGCTTCTGCCTCATTGATACTAATAACATCTGTTTTAATTTCTATATGCTGGCTTCGACTAGCTTCTGTTTCCCAATTAACCGTACCTATAACTCTTCTTTTACAAACATTGATATCTAAAGCGGTAATTGATTTATTAAAAATGTCTTCGCTTGAAGTTGCGTTAATGTCTGCATAAAAATTATTTTTAATTTCAGCCCTTCCGTTTTCAACCAAATTCCTCGTTCTATAAAGCGCATCATTGTTTATCTCATTTTCAGTTGCAATTGTTTGATTGCCAAAAGAAATCAAAATCAAAGCTGCTATTGCAAGCGTAATAATACCCAGAGCAATAACTATCTCGAGAGTAGCAAGACCTGAATTGTATTTAGTATAAAATTTCATATTAATAATCTATTCCTCCTTCAAAATTAATAGATATTGTTGCTATTTTAAAGCCGTCACTAATTAAAATAACATTATTACTTACAAATCCTGTATTGCCGGATAACTGGTTAAAAATAACAACATTGGTGTCCCCACTAAAAACTGTATTTTGTTCAAATGGAATATTTTGATCGTAACTTGAGTCCCTTCCTATAAAATCAGAGTCTGTCTGAAATAAAACATAACGGTCATCTTCTATTTTAACTCCGTGCTTTGATTCATTAATATTTGCCATTGCCTTAGCTCTGGCTCTGTGCAACACACTAACTGCAGTATCTCTTTCTGCACTAAACGCATAACCTCTATAAAAGTCCATGCTTAAGAATAACCCCAAAGAAGCTATAAGCGAAATAATAGCCATTGAAAATACAACCTCCATAAAAGAAAATCCAGAATTGTAATTAGTAGTATGTAGCATGTAGTAAGTATTAAGGGATTAAGAATGGATTTTTTTTATTTTATTTATAAGACCATTCATTAACTTACTTATGATAACTGATTGACCAGCCAACTTGTTAAAATCATTGTTTTTTAAATATTTAATATCCCGCGCTATTAAAAGTTGATTCTGAACTTCTGATAACGACCCTAGAGACATATAGTAAAAATTTACTTTCTCCTTGTAAGAATTCCTACTAAACCCTTCAGCAATGTTAGAGGTAACAGAAACAACAGCTCGTCTCAACTGGCTTGTTAAACCAAATAATTCTTCTCTTGGAAATTCTTTTGAAACCTTATAAATACCTAAAACCAAATTATGTCCTTCCTGCCATACTTTTAAATCTGTAAAACTTTTTATTTTTGTACTTGTATTCATGCTTACTACCAACTACTCACTACTTCACCCATAAATCGGCGAAACCGATTTATGGGTGAATGTTTGCCGTAAGCTGATAAATAGGTGTAATAACAGATACAGCAACAAAGCCGACTACAAAACCCATTACCACCATCAGCACTGGCTCAAGGGAACTGGATAAATTCTTAGTCAACTCATCAACTTCATTTTCATAATAATCTGAAAGATAAAGCAAACTCTCACTTAAGTTTCCTGTATTCTCACCAACAGACAATGTCTGCAATACCATTTCTGAGAAAAGATGAGGTACGTCAACTATGTTTTCTGAAATTCTTTTACCCCTCGTTATGTCGTCAGCAATAACATAAGTAGCTCTGCGATAAACATGGTTAGACATTGTATTCGCGGTAATTTTGGTAGCCTTAACAACATCAACTTGACTCTTAAGCAAAAGCCCCAAAGTTCTGCAAAAACTGGCCTGCTGATAGTCGCGAATCAATTTACCAAAAATTGGCAAATTAAGAAAAACCCTATCTGTCATGTATCTAAAAGGATTCACCTTTGAATAAAGGCCGTAAAAAATAATAGCTCCTAAAAATCCGGCAACAACCATTATTAAACCAAAATTAATCAAAAAAGAGCTTATGGCTATCATTGCTTTTGTAGTTGCGGGAAGAGTACCGCCAAGTTGAGAGAATATTGGTAAAATCTTAGGAAATATAAAAGCAGTAATAAGACCAGATATTAAAATAGTAGCAACGCTGACAAAGGCAGGATAAATAAGGGCGCCTTTTACTTTTTTTCTAAGACGATAACTTTTCTTAAGTTCTTCAGATAAATAATTTAGATTTTGATCCAAAATACCGCCTTCCTCACCAACCTTCATCATGCTTATACCAAACTCACTGAAAACTTTTTTAGAACGGCCGAAACTGGTAGATAAAAGCTGACCCCTTGAAACATCTTCCAAAATCTGATTAAGGATTCTTTTTCTGGATCTTGAACGAGTCTGCTTTTTAAGCATGTTGATACCGTCAATAATAGGTACGCCGGCTTTAATCAAAAAAGACAAACGCTTAGCTAAAACCGCCTGCTCCTTGATTGATACACGCCCAAAAGGCAACCAACTTAAGTCAAATTCTTTATGGAGAAACCCTTTCTTTTTTACATTTTCGGTCATAATAAATATGTTATTTAATTAAATTACTCATGTATAACCCTCAATACCTCACTTATTGTAGTTACACCGGATGCTGCTTTTTTAAGCCCATCCTCAACCATTGGCACCATTCCATTTTTTATAGCCACATTTCTTATATCACTAGATGAAGCCTTATTCAAAATAGCTTCCCTAATATCATTGTCTATTGCCATAACCTCGTCAATAACAACCCTGCCACGATAACCGCTAAGGTTACACTTATCGCATCCGCTTCCTTTATAAAACTTCCTATTGATTCCTACAGCCTTAGCCCCAAGAGCATCAACCAAACTTTTGTGTTCCGCATCGGTAATAGTTTTTTCAACCTTGCACTCGTCACAGATCCTCCTTACTAAACGCTGACCAATAGCAACGTTAACAGTAGAAGCTGCGAGGTAAGGCTCAACCTTCATGTCTAGTAATCTAGGCAATGTGGTAGCAGCATCGTTAGTGTGCAAAGTTGAAAGCAAAAGGTGGCCGGTTAAAGCAGTGTTAACTGCAAGGCCGGCTGTATCTTCGTCTCTGATTTCACCCACCATGATAATGTCGGGGTCTTGTCTTAACATAGATCTTAAACCTGAAGAAAAGGTGAGGCCTGTTCTAGTATTTACCGGAACCTGTTTTATATTTTCAATTGCATATTCAATAGGATCTTCAATGGTAATTATAGAAACATCATTGGTGTTCAACATTTTTAAAATAGTATAAAGAGTAGTAGTTTTACCGGAACCGGTTGGTCCGGTAACCAAAATCATTCCGTAAGGATTTCTTGAAGCCTTTGCTACCTTATCGCTATCTTCTTTATTAAAACCAAGAGACTCCAGCGTAAATTGCTGGGCCTTATCTGAAAGCAATCTCAAAACAGCACTTTCACCATAATAAGTCGGGGTAACTGATACCCTAATATCTATTGAACCCTCTCCATTATTTAAACTAGACCTATAACGTCCATCCTGAGGAACTTTGTGTTCATCAGTTCTCAAATTAGTTAAAATTTTAATTCTTGAAATTATTTCATCAAGCATAGAACCGGGCAATTCATATATGTCTTGCAAAACACCATCTATTCTAAATCTGACTCGAATCTTGTCACCACAAGCATCAAAATGAACATCAGATGCTTCAATATTGTGAGCATGCTCAACAACATAATCCAATAAATTAATTATCGATGCTTCCGGTCCTAATTTAAGCTCTTCCTCAACCTTAGTTTTGGGGTTTATTTTCCCTTCTGTTTTTTTCTTTTCAACCATATTTTTATTCTTATTTAATATTATTTACTAATTTACACTTACATAAATATACCACACTTATATTACTTTGACAAGATATAAATAAAAAGCCCCTTGTAGAGGCTTTTTGAAAAATAATCAAAGCCCATTTCTGATATAACATGCTGTCTTAGGCATTATAAACAAAAAAACCGCTCCCCGCAAATGGAGAACGGTATATTAATCCCCGCGATGGCGGGGCTGTTTTAAATTACTTTCTCTACTACCAACTTCGACTGGATCCGCCGCCGCCGAAACCGCCGCCGCCGAAACCGCCAAAACTACTGCCACTGCTACCGCCACCGAAATTTCTACGGCTGCTAAAACTATGACTATGAGAACTTCTATTCCTGCGTCTTTTAGCTTCTTGTTTATCACCCTTTGCCATATCTTCTGCTTGAACAATCAATGCACCCGCAGAAAGCAAAAGCGGAAAAACCACAAGCCAACCAGATCCTGATTTTGACAATTCTTTGGCTTCATTAAATTTACTCCTAGCTCTGGCCAGTAAGTCTTTTGCCTCTGACCCAACATCAGGATGTGAAACTTCTTCCTTGGCGTTGTTAATCCTAGTCGGAATTTTTGACAAAAGTCCGGGACCCTCTGTTCTCGCCCTTTTTGCATAATTTTTATCTTTAGAAATATAAGCTTCAACAATTACAAGAAGATCGGCAGCTGCTTTGATTTTTTTTCTAATCTGAATCCAATCAGGCATTTTAACATTAGCATCGGAATCAGCTGAGGTTAAAAGCTCTTTGGCTTCATCAAATTTTTGCCGTGTTTTATCTGTAACATCAGGGTGCTGGACATTGTCAGAAATCCTAGACATTAATCCCCTTAAACCGGGTCCGGTCACCAAAGCTATCTTCTTTGCTTCTTCAACTTCTAAAATTCTTGCTTCAATATCGCCTTGCAATGAAACCACTTCTTCTACTCGTAGGTCTAGCTTAACCAATGCCTCATAAACTTGTTCGGAATTTTTCCATCCATTTTCTTTGGCAAAACTTACAATCTCATCAATTTCTTTTCTCAATTCATTACACAGAGAAATAAACTGATCAAATCTTAAATTAAGATCTCCCCAAACTGTTTCGGGATTATTTGATCTTAAAGACCTTAAATTTTTTGAACAATAAATAAGACTTTCTTCGGCAGATTTGATTTTAGATTTATAAGATTTCACTGTTGCGACATTGTCCTCGTGCAATCCCTTCAAATAATTTCTGCGCTCTAGATACTCTCGAGTTTTTACGACAACCAAAACAAAAAATAAAACTACAGCCATTGCCATGCCGGCAATCATCAAACGGCTTTTAAATTTTCTTGAGCTCTCTTCACGGGCCAGTTTTCTTTTTTCTGCAGCAATGCGCCTTTCTTCAAGACGAGCTTCAAATGGCGTACTGCCTAAATGATCTATGATTCCGGCGACACCGGAAACAACACCATTCTCATAATGATTATTCTTGAAACTGGGAATTACAAAACTATCCATTATACGGCCCGCAGCTCCATCGGTTAGATCCGGTTCAAGGCCATACCCAACCTCGATTCTCATCCTTCTCTCGTTGGGTGCAATAAGAAAAACGATTCCATTGTCTTTATCTTTTTTGCCTACGCCCCATTTGTTGGCAAGGCGAATCGTATAATCTTCTACTGCTAATCCTTCAAGCGAATCAACGGTCACCACTGTCAATTCTATAGCAGTTTCTTTTTCATAATCACTCAAGGTCTTAGCTAATGTTTTTTCTATGTTAGGGGATAAAATATCGGCAAAATCATTAACATATCCCTGCGGTTCAGGAAATTCCTGAGAATAACCCAGAGATAATATAAAAAAAGATAAAACAAATAACTGTAAAATCTTTTTCATTATTGGCCCCTCCTGCTACTAGAAAAATCAACCTTTGGAGCTCTGTCGCTCCCCGCTTCAGCCTCAAAGTAAGGCTTATCTTGAAAGTCAGTGTCGAAAAATGACCTTGCAACAGAAACAAATACAACATCCGGGAAAGTCTTTTTAAGCGTGTTATAGCTTCGTGCTGATTCGTTATAATTTCTACGCTCAACAGCAATTCTATTTTCAGTTCCCGACAATTCATCCTGCAAACGAATAAAATTTTCATTTGCCTTAAGATCGGGATATCTTTCTACCACAACCATGAGACGAGAGAGCATAGAGCTCAAACCGTCTTGAGCTGTCTGAAATTGCGCCAAGCTTTCCGGGGTCAGCTGACTGGGGTTGATATTAACCTGACCAACTTTTGCCCTAGCTTCTGTTACAGCTGTTAGGGTGTCTGCCTCATGAGAAGCGTAACCCCTAACGGTTTCAACCAGATTAGGAATTAGATCAAATCTCCTTTGGTAGACATTTTCAACATTGCTCCACTGAGCATCAACTTTTTCTGACAAAGAAACCATATTATTATAAGATCCGATACCCATAAAAGCCGTAGATCCGATTATCAAAAAAAGTAAGATCCCAAAAGCAACAAGTGAGGTCCCAACAACAACTAATACAGAGTGTATTTTTTGCATGTATTTTCTTTCTCCTTTTCTTTTTTTAAATTACTAAAAAATGCCTTAGTTTAGGCATGTTGAAATAATAACAGCAATAATAGCAACAGTCAACCCTCCACTGCCCAATGTTTGGATGCGGAGACGCGGCCCGACAACCTTTTAAACAAAGCGCCCCCGTCACAGCGGGGGTGCTTTTTATATTTCAGAAATATTTTACAAAACTGGTTCTGGAAGATTAGAATCAGCTTCTGAAACATCAGTTCCTATTGGATAAAATCTTGCCTGTAATAATTTCAGGCCATTATTGTCATATTCCCAGTATTCGTTTTCCAAAAAGGCGGGGTTGAATTCTTCATCTTTGGTTCATATTGACATAATATGTATATATATGATATGGTAAAGACATAAAATAGGTGATATAAATAAGGCCACTAGTTGGCTATATATAATACTTGTATTACTTTTAAGAACCTATATAATTAGAAAAATTAAACATAATTAAAGATGTTAATCCCCTGTTGATATGAGGAATTAATATCAAGCTTTATATGACAAACATATACAAAATCGGGGGTAAAAAGCCAAAATTCTTGGTCGGTTTTTTCGTTTTAACATTCGTATTATCAATGACCCTGCAAATGGTTCCGTTTGGAGCTAACGCTCACACAAGCCCTTATGGAAGTGGGCCAATTACAAACGTTACGGTTTGTCACTCAACCGGAAGTACCAGCAACCCTTATACAATAAATACAGTAGGAATCAGTAGTAGTGGCGCACCACAAGGAGGTCATGATAGTAATAGTGGCGGCCATGGGGACGATATTATACCTCCATACCATTGGAGCGGAGGAGATTATCCAGGTAAAAATTGGACTTCTGAAAACGAAGATATCTGGAATAATGGCAATTGTAATGGAGATGGTATTGTTGAAACGCCGACTCCTACTCCAACTGTAACACCTACAGCAACTCCTACTCCTACACCAACTGTGACACCTACTCCTACAAATACAGCAACTCCTACTCCTACACCAACTGTGACACCTACTCCTACACCTACTCCAACTGTGACACCTACTCCTACTCCTACACCAACTGTGACACCTACTCCTACACCTACACCAACTGTGACACCTACTCCTACACCTACACCAACTGTGACACCTACTCCTACACCTACAGCAACTGTGACACCTACTCCTACACCAACTGTGACACCTACTCCTACACCTACACCCGGAGGTGGTGGCGGAGGTGGTGGCGGCTTCTTCCCACAATCAACACCTACTCCGACTCCAACCCCTTCAACAGGCTCAGGGTCTACGACACCTACCCCAACACCTGAACCAGCAGTAGGCGGTGCATTCACTGAATCACCCACACCTACCCCAGCAGTACTTGGCGCGGCAGTAATTGAACTTCCTGAAACATCACTTTCTTTTGCTGACAGGATGATGCTATCACTTTTCGTATCACTATTTATGACAGGAACCTTAATGATGATGATAGGTTATGGCGCATTGCCTAAAAGAAGCATTGAGTGGCTTGAAAGATAACAATAAACTCTAAAAAATGAAAAGCGCCATTGGCGCTTTTCATTTTGAATAATGGCAAATAAATTATACAAACATCTAGGTTTTATATTCATCCTTATAGCTCTTATCGGAATCGGTTGGCCTTTTTTGCGCCTTGGGTTTTTAAGTGATGCTACGTTTCTTGGTACAATTGCAGAAACAGAGAATATCCAACCCCCAATACCCGCAAGCGTCTCATTTGAATACACGCCATCTCCCAATGATTTCCCTGAGGATGTTGAGCTAAAAAATATAAAAAACAGGCTTGTGATACCGCAAGCGAATATAAACATGCCTTTGTTTTACTCTGACAATTCCCAAACCTTATTTAAGGGCGGATGGCTATGGCCTCACAACAACACTCCTGCCCAAGGCGGGAACACAGTCATTTTCGGACACAGGTTTCGTTTTCTACCTCCCGTAAAAAACACTTTTTACAACTTAGACAAAGTAAATATAGGCGATGAATTTTCACTAACATGGCAAGGAAAAATCTATACTTATCGTGTTGTTGAAATAAAAATAATTGAGCCCACAGACCTATCAGTAATTGCTTCATCTGACAACTCAATTATAACCCTAATCACCTGCTCACCATTGTTCTCCACCAAGCAACGACTTGTCGTTGTGGCTGAGTTAATATAAAAGTCCCGCCATCGGTGGGACTTAATTGTACGTTATTATAGAGTTGTTGATACATAGATTATATCATGTTATTCTCATCACAGCATCTTTAAAACATTCTACGGAAAAAGGAGGGCTAAATGGAAATTTCTAGCAACACCTTTGGTTTCCTTGTGGTAATTTTAGGACTATTACTAACCTACATCATCTGTGACACCTCTTCAAATTATAAATAAAACCAAAGGAGGAATTCATGCCCGAGAAGACAGAAGGAGGATTTTGTTGGCACCAAAGCGAATTCACACCTTTTGGCTGGTGCCCTGACTTTGAAAAAAGGTTGAAAAACATCAAAGAAACCGCACCGCAAGATATATGCAATAGACTTATTGTTCTATTTAAACCCGTAAGGGGTCAAATTCCCGAAGAAGTTGTGAGGGCAAAACAATTACACCTTGAGGCAATGCAGGCCTACCACAAAGCGAGAGAGGCTGATGAAGAGGCCATACAAACTCATAAGGGATCCATCACAACCCACAATATGACATGGAAGGCTTATCAAGAAGCGCCTCCAGAAAACAAGGAAATACTAAAGCAAAAATATGAAAAATCAAAAAATGATTGCTTTGATGCAAAGGAAAGGCAACAGCAGACACAACAAGCCCACAATAAAGCAAGTAAAATTTGTATTGAATCAGTAAGAAACTATAAAAAAGTTCTTGCTAAACACATAGAAACCATTGAAGCTCTGCATCGAAAAGAATGTCCTGAATGCCCGTGGAATGGGCGCGCCATTTTCTCGGAAGTGGTATAATTAAAATACCCCGTTCTGCCAGTGGCGGAGCGGGGTATTTGTCCCCACACTCATATATGAGTGTGGGGATTTATTTTA
Source organism: Candidatus Yanofskybacteria bacterium CG10_big_fil_rev_8_21_14_0_10_36_16 (assembly GCA_002794035.1). Classification (GTDB taxonomy): domain Bacteria; phylum Patescibacteriota; class Minisyncoccia; order 2-02-FULL-40-12; family IGHO2-01-FULL-4-A; genus 1-14-0-10-36-16. The sequence goes on from PCXQ01000005.1 coordinate 142,764, forward strand.
AACTAATTAGTCGGTGCCGAAGAGTTATTTTCTGCATTGGCTACATCCATTACTTCAAATGCCATTTTCTTTCGTTCTTCCTCCATTTCACCGTTAAAATCTGCAACCTCGTCAGGGTGTTCTAATTTACCAAGCATTACCAACCTTTCCCAAGTAGCTTCTTTTGTTTCACCTGTTACGCCATGCCCCATGTGGTTGCAAGGCAAACCTATATCCCTACAGTGCAATGTATACATAATTTAAAATTTATCTGCTAAAAAATACAAGGCCCTTAGGAAAGATGGGCCTTTCATATTTTCTAGCCCTTAGGGTTTACCCAACTTCTTTGTTGTGTACTCCAGTACTCCCTCGATGTATTATATATACACCTCGGTTCGTTCCTCGTACACGTCGCAAATTTGGGCAAACATAAAAATTTTAATACAATTTATCTGATGTAAAATTTATAATAATTTATTGATTTCTTGATCTAAAGCAAAATTAACTAGTTTATCAGCTTCCTTGTTCTGTTCCCTTGGAACATGACTGAAATCGACCTTACCAAAGTCAATCTTTAGATTCCATATATCCACGAATGCTTCGCGTATATGCCTTTCCATAAGTTTATACTTGCCTGTTAATTGTTTTACAGCCAATTCACTATCCATTTTAAATTCTATTTCAGCCGATGAAGATTTAGCTTTTCCAATTAAGTGTCTTGTTTTCTTTAATGCAAAGATAACTGCATAATATTCAGCCTCATTATTTGTAGCCTTTCCAATATATTCGGAATATTCCTTCTTCCAAATTATCTTTTCCCCGCCAGAGGCGGATCCACCTATGGCGGATATAACAACACCGACTGCTGCTGGGCCTGGGTTGCCTCGCGAACCGCCATCAGTATGGATGATATAAACATTATCTTTTTTGTTTATTGTATTGTTCATTTAAATATTTGTCTTGTTATTTTATTAGAAAGTATTATGTATTATGTATTGTGTAGCACGTATCAAGCACCATACAGAATTAGAATTTGAATTATTATACTTAATACCTAATACACAATACTTAATACTAGCTCTTATAATAATCAAGAGCTTCTAATCCCGGCAGTTTTTCTCCAGCCAGAAATGATAGCATAGCACCACCACCCGTTGAAACATAGCTATATTTATCCAATAAACCAAGCTTATTAACAGCAGTTATGGTATCCCCTCCTCCTATTATTGAATCCGCACCAGATTCTGCAATTGCTTTTGCAACAATGTTAGTACCATGAGAAAATTTTTCAACTTCAGCAAAACCAAGAGGCCCGTTCCAGATGACCATTTTTGAAGATTTTATAATGTCAGAAAATTTCTGCGCACTCTTTGGACCAAGATCAGCTATAAACCCGCCCTCTCCAACATCCTCTACTTCCGAAGTCATTACTTCTTTTTCTCCCTTTTTGTCATACCCAATAAGTACATCTTCGGGTAGTATTATTTTTTCACTTTTTACTTCAACTTTTACCTTATTGTCCACCACAGATGCGCCTATATCAATACCCAGAATTTGAAGAAAAAAATTATTGGCCAATGCTCCCCCTACAAGAATTTTTTCTGATTTTTCAAAAAAATTATTTATCACAGGAAGTTTAGTAGAAATCTTGGCACCGCCAAGAACTAAAGTCTTGCCTTCAGCGGGCTCGCTTAAAGCACGCCCAAGATTCTTAATCTCCTTTTCTATCAACAATCCTCCATATGATGGCAAAAATTCTGTTATTGCCGATACTGATGCATGCTCGCGATGGCATACAGCAAAAGCATTATTTACGTACAAATCAAAACCACTTGCTAACTTCTCGGCAAAATCCTTGCTGTTTTCTTTTTCGCCGAGGTTTTGACGAAGGTTATCAGCCAAAACCAATCCGCCAATTACAGGATGTTCATCTCCAAGTAAAGAATTGAGGGGCAAGAATTTTATTTCATGTTTTAAAACATCACCAATCTGACTGACAATTGATTCAAATGAATCAATGGACGATATGTGCGCACACATAACAACGTTGGCGCCATTTTCAATCAAATAATCAACCATGGGCTTTTGAGATTCGATTCTGAAACTTTCTAATATTTTACCGCTTACAACAGGCACATCGAAATCAACGCGCAACAATACCTTTTTGCCGTTTAAATCGTTTTTATTTAAAGCATTTATTGTTTTCATTATCCAAAAGTTAAACTGCTTGTTTAAAATTTATAATTTATAATTTTTATTAAATTTTCATTTATAAAAATTAAAAAGGCACTCCGTGAATTTGTGAATTAAGAATTAAAAATTATATGAAAATTTTAAAATTTAAAAATTAAAAGTTTATTATCCAAGATTTGACACTATCTCCAACATATCGGCAAATTCCTTATTTCTAAGACTTGCACCGCCAACAGCAGCACCATCAATTTCTGAATGCTTAACAAAACTTTCTATATTGTCCCTATTAACGCTACCACCATATATTGTTTTATAATTATCAGGCTCAAGACCATAAACAGAGAATAGATAATTTTTTATTATACCTAATGCAGCAAGGGCGTTTTCGGGCGTATCAGCTTTAGCATTTTTATTTGTGCTAATTGCCCACACTGGCTCATATCCCAAAATAACTTTTCTAACTTCACTTACGGTAAAGTCCGGCAATCCGGTAGCCAGTTGTTCTTCCAAAACAGTTTCTCTTTCATCATTTTTATCTTTTTCACCAACGAGCATAATTGGAGTCATGTCAGAGTTTAAAACTGCTTTTACTTTTTTTGATATTACATTGTTTCCCTCACCTATTAAGTATCTCCTTTCTGAATGGCCAATCAAAACATATTCAACACCCAAATTTTTAAGCATATCGGGAGTTATTTCTCCAGTAAAAGGACCCGAGCTGTCCCAAAAAGAATCCTGAGCACCAAGCCTCATACTGCTTTTGATTTGGGAAAGCCTTTCAAGATAAACAAAAGGTGCACAAACGACTAAATCAACGCTGTTTTTAACTTTTTCATAAGATTCAGAAACCGATCTAAAAAGATCCTCCGCCTCTTTAACATTAGTAGGATTGGCTTTCCAGTTTGCAATAATAAGTTTTTTCATATTTTTCGGCTTGTTGTCTATGAATTACAGACAACAAACAATTAGTTTTAAATCTCAGTTTCCCTAAACAGTTTAGCAGCTTCATCCGGATCAATGGCATTAATATAAACACCGCTTCCAATTTCAAACCCTCCTACAAACTCTACCTTGGGCATTATTTCTATGTGCCAAGTATAATAATCATCGAACTTATCACTCTTATCATAAACAGGGGCAGAATGAATGAAAAAATTATAATCAGGATATTTTAACGCTTTACTCATTTTTCCCAAAACAGTGCTAACAGCTCTTCCTAAATCCGGCAATTTTGAATCATCAGTCTTCCAAAAATGAGACGTACTATCCTTGGGGAAAATCCTTATTTCATAAGGGACCCTAGAAACAAATGGGCAAAACGCTACAAAATCTTCATTTTCATATATTATTCTTTTTGCCTCTGATATTTCCCACTCTATCATCTTATCATAAGGCTTCTGGCTGTTTTTAACAAAATAGTCTTCAGCATCTCTTAAACTATTTTGAGCGGAAAGGGGTATAACAGAAGTAGAAATTATCTGTGAATGAGGATGAAAAAGCGTCCCTCCAGCTTTGATACCATAATTTGTAAAAACAAGTATATATTTGCTGCTGGTATTATCTACTACGTGATGGAACCTGTCCCTATACACGCCGAACACCTCTGCCATCTCATCCGAATTATAATCTGCCAAAACTTTATCGTGATTTCTAAAAACAAACACTTCATGATAACCGCCTGCTTCCACCACATTGAAAAAGTCTGCCTTAATTTGTTTTGGTTCTCTAGTAGTTTTAGATCTGTCTACTGCAGGATATTTATTTGAAATTACCTTTACCAACCAATCATCACCAGATTTATTTAAGTATGTTTTTTCAACTTTGTTCCCAGATATTTCTAAATCCTCAAAGGGGCAGACGTCCTTTGATTTATCCAGGGCTTCACAAACGATGGGGTCACCGGGTCTCCTTGCTCTATTGGTAGCAAAAAGCACCCACAAACCAGAAATCATATCTTGTCTAAATTCATTCATTGTAATTAAAATATATTAAAATTATTTATATTTACCAAACCAAAGATTAATTCTAACTTGTAAAACCTCAAGTAACATTTGTATCATACCCTTGAGTCGAACCTTGCTTTCCTCATCATTAATCCATTTAATGGGTGCTTCCTTTATTTTTAATTTGGATTTTTTTGCAATAGCCAATATCTCAACATCAAAAGCCCAGCGAAATATTGTTTGCTTTGAAAAAACAATTTTTGTTGCTTCAGCTGTAAATGCTTTAAACCCGGCCTGAGAATCATTAACCCCAAGAGGAACAAGGGTATGAACAATTAGCCTAAACACTCCTCCAAGAAAATCCCTTAACCATGGTTGTTTTGCAGCAATATCAGATCCTTCTATCCTGCGAGAGCCGATAACAACATCGTAGCCCTCATATCCGCCAAAGGCGGATCCGCCTCTGCCGGAAAAATATTTCCAAAATTGACCAATGTGATTTACGGTAGTTGAATTATCGGCATCCATAAAAAGCCTAATATCTCCTTTTGCCTCAAGCATACCCTGTTTTACTACCCAGCCCTTTCCGTGATTATCTTTGTTATCTATTAATCTGAGGCCTCTAATTTGTTCACTTAAACCGCTAACGACATCTGCTGTGTTGTCTTTTGAGCCATCATTAACAACTAATATTTCGTAATCATAATCTTGTATAGATAAATAATTATCAACGCTTTTTAGCGTTTTTTCTATTCTATTTTCCTCGTTATAGGCGGGAATTATAATTGATAATTTCATGGTATATATATAATTTAACCACAAAAAATGATCTGATTCCAATAAGTTTTCTAATTTTAATTCGTGGTTGTGTGCAACCGCACATAACTACGAATTAAAATTAAATTATTAAATTAAATAACTAAATCTGCCAACATTAAAATATAAGACCAAAAAAAATCCCGCATTTACTGCGGGATTGCAATGTTTTAAACATACATTTTTTATTCAAGAACTGCGCCATGGCGCATAGTATCTTCACTTATGTTTTTTCTATACAAAAAATTAAGCAAATAGTCCCAGCCACCTGCTTTTGTGCCATTGCCAGACATTTTGAATCCGCCAAAAGGCTGTCGACCAACAATTGCACCAGTACATTTCTGGTTTATGTATAAATTACCAACATTAAAATATTTTTTAGCCATTTGAATATTCACCGGATTTCTAGAATAAACACCGCCGGTCAATCCAAATTCTGTATTATTGGCGAGCATTAATGCATCGCCAAACGTAGAGACTTTAAATACTGCCAATGCAGGAGCGAAAATTTCCTCTTGCGCAAATCTAGAATTTGCACCCACGTTAGCAACAATAACAGGTTCCACAAAATATCCATTTAAATAGGCAGGAACATTCCCCCTCACAAGGATTCTACCACCTTCTGCTTCCGCCAAATTTAAGTATGAATAAAAATTATTAACCGCTGACTTATTAATCAGAGGCCCCATTTGTGTCGCTTCATCTTTGGGCATTCCTATTTTTGTGTCTGCAATACGTTCAGACAACCTTGATAGCACAGCATCATAAAGCCGAGTACCACTATCCACGATTATCAACCGTGAACAAGCTGAACATTTTTGACCGCTATAACCAAATGAGGATTTATAAACACCAACAACAGCCTGATCTACGTCAGCATCAGAATCTACTATAATCGCATTTTTTCCGCCTGTTTCAAGAGCTGCAACCTTCTTTTTAAACCTAAGTGCAGGTGAAAGACTCTTGATATGTTCCCTATTAAAATCAAAAACAGATTTTTCTATACTAGATCCCACATCCGTTGATCCAGTAAAAGCAACCCCCGTGACTCTTGGATGATCTATAAGGTACTTACCCACAACCCTGCCTGAACCTGGCAAAAAATGAAACACATCTGGTGGAATCCCAGAATCATAAATACATTTCGCAATATAATAGCCAACCACAGAAGAATACACGGATGGCTTATAAATCACACTGTATCCTGCAAGCAATGCCGCGCAAGTGGGACCGACAGATATTGCCACGGGAAAATTCCACGGCTGGATTGAAACAAAAATAGGAACAGGAGACCCCGGTAAATATCTAGCCTCATTTCTTTGTCCCGGGAAATTTAAAAGCGTTTTATTATTTAATTCTTCAAGAAATGGTCCGTACTCTGAATAATATTCTAAAAAATCAATCGCCTCACACACATCCGCATCAGCTTCAGTTCTTATCTTTCCCTCCTCGTAAACCACCAGGGCTGTAAGAAAATGCCTCATTTCCCTGAAATTATTGGCTATTTTTTTAAGATATGGAGCTCTCTCCTTCATTGAAGATTGGGCCCATTCACTAACTTCTCTAGAACCAAGAATTACTGATATTGCATTATCTACGTCTTTCTCTGTAGTTCCATAAAAATTTCCTATTACTTGGTCTATATCTGCCGGATTTCTTGTTTTAAATGAAATGTCCACTCCATATGTGTCTATTCCTGATATAATAGCCGGAAATCGAAACCCAAAAATAGATTCCGCGCCCTCAAGCGTATTATTTATATCCCGTCTTATTTCCTCTTTTGAGAAATCAAACAACGGTTCATTTTTGAAATCAGGAATTTCAATTGTCTGTGACATGAAGTCCTCCTTATTCATCTACAAGCGTGAACAAAAATCCTTCATTGGATGTATTCTCTAGAATACGTCTTGCAAAATAAGACATCCCTTCCATCAAGTTGCCCATGGGCGCATAAACCAAAGTAGGCAAATGCATTTGAGCCAATGCTTTTCTAGGACTTTCTCCAAGTCCATATAAAACCTGATAGGCAAAATTATTCATAAATTCATTATTGTTTAACAAGCCTAATTCATTCATTGCTGTATAAACAAAAGCAATGCTTTTCGGATTGTGAGTTGCTGGATAAAATCTTATGTAATCTGAATTTTCAAGCAAATAAAGCGCAATACGGTTAAAATTTCTGTCTGTTTCTTCTTTGTTTTCAAAAACAGGAACCGACCAACCATTTTGATTGGCTATTTCAACTTCCGTATCCCAGTAAGCACCCTTAACAAGACGGACCATAAGTGGGGCGCCTCGTTTTTTAGCAACACCAACAAAACGCTCAGCTGAACCCATTGAATCCTTTAAATACGCCTGCACAGCTATCCCAAAATTATCACAGCCGGAAATTTTAAGTTCAGATACCACTTGGCAAAATACATCTTCTGTTAAGTCTCTTAAGGCATAATGTTCGGCGTCTAAGGTGACACGCGAATTGTACTGCATAAAAGCACTTACAAACATACCATAAAGGGTTACTTCGGCTTCTCTTTTTGCAAGACTATAATGCTCAGGTTCAAAAAAAGGATAAAGAGATGATGGCTTAACAGAAACATGGACAATGCCTCTATCTACCCATCCCATAGCTTCCTGGTATTTTCGAATAAATTGTTCAGACTCTTTTTTTGTAAGAACTTTTTCACCCAGAAAATCGGCCATAACACCGCAGTTATCAGCTGAATAAAGACTGCTCAATTCAAACAGCTCGTCCTTATCTTTGATAATAAAATGGGGAGCAAACTTATTTTTTATAACCCATTCCATAACACCAGCACACCACAAACTAACAACTGGTATATTCATAACATTGAGCATCTGCTTGTATGGAACAGGAAATCTATGCCTATGCTCATCCATATACATCCTAAAGTGATTTCTTATTTTTTTTCTATTGCCTCCTAAAGAAGGCATTACATCAATAAACTCAAGTAATTTTGACCTCAGTTTTTTGTCTTTACCCGCAAGACGCAAAAGCATAATAGTAAGCGACATTGTGGGTTTTAGCTCTCTCATAACTCTCTCAAGAGATTCTGCCATAGGCTTTGATTTTTCTTCCAATAAAACGACATCGTTTTCCGTCATTTTTTCACTCCTAATTTTAAAAGTTCTTGCTCCTACTAAATCACAAATTGGCACTAAAAGTCAATAACAAAGCCCTCCGCCTAAGGCGGAGGGCTTTGTTATAGTTTAAAATTTAATGTTTTATACTAGTTTTTACCTTCTGATATCTGCTGGGCAATATTTGAAGGCACTTCTTCGAATGTATCGAACTCCATAGTAAATGTTCCCCTACCCTGAGTAAACGAACGTAAGGTGGTAGCATAACCAAACATTTCTGACAAAGGGACCTTTGCATCAATAACCTTAAGATTAAGAGGGGATCTATCAGACATCTGTTCTATTCTTCCACGTCGAGAATTTAAGTCTCCTGTAGCCTCTCCTAAAAACTCTTCGGGAACTATTGTTTCTACTTTCATTATAGGTTCTAGTAAAATTGGGTTGGCTTTTTTAGCTGCTTCTTGCAATGCCATAGCACCTGCGATTTTGAAAGCAACTTCTGAAGAGTCAACGTCGTGATATGTTCCATCAACTAAGGTAACCCTAAAGTCAACCAACGGAAATCCAGCGATAACACCCTTGTCTTTACCTTCACGAACACCTTTTTCAACCGCTGGAATAAATTCTTGAGGAATAGAACCACCCTTGATAGCATTAACAAATTCAAAACCTTTGTTCCTTTCAAGAGGTTCAATTTTAATAACTGCGTGACCGTACTGTCCGCGTCCTCCTGACTGCTTGATGTACTTACCTTCAGCTTCAGCAAGAATTTTAACAGTTTCTTTATAAGCAACTTGAGGGCGTCCGATATTGGCCTCTACCTTAAACTCTCTTTTCATTCTATCAACAATAATATCAAGGTGAAGCTCACCCATTCCACTAATAATGGTTTCTCCGGTTTCTTCATCACTCTTAATTTTAAATGTAGGATCTTCTGCTGAAAGACGGCTCAAAGCCATACCCATCTTCTCTTGATCCGCCTTACTCCTTGGTTCAATTCTCAAAGATATAACCGGCTCAGGGAATGTTATGTTCTCAAGAAGAATAGGGCTGTTTATATCGCAAAGAGTATCGCCTGTTTTGGTTGATTTTAATCCAACAGCAGCAGCAATGCCCCCTGCGTGTACTTCTTTTATTTCCTCACGGTCATTTGCTTTCATTCTAACAATTCGCCCCATTCTTTCCTGATTTTCAGATGTAGAATTATAAACATAAGACCCCGATGTTAAGGTTCCTGAATAAACTCTAAAGAAAGTAAGCTGGCCAACAAACGGATCGTTTGCAATCTTAAATGCCAAAGCACTAAATGGCTCCGAGTCATCGGGGTGTCTTTCTATTTCTTTTTCTGTCTTGGGGTCAACACCTTTAATCGAAGGAACATCTATGGGAGAAGGCAAATAATCAACAACGGCATCAAGCATAAACTGAACACCCTTGTTCTTTAAAGCTGTTCCACAAAAAACTGGAACAACCTTGTTGGCTATAACAGCCTTACGCAATATTTCTTTTAATTTTTCCAAGGGAAGTTCCTTACCATCAAGATATTCAGACATTGCCTGATCATCATTTTCAACTATTTTTTCAATTAATTCCCCCCTCAATTTTTCTACCTCATCTTTCATCTCTGCTGGAATATCTGCCTCAATCAAATCCTGGCCATATTGGCCTTCAAATTTGAAATATTTCATTTCAAGAAGGTTAACAACTCCTGTAAAGTTTTCCTCCATGCCATCTGGCAGTTGCATTCTAATAGCATTTGGCGTTAATCTATCCAAAATCGACTGATATGATCTTTCAAAAGAAGCTCCCATTCGATCAAGCTTGTTAATAAAGCACATGCGAGGAACTTTATATTTTTCTGCCTGACGCCAGACAGTTTCTGACTGAGGTTCAACTCCTGCAACTCCATCAAAAACAACTACTCCTCCGTCTAGAACACGGAGGGAGCGTTCCACTTCAACAGTAAAGTCAACGTGCCCTGGAGTATCAATAATGTTTATTCTGTGCTCAAATTCCTTGTCATGATTTGTATAAGTAGGCATCCAATAAGTAGTAATGGCTGCTGAGGTTATGGTGATACCACGTTCTCGTTCTTGTTCCATCCAGTCCATTACTGCCTCTCCTTCATGAACCTCTCCTATCTTGTATGACAAACCGGTGTAAAATAAAACACGCTCAGTAACGGTTGTTTTACCGGCGTCAATGTGAGCTATAATTCCGATATTTCTAATTTTTTCTATTGGATAATCTCGTTCCATATATTTTATTTAAACTTAAATATTATTTATTGATTATTTTACTTCGGATATGACGCGGCTCGTTAAACCAAATTCGAGGCACTCCGCCCTGGCGGGGCCACAAAGAATATGGTTCAACTCAAAAGAGGCCATACCGCCTTAGCGAAGCTGATGGAGGCCGAGCAAGTCAGTTTACCAGGCAAAATGAGCAAAAGCCCTGTTAGCATTAGCCATCTTGTGAGTATCTTCTTTCTTTTTAACGGCTGAGCCTGAGTTATTAAAAGCATTCAAAAGTTCTTCTGTAAGTTTTTGTTGCATTGGCCTTCCCTTTCCTGATCTTGCGGCATTTATTATCCATCGCAAAGCAAGAGTGGTCTTTCTATCTCCCTTAACTTCGTAAGGCACCTGGTAGTTTGCACCACCCACTCTTCGTGATCTTATTTCTACTTGCGGACCTGCATTTTCTATAGCTTGATCCAACGCTTCCAATGCTGATTTTTTTGTTTTCTTTTCTAGCTCCTCAAGCGAACCATAAACTATTTTTTGAGCAATGGCCTTTTTACCATCTTTCATTATTTTATTAATAAAACCGGCCACTAAAAGTGACGAATATTTTGAATCTGGTTCTAGATGATAATTTTTTTTAACTGGTTTTCTCAAATTAATAGAGTCAAGAATTTAGAATTAAGAATTAAAGATTTAACGCTTGATTCTTGTTTCTTGATTCTTACTTCTATTTTGGCTTTTTTGCACCATACTTTGAACGTTCTTGTTTTCTTCCTTCAACTCCTGATGCATCCAAACGTCCTCTTACTATGTGATATCTTACACCTGGTAAGTCCTTTACTCTTCCTCCTCTTATCATGACAACGGAGTGTTCTTGAATATTGTGACCCATGCCAGGAATATAAGCGGTTACCTCCATACCGTTGGTCAATCTAAGACGAGCAACCTTACGCAAGGCAGAGTTTGGTTTTTTAGGAGTTACTGTTCTTACCTGCAAAACCACACCCCTCTTAAAAGGAGATGCGTGATATGTTGGTCTATTGTGAATTGTATTAAAACTAAACGACAAAGCAGGCGAAGTATCTTTCGCTTTTGCTGTTTTTCTTGGTTTTTTGATTAACTGATTAAAAGTTGGCATCTCATCGAAGCCCCGATAAACCTTTCGAGTCCCTCGATTAGATTATCGAGGATCCTCAATGCTTTACATCGGGAGTTCTTAACTGAAATCAATATTTTTAACTATACAATTGTTAGCAAAAAATAAAAGGCATTTAGCCTCATTAGCTTAAACTCATCTTAACAAAAAACTAATAAAAGGTCAAACATAAAAAGGGGTCTAAAAACCTACCCTATTTAGAGCCGAAGGCCCCGCCTTGGCGGGGTGACCATTGTTTATGAGCCCGCGGTCAGGCTCGAACTGACAACCTGCGGTTTACGATACCGCTGCTCTACCAATTGAGCTACACGGGCTTTACACAGCACAAAACTAGTGTTAATATTAAACTAGAACTTAGTAAAATTCAAGGTAAGGAATGCACTACAAAAAACACAAAGTTGCTTCAAAAGATGAAATTGAAAAAATGTTAAAACTGGGAGCAATTAACGTTTGCGGTGGATCCATATTCAAAGGAGATAAATGGACAACAATGATAGAATATGAAGGAACGTATTATGAATGCATCCATGCTGCACCTCTTAGATTTGGATTTTACAAAAACGGAATAATTGATTGGAAAAATCGCAAACTAATACCAAATAAACAACCGACCCGCCTTCGCTAAAGCTACGGCGGGTTTAATATTTATATTATTGATTGGTCGCGCAAATTATATATAAAACTTAAAAAATTATTAATCATCTATTCTTGCCCGATCTTCAGA
>PCXQ01000006.1:0-22971 GCA_002794035.1 Candidatus Yanofskybacteria bacterium CG10_big_fil_rev_8_21_14_0_10_36_16
CGGCCAGCTCAAAGAATCAAATGACACTACAGCTGGCATTCAACTAACAGGCACCAGTGGCACGGATGAATTCACTGAACTTGAATATTCGCTTCAGGCAACAACGTCTGCAACTGGTGGTGCCTCATATTGTTTCAGGGTTACAAATGCAGGGGTAACTAATGACCCCGCTTTTACATACTCTAAATATGCCTCAGCATCTATTGTGGCTGCATCAACAATAGACCTAGGCGGAATAATATACACAGGTGAAGGAGTGTCAGCTCTTGATTGTACAAGTTCAAGAACAGTAGCTGTCAGCATAAACGGCGCAGCACCTTCTACTGTTGAGTGTTCTGGCTCAGGCGTTTACTCGTTCTCCAGCTTATCTGCTAACTCAGGAGCTGTTTTAACGTTGTTCTTAAATGATGAATCAGAAAAAGCCGTAACCGTAACCAAGTCCACGGGGTCTAATATGTCAACAATAGATCTGTACCAAAATCACATTATTGCATCGGGTTCATTAAGTATTGCCAATATGGCTGCAGGATACAATCAAGGCAATGATTCTGATGTACCATTTACAGCAACAAATGCCGTAACCGACACGCTTGTAGCATCGAGCGGATGGGAACTATTTATTCCTTCAGGATATACATTTACTCCTGGAGGCAATCTAAATATAGATGATCTAAAAATTGCAGGTACATACACTGCTACTGGCACTGAAATAGCTACATTATCAGGAAACTTTACTAATAATGGTACATTTAATGCCGCTAATTCTACGTTTGTATTTGCATCAGCGAGCAAAGGCAATGAGTCAATCAGCACAAGTACTATATCAGGCTCTGCATCAGGCACAGAGGTGGTCAGCTTCTACAACTTCACAGTAACAGAACCTAACAAAATTATTGAATTTAAAGCTGGCTCCTCTACATCTTTTACAAACAATCTGACCCTAAAGGGAACACGAGGAAATCCCGTCCACGTAAAATCAACGACTCCAAATACTCAATGGCTATTAAACCTAAGCGGTTCAGCTACTGTTGATTATCTTAAGATCAAAGACTCTGGATGCTATACGGGCACAAATTCTGTAACCATGAGCTTCCACGATATTGATGCTGGATTCAACGACAGTACTTGCTGGCTGATTTTAAACAGGGCAGGAGGTGCAGGCTCACCCACAGACGGTGGTTCAGGCGGAGGCACACCACAATCAGGAGGCGGTGAATCAGGGGGTGGTGAATCAGGCACCGATGGCGGTTCTGGTGGAGGCGGAGGCCAATCAGGAGGCGGTGAAGGAGGAGGAAGCGGCGGTGCTTCTCCAATATTCTGGTGGCCTATTTTATGGATATTTAGATAAATTAAAAATTAACTTAATCACCATTGAATGAAGTAGATAAAATATCCAGAACAACTAAAATAAAACAAATATTAAAAGTTTTTGTTTTATTTTTTCTAGCACTCGCAATATTTAATCCGAATATTTTACCTGAAAAAATACGTGATGCAATTGGTACAAAAGAGGCTTATGCGGCCCAATTTGCAAGGCCATCGGGTGATATAAATTTAAGTTCTCCAACATGGACAGATGAATCATTGAGCACTACTAATATTTATAACTCCATAGATGAAACTGAAGCCCTGCTTTCAGATAGCGACTATGTACAATCAAGCGCCAACCAGGTCAACTACTATGAAGCCTCGCTTTCAAGCGTGACTGATCCCGAATCAAGCTCAGACCATGTAATACGCTGGAGAGTTCAGCGAACAAAAACAAACAAAAGCCTAACCATTGTCGTTAGGCTTTTTCAGGGAACAACAGAAATTGCATCACAAAGCTTAAACAATACTCAAATAGATACTTTTACAACCTCTACCTATACACTAAGCACAACCCAAGCCGATGCCATAACAGATTATTCTAATTTGCGTTATCGCTTTGATGTTATTGTTAATGGAGGCGGTGGACAGCAAGCACAAATTTCATGGGCTGAACTGGAAGTTCCCAACCCACCCCCAGCAACCATCAACATTTCGGGCACCATCTATACAGGCGAGGGTTCATCAGCTCTTGATTGCACAAGCTCAAGAACCGTCGCTCTAAGTGTTGCAGGTGCGATACCCTCTACTGTTGAATGTTCAGGTTCAGGATCATATTCTTTCTCCGGTGTATCGGCTAATGAGGGAGATGTTCTTACACTGTTTCTTGATGGAGAATCAGAAAAAGCAGCTACTGTTACCGTTGCAGGCACCTCCAACATGACAGCCATTGATCTTTATCAAAATCATATTGTTGCCTCAGGATCTATAACTATTGCCAGTATGTCAGCGGGATATAATCAGGGAGATGATCCTGATATACCATTTACAGCCACTGATTCTACAACTGATACTCTTGTAGCATCAAGCGGTTTTGAGCTATTTATTCCTCTAGGGTATAACTTTAAACCTGAAGGCAATATAGATATCCAAGATCTTAAAATAGCGGGTACATATACAGCAACAGGCACTGAAATTGCTTCGTTGTCTGGTAATTTTACTAATAATGGCACATTTGCTTCTGCTAATTCTACTTTTGTATTTGCGTCAGCTAGCAAAGAAAGCACCGTCAGCGGTTCTGCTTCAGGAAATGAAGTGGCTGGGTTTTATAATTTCACATCAACAGAGCCGGGCAAAACCATATATTTTAAAGCTGATTCATCAACATCTTTTGCAGGTGTCCTAACATTGAAAGGGGCATCGGGAAATCCAATTTATGTAAGGTCTACAATAGGTGATAGTCAGTGGCTTTTAAATCTTAGTGGTTCATCTAATGTTAACTATCTTAAACTAAAAGATTCAGGATGCTATACGGGCACAAATTCTGTAACCATGAGCTATCGTGATAGAGATGCTGGATTTAATGATACGGCTTGTTGGAAAATTTTATCACTAGCCGGTGGTGGCAATACGGCAACTGATGGGGATTCCGGTGGCGGCACTCCACAAACTGGTGGAGTAGAATCAGGAGGAGGAGATGAAGGGACTGATGGCATTTCCGGCGGAGGAACAAGCGAGACAGGAGGAGGCGACAGTGGTGGAGACACAACACCGTCTCCAACAATCATTTTCCCATTCTTATCTTTTTTAAAAACTTTATCTAGATGGATTTTTGGATTTCCAAATGCATTATAAGCAACAATCCTGCTTACTTCTAAAATAGCCAATTGCCAAATTATAAATATAAATAAGTCAACTTGTATCTTATTGTTTTATTGTAATAAAATATCATTATGGTTGATGTAAATTTCAATAAATATCCACCTGATGAAGAATCGACTCATTCACAGAATAAATCGGCCACTCCTTGGGGCTTAGCTTTTGTGGTTGTTGTTTTAGCTGGTATAGTCTCTTTTGCCGGATCAATCGCTGGTGATTTTGTTAATGGTAAATCTAATTTTTTAACAGCCAATATAAGCAGTCAATCGCCTGATTCAGATAAATGGCAGGCAATATTTTTGGACAATAACCAAGTATATTTTGGCAAACTTGAAATAACCAATAATTACTACGTACTAAAAGAGATATATTACTTACAGGCAGATAGCAATCTATCAAATACCGGGGATGTGAATACTCAACAATCCAATACCCGTTTGGTTAAATTTGGCAATGAACTTCACGGCCCAGAAGATGAAATGTTTATAGAAAAATCAAAGGTACTATTTTGGGAAAATATGCGCGATGACTCTAATGTTGTTGAAGCCATAAATCAATCTAATTAACATCTTCTTCACAAAACTGTAATATTATGTGTGCATAAGCGTCTTTACTTACAAGGTCGTAGTTTAGTATTATTAAAATAACCAATTAATTAAAAACAAAAAAAATGATAACAAAAAAATTAACAACATTTATTGTATTATCTGCCGTTTTAAGCGGTGTTTTTGCATTTTCATACAATACTCTTGCTCAACGCCCCGACAATAGACCCGACAATCAAAAAAGGGAGGAAGCAAGAGAAAGAGTAGAAGAAAAGAGGGCTGAAATTGAATCCATGAGAGCTTCACGCAGTTATGAAATTGAACAAAGAAAAGAAGAAATGCGTGAAAGAATAAGGGAAAAAAGGCATGAATTAGTTAGAAAATTCTGGGACAACATGGTTAGAAGAATTGAAGCAGCCATTAATAGACTCGAAAGATTGGCTGATAAAATTGATGACAGGATAGAAAAATTTGAAGAATTGACAGAAGAACAAGGCAAAGAAAGAGATTACTCAGAAGCTAAGGACAAATTAGACGAAGCCATAGAAGCAATTAATGTTGCCAAGGAGGCATTAAATGATGCAGAGGAAAACTTTGAAGATGTCTTTGATTCAGAAAATCCCAAAGAATCATTTAGAGACGTGAGGTCTTCAGTGAGAGAAGTAATAAGCAAAGTTAAAGAAGCTCACAGACTATTAGTTCAATCAATTACGCTAGTAAAGGGTGCCTCAGGTGACATTGAAGAAGAACCAGAAGAAACCCCCGAACCAAGTGTAACTCCTACTCCTACTGCTACACCGACTCCTACACCGACCGTAACTCCTACACCGACTCCTACAGAATAAAATTTTTAATTCCTAATTTTACAATTTTTAAATAATTTTTAAACCTTGCTGAATGTTTTAAAATTATAAATTTAAAATTAAAAACTCAAAAACATGTTTGGAGAAATGTTCAATGATGACAGGGTACTAATTTTATCAGCGGTCACTTTTACTTTACTTGTCTGGTATAACTACTTGTTTTTACCAACGCAATATGTAGCAAGGTATAACCACCGGATAGCTAGCCAACAACAATCCGTAGAAACAGAGAAAAAAGTGGACATTGAAACGGAAATAAAATCACTAGAACAAGTAAGCCCCTCTAATTCTACTAAAGTCATTGAACAAGAGCTCATAAAAACTGACTTGGACGACCTAGATAAAGAACTCGAAAATATAGAAAAAGGTCTGGAAAATATTTAAAAACTTCAAACAAGATATTAAGGACAAGGGGTATCTTTGTGATTGCAAAGATACCCCTTGTTAATTATCATTAAAGATATGGAGAATATAGTTTTAGGCATAATACAAGGAGTAACGGAGTGGTTGCCGATAAGTTCGGAGGGGGTTTTGTTTATTGTAAAAACTAACTTTTTTGGCGCAACTGAAACAACAGAAATAATCAAAGAAGCACTATTCCTTCATCTAGGTACTTTTTTTGCAGCGCTTATCTATCTCAGAAAAGACGTAATAAAAATCCTAGAAGTAATTTTTGAATACAAACAAATTCATCTAGACATGAACCATGGCATAATTTCACGTTTAAAATTTTGGGCCATGTCTTTGTTTGGTGAAAAATTAAATCGCTCAAGTCGAAAAATGTTTTGGTTTCTTTTTTTGACAACACTAATCAGCGGTCTTATAGGAATAATACTTTTGGTGCTATTGGGAAGTGCGGGAGATATTATAAAAACAAGCGGAAAACTAGCCACGGCCATCGTCGGTATATTGCTCTTGGTGACAGCTTTTATTCAACTCAAGGCTAAAAATACAGAAGGCCTTCGAAATGCAGAAGACATCAACAGCAAAGATACGCTTATTCTTGGATTAATGCAGGGCCTTGCTGTCTTGCCCGGATTTTCCCGCTCAGGATTTACCATATCTGCATTGCTATTAAGGAAATTTGATAACAACTTCGCTTTAAAATTAAGCTTTTTAATGAGTCTTCCCGTAGTCTTAGCAGGAAATATTGGTATTAACTTAATTGGTTTTTCATTTACGCCAGACATGCTTATACAGCTATTATTTTCCTTTATATTTGGCATGTTAACTATTCATGTCTTGCTCAAATTTGCCCACAAAGTAAATTTTGGTTATTTTGTATTGGTATTTGGTATAATAACAATAATAGCTTCATTAATTTAGATCATGAATTAAGTGTTTTGAATTATAAATAATCTTAATTCCAAACTCATAATTCCTGGATCATTTTAAGATGGATCCAAAAATAAAAAATTATCTCGGCCTTGCTTTAGTTTTTGCTTTGATATTAAGCGCATTTTCTTTCGCAGGATGGGTGACATCATATTCAAAATCAATTGACCCATCATCCATTAGGAGTTTTTCAGTTCATGGCGAAGGAGAAGCTGTGGCAATTCCTGACATAGCACAATTCTATTTCGGATTAACAACCCCAGGAGGCGCTGACATAGCAAAGGCACAGTCAGAAAATACTGAGAAGGTGAACGACATGATAGAGTTTCTTAAATCAGAGGGGGTAGCCAAAAAAGATATCAAAACACAAAGTTATAATGTTTATCCGCGCTATAAATACTACCCGTGCAGAGAAGATATCGGTATTTATCCTCCCGGTCCATGTCAAACACCCTCAATTGAAGGTTACGACATAAATCAACAACTATCAGTTAAAGTAAGAGATTTTGATAAAGGCGGAGATTTACTTGCTGGAGTAGTTGAGAGAGGCGCGAATAACGTTTCAGGAATAAACTTCACAATTGATGACCCGGCAAATGTACAAGATGAAGCAAGGACTAAGGCAATTGAAAAAGCCAAAGAAAAGGCAAAATCAATCGCAAAAGCCGGCGGATTCAGATTGGGCAAATTATTATCAATACAAGAAAGTGGAACTCCTTATTATCCAGTCGCAAAATTTGATTCAGCAATGGCTGAGGGAGGATATGGTGGAGGCGGCCCATCACCACAAATAGAACCGGGGTCACAAGATATAACAGTAAATGTAACCTTAATTTACGAAATAAAATAAAGAACTAAGCAGACAAAATATCAGAATGAGTAATCACAAAGAAAAAATCATAATAAAAAATAGAGAGCCCTTCGAAGACGAAGATGGCTGGCCCGCCCGCCTCGCCTGAGCGAGACTCAACATGTACTATACATATATTTTATTAAGCAAAGCTGATAATCATTTTTATGTTGGCATTTCATCTAACCTTAAACAAAGATTAGACGAACACAAAAATGGAAAAGTCAAAGCAACAAAAAACAGACGACCGTTAATTCTGATATATTATGAATGCTGCCTAAATAAAAAAGACGCTATAAAAAGAGAACAATATTTAAAAAGTGGTTTCGGTCGTCGTTTTATCAAAAATAGATTAGAAAACTATTTAACTCAGGCTCGCGATGGCGGGCGAACAAATTAACAATGGTCACTCACAAAGAAAAAATAGTAATAAAAAACAGAGAACCCTTTGATGACGAAGATGGGTGGCAGTTTTTAGTTAAACTGGGAAAATTTGAATTTATAATAGATGTTGATCGTGAATACTGGATGGATTTAACCGAAGAAAAAATGACTCCAGAAGAACTAGTACAAGAATCTTTTAGGTTCTTGCTTGAACGGGAACCCAAAGAATCAATTTTAAGCCAATTTAATCTCCAGACAATACAAAGATATTTTCCAGAATATGAAAACACGATTAAAGTTGCGATAACATAGCAACACTTTAACGTCTTAATAATAAAACCAAAGAAACTTATGATCTGTGTTTAATTGTTAAACGCTCAAGTGTCCCGACGCTAAATTAAAATTTTAGGGTCGGGACTCCGACCAAAGCGTCGGAGCCTAAAAATTAGAATGAACATAACAAGTCCCTCATTCAACAATGGAGAGTCGGTTCCATCTACTTACACATGTGATGGCGGTAACATTAATCCGCCTCTTCAATTTTCAGAAGTACCAAAGGAAGCAAAAAGCCTAGCACTTATTGTTGATGATCCCGATGCTCCTGTTGGAACATGGTTTCACTGGGTAATGTGGAACATAAAACCAGAAACAACAGAAATCAGAGAAAACGTGCCTCCAGCTGAAGCAACTCAGGGCATGACCAGTTTCGGCAAAACAGGATATGGCGGTCCTTGCCCTCCATCTGGTCAACATCATTACCATTTCAAATTATACGCACTTGATACCGAACTTAATCTTTCTCAAGCCACTGACGCTGAAGCACTTGAAAATGCCATGATGGGACATATTTTAGAACAAGCAGAACTAGTAGGAACATACGAGCGCTAAGTTTAATACCAGCGCTTGTGTATTATCTTAATTATTAATAAATCCAAAACTCAAAAACCAAAATCCCAACCAATAATCAAATCCTAAAACTAAACAAGGAAAATATTTGAGCTTTGGATTTTGGATTTAGTTTGAATTTTAGATTTTGGGTTTTGGATTTCACGATAGTCCAATAAAAATTACAAAACCCTAATTAAATGATTAAGCATTTAAAAATAAGCATCACTGGCAAAGTCCAGACGGTTGGTTTCCGATATTCTGCCAAACAAAAAGCAGACGAGCTTGGAATTAATGGTTTTGCCAGCAACGAACAAGACGGTTCGGTCCACATAGAAGTTGAGGGCACTCTAGAAAAAATTGAAGAATTTATAAAATGGTGCCAACAAGGACCAACCAATGCAAAAGTGGAAAACCTAACCTCAGAAGAAGGAAAAATAAAAAATTATCAAGGATTTGAAATACAATAATTAAAATATGAAAATAATCCTCAAAGAAAACGAAAATTATTTATTAAGATTTGATCCTGGTGATGAGGTACTAAGCTTGTTTAAAGATTTTTGTAAAAAAGAAAATATCAATTCCGGTAGTTTTACCGCGATTGGCGCAACAGGAGAAATAATAATTTATTATTATGATCTAGATAGGAAAGAATACTTGGAAAAAATATTAAAAGAACGCCTTGAGATAACAAGTCTTATTGGCAACATAGCACACGCAGAAGATGATATTATAATACACGCCCATGGAACTTTTGCAGGACCTGATTGCCATGCTTTTGGCGGCCATGTTAAAAAGCTAGTGGTGTCAGCTACTTGTGAATTATCATTACAAACTTTTAAAGCCAAAGTTGAGCGTGAGCAAAATGAAGAAGTAGGATTAAAGCTTCTCAAATAATATTTTAATATTATTTTTTGAAAAAATATAAACACAATGGAAAATTTATCAAAAGAAGTTAAAGAAAAAACAAAAGGATACATACTAACAGCACTTGGCCTTGTTGCGGGTTTGGCTTGGAACGATGCCATAAAAGCTCTCATAGATAGCATATTTAAAATAGATAAAAATACAATTATAGCAAAATTTATCTATGCGACTATTATAACGGTTATTGTAGTAACATTAGCAACATCCCTCTTGAGGTCTGATGCTAAGAAATAATTTTTTAGACCACCCTCACATTATTCAAAATGTAAGAGTATTCAAATATTAAAATGGATTTTAACGAATATCAAAAAAATACAAATAAAACTGCTATATATCCGGCCAAGGGAAATAATTTTGTTTATCCAACGCTGGGGTTAACAGGAGAAGCTGGAGAGGTGGCAGAAAAAATTAAAAAAATATACCGAGATTCAAACGGAAAAATTACGCCTAAACATAGAAAAGAACTATCTAAAGAGCTGGGGGATGTGTTGTGGTACATATCACAACTTGCAACAGAGCTCAATTTAAAATTAGAAGATATAGCGAAGGGGAATATTAAAAAATTAATGTCTCGCAAAAAAAGAGGCAAAGTGCAAGGAAGTGGTGACAATAGGTAGTTGCAAATTTTTAATTTTACAATTTTTAATTAATTTTGTAATTTTCAATTTCTCAACCCGTAATTTATTTAAAAATTGTTTCGTTTTAAAATTTAATAAAAATTAAAAATTATAAATCATATGCAGTCTGATAAAAAAATAATAACAATCACAGTTATATCAGCTTTAGCTGTTTCTATTGCAGGTGGTTTGTTGTGGCCTAAATACAAAGGCATATTGCCAGCAATAAAGCCACCACCAAAAGACATAACAAAAGTAATAAATTCTACAGATTTCCCATTTATCCTGCCTGATGGATTTTCAATTGAAATATTCGCTAAAGACCTGCCTGGAGCAAGGGTTATGGCCTTTGATTCTTTTGGCAATATGTGGGTTAGCCAAACTAGGGAAGGACAAATCAGCCTGCTTGAAATTCAAGATGGCAAAGTTGTCAGACAAAATGCAGTCTTAAAAAATTTAAATCATCCTCACGGACTAGCTTTTGATCCCCAAAATGAGTTTAGTCTTTATTATGCTGAAGAAGATAAAATTTCTCGTATAGGAGTTTATTCGGATGGACAACCAGAAAAAATAATTGATCTTCCTGGAGGTGGTAGGCACTTTACTCGCACAATTAATTTTGGGCCAGAAGACAACAGGCTGTATGTTTCCATTGGGTCATCCTGCGATGTTTGTGAAGAGAAAGACAAAAGACGCGGAACAATTTATTCAATGAATCGTGACGGTTCTGATTTTAAACCATATGCAACAGGACTTCGTAATGCCGTATTTTTTGATTGGAGTTATCTTGACGGCAGAATGTGGGCAACAGAGATGGGACGGGACAATTTGGGAGATGATTTGCCTCCAGATGAAATAAATATAATAGAAGGACCTCAAGCAGAATCTAAACAAAATCCTCCCGATTTTGGATGGCCTATTTGCTATGGCAAAGGCATTCATGACACAAAATTTGATAAAAAAACCTACATAAGGAATCCATGCGAAGACACTGTGTCATCCCATGTGGACCTACAAGCACATTCAGCACCTCTTGGTCTTGCATTTGTACCTGAAGAAGGATGGCCTGAAGAATATTGGTATGATTTATTGGTAGCTTATCATGGTTCATGGAATAGAACTGAACCAACAGGATATAAAATAGCCAGAATAAAATTAGATGCATTCGGAAACTATGAAGGCACTGAAGATTTTATTTCAGGATGGCTTGTCCCGAGTGAAACCGAGGGGCTTGTAGATGACGGTGCTTTAGGCCGACCAGTAGATATAATCACTCAATCCGGAGGCGTTGTGTATGTTTCGGATGACCATGCAGGCGTTATTTATAAAATCAAATATTTAAGCGATTGGTCTATAAGAAATTTTGAGGAATGTGCAGCAGCAGGATATCCAATTATGGAATCGCATCCAAGACAATGCCGAGAACCGGGAGGAAAAACATTTGTTGAAGATATAGGAAATGAGCTAGAAAAAATAGATATTATTCGTGTTGATTCTCCACGCCCCAACTCCTATATCTCAAGTCCATTAACAATAACGGGGCAGGCAAGAGGCATATGGTTTTTTGAAGCAAGCTTTCCAATAAGGTTATTGGATGAGAATAACAGAGAGATAGCTGTGGCCATAGCCCAAGCCCAAAGCGATTGGATGACAAAAGAATTTGTTCCATTTAAAGCAACTTTGAATTTTAATGCACCTGCAACAAACAAGGGAATTTTGGTTTTTGAAAAAGACAATCCCTCAGGATTGCCAGAGTATGAAGATAAATTAATAATGCCGATTTTATTTGACTCACAATCAAATTCCAACGGCTGTATTGTGACCGGCTGTAGCGGTCAAGTTTGTGCAGATGAAGAAATGATAACAACATGCGAATACCTTCCTGAATATGCCTGTTACAAAACTGCAACTTGCGAGCGTCAATCAAATGGAGAATGTGAATGGACAATGACAGAAGAATTGACAGAGTGTCTCGGAAAATAAAAGCCCCGCCTTAGCGGGGTTCAAACTTTTTAGCAAGATAACATTTTTATTTCTTTTAAAACATCGACAATTTCATTTTTGCCCTCTTTGAATCTTTTTTCCTGATCAAAAATTGCATCTCTCAATTCACAAACATTTAACAACGAGCCTCCTTGAAACGCATCAAAACAAAATTCAACATTATGATTATTATAAGATACCTCAATCATACCGCCAGATGATGCACTTACACATATATGTTCTCCTTTATATTGAGTATGGTACATGCCAGGCCAAAGCAATCCCCAAACAATTTGATCTTTGTTTGTAGCATCAGCCAATAATTTATTAGCAAGAGAATACAACAAAAACCTTCCCATGTTTTCATCGTCTTTAATGATGAAAGAATTTATTCTAAAAGCACTCATGCCAGCACCTCCTTTAAAAAAAACTGTTTTTAAGATATAATAATTTCCTAGAGAACGCAACTCTTTAATAGTAAGTATTCATGATCTCCATTTACCACAAAACAATAAAAGACAGGGGTTTAAACCAAATCAAAGAACCAAAGGCTGGTTCCTGGGTTTATGTAGAAAATCCAAGCGAAAAAGAACTGGAATACCTTTCTGGTTCACTTAATTTAGAACTTGATTTACTTAAAGATTCTGTTGACCCGCTTGAGGTGCCTCGTCTTGAAATTGAAGATGGCAAAACTTATATCTTCACAAGAGTACCTCACAAAGAAGGTCTTATTATTTCTACTGTTCCTCTTCTTGTGATTATTGGCAGTGACTTTATTACTACAATTTCTCAAAAACCAATTCCTTCCCTAAACAAATTTATGGAGGGTAAAATTAGTTTTAACACCACACAAAAAACAAAATTATTTTTACAAATTTTTTCTGAAATTAACTCCGCATATGAAATTTTTATGACCAACATAAACAGACAGGTAAGAGCCACCAGAGTCCATGTACAAAAAATAAGCAACAGAGAGATAGCTAAGTTTGTTACATTTGAGGATTCACTTAATGATTTCCTTTCATCTCTTGTGCCGACAAACGGAATTTTAAGCAGGCTTTTATCTGGAAGAGTCCTTGAGCTTTACGAAGAAGACAGGGACTTAGTTGAGGATTTGCTCTTGGGTAACAATCAGCTTATAGAACTCGCGCGATCTAACCTAAAAAGCATTGTTAATGTCAGAGGCGCTTACTCAACCATAATGTCTAACAACCTAAACAGAGTAGTTAAGTTCCTCACAGCCCTCACTGTGGTACTGAATGTCCCTGTTATTGTCAGCTCTCTATACGGAATGAATGTTAACTTGCCTCTAGCTGACAGTCCTTTAGCATTTTGGTTTATTATGGGCATCACGCTCCCAATTTCTTTAGTTTTATTTTGGATATTTGTAAAAAAAGACTGGCTCTGATTTTAAGCACACAAATATGGCTTTTCCAAAAAACTTTTTATGGGGTTCTTCCACATCAAGCCACCAAGTAGAAGGTGGTAATTTTAATAATTGGAGTGTTTGGGAAAAATCAGAATCAAGAATCAAGAATTTAGAATCAAGAATCAAAGAACCTGGCTTCAAAAATCAATTTCCACCATATGTTTTTGATAAATGGCCAAGCCCTTCCGATATAGAAAATTATATTTCGGGCAAATCAGCAGACCACTACAATCGCTTTCAAGAAGATTTTGATATCGCTAAATCGCTTGGCCATACCTGTCATCGTCTTTCAATTGAATGGTCGCGAATTGAACCAAAAGAAGGAGAGTTTGATGAAAAAGAAATTAAGCATTACCAACAGGTTGTCTCAGCTCTAAAAGAACGTGGTATTGAACCTTTTATTACCATATGGCATTGGACTTTGCCTTTGTGGCTTCGCGATAAAGGGGGACTATTAGCAAAAGATTTTCCTGAACATTTTGCCAGATATTCAGAAAAAATTGTAAAACCTCTTTCAAAATTAGGAGTAAAATTTTGGATTACAATAAATGAACCAAATGTTATAACGGGGGCCTCTTATTTAAAAGGCCAGTGGCCTCCCCAAAAAAAGAACTATTTTGCATATAACAAAGCACTGAAGAATTTAATATATGCCCACAAAAAATCTTATTCTGCAATCAAAAAAATAGACGCTTCTTTAAATGTGGGCATAGCGAAAAATCAAATTTTTGCAGAAGCAAAAGGGTTTTTTAATAAAATAATAAAACACTTATTTAATCAGTATTGGAATTTTAATTTTTTAAATAAAATAAAAAATCATCAGGATTTTATCGGCTTAAACCATTATTTCCATAAAACCATCGGAGGAAATAACAAAAATGAAAAAACTTCAGATATGCGCTGGGAATTATATCCCAAAGCAATGTATAGCGTGTTGAAGGATCTTGAGAAATACAACAAACCTGTTTACATTACCGAAAACGGTTTGGCTGATATGCGCGATAAACATAGAGAGTGGTTTATCAAAGAATCATTAAAAAATATACACCAAGCAATTGAAGAAGGCATTGATGTTCGCGGATACATGCATTGGTCGCTTCTTGATAATTTTGAATGGGATAAAGGCTTTTGGCCCCGTTTTGGCTTAGTTGAAATTGACCATAAAACGCTTGAAAGAACGATCCGCCCAAGCGCTTACAAATTTTCAGAAATCATTAAACAAAACGATTTGTAAAGTTGAGTCTTAATAACATATTAAGATACAATTCAATAATACCATTTAATCATTAAATTCTTGCATTTATTTATTTGCGAGTTTTTAATCAAAAAAATATATGCATTGGACCAACGAAAACAACGACAACAATAATCTTAACAACAACGGTAAAGAAAACTATTTAAAAGAAATAGTTGAGGAATTAAGGGGTATCAAAGAGGTGTTGAAAGAAACCCCCAGAATTTCAACATCTGCACAGCCCGCTATAGGCAACTGGTTTGTCTCAGCAATTGGCAGTATAAAATCATTGTTCAAAAAAGGAAACTCTTATGCTTTACCAGCTTCCATAATTATTGCTGCCTTGCTTATTATAGGAGCAATATTTATGACAAAAAACGATGTAGGAAACACAGACAACAAAGTAGTTGCAGGAGCTAAAATTACCGATAATGTAGCAAAAGTTACAAATGATGATCATATTAGAGGAGATAAAAAAGCAAAAGTCGTTGTTGTTGAATACTCAGATCTTGAATGTCCCTTCTGTCAAAGATTCCACACAACCATGCAAGAAGCCCTGCAAGACTATGGCAATGATGTTGCTTGGGTTTATAGACACTTCCCTTTAGAATCAATCCATCCAAGAGCTTTTCCTCAGGCAGTAGCCAGTGAGTGTGTAGCAGAACTCGGTGGCAATGATAAATTTTGGCAATTTATTGATGTAATATTTGCTTCAGACCAAAAGAACAGCGACCAACAACTCGGACAAATGGCCCAAAACATTGGTATCAACCGCTCTAAATTTGACACATGTCTTAAAAGTGGCAAATATGACAAATTAATAAACGAGCAGACACAAAATGCACAAGCAGCAGGCGGTAATGGCACCCCATACAGCGTAGTTATTGGACCAGATGGCAGCACTTATGCAATAAACGGAGCTCAGCCATTAGCAACAGTAAAGTCAACAATAGATCAGGCACTAAATAGTAAATAAAATTTTATATACAACATTCGACAACAAAAATCCTGCTAAGCAGGATTTTTGTTTTATAATATTTATGTTTAAGTGCCCCCAGCCCTTGGTATTCCAAGGGCTGGGTTTATATGCTTAAATATTCATATGAATCGCATTATTGCTATCAATAAACCAAAAGGACCAACTTCAAATGATGTAATACAGGTCTTAAAAGGCAAAGTTGGCTCAAATAAAATAGGCCATGCAGGAACATTGGATCCGCTTGCAAGCGGTGTTTTAGTTGTGGGGATAGGAAGAGAAGCAACAAAAGTGCTTGGAAAAATAACAAAAGGCGATAAAGAATATATTGCAAAAATAAAACTAGGTGAAACAAGCACAACAGATGACGCGGAAGGAGAAAAAACAACTATATACAAAAATTCTGTAGGACCTGAAAAAGATGAGATAAAAAAAATTGTTAAAGAATTTATTGGCGATATAAAACAGGTTCCTCCTATTTACAGTGCTGTTAAAGTTAAAGGCAAGGAAGCATACAAATATGCCAGAAAAGGAGAAGAAATTGAATTGCAACCCAGAAAAGCAGAAATAGACTCCATAGAGATACTGAATTACCAGTGGCCGTATCTTGATTTAAAAGTTGCCACAGGACCGGGCGTCTATATTCGTTCTCTTGCCAGAGATATTGGAAAGAAACTGGGCACAGGAGCTTATCTTGCAGAACTTGAACGCACTAGGGTCGGAGAGTACACCAAAGACAAATCTATTTCAATTGAGAAAGCTTCAAAACTTCTAGAAGACCTCCAAAAAGAATATCTTTAAAGAGGTAAGTTAATAAAACCACCCCGCCTTGGCGGGGTTTTTATTAACCAAAAATAATATGGCTCATTGTTTGTTCGTGGATCTTGTCTAGCCAAGGCAAAGGCGTTGTACCAGTGCCATGGCTTTCTCCTCCGGATTGAGATTTAATAAATTCTAAAACAAGACGATTGTGTTCTTCTTCCCATTGTCCAACTTGCAAAACTAAAGCATTATAAGCTCCCAAAAGTCTTTTATTACCCTTTGCATTTAAAACAACTTCTCGAATACGGGATTTATTATCTGCCCACTCAACAAATTTCCTAAAGCCCAAATGCATACATTGCCTCATTAAAGGATAATAAGAATCATTATGTCTTATTCCCAAAACAGCTTTTCTGAAATGCTCAAAAGGGCTCTGACCTCCTGTTTGACCCAAGTTTCTTTGAGGCCTATCTTCAAGTTCTTTTACTCCTTCAAAAACAACATTTTGAGGCATAGTATAAAAAAGACGTATTTTATTATAATACTCTTGGGGATCACAATTTTTTCTCATCAATTTTAAAACATCAATTACTTCAATGTTAGGATCCAAGGCTTTTTCTAAACAATCTGCTATTGCTTCTTCATCGAGGTTGTCCTGATAACTCAAAATACAAGCCATAGCCAAATGATGAATTGAAGGACTAAAAACTGACTCAACATTATGATGAATGGCCTCAAACCAATTCTCCGAAATACTGCCCGTAAAAGAAACGAGCATTTCCGAATTGTCAGCCCTTAATTCCTCTGATGGATTTTTCTTTTTGAAATTAAAAAGGGTATAAAGACCGTAATTAAGAGCTGGCCTCATTCCAAGCAATTTTGTTGAATAAAAAATTGATATTGCAAGATTTCTTGGCAAACTATATACACTTTCGTCTTCTACTGATTTACCAATGCTTTCATAAGGACAACACTCCCTAAAATATGCGTGAGCAATCATTGTTGAAATTAAGGCAATGCGATTCAATACAACCTTTGGAATATCTTCAAACCAAAAATTTGCTTTAGGCATTCCATCAACTAATTCTTTCACATTTTTACTTGCTATTAAATTAGGCAACATAGAGGCACTCCAATCCAGCCACCTTAAAAATTCATTTAATCCAATATTTGCATTACTAGGAAAAACTTCCAACAATTTATCAGGCAAAAAACCCGTTGTTGTTGATACTCCGCACTCATTCATTATTTTAAATCCATGTATTTCAACTTCTTCTAAATTCATTGAAACCTCCTCGTTCAATAGTTAAAAAACTTTAAAAAAAATAGCATTAAATTTTATAGTTGTCAATTTTGGCATTTATGGGTTATTATTAATTAATGCTAATTAAAGTAAGGGTTCTGCCAAAATCAAAACAAAATAAAGTTATCCAAAAATCAGAAGATGGTTTTATAATTGAAACAAAAGAAAAACCCGAACAGGGCTCGGCCAATACAAAAGTTAAGGAACTCTTAGCTTCGTTCTTAAAAATATCTGAAAATAATATAAGATTAATAAAAGGATCAAAAACAAGAAATAAAATATATAAAATTAATAAACAATAACTCAAAAAAATGAATACAAACAAAATTCGTTTATCTCCAACATCGGGATTAAATTTATACAGAGATTGTCCGCGTTGTTTTTGGCTTGCCTATAACAAAAGTGTTCATCGCCCCCGAGGCATATTTCCATCATTACCGGGAGGCATGGACCTTGTCATAAAGGATTACTTTGACCAGTATAGAGGGACCAAAAATACAAAAGGACAAGCCCATTCGGCAAGTTCAGGCCAAGTCCATTCGGCAAGCTCAGGCCAAGCCAGTTTATTTGAAGAGACTAATTTACCACCAGAGCTGGAAGGCAAGGTTGAAGGCAAATTAATGCCTGACCTTAAACTTATGAATGAGTGGCGCAACTGGAGAACCGGGCTTGTTTATAAAGATGATAAATTAAATGCCGAACTATTTGGCGCATTAGATGATTGTATGATTACAGAGGACGGCAAATATTACATACCTCTTGATTATAAAACAAGGGGATCAGCACCGCGAGAAGGCGATAGTGAAAGATACTACCAAACACAGCTTGATTCATATGGCTTGCTTTTAGAATCAAACGGATACCCCGTAGCAAATTTTGCATACCTTGTTTACTATTATCCTGAAGAAGTTAACCGAGGAGGAATTGTTAGTTTTAATGTTAAACCTGTTAAAATCATGATAGACCATGAAAGGGTCAGAAAATTGTTTGAAGATGCGGTTAATTTCTTACGCAACGATCCATTACCTGAACACCATTCTCGTTCTGAATGCGAATTCTGCGTTTGGAATGAGAGAATGTTAGAATTTGATTAAAATGAATAACTTATCATCAAAACATTGTGTTCCCTGTGAAGGCGGGGCCAAACCTCTTGAAGGAGAAGAATTGGCAGATTATTTAAAACAGGTTAAAGACTGGCAGGTTTTACCAATAGGCGAGGGGGAGGATGATAACAGAAAAATTTCTAAGGAATTTAAATTTAAAGAATTTAAAGAATCAATGATTTTTGTAAACAAAATAGCCAATATTGCAGAATCAGAAAGTCACCATCCAGATGTTCATATTTTTTATAACACTGTAAAAATAGAATTATGGACTCATGCCATTGGCGGATTATCTGAAAACGATTTTATACTTGCTTCAAAGATCGATAATATCTAAAAATTTAATTTTAACAAACTAAAAACTAAACAACTAAAACAACCCGTCAATGGGTTGTTTTTTATTACTGTTTGTTATAATACCCATATGATTGAGCCAACTATATATAACCAAAAACCCAAAACTCCACAAAACACCCAATGTGTTGACGCGTATGAAAGCGGGCTCAAGGAGCTGTTTTTTATTAAAAATCCCCGCTTTAAAAAAGAGATGCCCGAAGCAGAGGAAATCCTTAACAAATTTTTAAAAACAAACAAAATAAAGCCTGTGTGGATTTATTACCCTTGGCGTAAAATAATTATAAAATCATTGCCGGAAAAATATTATTTTGAATTAAGAACTGCCCGCAACAAAAACGTAATTGAGAAAAAAGAACAAATAAATTATAGGAATCTAAAAGTAGGCATTGTGGGACTTTCGGTTGGCTCAGCCATAGTTCATGCCATAGTTACCAGCGGAGGACCTAAAAACTTGAAAATAGCCGACTTTGACACACTTGAAGTTTCAAACCTTAACAGAATAAAAGCAAAGCTTACTGACTTTGGACAAAACAAAACACACATTGCCGCACATGAGGTATGGGAGCTTGACCCTTTCGCTAAGCTTGCCCTATGGGACCAAGGAATAAACAATAAAAACATAAATCAATTTTTATTAAAGCCAAAACTGGATGTCTTTATAGATGAAATGGACAGTTTGGATCTAAAAATTAAAGCCCGCAAAATATGCCAAAAAAATAAAATCCCCGTACTGATGGCCACAGATAATGGAGATGGGGTAATCTTAGATGTTGAACGTTTTGACATCGAACCAAACAGAAAATTATTTCACGGCCTTGCAAGTGATATAGAAAATGAAAATGTGTCTAATTTAGATTTTAAAAGATGGGTGAATATAGCAACAAAAATTGTGGGCCCAAGTTATCTCACAAAATCAATGAAAAATTCCCTAAAAGAAATAGGCAAAACAATTGCGGCGGTCCCGCAATTGGGAACATCAGCGCTTATGGCAGGATCAGCAATATCTTACGCATTAAGAATGATAGCAAGTAAAAAAAATCTTAAGTCAGGAAGATATATTATTAGCTTAGAAAAAAACATCAAATGACTCCTCTTCAACTAAAAATATTTAAAAATGCGTCCAAAACGGTTCCAGCTTATCGCAATTTTTTGCACAAAAACAAAGTAAATCCAAATAAAATAAAAACATTAGAAGATTTTTCTACATTGCCAATTACAAATAAGAAAAATTATATATACAATTATAAACTTAAGGATCTTTTCCCAAACAGCATCATTCCCCCAATGTCATATGCAAGCTCAGGATCATCAGGTAAACCCACTTTTTGGTTCAGATCAGATATTCAAGAGCTTTCCGGTGCGGAACTACACGAAACAATATTTAAAAATATATTTAAAATAAACAAAAAAGAAGAAACATTGGTCATAATTTGTTTCGCCATGGGCGTTTGGATAGCAGGGAATTACACACTTGCCATATGCAGAGAACTAGCTAGAAAGGGATACCGAATAACTGTTGCTACACCCGGAGTAGATAAAAATGATATTTTTTCAACTCTTTCCCAATTAACACCTCATTTTAAAAACATCATACTAGCTGGCTATCCTCCTTTTCTAATGGACATAGTAAGCGAAGCCAAAACCAGGGGAATCAACCTAAACCAAAACATAAAAACAATAACTGCGGGCGATAAATTTTCTGAAAAATGGCGAAGTGATTATTTAAACAATCTGGGAATTCAAAACAATAATAGCTCCATCATAAGCATATATGGTTCGGCTGATGCAGGAGCTATGGCTCATGAAACTCCTTTGACTATTTTCGTTAGAAGAGCTTCATTACAAAACAAAGACCTTTATAAAAAATTATTTGGTGAAACCAAAATTGACCAAGAACACCAGCCTTCAATAGTGCAATACAACCCCGACAAAATATTTTTTGAGAAATCCCGTGAAGAACTTGTTTTGACAACAAACTCTTCAGCGCCTTTAATACGATACAACTTGTGTGACACAGGTGAAATAATTACCCATGCTGAAATGGGAGAAATAATAAAAGAAGCAGGGCTAACAAAACAAACCAAGTCTTATTTTAACAAATGGCGTTTCCCTTTTCTTGTTTTAAAAGGCAGAACAGATGTATCAACTACATTCTATGCTATAAACATATACCCGGAACATTTTATTAAATCCTTAAGCAGAAAAGAAATATCAAACAAATTAACCGGCAATTTTAATGCTTACAGCAAAACACACAACAAAAGCAAAGACCAAAAACTATACCTTGAACTGGAACTTGCAAAAGGAGTTAACGCCACACCCAATTTTAAAAACCAATGTGCAATAGTGCTACACAACAACCTAAAAGAAGTGAACATAGAATTTAGAAAACTTGATGAAGCAATAGGCAAAAAAACCATGCCTGAAATAATTTTAAAAAAATTCGGAGATCACGGAGACCCAGCACACAAAGGACCTTCACTAACTTCAACAAAAGGCAAAAAACCAAAAATAATAAAATGAAAACACAAAAAACAATACAACTTGGCAACGAGTGGCTCACAATAAATGATTGCCATGAAGTGGCTAGGCAATTTAAAATTGTTCAATTACTCCCAAAGGTTAAAATTAACCTTGAAAAAAGCAGAGCTATTTTAAGCAATTATATAGACAAACATGTCCCAGTTTATGGCATAAGCACACAATTTGGAGGTCAGGTAAACTTAACCGATGAAAAATATAACATTTCAGACCACCCTCTATATCTAAAAGCACTTGAGGAAAGACAGGGAGACCTAATAAGATCTCACACAGCTGGTCTAGGAGATGAATCACCTGAAGACTCTGTAAGAGCAGCGATGCTTGTTAGGGCTAGATGCCTAAGTTTAGGTTATTCTGGTGTTAGCGCTGAACCGATAAAACAACTGGTTAATTTTTTAAATTATAGAATACATCCAATTGTGCCAAAATACGGATCAATAGGTGCAAGTGGAGATCTTATTCCATTATCACACATCGCTTCAGCTCTTTGTGGCCACGACATAGAGGTAAAATTTAAAAATAAGAAAATTAAAGTCCAGGAAGCAATGCAACAAACTGGTATTAGCCCCCTGAAACTAAAGGGCAGAGAAGGACTAGCACTTATTAACGGAACCTCTTTTATGACAGGAATCTCTTCGTTGGCAATTTATGACTTGAATCGACTCTTTAACCAAATACTCTCTGCAATCGCAATGTCTCTGGAGGCACTCGGAGTAATGGACAGTGCTTATGAACCATTGGTACACGAACTTAAAAACCATCCTGGTGCCACAAAAGTAAACAATTACCTTCTTTGTGCATGGCACGGAAGTAAACTTATAAGAAAATTAGATAGTGAAAGAAAAGAGTTTTTATCTTCATACGGTGCTTCAGCAAATAATCACCATCAAAACACTAGGCCATTACAGGATTATTACTCCTTAAGATCCATACCACAGGGGTTTGGGCCTTTTTGGGAAAACTTAAACAGATCAGTAAAATGGGTTGAAAGAGAAATTAACTCTGTAAACGACAACCCCGTTATAGACCCAGAATCCGGCAAGATACACCATGCAGCTAATTTCATGGGATATTATATAACAGATACATGTGATATCCTTAAGATAGACATTTCTCAAGCATCAACGTGGATGCATGCAATACTAGCCAATCTTGTTCACCCTAGAAAAAACTTTGGATTGCCGGCCAACCTTGTAGAGCGACCCGCTGTTTATAGCGGATTCAGACCTTACCAAATTTTAAGCGCATCCATCGCAGTACAAAACAGAAAGCTGGCTCAATCCCAACAATCATTCACCATACCCACGGAAGGTGATAATCAAGACGTAAACAGCCTAGGAACTCATGCCGCCTTTGATCTTAAAGAAGCGGTATCCAACCTAGAACTCATAACAGCAATAATATTTTTAGCTGCAAGCCAAGCACTGGATTTAAGAGGTATTGAAAATGCCAGCAATCATAGCCGTAAAATCAGAAACATCATAAGGAGAGAATGTCCAAAATTAACATCAGACCGATCTCCGAGTGAAGAAATTAAAAAAATGATAAATATAATGAGAAGACAATAAAAACTCAACTCATTTATTTATTTTATGGATAAATCTACTCTACAAACAATAATTGGATTGGGGTGCATGGCTCCTTCAGGTGACAATTCTCAACCTTGGCGCTTTGAAGTTAAGGGAGACACC
>PCXQ01000006.1:23022-90301 GCA_002794035.1 Candidatus Yanofskybacteria bacterium CG10_big_fil_rev_8_21_14_0_10_36_16
TTGATATTGCTTCATCAAGCTTTGGATATAAAACAATCTGCAATCTATTACCCGACAATTCAAACGCTAATCTAGTTGCTCAAGTAACATTTGAAAAATCCAACATCGCCACAAGCCCCCTATATGGCTTTATAGAAAAAAGATCTACAAATAGAAAACCCTACAAAAACTATCCGTTGTTAGATAAGGAAGTGCAATCACTTTTAAGCATAAACAACGATAAGTTTGGATCAAAATTTATTTTATCTGAAGATGAAAATATAAAGAAAAAAATTGCAAAAGCAGTAAGCACAAACGAATTCATAGCGCTTGAAACAAAACCTCTTCACAATATTTTTTTTGCTGATATTAATTGGACTGAAGAACAAGAACAATCCAAAAAAACAGGACTGTACATAAAAACCCTTGAGCTTCCTCCACCGGGAAGATTCATGTTCAAACTTGCCAGAAACTGGCCTGTAGTAAACAAATTAAATAAAGTGGGATTCTCTAGACTTGCATCAAAAGGCAATGAGCAGGTTTACTCAACAGGCTCAGCCATAGGTATAATTGTTACAAGAGGAGGAAATGCCAGTGATTTTGTAAATGCAGGAAGACTTATGCAAAAAGCATGGCTAACAGCTACCTCTCTTGGCTTAAGCGTCCAGCCCGTAGCAGGAATGCTTTTTCTAGCTCAACGTGTAATTGAAAAAGAGGCGGAACCACTAAGTGAAAAAAATGCCGAATTGGTAAAAAAGTCTTATAATGAAATAAGAGAACTCTTTAACATAAAAGAGGGAACAATCTCAATGCTATTAAGGATTGGCTATGGCGGTGAACCAACTGCCAAGTCTCTTCGTAAAAATCCTGAAATAAAATTTGTTTAATTTAATAACAAAATAAACCTTTTGATTTTTATCATCCTCAATAAATCTGAAGAATAAGTTTTTTGGTTTTGAAATTTTTAATATGTTTGATACTCAATTAATAACAAACTCATTTAAGAATCTAGACCTTCTTTCTGTGGGCATTACTGTTTCAGCAATTACAGTACTTGGTTTTACCGTATTTATAAACAACCCTAAAAGTATTACTAATAAAAGCTTCCTCATATTTTCTATAACAACAATTCTTTATGGAGTATTTAACTACATAAGTTATAAAATTTTAACAGATCAAGAACTGGCATTAATTTTCTTGAGAATAACTATATTTTCTGCAACGTGGCATGCCTTTTCATTTTTTCAGCTTTTTTATGTGTTCCCAAGTGAACACGCAGTTTTTTCTAAAACCTATAAATACGTCATCATCCCTATTACAAGCTTGGTCTCATTCCTGACTCTTACTCCTTGGGCATTGCAAGGTATAAAGGAATTATCCAGCGAGGGAAGAATAATAAAAGTAGTAAACGGTCCCGCCATGGCGATATTCGGTCTTTGGGTAATATTCCTCATCATAGGAGGGATAGCGATGTTGTACAGAAAATCAACTCAAGCCACAGAAGAAGAAGGGAAGAAATTTAAACCTGTTTTTGTCGGTGTTGTTATAACCTTTTCTCTTTTGCTTATTTTTAATCTCATTTTACCTTCAATGTTTGATAACTCAGAATTTATATCTCTGGGAGCATTGTTTATGCTGCCATTTATCACATTTACTTTTTATTCCATAACAAAACGTCAATTCCTTGATGTAAAAATAATAGCTACTGAAATCTTTGCAATTGTACTATCTATAATAGTTTTGTTTGATGTAATTGTCGCTAAAGATCTTGGAACAGTAATTCTAAGATCCGGTATTTTCTTAATAGTCCTATCATTTAATATTTTAATTGTAAAAAGCGTTTGGAACGAGGTTAAACAAAAAGAAAAACTTGAAATATTGGCTAAAAAATTACAATCAACAAACGACAGGCTTAAGGAACTAGACATGCTCAAATCTCAATTTTTGTCTTTTGCTTCCCATCAAGTCAAAGCACCAATGGCCATTGTAAAAGGATATGCTGATTTAATAGCCAAAGGAGATTATGGCGAAGTACCTGAAGAAGTCAAAAACACAGCAAATAAAATCAAGAACTCAGCCGACAAAATGATAAGTCTCGTAGAAGAACTTCTGAACCTCAGAAAAATAGAAGAAGGGAAAATAGAATACGACATGAAAACAAAAGATATAACATTTATAATAAAAGAGGTGGTAGACGAGCTACAAACATTGGCAGATGACAAGAAACTACACCTAAACTTTGAAACACCTACCAAACAATTCAATGCAAAAATTGATGAGGGCAAATTCAAGCAAATCATCCAAAACTTAGTTGAGAACTCAATCAAATACACTGAGGAAGGCTGGATAAAAGTAACTATTGAAGAAAAAGATGACAGTGCCTTAATAACAGTTTCCGATTCAGGTATTGGCATGAGCAAAGAAACAACAAATGATCTTTTTGAACAATTCCATCGCGGTTCTGGAAAAAGCAGATCTATTAAAGGCACAGGGCTTGGTCTTTATATAGCAAAAAAGATGATAGAAGCACACAACGGCAAGGTGTGGGCAGAATCTGAAGGCGAAGGAAAAGGATCTCAATTTCATGTTCAGCTACCGTTAGAATATTCGTAGTTTGCCGCTTATTATATATCCCCAAAAAACATGGAGCGTATTCTATGTTTTTTTATTTTTAAATACTTAGGCATTATTACTTATTTTTAATCCCAGCTGTGGCTAATTCAATTTTTTGTTGTGTTATAATGATTTTATGGAAAATCAATTAAAACAAACTATACTTATCGTTGATGACGAAAAAGATTTTAGGGAAATTTTAGTTACCAAACTAAAAACATTGGGCGTTAACATAGTAGAAGCCGAAAATGGAGAAGAAGCGCTTGTAAAGCTTAAGGAGATCAAGCCTGATTTAATCATGCTAGACGTAAACATGCCAAAAATGAATGGGCCAGAAACGCTTTCCCAAATTAAAGCAAACCCTGAATGGGCAGACTTAAAGATAGTTTTTTTAACCAACTATGGTGAACCGCAACAAGAAGTTGCATGGACTGATGAAAGACTGGCCCGCGAAGCTGGGGCAATGGACTATATAAGAAAAAGTGATGACCTTGATACTATCATTGGAGAGGTAATACCCCTTATCAGCCCGTCACAATTAGACGGCCCTGAAAATAACGGATAAAATCAAAGACAAAATGTTAAATAACAAATATTTTCTAATTCAAATTTTAAAAATTTGAGTTTTTAACATTGGATCTCAGTTTAATGCTTGTCCTAAATTTTAATTTGTAAACATGGCAAAAGATGTAAGTAAAACAATTTTAATAATAGACGACAACCCTTTCATGGTTGAGATTTTAGCGAACGAACTTAAAAACTCAGGATTCAACATAGAAAAAGCTGACAGTGGAGAAAAAGGTATTAAAAAAATAAAGGATTCAAAACCTTCATTGCTTATACTTGATATGCCCCTGCCTGACAAAGCCGATGGATTTAAAACATTAAAAGAGATCAAAGAAAATTCTAAAGACTTGCCAATATTAATTGTTTCCAACAACGATACTGTAGAATTTAGAAAAAAGGTATTGGAGGAAGGTGTAAACGGATACTTAATAAAAGCATTTGCAGGAAAAGACGAGGTCATACAAGCAGTTAATGAAATCATGGCAGGTAAAGTTATCATGCCATCTATGGAAGAACAACCGGCATCAGAAAAAACAAAAGATGAATCAGGTGAATCGGAAGGTAAGGATGAAAATAAAATTAAATACAAAAGCCCCTTCAGCTCAACAAGTATTAACATTGGGGTTCCACCAAAAATAAAAGCAAAAATAGAAAAAGCTTTAGTTTCACCACGTGCCGAGTTATCAATAATAAACCTTGTAAATGACTTGATAGAATACGCTTACCATGCTCGTGCATCAGATATTCACCTTGAGCCATACAGTGATAGATTTATTGCAAGAATGAGAATTGATGGCATACTTCATGATGTATTTTCACTTCCCAAAAATACACAATCAGAAATTATAGCCAGAATAAAAGTTCTTGCCGGAATGAGAACCGACGAACACCAAACCGCCCAGGATGGCAGATTTAAAGCAACAATAAAAAGCCCGCCCAAACAATTTGATATTCGTGTTTCAATAGTACCAACATATTACGGAGAAAACTCTGTTCTTAGGCTTTTGGCCGAACAATCATCCATAAAAACCATAGAGGACTTGGCATTCTCACCAGAAGACAAAGAAAGAATAAAACGTGCAATTAAAAAACCTTACGGCATGATACTTGTCACAGGACCAACTGGTTCAGGTAAATCAACCACTCTCTATACTGTAATTAGAGAATTAAACAAACGTTCAGTATCAATAATCACCATCGAAGATCCAGTGGAATACTCAGTAGAAGGAATAGACCAAATACAGGTAAACACCCGAACAGGATTAACTTTTGCAACAGGATTAAGATCAATACTAAGACAAGACCCCAATGTCATTATGGTAGGAGAAATACGAGACAAGGAAACAGCATCTATTGCGGTTAATGCGGCCCTAACAGGCCACAAACTTCTTTCGACACTTCATACGAATGACGCCGCAACGACACTGCCTCGATTGTTGGACATGGAGGTCGAACCTTTCTTAATTGCCTCAACTGTTAATGTTGTGATAGGTCAGCGTCTTGTTAGAATGTTGTGCACAAAATGCAAGAAAAAAAGAAAAATGACTGAGACCGAGCTAAAGAACCTCACCAAGAGCATCCCCGAAAAAATATTAGGCAATCATAAAGAATTTTATGAAGTAGGCGGATGTGAAGTTTGTGGCGATACCGGATACTTTGACAGAATGGGCATTTATGAAATTTTAGAAATGAATGATGAAATAAGAAGCGCAATATTAAGAAGAGCGGACTCAAGTGAAATAAACGAAATAGCAACAAAAAGCGGAATGAGTACTCTGCTTGAAGACGGATTTAAAAAAGTCGTTTCGGGACTGACAACGATTGAAGAATTATTAAGAGTTGTCAAAGAATAAAATTAAATAATTAAATAATTTAAATTGAAAAAATTTAACCTACAAAAACTATTTCTTCATATCTCCCTAAAGGAGCAAATGCTTTTTGCTAAACACATGTCAGTAATGATAGGTTCCGGCATGCAAGTCATACAAAGCTTAAACACACTTAAGGAACAGGTGGACTCTCGTTCATTTAAAATGATTTTGGATGATTTAATAAATGACACAAAAAGCGGGCAATTTTTGTCCACCAGCTTAGAAAAATACAAAAATGTATTCAGTGAATTTTTTATAAACGTAATAAGGGTCGGAGAAGCAAGCGGAACACTGCCTGAAAACTTTAAATACCTTGCCGAAGAACTTAAAAAACGACAAGAACTAGCAAACAAAATAAAAGGTGCGATGGTTTACCCAGTAATAATATTGATAGCAACATTTGGCATAACAGGATTGCTGGTATTTTTCATATTTCCCAAGATACTCCCCGTGCTTAAAAGCATAGATGTAGAACTGCCTGTTTTGACAGTATATTTTATTTCAATATCTGAATTCACCTTCAAATATGGTTACTGGTTATTTGGCGGTGTGATTGCCCTAATTATAGGAATATGGGGCATATTAAGAATCAGGCCTGTAAAATTTTTGTGGCATAAAATAATACTAAAAATACCCATAGTTAACAAAATGTCACAAGCTATAAACATGATAAAATTTTCAAGAACCCTGGGACTTCTTTTAAAAAGTGACGTAAAAATAGTGGAATCACTAAACATCACATCAAACACTATCAGTAATCTGGTTTATCAAAAAGCAATCAGAGAAACTGCTAACAGTGTTCGTATGGGTGATCAAATATCAAAATATTTAGCGACAAAGCCGCATCTTTTCCCAAAACTTTCAACCCAGATGATATCAGTCGGGGAAAACACAGGAAAATTAGATGAATCAGCTTTTTATCTGGCTGATTTCTATGAAAGCGAATTGAATGAAACCACCAAAACTCTTTCAAATGCAATAGAGCCCATCCTTCTTCTGGCAATGGGACTTATCGTAGGATTTGTGGCACTAGCTATAATAACTCCTATATATAAAATAACACAAACATTGTCCCGTTAATGATAAAAATTAACAAAAATACCAGTTTTACCAAAAATACCAATGAGTATTTTGTTTTTTCTCATAAAAATAAGGGATTCACCCTGCTCTTGTTAAATGGTTTATTAACTAAATTTTTAAATTAGTCGTGAAATTTAAAATAGCAAAAATATTTTCTTATGATAATTTTCCCTTTTCAAGGGCGGGGTTCACAATCTTGGAAACTCTTATTGCTGCTGCACTATTTGTTATCATTGGCGGAGGTATATATTTAGCCTACTCAAATATACTTGAAATAATCACTAGGGGACGGCTTGATGCTGAAGCCGCTTTTATTTTGGAAAAAGAAATAGAAATAGTAAGGAACATGTCTTATGAAAATATTGGAACCACAACAGGAGCACCATTTGGCAAATTAAAAAGTGAAAAAACTGTAATAGCAGGTAATATACCTTTTGT
Source organism: Candidatus Yanofskybacteria bacterium CG10_big_fil_rev_8_21_14_0_10_36_16 (assembly GCA_002794035.1). Classification (GTDB taxonomy): domain Bacteria; phylum Patescibacteriota; class Minisyncoccia; order 2-02-FULL-40-12; family IGHO2-01-FULL-4-A; genus 1-14-0-10-36-16. The sequence continues at coordinate 29,571 of PCXQ01000006.1, forward strand.
TTTAAGAACTACTGTCAGAAACATAGACCATATTTTTGACGGCAAATTAAAAGGCAAGAATAATATAGCCAATCTAGATGTAGGTGCTCAAGTTGGAGAAGGAGGGTTAAGAATGGAAAACCAATCTAAAATAATAGGGGATGTGTTTTCAAACGGCGACATAATTGGAACCGGTAATTCTAATATTACAGGGAGTGCATGGGCTGCAGGATCTAGCAAAATTGATACAGTCAATGTGGCTAATGATGTTCATGCAAATACTATACTTAACAGCTTTGTGGGAAGAGATGCTTATTACAAAAACATTTCCAATACAACTGTAGTTGGTAATTTGTTTTCTAATGTCCCGGATATTGAACCCCAAGAGCTTCCAATATCACCCCAACAACTGGCTGAATGGAAAACACTCGCTGCTGAAGGAGGCACTATCCCGACCCAAACCATAAGCGGATCCAATATTGTTCCTCTTGGACCAATTAAGATAAACGGAAATCTTACCATAAGAAATTCCGGACGCTTAATAATAACAGGGGTAATCTGGGTCACAGGAGATATTCTTATGCAAAATGATGCGGTAATTGAGATCGATCCGTCATTTGGAATGTTAAGCGGTCTGATAATCACAGACGGCAGTGTAATGATAAGAAATGAATCTGCCATATGCGGGTCTGAGGGTTATAACACTTCAACCCAGACATGTAACCCGCCTGACTCAAGCTTTGTTTTCATAGTTTCAACAAAAGAAACCCTTGAAGATCCGGCTATAACAATAAATAACGCATCTGACTTAAGAACTCTTGTACATGCCAACAACGGAACAATAAATTTAAAAAATGCTATCCAACTAGTTAATGCTACGGGTTATTCAATTTTATTAGAAAACACCGCGTCAGTTATATATGACGAGGATTTGGATGATGTAGAATTTGGTTTTGGATCATTGGCATCAGTCCAAGAAGATCTGGCGCCAGGGGACTACAAACTGGTGGAAATTGAAATAAGCTGTCCTGAATGCACACTACCATTCACACCCAAAAAAGTTACCGCCACCGTAGCTCCACAGGGCCTTGAAACAGTAAGTAGAAATGGATCATTGTTTATTAATGCAATTGATGCATCGGGTGACTCCACAGCAAATGCTACTGTGCATGTTGTTAATAATTCTGCCAATCCTCCAATTGACATCACTGATGTAACCGGCTCTGATGGCAAACTCCAGATCATTGATGTAGCCACAGGATCTTTTACATATGAAATTATTGTTTCTAAAGCAGGATATTCCACCGAACAAACATATCTGCCAGGGGAACCATCGAACCCCAATCCTGTTAAACCTCATGCAACGGTAGCAGAACAAGACGTAACTGAAATTACTTTCGTCATAGACAGAACTAGCACCATGAACCTAACCACAAGCGATTACATATGTTCTCCTGTGGCTGACATTAATTTCCTACAGGAAGGAAGCAAGCTCATAGGCCAAAGCCCAGATGTATTAAAATATTCTGAGAACCTTTCAACAGACACGAACGGAAATTACACAAACAACTCACTGGAATGGGATACATACAATTTATCTCTAACTGATTCCGGATTTGACCTGGCTGGAACTGATATTCTTATGCCTTTGGTTATTAACCCAAACACCAACAGAAATATCACCTGGACAGTAAAGCCCAAATTTTCTAATTCACTTCTCGCTGTAGCAAGAGACACAAACGGAAATTTTGTAAACGATGCCGAGGTTACAGTATCAGGCCCAGAAACCAAATCTGCTTTTACTGGTCTGGCATCCATATCTTATACTGACTGGTCGGGGGGCAATTATGACTCTCAAAGCGGAGGAATCGCAACAACGCCTGCGGGACAGCTAACCTTGGTTGATTTAGGAGGAAACAAATATGCTTCAAACAGTGAGGAGTGGTTAATTTCCAACACTATTGATTTTGGAACATCAACAATATTTTATGGAAAAATTGATTGGGACCCCAAAAACCAGCCAGCTCAAACTGGAGCAAATAGCTTAAAATTCCAAATAGCAGCAAACAACGATAACAACACCTGGAATTTTGTAGGACCTGATGGTTCCTCAAACACTTATTACACGACCGCAAAAACCGATATTTACAGTCAGCATGATGGGAATAGATATCTAAGATATAAGGCATATCTACAAACAGTAGACCAAGGGTTCACCCCATTATTAGATAAGATAATCATAGAGTTTAACTCAAGCTGTGTTCCTGAAGGGCAAGCCCTTCTAAACAATTTACCGAATGGATCATACAACATAACAATAGATCACCCGGGTTATAAAACATACAATGACAACATAAATATAAACAGCGAGTGGCAAGAATATAGAGCCATTTTGGTTCCATAATAAACAAAACCATGAATCTTCATAAAGTTTTAAAAAAATTACTTAGCAATATATCTCCCTCTTCAAGGGCGGGGTTTACCCCGCTCTTGAAGATGGATGCGCCTTTTTATCTAATATTTATCAGTAATCACCCTGTTAGCTCATGAATCTTCTTAAAGTTTTAAAAAAAATACTTAGCAATATATCTCCCTCTTCAAGGGCGGGGTTTACATTAATAGAAATAGTAATCGGATTGGCCATAATGTCTATTATAGTTATTTTAATCGGGTCTTTTGGGCTTGATATTTTAAGCTCTCAAACATCATTTAGTAGAACACTTGAAATACAAAGCGAAATAAATCAAACATTCAAAGAAATTATACCCGAAATTCGCTCAATGGAAGAATCAGAAAATGGAGCTTACCCAATTATTTCGGCATCATCGGATTCATTTGAATTTTATAGTGATGTGGATAGCAACGGAACAGTAGACAAAGTAAGATATTTTGTTGATGGAAGTGAGATGAAAAGAGGAACAACAAAACCCTCAGGCAACCCGCCTGTTTATGATCCGTCTGATGAAAAAATTAAAAGATTAATTTCTGATTTAACTTTAACATCAGCGGGCATGTTTAAATATTACGATAAAAATTTCACGGGATCCGAAAACTCATTGGCAGTTCCCGTAAGCATACCGGCAATAAGATTAATCAGAATTGAAGCAATAGTTGACCCCAAAATACCGGGCTCATCAAATTTTGTTTCATCAATGCAGGCAACGCCCCGTAATTTACGCTAAAATAAAATTTTAGAGTTTAGAATTATGAAATTAAAAATTAAAAATTTGGAAGCAGGCCAACTTTCCCTCTATGTTTTAATTTTCGGCTCTGTAGCTATTGTTATACTGTCTGGATTTATACTTTGGGCTGACTTAAGCTTTAAAGCAGCAATAAGACAAACAGATCGGCTTTTGGCGCTTGAAATTGCTGAATCAGGCATTGAATACTACCGCTGGCATTTAGCTCATGTCCCCGATGATTTTCAGGATGGAACAGGAGAACCAGGACCATATGAACATGATTTCTTTGATAAAAACGGGAATATTATTGGCAAGTTTACGCTTGAAATAACTCCGCCCTCAGAATCCTCGGGAGTTGTAATTATAAAATCTACAGGAACCGTTGATGTTGATGATAGTATTGAAAGAATAGTTGAAGCTCGACTAGCTCTGTCGTCTCTTGCGGGATATGCCATTGTTTCAAATGACAGCATACACATAGGGCAAGGCGCGGAAGTGTTTGGACCAATACATTCAAATGGAGGTATAAGCTTTAACGGGATTGCACACCATATTGTAACCAGCACCAGAGAAACATATGACGACCCCGCTCACGCAGGAGTGGAAGAATATGCAGTACACACCCACATAAACCCTGCTGACCCTCTACCCCCAAATCCATTACAAAAAAGACCTAGTGTTTTTAAAGCAGGGCGTGATTTCCCTGTTCCGGCGGTTGACTTTGATGGCATTGCCAGAGATTTGTCAGATATAAAAACCGGCGCTCAAGCTAGTGGATCATATTTTGGACCCTCAAGTGCTGAAGGTTATCGTGTAGTCCTGAAAACAAATGATACTTTTGATTTGTATAAAGTTAATTCACAAATTGCACCGCCTGCCGGATGCACCAACGACTTAAGCGAATCAGACTGGGGGACATGGAGTATCGATTCTGAAACATTTTTAAATAATTATGCACTTCCTTCAAACGGACTTATTTTTTTTGAAGATAACGCATGGATTGAAGGTGAAATTGACGGTGAGCGTCTCACCTTGGCTACGGGTATTTTTCCTGAATCACCTGGTAATTACAAGCATATTATAGTAAACAATAATCTAACTTATTCTAATATTAATGCCCGAGACAAACTGGGCCTGGTAACACAAGGCAATATTATTATAGGAATGGAAAGCACTGGCGACTTGCGTATTGATGCAGCAATAGTGGCTAAAAACGGGCGGGTAGGCAGGTTTTATTACAATCCAAGCTGTTCTCCGTACCACAACAGACAATCCTTAACAATTTATGGAATGATAGCAACTAACGAAAAATATGGTTTTGCCTATACAGACGGTACAGGATATCAGCAACGATCCATTACATATGACCCAAGATTACTGTCTGATCCGCCTCCGGGGTTTCCTTCTGATGCCGGATTTTATGAAATTATAAGTTGGAAAGAATTAAAATAATATTTACTGTGGATAAAAGCCCTTAAAAACCTAGGGTTTTAGTGCTAACCTAAAGCTATGAAATAGGTCGATAAAAAGCCCAAAAAATAGTTTGGGCAAAATATAAACTGAGCTCAGTTTATTTTATTAATTAAAATCAACTAAACTAAAAAATGAGTAAATTATTTAAGACGAAGAAATCACAGGCAGGGTTCACTCTTATTGAATTATTGGTTGTAATAGGTATTATTGCCATTTTGGCAGCGGTAGTTATTATCGCCATAAACCCAGCCCGTCAGTTCGCACAAGCCAGAAATACCCAGAGGTGGTCAAATGTTAACGCCATCTTAAATGCTATCGGCCAAAACATGGCTGATAACCGTGGTGTATTTAACTGTGGTGTTGCATTGCCAGCATCAGCATCGGTTATGTCTAACACAGGATACAATATATACACCTGTATAGTTCCTACTTATATATCAACCTTACCAGTGGATCCTTCAGTTGGAGTTAACAATTCTCCAACAGACTACAATACTGGCTACACTGTAGCAAGAGATGCTTCAACAGGTAGAATTACTGTTAGTGCTCCTGAAGGATTAAACGAAACCGCAGTTCCAGAAAACATTGGCGTAACTAGGTAGTAATTCATATCACAAAACTAAAAACCGCCCACAAGGCGGTTTTTAGTTTTGTGCAATTTAATTTGTGAATATAAAAATTTAAAAATAATGGTATCATTAAAAAAAGACTAAAGATTTCTAACCAACTTCTCCTAATTTAAAAAATGGGATTTGAAATTTGATTAGAAATTAGAAATTAGAAATTAGAAATTTAAACATATCAAAAATAAATATAGCAATATTAATTTCAACAGTACTTCTGGGTATAGCTATATTTCCATATACTGCTAAAGCCCAAGATGTAAAAACATACGAATTTAATCCCGATAAATCTTGGAGATTTATATACCCAAGCGCAGAAACAGTATCTCTCAAATTCCAACCATCAAACGATGCCGTAAACGGTTTTGATCTTTGGATAAACAATGGAGGAAGCCAAGGCCAGGCAACTTTTGTTTTGCGTAATTCATTCGGTACTGTTTTAGCTCAAAAAAATAATGTATTCATAAATCCTATACCTCTAAAGGAAGGCGGTACGCGTTTTCATATAAACCTGCCCGCCCAAGTTCCATTAAACATTAATGAGGTATATGAACTTGAAATAATAAGCGACATGGGAGGATTGGGCCTTTACTATGGAGCGAGCGTTGAAATACTTCAACACGACTCCGAATACAACATAAGCTATATCCCGGGCAAAGCTGTGATTGATAATGAAGAACAAAGCTGGACCTTTAAGTATGCAACCTATGAGAGTCAGGATGCTCAGCCGCCAGAACTATCAAACATTTCAGCAACAGTAACAAACTCAAATACAGTAGAGATAAATTTCAATGCCAACGAGCCTGTTGACTGGTCAATTCTTTGGGGCTTTGAAGGCCAGGACTATAACCAGCAAACAGGATTTAAAAATTATTACACCTCATGTTTACCCGGTATAGGAACATGCAATACACCTCTCCAAGTTAACCCAAATACTGCATATGATTACCAAATCATTGCCAAAGACGAATGGGGAAATATAAGCCAAAGAACAGGCTCTTTTAACAGCGCGGTGGTTGATACCGAACCAACACCAACAGGATCACCCGAATCAACACCACCGCCTCAAGAAGTATTCTCAACTCCTCCTGCAATATCAGGCACAACAATATCGGAATTAACAGATGATTATGTAAAAATAACCTGGCAAACAAATAAAGCCGCCAACTCCAGCTTGTTGATCAGCCTTGATCAAGACGGGAACAGTGTTGTTGCTAATGTGGGAGATGCAACTTATGAATTAGCTCACTCGCTAAGCGTCTCGGGTCTTGAACCAAACACTGAATACTTTGCAAGAATAACTTCAACAAATCCGGGGGTAGCATTCGTAGTCAGCAAAAATCTAGCCACAATAATATCAAGCAGTAACAACGATACATCCTCATGGCAAATATTAACATTCAAAACCGCAGAAGCACCCCTACCCGATGAAGCCCCGAACAACGAACAACCCAGCAATAACGAAATTGAAACAAGTCAGGAAACAGATGGGATTGAATCAACTGTAAATATAAGCTGGCAGGCTCCTTCGGGCGGTGAACCCACGGGCGGATACAGAGTAGATGTTTTTGATGAAAATAATATTTTAGTAAAACAGATAACAGTTCCCGCAGGCGAGCACAGCACAACGGCCGAAGATTTGCCAAGAGGCGATTACACAGTAGTTGTTTATGAAGACAACGAAGGAACACTAGATAAAATTGCGCCTCCTGCAATAAGCCGTGCGCCAGAACCATCAATAACAAATACTCAAGTTGTAATAATTGGAATTTTGATTCTTGTCTTGGCAGGACTTATAAAGATCTGGCTAAGTGTAAGGAAGAAAAATAAGTTCAAAAAAACTATTACACCCCCTTCCTCAGATTCTTCAAGCGGAATAGAGCTTGGACAAATTTAATGTTATGTTTAAACAAAAAGTATTAAAAATTGTGTCTAATATTCCCAGGGGTCAAACCTTGAGTTATAAAGATGTTGCCCGCCTTGCCGGTTCACCCAACGCCTATAGAGCAGTCGGCAGCATACTGAACAAAAACTATAATAGGGGGTGCAGAATACTAATTATTATCGCTTGAGAAGTCCAAAAACGAAATGATTTCGAGGCGCGATGACGAAGATGTAGATTCTACATCAAGGAGGAGTAACAAAAAAAATCATTCATTTTTGGACTTCCCTATGGGCGGGCTGATTTTAACCTTATTCTTTGTTGTTCGTCATTCATGTACCATCAAGTACACATCATTCCTCATGCCTCGAATAAGATTAAAATCAGCTACGCTCAAATGATAATAATTAGTATTCCGCACCCCCAACATACCCTGTCATCGTGTAATTAAATCAAATGGCATGCTTGGCGGTTACAACAAAGGCCTCGCACTAAAAACAGAAACTCTAAAAAAAGAAGGATACATAAAATAGATATTTTTTGCTTCTTATAAGCCCCAAAATAAAGCAATAGGGGGTTGACAATCTGCCAATAAAATGCTAAGAATATACTATAGAACCTCATCTTCGGATAAGGTTTTTGTTTTTTAAAAAATAAATAAGGGGGAGAATGATTCTAAACTTAAAGAAACCAAGGATTTGTGTTTTAATCCCGGCACATAACGAAGAATTAACTTTGGGCAGGTCCATAAAAAGCCTGTTTGAATCTGGGATTGACCCTTCTGACATATACGTGATAAACGATTATTCAACAGACAACACTGCGAATGTTGCTACAAAACTTGGAGTTAATATTTTAAACAATATTAAAAACATAGGGAAAGGAGGCAGTATTGAACATGGCATAAAAGAGCTCAAAATTTGTACAAATTATGAGTTCGCGCTCTTTTTAGATGCTGATACCGTGATTGATAAGGACTATTTTTACTGGACCATGGAAAGGTTTGGTTCTGATTATAGCATTGTTGCCGTACCCGGTCAGCCCAAAAGCATTCAACACAATTGGCTGACGGCCCACAGAGCTTTGCAATATTTTACGTCATGTTCAATCTATAAAGGCGGGCAATCAGCAATGGGTGTTATAACTGTTGCACCTGGTTGTTCTACAACATTTAAGACTAAGGTTTTGCCTGAACTTAACTGGAATAACGGAACACTGGTAGAAGACATGGATGTTACCATGCAAATCTATCGTAAAAAACTGGGTAAAATAGCATACGAACCAAAAGCTGTGGTACACACCCAAGACCCAATGACCATAAGTGACTACTGGAAACAAATGAACCGATGGTATTGCGGAACTTGGCAGGTTGCAAAAAACCATAACGTACCATTCGGTTTTTCTAGAATTGATATTGAGTTGTTATTTCTTTTAGCCGAAGGAATGATCTTCGGATTATTGTTTACAGCCATACCCTTAATAGCCATAATCTATCCAAATCTAATAAGTCTTCTTATTATAACTGACCAAACCATCTTATTGTTGTTTGCTTTAATGCTGGGAATTAGGGACAAAAGATCAGATGTTCTAAGGTTTTTTTGGTCTTTTATATTTCTAAGATTTGTTGATTGTTTTGTTTTGTTATTAAGTTTTTGGAAAATCATCATACAAGACAAGAAAAGAATTGGGTGGTTTAGCCCTGCCAGATATTAAATATAGTGAAGAAGGAGGAGAAATGTTTAAAAAAATCTTTTTGTTCATTATGCTGATGATTTGGGTTAAGTCATTTCTTTTTGCTCAAAGACTTGGAGAAGATTATATTGTACACAATCTTCATAATCCATATATCTTATTCTTAATTGTAAGCACAATTATTTTAATTATTGTACTTACATTTCGGCTTATCTCTTACATATCAAAATGGTCAGGTAGACCGGTTCTAAAAATGTTAGAGCCAATAATGGTTAACCCTACATTAAACGATCTAAAGAATAAAAAAAAGCCCGTAGATATACTTCTAACTCTAAACCGAGAACGTAAGACTGTAAGGTGTATAGTAGCTGAAAACCCAAGAGGTAATGATTTGCCTCCTGTAGTTTATTTCGAAGGATCTAACCATCCTGTAAGCTGGGAAAAAAGAAAATTAGGCGCAGCCCAAACCCTACCTAAAAGTTCCAAAACGTTTTAATGTTGTGATATTGTAATTAGCCTGAATATAGTTTTTATTGTCACGACCAATCTGTTAACACTAACAAAAACTTCATTGCCCTTCACCGGGGATGATCACGAGTGTTTAGTGTTCGGCCAAATAAGTTTTAACTAAAGAAAATGGACGGTTCATTGCCCTTCACCGGGGATGATCACGAAAATTTTCTGGAGTTACTGCACTTCACAGGCTAATTACCAATTGTTGCAACAACAAAACATTCAGGACAAACAACGAATATTAAGAAAGATTTCTTAATTTAGACAAGACAAAGGAGGAAACACCATGAGAAAGCATCGGGAGATCAAAATCGCTGTTGTGGCTTTGGCCATATTAGCTGTTGTAGTATTTTTTGGTCGCGCATGTTCTTGGACATTAGATAAGTCTGAGTCAGAAAATACAACCTTAAATAATCAGGAAGAAACGCGAATTTCTTCAATGGAAGCAACGATAAAGAGTCTTGATGAGGAAAGGGCGAAATTAATTATTGAATTAAATCAGGAAAAAAATCGTACCAAATGCGGTAACAAACCCTGTGATGGAAGATGTTATGGCGTTCAAAGAGGCGATAATCTATCGTCCATCGCCCTTCGTTTTTACGGCAAAGTGTCTGCACTTAAAAAAATTGCTGAAGTTAATGGAATTAAAAACTCTGATGAGATTTTTGCTGAGTCATGCATCTGTCTGCCGGCTGAAGTTGAAGGAAGTAAACTAAATGACAAAAACACAAAAAAGAAAGCAACTAGAGTCGGCCACGCAAAAACTGATCGGCCTTATTGGAGCTTGATGTATCCCACAATACCGACTCCTATTGTGGTTGTAGAATCTCCGAAACAACTTGCTGTGGCAAAACTGCCTAGGGTTGAAACAAAAGTTATTGAAAATAAACCCGTTGAAGAAGTTGGCCAAGCACCCAGCATTAGACCGGGTTTGCTAATGGAACAAAAAGCTCAAACAGCCTTAGCATTAATGCATGCGTTGCCACCTAAACCAAGCACACCCCAAGAACAGCCAGCAAAAACTGAGGGGACGCAAAAACCAAAGACAAATCCTCCTCTTGTTCTTCCAGGAAGCGCTTGGAATTCAAGCGGTAACTTATCACCTGTTGAAGAAGGCAATTTTCAAAATTATTCTTATGTAGAACAAGGAATAACAGTTTGGAGAAACAATAAGTGGTCTCTGGTTCCTTATGTTTCAGTTTCAAACTCTGTAGATACAAAGGGTTATAGCTGGAATAACAGAATCACTGGTCAGTTGGGAACCAAGATGGTAAAAAGTTTTGGCAACGGACTGGTTCAATTCGGTGGCGGATACATGCACGAAAATCGACGTGTCTCCGATCAAAATGAAGGTCAAGCTTTTGGCTTCGGGAGTTACTGGTTTGGATGGGATACACCAAGCTCCAATAAGGCCGAAGGGCTTTTCTCTGCATTTCCCGGTTCAAGCTGGGGAATGATAGGGAACACTTCTCCCGCTGAAGAAAATAATATTATTGGCACTGTTTATTTACAGCAGGGCGTTACCTTGGCAAAAATTAATCGAGTATCATTAATACCTTTTGTTGAAAACACCGTCAGTTTTGACACTAAAGATTACGCATGGAACAACAGAAACACATGGGGAGCAGGCATCAAAGCATCTGTTCCTGTAAAATCCGGAATAGTTGAAATTGGGGCTAAACACTTAGATGAATATCGCTGGCAAGTTGGAAAACGTGCCAGTGGAGTAACAGGTTTTGTTAATCTGTGGTTTGGTTGGAATCCACCCTGGAAAAATCAATAAGGAGGAGAACATGTACATACCTGGAGTCGGAAGCTGTTCAACATTTATTCATTTAATTGCACAATATCCTAAAGTCGCAGCCGGAATAGGTCTGCTGGCAACAATTGGCATTGTTACATCACCCGTAGGACCCGGTAAGTACGCAGGGTCAGAAAAAATATTAGAGAATTATGAAATATCTCTCGTGTCCGGCAACTTAGCCATGGACGAGACCAAGATTAATGATGTATTTGAAAGTGTTGCAAGCCAACACAATATTTCAAATGAGAATATTGCTCACATCCTTAAAACTTGTGAGAAATGTTCCGACATTGAATTAGAAAATGTATTAGCGGACGATAATTTATACAAAAAAGTCGCCTACCTATATTTCTTGGACCTTGTCCATAAAAATGACGGCAACTTGGAAAAAGCCGCTAAAGCATTCCTCATTAAATAAAAACAGCTCTTTTAACAGTTCTTTTTAGAAAAACAAAACAAAGACCTCGCCTTGGCGGGGTCTTTTTTATCCCCACACTCATGCATGAGTGTGGGGATTTATTTATGTTGGAATTAGCTTTATTTTATGTTAATTTATAAACAACATGTCCCATTAACAATACACGAGGTGATTAACCTATAACAATTATCAAATTGTGATTGAATTAATTCAGTTACAATAATTATTTGTTATAAATTAATTTGATAGATTTAACCTCAACAGAAAATCAGTTTATTTTGATTCTGCTTATTGTATGGACCTTACCATGGAAAGGCCTTGCATTGTGGAAGTCTGCCCAAAGAAAAGAAAAATGGTGGTTTATTGCCATGTTATTAACCAATACTCTTGGGGTATTGGAAATACTTTATCTATACATCTTCAGCAAAAGAAACGATAAGCAAAAAGTGGATTAATTTTAATTTATTTTGTGATAACATTAAAAATAGTTTTCAAGTTATAGTTAATAGCTTATAGTTTCCACAATAAGAAACTACTAGGGTAAAGACTATAGCCTTACAGTATGCCTGATTTAGAACAATACAAAGCTCTTATGAGTGACATTATTAGCAAACAAGCCGTAATATTAGGTCCTGATATTGCTGTTTTACGTGCTCGTAACGTTGAGGGCTTGGAAGTTTCGAATGAAGGAAGGGTGACAGACATCAAGGGCGATCCAGGCCAATCCTTGGAACAGTTGGTTGATGAGTATGTAAGCTTATCCGGCCAAATTGTAAAAAGTGCACTGGGGTCGGTATTTGAAAAACATCCGGACATAAAAAACGTTATTCAATAACGTTAGACTATTTAATACACGGAACTTCTCAGTTTCAAAATTGGCGATATTGATTTCGGTTGGCAACCCATGTACCCAAATGGGAACAAGGATAATCTTCTCGAAATCATACAAGAAATGCCTAAAACAATTTACAAAAAAATGTCAGCTTCTCATATTATTACAGCATCTTTTATTATGGGTTTCCCTATGTATGCAGCAGCTGCCCAGCAATCAATAAACAAAGGGGCAGAATCAGCTTTCATCAATATGATACCAGGCTGGATATCTCTAGCTGGGGGGATTATTGTCTTGGTATTGGCATTCAAGTACATGAAGGGGGGGAGTCTGGCAAAGCCCTTTGCGCTTATTGGTATAGGTGCCTTAATTGATTCATTTGGACAAATTTTAGACTCTTTAGCCACAACAAATTTAATAGCTTCACCTGACTACCTAACCCAGATCGTATGGTTTGCGAGTTTAATATTTAGGTTCTCTGTAGTAATGGGCGTCGTGTGGATAGCTAATGTATTTGGCGTGCTAAGAAGCAGATAAATAAAAATCATTAGATTCATTGTGCACAGCAACATTTTTTGTTTTGGAATTATTTTTTTTAAACTCAAAATCCAAAATCCAAAATCCAAAATCCAAACCAATTTTTAATTTCAAAATCCAAATTTTTGAACAACAATTTAAAATTTTTGGATTTTAGATTTAGTTTGATTTTTGAGTTTTGGGTTTTGGATTTTTTAAATATTAAACGCTATTTAAAAAATGGGTAACATTATAATAATAATCTTGGGTATTTTCGGCTTGTTTGTCGGTTTTTTGTCTTACCTTAAAAGCAGAGAACTTAAAACAAAGCTTCAAACCCACATCTCGCTTGATACAGCAAGAGAAGAGGAGCTCAGCCAAAGAGTTTTTGAGCTATCCATATTAAAAGAGCTAGGAGAACGAGTAGGTTATTCTTTGGACGTCCAAAAAATTGTGGATGTAATTACTGGCTCCTTGCACCAATTTATAGAGTACAGCGCGGTATCATATATGTTTCTTGAGCCGGAAAAGATTGTATTTAAAATTCATCTTGAGAAATCAGTGGACAGAAAATTCATTGATAATGTACGCGACAGAATGTTGCAGTCCTTATCGGCATTAATGAACAAGGAATTCGACAAAAGCCAAGTTGAAGAGTTTCTTTCAGGCGCCATACTTGTAGAAGATTTAAAACAACCAGTAAGGTCATTTTTCAATATTCCTATAGTAATCGCCAACAAAGTCATGGGAATATTAACTATCGCCCATACGGAAATAGGACTATACAAAGAAAAAGAAATGAGCATGCTTTATCGCATAATGCAGCAAGCATCAAGTGCTGTAACTCGTTTGCAAGAAGTAGTTGAAATAGAACAAAGGAAATTAAACTCAATGGTTGAAAGCATGACAGAGGGGGTTATTATGACCGACAAAGATTACAGAATCTTGGTAGCTAATCCTGCAGCTAGATCCGCAGTTGGACTAGAACAAGAAAAAGAAGTAACAATTTTTGATTTCATTGATAAATTAGGGGATAAGCTAGACATAAAAAATAAACTTGAGGAAAGCATACGTTTAGACAAGGTTCTTGAAGTAGAAGAGTTGCTTATAAATGACAAATTTTTTCAAGTTTTTGTATCTCCGGTCAAAAGCAAACAGGGCATTGAGAAAGGCAAAATCCTCGGAGGCGTTGTTATATTCCATGACATAACAAATGAAAAAGAAGTTGAGAAATTAAGAGAAGACTTCACTTCTATAATGGTTCACGAATTAAGAGCTCCTCTTGATGGAATAAAAAAGAGAGCCGAGGTACTTAAAGAAGGATTGGGTATGGCAAAAGACCAAGCAGGCAAAGACGAAATCATGTCTGTTATTTATCAAAATGCCTCCCACATGCTAGAATTGGTTAATGACCTTCTTGATGTAGCTAAAATTGAAGCAGGTAAATTTGAACTTCGTAGAGAACCTTCGAATATTAAACAGATAATGAAAGAAAGGGTCAACTTCTTCAAAATTCTAGCCGAAGATGCTAAAATTGACTTGAGTTTTCAAGCCGCAGAAAACGTACCCGACGATCTGAATTTTGACCCATTAAGAATAGAACAAGTTTTAAATAATCTTATTTCAAATGCAATAAAGTTTACTGATGCAGGCGGAAGAGTGGTCGTACAAGCATTGATTCATCAAAATGGAAACAACATATCAGAGGAAGCAATCAGCAGTGGCATTGAGTGGCTAATTGATCCAAATGATCCCAAATTAAAAAATTATCCCGATTCTTTAATTGTTGCTGTTACCGATACGGGAATCGGATTATCAAAAGAAAACATAATCCAGCTTTTCAATAAGTTCAAACAACTCCAATCATCCGCAAAAAGGAAAGAAAAGAAAGGCACAGGTCTTGGTTTGGTCATAGCAAAAGGAATTGTTGAAAGCCACAATGGAGTCATTGGGGTAGGTTCTGAGGAAGGAAAGGGGAGCACATTTTACTTTACAATACCTATCAATTAAATTTTATGCGCTATAAGGCATCGCTGTACATATCGTAAAACGATACGAGCTGCGCCACCGTATACCGCAATATGAATAACAAATGTCTAAAAAAATACTTGTCGTTGATGACGAAGAATTTGTATTAAAAGCATTGTCTGACAAGCTTCAACAGTCAGGATTTGAGGTGTTTGAAGCATCAGACGGCGAAGAAGGTCTTGATGCAGCATTCAAAAACCATCCAGATCTAATTTTGCTTGATGTTGTAATGCCAAAAATGGACGGCATTGAGGTCATGAAAAAACTAAGGCAAGACAACTGGGGCAAGGATGTGCCATTGATTCTTCTTACCCGTCTTGAACCAGACGATAATATGCTTCAGGAAATTATCGCTAATAAACCCACTTACTACTTAGTTAAAAGCAATTACAGAATAGAGGACGTAGTAAATAAAGTAAAAGAAAAACTCGGAATGCCTGTGGAAGAATAAAAGACACTATATAAAAAAACAGACGTATTAATGTCTGTTTTTTTATATAAGTCATATTTATTCTCTTGATATAATGCCAAAAATATAGTAATATAAAAATAGCGGGGTGGAGCAGTGGTAGCTCGTTGGGCTCATAACCCAAAGGTCGTAGGTTCAAATCCTACCCCCGCAACCAATTTTTAAGCGTAAAAATTGCGTCGAAATGAGCACATTTCAACGTACTTAAAAAATACCCATTTGGGTATTTTTTGTTTCAACTAATTATGCGGTAGGATTTGAACCGCGGGTCGCAGGCGAAGCCGTAGATGCCGAGTACTCTCGGCGTCAAATCCTACCCCCGCAACCATCCTACGCCAAAACCGCCTAAAAGGCGGTTTTGGCTTCGGAATGGTTCTGCGAGAATAGCATTCCGAAAGTTTACTGAAGGATACCCCACAATTGAGCGAGGGCGACCTAAGGAAGCCCCGCGGGGCGAAAACGTACTGAGGTCAATAGACCGAATGTGCAACAAACGAACGGATGTGGAGGGGCAAATATTGATCCCGCCCTTGAATCTCAAGAGCGGGATTGACAGAATAGTATATTTTTGCTATTCTGTTTTTAGTTATTTAAGAATAAGGAGATTGGCAACGATGAGCAGAGAAACGCGGCAAAAATCTAGGTTTGAGCTTATCGAAAGCAAAAAAACTTTTCTTGTAGGACATTATGTTTATTCTAACGGTCTTGATTCACCGGACATTGTTTCCTTAAGTTCAGGCAGAATTATACTTAACTTGGCAGAACAAGAGAACCTTGTTGCAGATGAAGAGAAGCAAGAAATATTAGCCCAGCTTGAAAATTCTGGGCTCCCAGAAAACGATCCCGCAAGGTTTGAACTTTGCGATTGTCCAAATACTATACCCCCTGGATATTTCTATACTTCTAAAGGAAACGTGTCATGTGTTATATTTTCCCTAAGTTTGGGCAGGCAAGTCCTTAAAATGGGACAAGAAATTCCAATTTTTTTGAATGAGGATGCTGAGGTAATGCTAACTCAGCTAGAAGCATCAGGTCTTCCAGAAAACGATCCCAGCCCAGAAGAAATCCGGAATGCAAATAAAAAAGCCCAAGAAGTTGAATTTGAAAAAATGTTGTTGAAAGATATGGGCATTCCCAAGAATGAAATCGAAGCTTTTCTGTCAGGAGGTCTCCCTGACACAGAAGAAAACTAAGTTCACATAAAACCACAGCCCCGCCGTAGCGGGGTTATTTTATTTTTAATTATAGAATTTTTCATACAAAAACCCCGCTACGGCGGGGTTTTAATGTTTTCAATTATTACTACTATCTTAGAAAAATAACCTGAGATGCAACCATAGCTGATGACAACAAATCAATTGTGTTAACCATGTGACTGAACACGGCAAGCATTATGCCTGCAAACGTAGCAACAAACATATGATAAATCATACTCATACCAGCTGCTTGTTTTTGCTTTCTAGAAACCTTCAAAACCTTACTATGTTTTTTTGAAGCCATGTTTATAATTCCCTCCTATTAATTACAAACTATGAAGCGCGAATTGCACTCTTAGTAACTAAATAGTGTATTTATTGCTAGTTTAGGAGTGCAGAGCCCAAATAATAAGAGTTTGGATTCTGTACTTTTATTATTATACCACCTTGAAATACATAGGAAAATACGATATTATCAACATTAGAATTAATCGTTCTAAAAATATAAAAATTACCAATTGCCGGTGTAGTTCAACGGCTACCTGCCCGCCAATCGCCTGACGGCTCAAGCCAGATGGCAGGCGGGGAACGAAGGACTCATGCTACTCAATTTTTTGGCAGGGTAGCTCAGCTGGTTAGAGCGAGGGACTCATAAGCCCTAGGTCGCGGGTTCGAATCCCGCCCCTGTCACTGCCAAAAAATTGAGTAACTAAACAAACCTAGACACCCCACCATGGTGGGGTCATCGATGCTATATATGAAATCCCTATGGTTTTCCGCACGGAAAATCATAGGGATTTCATTTTTATTTAATTTTCATATATACTAGGTTAGGCAATTAATTTTACAATTTTCAATTTTTAATTTTCAACAAATAAATTTTAACATTAAAAAATATAATATTAGTAAATTTAGTTTAGAAATTAGAAATTAAAAATTTTTATTGTGTTTAGAGGTAAAACTTTCAAAGACTTCTTAATACGTCCGCAAAAAAGCGTAATAATCTCCAGAAGAAAAGGAGTGGATTTGTCGTTGCCGTTATCAAGCAACATAACGCTTCAATTGCCTATTGTTGGTGCCAACATGGATACAGTTTCCGGACCCAAATCTGCTAAAGCAGCAGCCATGGAAGGCGGAATAGTTTTCTTACCCCGCAATTGTTCCATAAAAAAACAAGCTGGATGGGTTAGGGAGGTAAAAAGACAACATGCTTTTGTTGTTGACAATCCAGTAAGCGTTGAAAAAGACATGACAATAGAAGAAGCAAAAGAAATCATTGATAAACACAAACAGGAAGGACTACGCATAAGCGGACTACTAGTTGAACAATCAAAAAATAGCAATAAGCTGTCGGGTATATTAACTGACAGAGATATTAAATATGGACTAAGCCACAAAAACAACAACATGAGAAAAGTGAGTGATTTTATGACTTCGTTTAAAGACGGAAGGCTCATAACTGCAACTCCCGGTATTAATATAGAAGATGCCGAAAAAATAATGCTTGAGAGTCGCAAAGAAAAACTGCCCTTAGTAGATGAGGTTGGCAACATAAAGGGTCTTATAACCATGAGAGACATCACCACATTCAAAAACAAACCCTATTCAAATAGAGATAAGAAGGGGCGCCTTAGAGTAGGTGCAGCAATAGGGGCAAGAGGTGATTATCTTGAACGAGCCGAAGAACTCATCAAAGAAGGGGTGGACTGCATACTGATTGATATAGCTCACTTTGACTCAGAAGTAGGGCACAGTGCAGCAGTAGAGTTTAGAAAAAAATTCCCAGACACAGAGCTTGTATGTGGCAACATGGCAACATCAAAAGCAGTTGAAAGAGCATTAGAACTTGGAATAAATATAAACGCAGTCAAAATAGGCATCGGACCCGGCAGAGGATGCAGAACCCGCCTTGAAACAAATTTTGGGGTACCACAGCTTCAAGCAATAAGAGAGGCATATCTTGTAATACGCCGAGCCCAATTAACCGGAATGACAAATTACAATGTTCCCATAATTGCCGACGGGGGCATTAATTACAAGGGAGGAATCGCTCTGTCTTTACTTTGTGGAGCATCATCAGTAATGCTCGGAAGTATGCTTGCTGGCACGCGCGAAGCGCCGGGAATACTTTATAAAGATCCTAAAACAAAACAACTTATGAAGATTTACAGAGGAATGACCTCCCCTGAAGCAGTAATTGACAGTCACGATGACGAAGGAGAAGCACTCGATGCCCTTGAAACTCCAGCCGAAGGGCAATCCGTTCCTGTTCAATATACAGGCCCCATGGAAGATCTCCTAAAAGAAATAAGAGGTGTATTGGCATCCGCAGTAAGTTATGCAGGAGAAGAAACCCTAGCCAATGCTCGAGAAAAGATATCCCAAAATCCAGAACGCTATATTGTGCCATTGTCTGAAGCATCGAAGCATGAATCTTTTGATAGATAGAACTTACGCGGTAAAAAATATGAACCCCTAAAAAAATGGGGCTTACATATTTTTTACCCACAGGGGTTTGAAACAATTTCTTTGTTAAAATTTCCGCTTGGCACTCGACGTACTATTTGTACGCCTCGTGCCAATGCTCTATTTTGCCTCGAAATTGCTCAAACGCGTAAAGTTCTAAAAACTGTTTTTTAATATTGAATTTATTATAAAAATGGGTTATAGTGTTTTCATGATGTTGGGGGGGGTTATCCCCACACTCATTTGTCGCACATCATCTATGAAATCGACAAATTAGTGTGGGGGCGTAGCTCAACTGGTCAGAGCGCTGCCCTGTCACGGCAGAGGTTGCGGGTTCAAGTCCCGTCGCTCCCGCTTCAATAAATTAAAACGGCATAAATGCTGTTTTAATTTGGTGCAATGTTTGAGAGTAAGGGGACTTGAACAGTCCCGCAAAGCGGGACAAGGTTCAGCTCAAATTTTTAACGCCCCGCTGTGTTTCGTAAACTCAACACAAAGCGGGACTAAATTTGAGGATTAAAGCCAAGCAGTTGGCTTTAATCGCCGTCGCTCCCGCTTCAATAAATTAAAACGGCATAAATGCTATTTTAATTTGGTATAAATTATAGAAACAATTATTTTTTATTCATACAGCCCTTAAGAATTTCAAAGGCTAAGTTTGCCAAAAAAAACAGATACTGCTAAATTAAAGATAATATGGAAATTAAAATTGATTATGAGAAAGAAAAACAACTAAGAGAGGAGCTGTCTAAAAAAGACGATCCTGACAGCAAGCGCTTAAAGCGCTTTTTGGATATGCCAGACCTCACCCGCACGCCGGGCAGTCCTATACACGAAATAACAAAACGAATCATAGACCTGCCTGATTTTAAGGATTTTGATACCGTAGAAGCCCCTGAAATAGTACCGGCTGATATTAGCTTTGATCTCTTTAATTTCCCGGAAGATCACCCAGCCCGAAGCAAATCCGACACATACTATGCGGATGACAAAAACATTCTCCGCACTCACACAACTGTCATGTGGTACTACTACCTTATGAATGAAAAGATAAGAGAAAGGATTAAAAATCTTGAATCAATAGGCTCTTTGTCTCATGGAAAAGTTTATCGAAAAGATGAAATAGACCGAAATCACATGAACGTTTTCCACCAAATGGATGGATGGTATTTAACACCCCGCGATAAAAAAGTCATCGGCATTGAAGATCTACAGGACGTTTTAGTAAAAATTGCACAGGCAGTTTTTGGTAAAGACATTAAATACAGATTTAACCAAGATGAGTTCCCATACACAGATCCGAGCGTTGAAATGGAAGTTGAAGTTGGCCCTTCGACAAACTCAGGACAAGCTCGCTGGATTGAGGTGCTTGGCAGTGGAATAGTTAGGGGAGTCGTGCTTGAAAAACTAGACGTTGATTCAAAAATATACAACGGATGGGCTTTTGGGTTCGGTCTTGAGCGTTTGGCAATAATTAGCATGGACTTGCCCGATATTCGATTGCTTTGGTCAGATGATTCAAGAGTAAAAAAACAGCTTAAACTAGGCAAAAAATTCAAAGAAGTAAGCAAATACCCGCCAATCACAAGAGATATTTCGTTTATTGTTTCAAAAGATTTTGTACCAAATAATTACTTCGATTTAATAAGAGATTTAGGCGGAGATCTCATAGAGGAGGTACAGCTGATAGACAAATATGAAGATGACAGCAAGTTTGGTAAAGATAAAATGAGTTATACCTATCGCATAATCTACCGAAGCATGGAACGTACTCTCACAAACGAAGAGGTAGATGAAATAAATGATAAAGTTTATGAGCAAACAAAATCTCAGTTCCAAGCTGAATTGAGATAGTACTTTAGTGGAAATATTACTGAAAAAATCATACTTAACAATGATTAAAAATAGCATAGGAACAAAAATGTTCCGAAATCTTTTTGCCTATTTAGAAAATGGTGAGGAAAAAGACATTTTACAAAACGGCAAAAACTCCTGTGCTGTTTTTGTTTCTGCTGTGTTATATATGAGCAAATTAATTGAAAGCATGCACGCAACAGTTGCCAGCACAGTGAAAGATCTGGAAAAATCAGGATGGGGAAAGGTTGAAAATCCGAAATCAGGAGACGTTTTGGTTTGGGAACCATTTCTCTGGCCCGGAGATAAAGAAAAACATGAGCACATAGGTTTCTATATTGGAGATGAAAAAGCCATAAGCAATGACTCCAAATCCGGCACACCACAAGAACATCACATCACATACGGCGAAGAAAGCGGTTCTCCTGTTAGAAAAATTACGGCAATTTATAGACATCCAAAAATAAATAGTAAATAAGTAGTATCTGGCACATCTAAAAAAGCCAATAAAACACGTTTTTGTTGGCTTTTTTGCTTATTTTTGGGGGATAATTTAAGTTGATTATAATTGTCAAAAATGATAGTATAAAATAGTTAAGGGACCGCCCAATAACTCACATAATGGGTGGTCTATTTAGTAAACCATCAATTCCTCCGCCTTATAGTTCCACTAAATTAGGACCAGCGGATGAACCTTCAACAAGATGCCCGAAGAAACAACAAAAACAAAAAAGGAATCTAACTATGGTGCCAAGGATATATATGTTCTAGAAGGTCTTGATCCTGTTAGAAAAAGACCAGGAATGTATATTGGTTCAACAGGCATAGATGGTCTTCACCACCTTATTTGGGAGGTAGTAGACAACTCTTTAGATGAAGCCATGGGTGGCTATGCCACAGAAATAGAAGTAAGCCTACTTCCTGAAGGCAGAGTTTCAGTTAAAGATGACGGACGAGGTATTCCTGTTGAAACGCACAAACAAACTGGCAAATCAGCCCTTGAGACAGTTATGACAACCCTTCATGCCGGAGGTAAGTTCGGTGGAGAATCATACAAAGTAGCAGCTGGATTACACGGCGTAGGTGTTTCTGTAGTAAACGCTCTTTCAACATACTTAAAAGCAGAAGTTTGCCGTGACGGAGCAATATATGAACAAGAATATGTAAGAGGCAAGGCAAAGAGAGCCTTAAAAAAAGTAGGTAAATGTAAAGGCACAGGAACAACTGTCACATTTGAACCTGATCCAGAAATATTCAAAGACCGAAAATTTGATTGGAATAGAATTTTGTCCCATCTGCGTCAACAAGCATACTTAACTAAGGGAGTTAAAATCACAATAAATGACAAAAGAAACCCGGTAGAGATTGTGGGGGCAAAGGAAAATGACGGTCACGTACTCTATCCAACTCATACATTTTATTTTGAAGGAGGAATTGTTTCTTATGTTCAATATTTAAATCGTCATGAAGACGTCAGACATTCTAATATTTTTTATGTTAATAAAGAACAAGACAACATACTAACAGAGGTAGCATTTCAATACACCAACGACATTCAGGGCCATGAATTAAGCTTTGCTAACAATGTTCACACAATAGAGGGAGGCATGCATGTAACCGGTTTTAGAACAGCCATAACAAGAACTCTTAACGACTATGCAAGAAAAAATAATTTCCTTAAAGAAAAAGATGATAATCTAACTGGTGAGGATATCAGAGAAGGATTAACAGTTATAATCTCCGTTAAATTACAAGAACCTCAGTTTGAAGGCCAGACCAAAGCAAAACTAGGAACAACAGAAGCAAGAACTGTTGTTGAGTCAGTAGTAAGCTCGGAATTAGCTGATTGGCTAGATCGTCATCCAAACGATGCAAAAGAAATTCTAGGCAAAGTAATTCTTGCAGCAAAAGCCAGAGTTGCGGCAAAGGCAGCAAGAGATACCGTCATTAGGAAAGGAGCACTTGAGGGTTTTACATTGCCTGGGAAATTAGCTGATTGTTCTTCTAAAAAAGCAGAGGAGTCAGAACTGTTTATTGTTGAGGGTGAATCAGCGGGTGGTTCATCAAAGCAAGGACGAGATCGCAGAACTCAAGCCATCTTACCTTTGAAAGGAAAGATTTTAAACGTTGAAAAAGCGCGCATAGACCGCATGCTTTCATCTCAGGAAATAAGATCTTTGGTCATAGCATTGGGTACAGCTATTGCAGATGAATTCAACATTGATAAACTAAGATACCACAAAATAGTGATAATGACTGACGCTGATGTTGACGGTGCTCACATAAGAACACTTTTACTTACACTATTTTTTAGATATTTCAAAGCGCTAATAGAGGGCGGCTACGTTTATATAGCACAGCCCCCACTTTACAGAATCCAAAAAGGCAAAGAAATCACATATGCCTACACAGAAAAACAAAAGATTCAAATATTAGCAAGATTAGCAGATGCACAAGAAAATAAAAAAGAAAAAACCGAAAAAAAGGCCAAAGGAAAGAGATCACAAGACGAGAAATGGGAAGTAACAGAACTTGGTTCTGATAACAATGATGAATCATTAGAAGATGAAACAAAAATTTCGGGAATCTCAATACAAAGATACAAAGGTTTGGGTGAAATGAACCCGAGCCAGCTTTGGGACACAACAATGAACCCTGAAAGCCGGATGTTATTAAGGGTTGATATTGAGGATGCGGAAGAAGCAGATAAAATATTTGATATTCTCATGGGTTCTGAAGTTTTGCCAAGGAAAAGATTTATAGAAACCCACGCAAAAGACGTAAAGAATTTAGATATATAAAATCATCGTTCGAGGTTGACTTTAAAGGGCGTTTGATATATACTTGTATTATAAGTGAATGACGCCCCGGAAGGGGTTTTAAAATAGAAACATATAACATCAATTCCAGTTAAGAACTCCCGATGCAAAGCATCGAGGTTCCTCAATAATCTAATCGAGGGACTCGAAAGATTTATCGGGATTTCGATGAAATGGACAAAGTCACTTCTTTTCTCAAAGATGTAAAATTAGAAATGTCGAGGGTCAGCTGGCCCACAAAAGAACAAACCGTTAAATATACGGCCGTAGTTACGGTGATAAGTTTAATCGTGGCAGGATTTTTGGGAGGACTAGATGTAATATTTCAATATATATTAAATAAAATAATTTAGTTTAGGTTCAAATTGTTTTAACTTGAACCTTTGATGAGATGCCTAAACAACAAGAAACAAAAGAAAAACAATGGTTTGCTATCCATACCTATTCAGGATACGAAGATAACGTTATGCAAAACCTCAAACAAAGAGTTGAATCTTTGGGTTATGAAGACAAAATATTTAATGTTGTAGTACCAAAAGAAAAAAAGGTTAAAATGAAAGGCGGCAAAAGATCGACTTTTGAAGAAAAAATATACCCGGGCTATGTTTTGGTTGAAATGATAGTAACTGATGATTCATGGTATATAGTAAGAAACACACCAAATGTTACAGGATTTATAGGTGCAGGGACAACCCCAACACCTCTTGCCAAAGAAGAGATAGACAATCTCATGAAAAGAATGGGTGTTGAAGAACCTAAATATAAGATTGACGTAATGGTAGGTGATATGGTAAAAATCACCGACGGACCTTTCAAAGATTTTGATGGCCGTGTATCTGAAGTAGACATTGATAGAGGCAGAATAAAAGTTTTAGTAGCAATATTCGGAAGAGAAACACCCGTAGAATTGGATTTCCTCCAAGTTAAAAAACTATAAAAAAAACTCCCGATGCAAAGCATCGAGGTTCCTCAATAATCTAATCGAGGGACTCGAAAGATTATCGGGTATTCAACGTTTAACATCGATTCCAGCTAATATCTCGGTGATTCAATCGGCATCTCTGCTTCGCAGAGGCCGATCACCGACCATAGAATTGTTTTAAAGAAGCAAACCTCTCGGGAGGAAAGAAAGAACTTCTTTAAAACAATTCTACTGATATTAACTTGAACCTTCGATGATATGGCTAAAAAGATTAAAACAATTATAAAACTACAAGTAGAGGGGGGGAAGGCTACACCAGCTCCACCTGTGGGAACAGCATTGGGTCCTCATGGATTAAATATCCAGGAGTTTGTATTAAAATTCAACGAAGCAACCAAAGATAAAGTAGGCGAAGTAACCCCTGTTGAATTAACTGTTTATGAAGATAGGACTTTTGATTTTAAATTAAAGACCCCGCCTGCTGCATTTTTACTGCGAAAAGCTGCTGGTATTGAAAAAGGTTCAGGTGAACCAAACAGAAAGAAAGTGGGCAAAGTTACAAAAGACCAAGTACGTCTAATAGCAGAACAAAAAATGGCAGATTTAAATGCAAACGATATTGAAAATGCATCAAGGATAATAGAAGGGACTGCTCGCTCAATGGGAATTGAAATAAAATAAAATAAAAAAAAATCTATTAAAATAAAAACCATCACGTTAATGCGTGATGGTTTTTATTTTAGTTTGTGTTGATAACAGCATGCTAAAACTAAGTTATAATATAAGTATATTTGGAGTTAACATTAAACAACTTAACGATATGATTATGTAAACAAAACCGCATGGTACGGTGTTTTTGGAATTTTTAATTTATTATGCCAAATCAAGAACCGGGCAATATACAACTACTGCCCGCGACAAGAAAAGAAGTCAAAATAAAAAGGCGCAGAAGCTTTAAGGATTTTATAATACCAGCAGGTGCCATAGGAATTGTTTTGGCAATTTATGGCGGTTTATTTTATTACAAAAATACATTAATGAATCAACTGACAAACATTGACCAAGAAATTTTAGTAGTAGAAAGAAGCCGAGACAAGGAACTTGAAAAGGAAATTTTGTCCCTTGAAAAACAACTAAGCATAGTAGGCCCCATGCTTAACAATCATATATTTTGGTCCAAGGGTTTAGAAAAAATTGAATCTCTAATAAAACCCCAGATAGAAATTGAGACTCTTTCCATTGATACAGTAAAATCAGAAGTTTCTGTAAGTATTAACGCATTGAACTATTTGATAATAGCAAAACAAATTGCTGCACTGTTTTCAGATGATGTTATTACCGCGGTTTCTTTAGGAGAAATGAGATTAGACCAAAACGGCAGAATAACCTCCTCCATGAGAATAGGATTTGACGGCGACAAACTATTAAAACAAAGAGTGGAATAGATAATTTGCACTAAAAGTTTTTAATAAAAAATAAATTAATTTAATGATAAGAAATATTTTACCTTCATTTTTAATTGGTGCTGCCTTCTTCGGGATTTTTGTGTTGGTACTACCTCAATATGATTCCATTAAAACTCTTTGGGGTGAAATAGCATCAAGACAAGAAATATTAGACGAAAGACGAGAGGCCTTACAATCTGTAACAGCACTAGGAAGACAAATAAGGAATAGCGAAGAACTTGAAAGATTAGAGTTACTAGTCCCCACAAGCGCTAAAACAGAGGAAATAATTTCCAGCTTAGACAATATTGCTGCCCAATCAGGATTAACAATGAATAGTCTTACTGTTGCAGGCACTACAAACAACACAAAAAGAGGCGGCAGTTCCGGATATAAAAACGTACTAATAGACATTTCCCTCAATGGAAGCTACAACTCATTACTTAATTTCCTATCATTAATTGAACAAAACTTAAGGGTATACGACATAAATGAAATCTCTATGACAACTGATCGCGGTAGCTTCCTAATAAACCTAACCATTAACGCTTACCAATTAGAGGTACCCGAGGGCTAATAAATAATTAATATTAAAATAATCTAATGGCAAATTCTATAAGACAAAAAAGCTCTACTAAAACCATGCTAATTATGATGGTATTTTTGGGTATAGCAGCGGGTTATATTTTTTATTTTCAAACGCTAAAAGACCAAGCGCTAAGCATTGCACCATTGCCAATTAGAACAGGCGATGATCTTACTAAGCTAAAAGATAAAAAACTTAATTTGACTGTTTTTAATAATAATATTTATAAAACCCTTCGTATTTTTGGAGAGGTTCCTGTAGACCCAGGCATAGTTGGCAAAGAAAACCTTTTTGATCTAATAAGCGTACCAGAGGAAGCACTCCAGCCTTCTCCACAGCCTGAAGAATCTGCGCCACCAGAAACAACCCCACAAGCTCAATAACATTTAATAAAAATAAAAACTAATAAATCAGGCTATAGTACTAAAACCTTGAACAACCAAAACACGGGATATCTCAGACTTGGCACTTTTAGCTTATGGTTTATCTAAAAGTAATTGCCCTATAAACAACCCACGTATCTAATAAGTGAGATAACAAAAAGGGGGCTCATAGCGCCCGAGGTTATTAGCATAGCAGAAACAGAAGCTGTTGAAGAAAACAAAGATTTAGGACAAATACTTGTTGAAAAAGAAGCTATTGATGATGACAATCTAGCAAAGTTAAAATCTGAAATATATCAACTCCCAATCGTTAATCTTCCTTCTGTTGAAGTCAAAAAAGAAGTAGCTCAATTAATTTCTGCTGATGTTATGGAATTTTACCAGATAATCCCTTTTGCTATTGAAGGCGATATTTTAAAAGTTGCGATAGTAAACCCTGAAGACATAGATGCTCTTGAGGCATTAAAATTCATAGCAGCGGAAAAAGAGCTAACTACCGAGAAATACATAATAACATACAAGGATTTTGAAAACTTAAAAAGAAATTTAAGACCACTATCACGAGAAGTAGGCAAAGCCCTAGAATCATTCTCCCAAGAAACATCAAAAAAGGAGCTGGAGTTGGAAAAAGGAGGAGGTCTTGATGAAATCACCGTGGATGCTCCGGTAAGCAGGATAGTAGCAGCTATTGTAAAACATGCCGTTGATACAAGAGCATCAGACATACACGTAGAACCTTTTGAGGAAAGCGTACGGTTAAGATTTAGAATTGATGGTGTTATGCAAATAATGCTATCTTTGCCAAAAAATCTTTTAGCACCGGTTGTGACTAGAATTAAAATATTATCTGAAATGAAAATAGATGAGACTCGCATACCTCAAGACGGCCGTTTCTCCACAGCTCTAGGAGATAGAAAGATAGACTTTCGTGTGTCAACAATACCAACAAGGAACGGAGAAAAAACCGTTATGAGAATTTTAGACCCGCTAGTGGGAGATATAAACCTAACGGAGCTTGGACTTGAAGGCCGCTCCCTAAAATTAGTAAGAGAAAACATAAACAAACCATTTGGTTCTATATTAATAACAGGTCCTACAGGATCAGGAAAATCAACGACTCTTGCAGCAATATTAAGAGAAATAAACGATGAGGGCATTAACATCATAACCCTTGAAAACCCTATTGAATATTATGTAGAGGGCGTAAACCAATCTCAAATTCATGAAGAAGTAGGTTATACCTTCGCATCAGGTCTTAGACACATATTAAGGCAAGACCCAGATATAATAATGGTAGGTGAGATACGTGATGGTGAGACGGCTAATCTGGCAATTCAATCTGCCCTTACCGGTCACTTAGTATTGTCAACACTCCACACAAATGACACAATAGGCATAATACCCAGATTGGTAAACATGGGTGTTGAGCCATACCTTGTGGCCCCAACCTTAAACATAGGGCTTGCTCAGCGTCTTTTAAGAAAGTTATGCGATCAATGCAAAGCAGAAACAAAAGCTACTTCTTCTGAAGCCGAAATTATTAAACGAGCGCTTAAAAATATGCCAGAAGATGAGAAGAAAGATTTACAACAAGACAATTTCAAAATCTATAAAGCAGGCGAAGGATGCAAAGAATGCGGAGGCAAGGCATACAAAGGACGAATCGCCATATTTGAAACTCTTGAAATGACTGACCAGCTTGAAAAAATTATACTTGGAAAAATTTCAGAGCAAGCTTTTCGTGAAGAAGCTAAAAGACAAGGAATGATATCGGTGTTCCAAGATGGCATAAGAAAAGTCCTTCATGGCGTATCTTCCCTAGAAGAATTATTCACAGTAGCTCAAGAAGGACAAGAGAGCAGTGATAAAAATGAAAAAGAAATAACTAAAAATAATATAAATTAGAGGTTTGCAATTAAACATCAATTCCAGTTAAAAACTCCCGATGCCTTGCATCGAGAATCCTCGATAATTAAATCAAGGAACTCGAAAAATTTATTGGGATTCCAACACAGTGGACTACCAAAAACAAATAAATGACTTGTTAATGGAAACAGCCCAAAAAAATGGGTCTGATTTGCATTTATCGCCTGGATATTATCCAACAGTTAGAATTGATGGCCGACTTATACCACTAACTGATTACAAGGTTTTAGATTCCCAAACACTGGAAAGCATGGCTTTTAGCATAATAGATGATTTTAAGAAAGACAGATTTAAAACAGAAAAAGAGCTTGATTTTACATACGAACTAAAAGGGCGAATAAGATTTAGATCTAACTTTTATTTAACCAGAGGAAAAATAGCAGCTGCATTCAGGCTTATTCCTACTGAGATTAAAACTTTGGAGGAGTTAAGACTTCCGCCTATTCTAAAGATTTTTAGTAAGCTATCTCAAGGTTTTGTTCTTATTGTCGGACCAAACGGTCACGGGAAAACGACAACCTTGGCGGCACTAATAGATTCAATCAACAAAGAAAGGGCTGAAAAAATAGTTACCATAGAAGACCCGATTGAATATGTGTACACTCCCGACAAATGTATAATAGACCAAAGAGAGCTAGGTCAGGACACGCTTTCATTCGGTAAAGCACTTAGATCAACTTTTAGAGAAAACGTAAACGTAATTATGGTAGGTGAGATGAGGGATTACGAAACAATGAGCGCAGCTGTAACAGCAGCTGAGACAGGGCACTTGGTATTTGGCACTCTTCACACCAATAATGCAGCTCAAACAATTCAAAGAATTGTTGATACTTTTCCGCCCTCACAACAAGCACAGGTAATAGCACAGTTAGCAAATACTATCTCAGGAATTGTTTCTCAAAGATTAATACCTAGGATCAAAGGAGGTCAGATCCCGGCAGTAGAAGTTTTAATAGCAAATTCTGCAGTAAGAACTTTGATAAGAGAAAGAAAATTCCAACAGTTAAACCTTGTAATAGATACGAGTTTTGAGAGCGGAATGATATCTTTGAACAGATATCTTGCGAATCTTGTAAAGAATAAGGAAGTATCAAAAGAACAGGCAGAATTCTTCTCATTAAACCCAGAAGAATTAAAAGAATTAATGAAAAACTATTAAAACTTATAAATAGTTTCTAAGTTTATAAATGGCAGAGTTTATTTACCAAGCAAAAAATCCAGCTGGTGAAACAGTTGAAGGGAAAATAGACGCACCGTCAGAAAATGACGCCGTTAATTTTTTGCATGAAAGAAATTTTGTAATATTAAGCCTTGAAGAAGCACAAAAGAATATATTCAGCATAGACATTTCATCTCTATTTGAGCAGGCAAATACCAAAGACATCGTTATATTCACGAGGCAGCTAGCTACTCTACTAGGAGCTGATGTACCCTTAGTTGAAGGCATAAAAACAATAGCAAGGCAAACAGAAAAAGAATCATTTAAAAAAATAATAAATGCCGTAGCTGCATCTGTCGAAGGAGGCGCAGCATTATCGGCTGCCTTATCTGAATTTGGTGATATTTTTTCTGATTTTTACATCAGCTTGGTAAAAGCAGGTGAAGTTTCAGGCAAACTTAATGAAACCCTTAATTATCTAGCGGATTACCTTGAAAGAAAGGAAGGTATCAGCTCAACCATTCGAGGAGCAATGGCATATCCTGTTTTTGTTCTTATTGCCCTTGTTATTGTAATGATAATAATGATGATATGGGTTTTACCGCAACTATTGGCCATTATCAGTGATGCAGGGGTTAAAGAAATTCCCTTTACTACCAGGGTTATAATATTCACAACAGAATTTTTTAATAAATACATATTACTAATCGCCTTAGGAGCAATAATGGCTGGAATGGGCCTTTTTAGTTATTTAAAAACACCAGGGGGCAAGGTTTGGTTTGATGGATTTAAAATTTCAATTCCAAGACTCGGAAGCATAATAAAAAGCTTTTATATCTCACGTTTCGCAGAAACCTTATCAACACTAATTAAAGCAGGAGTACCAATATTAAGATCGTTACAGGTAACAGGAGATGTTGTCGGAAATTCGATTTACAAGGAATCTATAATGGAGGCTCATGAAAGCATAAAAACAGGAGGAACAATGTCTGAGGTATTCCAAAAATACCCCAATGAATTTCCGACATTAGTTACATCAATGTTATCCATTGGAGAAAAAACTGGAAGAACTGATTTTATGCTTGAAAACATATTTAATTTTTACAAAAAAGAAACCGAAAACAGCATAAACAGTTTATCTCAACTTCTTGAACCTGTAATGATTATGATTCTAGGTATAGGTGTAGCATTTTTGGTTTCGGGTATACTTTTGCCTATATACAGCTTGGTTGGATCAAATTAAAGTTAATTTTTACTTTTTTAATATTTTATGTTTGATATTAATGTTGATAACATTCTTGCTAGTAACCTATGATATAAAATATAATTAAATTAAATAGCTATAATATTAATTACAGCTTAAATTTTGTTTGACAGTTCGTTAGATAATAGTCGGATGTATCCGTCAATTGTCCAATGTTAATTGTCAAATACCAATTCATCGTGTCGATTTTAAATAGTATAAAAAACCTTTTCGTTATAAGCCCAGACAGAAAGGGCCCCAAAGGTTTTACGTTGGTCGAGTTATTGGTTGTTATAGCCATCATTGGTATTTTGGCAACATTGTTATTGCTTCAATTGGCTGTTGCCAGAGGTAAGGCTAGAGACGTTAAAAGAATTGCCGATGTTAACCAAGTTAGAACCGCTCTTGAATTGTGGTTCGACGACAACGCAGCCCAATATCCAGCAACAATGGACTTGTATAGCGACATTGTTCCTAAATACATAGGACAATTACCACAAGATCCTCTTGCTGCTGGTGGTTGCAACACAGATGCAGGTGGCAATCCTAGGTATGATGGAACTGCAGTTGGTACTGTTAACTGTTACGGTTATGCTTACCACCCCGATGGTGTTGCTTCAGATCCTATAAGATTCCAGGTATGGTCACAGCTTGAGCAATGGGCCCCTGCATTAGGTTCTGATGCTGACATTGACTCAACAGGTGCAGGTGTTAATGGTAACCCTTGGCCAGCTGCTGGAGCAGGAGCAACAGTAGAGGGTGGTTTGGATGATGTTACTGCCAACTGTGACGACGCCACCCCTGGAGATTGCATATACGACCAAGGAATTCTGTAAAATACTCTTAGTTAGTGTGATACAAAACAGTATTATCTTATTCATAATCGGTACAGTAATAGGAAGCTTCCTAAATGTTCTCATTTATAGAATACCGATAGGCAAAGATTTCATTTCGGGCAGGTCATCCTGCCCGAAATGTTATAAAGTGATACCGTGGTACGGTCTTTTTCCGGTTTTTAGTTATGTCTTTCAACGAGGAAAATGCTTGTTTTGCAAAGAAAAAATAAGCATTCAATATCCTGTCATTGAAACTATTTCAGGGCTGATTTTTGTTGGAACATCAATGTTTCTATACAGCCCTTTCTTATCAATACCCGATTTAACTTATTGGCTTTTTTATATTGCAATAATTGAAATAACATTATTACTATTTGTTATAGACTTAAAACACTTCATACTCCCTGACTCACTGGTATTATCTCTTCTTGTTGCTTTCGGAGCTTATTACTTAACAACGCAAATTCTGGGAATATCTCCGGACTATGTCCAATCCTCTCTAACTATCCAAAACAGACTCTTAGGAAGTCTAGTAATAGGCGGCGCTTTATTTCTGCTATGGTTTTTATCCAAGGGCAGGGCTCTGGGGTTTGGTGATGTAAAGTTAATGTCTGTGCTGGGTATAATTTTTGGCTTAAAAGGTGGTATAATAATATTTTACATGGCAATGTTTATCGGCTTAATTGTTGGCTTGTTTCTAATTTTTTTCAAACAGGCAGACCTAAAGACAAAAGTGCCATTCGGAACATTTATAGGATTGTCTGTCCTAACATACATATTTTTCTATAATCAAATTATATCCTATGTTAATTTTTTAATACTAAGAGCGTTCACAACAGTATAGTTTTATAACAAATGGAGTATCAAACAAAAAATCAAAAGGTTTTATTTATCTCATCTTTAATATTGTTAATTGCTTCTTTAATATACTTAAATTTTAATAACTTAAAAAACCTAATAGAAAATCGGTTCAATCTTAGTTCCCCAATTTCATCCTCAAAAACTTCGGCACTAATCATCGATTATGGGAACGGCAGACAAAGAATGTTTGAAGGACCCGTAACAGACAACATGGATGTATTTGAAGCAATTCTTGCAGCAAAAAATGGGGGAGGTTTTAATATTTTATATCATGCCAACTCCAACAAAGAGCCCGTAGCAATTTCTTCCATAGATGAAATTGAAAGCGACCCCTTTGGAAAAAAATGGTATGTCTACATCAACAACAACCTCATTGAACAAGGATTTGATGCTTTGTCTTTATTAATAGAAACGGGGGATTTAATTGTTTTAAAATACGAATAAAATTATTTTAAAATCTTATCAAGACAAAGAAAAAATACACTTAAATTTAATTTCTTATTTATATAAAGACAACATAGAACTCTATCAATCGATGGCTTGCCCCGTTTTTAAAAAAGGAAATGTTGCTAATAACCTTCGCCCACAAGTTGCCAAATTGATGAAGCTCGGTGTTAACAAAATTTCATTTAAAAATATTCCTCCTTTTTAAAGAGCGGGTTTGCCTTGAAGTGAGATTTCTGATTGCTTTTGGGGACTAATTTAAATTTATAAATTATGTTAGGCAAATTATCAAAAATAAAACAACCTGCCTTATCTTTTATTTCCAGTAGGAAATATTTCGGGAATTCTAATTCGGGTTTTAGTTTGATTGAAGTATTGCTTGTTACTACTATTTTATCCATTTTATCAACGGTTTTAATTTTGACCTTTAGAAGTGATACATCTAATCAAGTATCGAGGATAAGGGCTGCGAAAGTAATAGCAACTGACATTAGAAGAATCCAATCATTGGCTCTTTCTACAACCTCTTATGATGGCGAAACAACATGCGGCTATGGCATGCTAAAACAAAATAGCAATACTTATATTTTATATGCCGGACTATCTGGTGGTATAACATGTCAGTCCAAACCAAAAAATTATCAAGCTGGTATAGACAAAATAATTGAGGTTAAACAAATAATTAACTCAAATCTTAAATTTCAAAACAATTTTAAAGACATATTTTTTAAACCACCTGACCCAATAGTATACTTCCAAAACACGCACAACATCAACGCCCAGCCCGAGGAAATAAAAATAATAAAAAAGAGTGAAAACACTTGCGCTCAATCACCTTGCACAATTGTTAAAGTTTATGTAAGTGGAAAAGTAGAAATAGTACCTTAATGCTTTATCTTCATAAAAAAAGGCTTAATTCATACAATCTGAAACCACTGGAAGATAGTGGTGGTTTTACCCCACTCTTGAACAGCTTGTTTCTACTATTCGTTTAATTAAAATATGAAATTTAAATTAATAAAGACATTGTTTAACAATGATTTTCCTTATTCAAGGGCGGGGTTTACTCTGGTTGAAGTTGCAATATCAACCGTAATTTTGGGTATTTTTATGTCTGCACTTCTGTTTATTTTATCTTTAAGCATATCCAGTGCCACTACTGTAAAAAATAATTTTGTTGCAGCATTTTTGGCCCAAGAAGGTGTAGAACTAATGAACAATCTGAGACACGAAGACTGGATTCAAGGAAGAGAATTCGGGTCTTTTGGAAGTATTCTAGGTGCCGTAAGTGACGGTGAATACCGTATTCAATGGGACTCACTTGAACTCATGTCTCTAAACGGAAATCCACAATTACTAATTGATGATTCGACTGGATTGTATGGATACTCTGATGGAGGAATAGTTGGTGGAAATTCTGGTTTTTATAGAAAAGTAATAGTTGAAACTGTTGTTCCAGATATAGAAAAAAGGGTTACAGTAAGAATAGAATGGTCTGATGATGGAAATGCAAAACAAATAAACACGGAGTGGCATGCATTTAATTGGAAGTAAACAATGACTAATTTTTGTTAATCAATTTTTAAAAAACTAATGCAATTAAAACCAACAAAACAATTATTTAATAGTACTTTTTCACTCTCCTCAAGAGCAAGGTTTACCCCACTCTTGAACAGCTCGTTTCTACTATTCGTTTAATTAAAATATGAAATTTAAATTAATAAAGACATTGTTTAACAATGATTTTCCTTATTCAAGGGCGGGGTTTACCGTATTTGAAATGTTAACTGCGGGCACAATATTTACCATTGCTCTTGTTGTTGTTACGGGGTCGTTTGTGCAATCTCTAAGAACAGAAAGGCGTGCCGATAATATAAAGATAGTACAAGAAGATGCTCTGTTTGTTATGGAAGTTATAAGCAGAGAAATCAGGGTAGCTGAAATCCAAAATAGAACGGGTGATCCTGACTGCCCAGACGATCAGCCAGCATTAGTGCTTTGCATAATTCACCCTGTAAATGGCGACATCGTATATTCAATTTCTAATAATCAAATACACAGGAACGTTAATGGTAAAGACACCATATTAAGTTCAGACAATATTGAGTTTACAAAACTAGAATTTTACCATTCAGGACTTGAAGCTGGTGATGGCTTGCAGCCCCGAATAACAATTTTAGCAACAGTAAAAAGCGTGGGTCCAAATGAAACTGTCGAAATAAAAGTACAAACAACAGTATCTCAAAGATTATTACAAAGCTAATGAAATATTATAAAAACAATTCTGGAATTGCCTTATTGCTAACCATAGTTTTTGTTACAGCAATGATCACTGTTATGATAGCTCTAATTGCAACATTCTTACCGAGAATAAAAACCTCATTTGATGTTAAAAATTCGGTAAATGCTCTATACGCCGCGGATACAGGGATTGAATATTGTTTATATGTTAGAAAAGCAATACTCACAGGAAGCAGATTGTATTGGAAATTTAATGAGGGTAACGGTAATAAAGTTTATGACTCAACAACAAGTAGCAATGACGGCAATATTTTTGGAAACAGAATTTGGACCATAGGTTTTTCAGGCAATGCGCTCCAATTTGACGGAGCTGGGGATTATATACTACACGAAAACGGAAGCACCGGGAGGCCGACATCACTCGCCAACAACCCTCTAAGTTTTACCGCTTGGATAAAAACACTCTCAACAGAAGGACTGATCATGCAACAAGGTTCTACAGATGCCGGAATGATGCTTGCCATAAGAGGCGGTAGGGCCGAATTTACATACAGGTGGAGCGCCTCAAGCCTTACAACACTTACAGGGACAACCTTTGTTAATGATAACAATTGGCATCTTTTAGTCGGAACCATAGATGGATCGGGTAATATGAGGTTGGTGGTTGATAATCAAACACAGGGTACAGGATTAGCGACCCTATCTACAACCGAACCAACTTATGGTTTTCTGGTAGGATCTGCAGTGGCAATATCAGGAGGAGTTATAAACCCCACAGCTGATTTTAATGGAACAATCGATGATGTAAGAATATATGCCAAAGATTTGACTCCTGATATAATTGAAATTATATATAATGGTTTTACTCTACCAGTCTTTCAAAACGATTCTGAATTTACCCTCAATCCACCAGATTGTACAACAGAACCTCTTATATCAGTAGGCTCCTCTGGAACCTTTAGAGGAGTAAACAGGGCTTTTGAAATAAGTTTTTAACATTGAATAGTTTTTATTTTATGTATTAAAAAACGCCATTTTTAGTGCGTTTTTTAATTGAAAATATCAATTAGAAGTGGTTAAATTATATTAATGAACGACAAAAACCCAACAAAACAAGAGGCAAAAGAAAGAATAGAACAGCTTAAAAAACTTATTAAAAAATACCGTTATAGCAGATTAACTCTAGACAAACCGTTGGCGGAAGAACAGGTTGAGGACTCCTTAAAAAAGGAACTTTTTGATTTGGAACAACAATATCCTGATTTAATTACTCCTGATTCTCCCAGCCAAAGAGTAGGAGGAAAACCGCTTGATAAATTTGAAAAATTTAAACACCCTCGCCCCATGTTGTCATTTAATGATGCTTTTAATCAAAACGACATGGAAGATTGGCAGGATAGAATTGCAAGGGTCTTAAACGTAGAAATCCCAAAAGATGGACATGCCCGCTCAAATTTTGCAGAGCAAAAACTAGGTGGGTATTATTGCGAATTAAAACTTGATGGGCTTGCAATTGAGTTGGTTTATAAAGATGGCAAATTAGAAGTTGGTTCAACAAGAGGAGACGGATTGGTAGGTGAAAATGTGACTCAAAATTTAAAAACAATAGAATCAATTCCTTTGTCTTTGATAGCAGACCCCAACAACAAAGAGGTGGTGGTTAGAGGAGAGGTCTTTATTAATAAGAAAGATTTTGAAAAAATAAACAAAAAATACGAAAAGGAAGTTAAAAAAACATATGCCAATCCAAGAAACCTTGCTGCGGGCTCTGTTCGACAGCTAAACTCTAAGATTACAGCCGAAAGAAATCTAGATTTCTTTGCTTATGATTTAATAACAGATTTTGGTCAAAAAACCCACGAAGACAAACATGATATTTTAAAAAATATGGGCTTCCCAACAAACCCCAACAACAAATTCTGCAAAAACTTAAAAGAAGTCCAAACATTTAGAGATCAATGGGAAAAACAAAAAGAAAAATTACCCTATCAAATAGATGGTGTAGTTGTTCAAATAAACGATAATAAATTATTTGAAAAATTAGGAGTTGTTGGAAAATCACCTCGCGCCGCAATTGCTTATAAGTTTTCGCCTGAGCACGGAACTACAAAGGTTAAAGACATCATAATAAGCGTAGGCAGAACTGGAACACTAACCCCTGTGGCAATACTTGAACCAGTTGAAATTGGAGGTACAACCGTAAGCAGAGCTACTTTACATAACGAGGATGAAATAGATCGTCTTGGCATAAAAATAGGCGATACAGTAGTAGTAGGCAGAGCAGGAGACGTTATACCAGACATATTAGAAGTCATTAAGGACCTAAGAACAGGCAAAGAAAAAACGTTTAGATTCCCCGAGCAATGCCCAATTTGTGGCAACAAAACTGAACGCGCAAAAGGTGAAGCCGCCCACAAATGTGTAAATAAAAATTGCCCTGCAATAAAAAGAAGGGGCATGTATCATTTTGTATCAAGAGGAGCATTAGATATCGAAGGATTGGGACCTAAAATCATAGATCAACTATTAGATGCGGGACTAATTAAAGATTCCGCTGATTTATACAATTTAAAAAAAGAAGATCTCTTAAACCTTGAACGTTTTGCTGAAAAATCTGCCGAGAATACCATAAACGCAATACAAGACAGAAAAAAAATACCGCTTGATCGTTTTATATATGCACTAGGTATTCCAAATGTTGGTTCTGAAACAGCGCTGGATCTTGCAAGAAAATATGGAACATTAGAAAAATTATCTAAAGCCAACTTTGAAGAACTGGAAAAAATAAAGGACATCGGCAATGTAGTCGCCAAAAGCATAGACAACTGGTTCACTGATCCTTACCACAAAAACTTGCTCAATAAATTTAAAGAATCTGGAGTTAAAGCACTAGAACAAAAAACATCACAAAAATCTTCTAAACTAAAAGATCTCACATTTGTTTTCACGGGAACGCTAGAGTCAATAACTCGAGAAGATGCTGAGGAACTAGCACGAGAAAATGGAGGCAACACATCATCATCTGTTTCAAAAGCAACAGATTACCTTGTAACAGGTGAAAGCCCTGGTTCAAAGTATGACAAAGCTCAAAAATTAGGCATCAAAATAATAAGCGAGGAAGAATTCATAAAATTGTTAAAGTAAAAAACATAATAATAATCATGATAAAACTTAGGTTTTTTTAATATTTTGTGTTAATTTATGAATATAACTTATGTCAAAAATAACTAAAATTGAAGTAACAAATATTGCAAATCTTGCTCGAATCGATTTAACAGACAAAGAAAAAGAAAAAATGGCCAAAGAGCTTGGTTCGGTTTTGGAATATATTGATCAGCTTCAAGAAGTTGATACTAGCAAAGTCCAAGCGGACATTAACCCCCATCACGAACTTATTAATATTTTAAGAGAAGATGATAAATTAAGTCATGAACCCGCTGAAAATACGGATAAATTATTAAAAGAAGCTCCTGAAACAAAAGATGGTTTCATTAAGGTTAAATCCGTATTTAATAAAGATAAATGACAAAAGAAAACACAAT
Organism: Candidatus Yanofskybacteria bacterium CG10_big_fil_rev_8_21_14_0_10_36_16; assembly: GCA_002794035.1. Classification (GTDB taxonomy): domain Bacteria; phylum Patescibacteriota; class Minisyncoccia; order 2-02-FULL-40-12; family IGHO2-01-FULL-4-A; genus 1-14-0-10-36-16. Next base: position 68,905 of record PCXQ01000006.1, read on the forward strand.
TAAATCAATTCACGAAAGCCTTGAGAAAGGAGAATTTAGTGCAGAAGAAATTTTTAAACATTACCATGACAAGATAAACAAAAAGAATAAGGAACTAAACGCTTATCTTTCTGTGTTTAAAGACCCTCAAATTGAAGGCTCACGTCCTTCAGTTCTTTCAGGCATACCCTCAGCAATCAAGGACAATATTTTAATTGAAGGTGAAAAATGTACCGCAGCATCTAAAATCCTAGAAAATTACACTGCAACATATGACGCAGGTGTTATATCAAAACTAAAAAAATCAGGTGTTCAATTTTTAGGAAAAACGAACATGGATGATTCCGCAATGGGTGCATCTGGAGAAAGTTCAGCTTTTGGTCCAACAAAAAATCCTCATGACTTATCTAGAGTGCCCGGTGGTTCATCAAGCGGTTCAGCTGCTGCTGTAGCTGCTGACCTTGCTGTTTTTGCTTTGGGCTCAGACACAGGAGGATCAATCAGGTGCCCAGCATCGTTTTGTGGGATTGTAGGATTAAACCCAACATATGGCAGAGTATCGCGCCATGGTTTAATAGCTATGGCATCAAGTTTAGACCAGATAGGGCCTCTTACAAAAAATGTAGAAGATGCAGCTCTGATTTTAAATGCCATATCAGGACATGACGAGATGGATGCAACTTCAGCAAAAAAAGAAGTGCCTGACTTTACCAAAAACTTAGACAAGCCACTAAAAGGATTACGTGCCGCAGTACCAAAAGAATTTATGGGGGAAGGATTAGAAGAAAACGTAAAACAATTAGTATTAAAAACCATAGCAAAGCTTGAATCGCTTGGTGTTCACGTGGATCAAGTTTCTATGCCTCACTTAAAATATTCCATAGCTGTTTATTATATTATTGTACCTTCCGAGGTTTCTGCTAACTTAGCAAGGCTTGATGGCATAAGATACGGCTTATCTGAAAAAGCTGACAATTTATTCGATGTTTATGCAAAATCAAAAGAAAAAGGATTTGGTCCGGAAATCAAAAGAAGGATAATGCTTGGAACCTATGCGTTATCTTCTGGTTATTACGATGCCTATTACAAAAAAGCACAAAAGGTGCGAACTGTTATAAGACATGATTTTGATAAGGTTTTTGAAGATTTTGACATTATTGTTGGTCCAACAATGCCCACTCCCGCATTTAAACTAGGAGAAAAATCAGAGGATCCTCTATCTATGTATTTAGCAGATATATTTACATGTCCTTCTAAGCTTGCTGGATTACCTGCTATTTCTGTGCCTTGCGGTATCACGAATAAACTACCAGTAGGATTTCAAATAATAGGCAGACATTTTGATGAATACACCTTATTAAGGGTAGGTCACCAACTAGAAAAAGAAGGGATAAAAAACCAGACGGTTTAATTAATAAACAATGGCCATTGCTCAAGCTAATAATTTAAATTTCACATCGAGTACTGATGCAGCACAAAATGTCGGACCCAACTTAGGTCCAGCAATTGCTCAAATAGCAACTCGGGCCTTTGATTTTGTGCAAAATTTTGATTATGTAGGGCTTTTATCTACCTTAAGATTTATTTCTTACATATTTACAGTTATATTTGTTTTAATTCTGGGATATATACTTTATAAAGTAAGCCAATTGTCATCAAAAGGAACAGGAAGTAGTATGCCACTAGAGGGCATCAAAGACGAGCTCTCACCACCCCAGCCAGCTCAAAGTGCCTACGATGCAAGATGGAAAGAAATTAAGAAACATGCCGAATCATTCAATGTTGCCGAGTGGAAATTTGCCGTAGTTGAGGGAGACAAACTTGTTCATGACACCTTAAAGAAAGCAGGTTTTGGTACTGGGTCAATGGGAGACATTCTAGAATCAACATCACATGATCAGTTGCCTGAAATAGGAAACCTGTGGGATGCTCACAAACTAAGAAATCTATTAGTTCATGATTCAGATTATGAACTAACCCACAACCAAGCCTTGGCTGCAATAAATGTTTTTGAAAGGGTATTAAAAGAATTAGGCGCAATAAACTAAAAGATTAAGCATGATTGCTCACAGCTAACATTCATGTTATTCTGGGAGTGCACAACACAAACTATGAATCAAAATCACAATCATTATCATTACCACACTTACTCCAACGGCTTACGATTAATAACCGTGCCAATGGAAAGCACCAAGACAGTTAACGTCTTGGTTTTGGTTGGAACTGGATCTCGCTATGAAACAAAGGACATTAACGGGATTTCACATTTTCTTGAACATATGATGTTCAAAGGTACAAAAAAAAGACCCGGGGCATTAGACATAAGCCAAGAGCTTGATTCAATTGGAGCTGAATATAACGCCTTCACATCAAAAGAGTACACGGGTTATTACATAAAAGCAGCTAGTTCAAAATTTGATCTAACGCTTGATGTAATATCAGACATATTCCAAAATTCAAAACTTGATGAAAAAGAAATAGACAAAGAAAGAGGAGTAATTATAGAAGAAATAAATATGTACTTTGACATGCCTCGCCGAGATGTCCATGATGTTTTTGAAGGACTTCTTTATGGCGATCAGCCACTGGGCTGGAATATTGCAGGAGAAAAAGAAAACATAAACAACATACAAAGACATCAATTTGTAGATTATTTTAATAGCCACTATTTTGCAGGCAATACTATTGTTGCTGTATCTGGCAACGTTACACCTGATGAAGTAAAAGAAAAGGTTGAAAAAAGTTTCAATAACATAAGGGAACATGAAAAATTAACAGCCCTTCCAACTCATGAAAAACAAGACAAACCGGCACTTAAAACAAAGGAAAAGAAGACCGACCAAACAAACTTTATATTGGGCTGTCGTGCTTACAACATGTTTGATGATCACAACTTGAACACAGCTGAGGTGCTATCTGTAATTTTGGGAGGTAACATGAGTTCACGCTTATTTACCGAGGTTAGAGAAAAAAGAGGGTTGGCATATTCAGTAGCAAGTTGGGCTGATGCATTTACAGATGTCGGCTATTTCGGCACTCAATCAGGAACTGACAATAGTCGTTTTCTTGAAGCATTAAAGGTTGTGTTAGATGAGTATAAAAAAATAGCAAACGAAAAAATACCCGAAAAAGAACTCAAAAAAGCTATTGAATACATAAAGGGCAAAACAGTTATAGGACTTGAGTCTTCGGATTCTATGGCTGTTTTTTATGCTGAACAAGAATTACTTAGAAAAGAAATCAAAACCCCAGAAGAAAAATTAAAAGAAATAGAAAAAGTTACGATTGATGATATACAAAAAATTGCTCAAGACATTTTTAAACCTGAAAAATTAAACCTCGCAGTAATTGGGCCAGTTCAAGATAAGGAGGAGGAAATACAAAAAATACTCAATTCATGGTAATATTAACTTAGGTGAACAATAACCACTCATTAGAATTATCTACCTATTCAATTTTTAAGGTTATCATAATAATCTTATTTTTTGCTTTCCTTTATTTTGTAAAAGACGTTATTTTAATATTACTTTTTTCAATTGTTATTGCTTCTGGGGTCAGCCCATTTGCTGATTGGCTTGAAAAAAAGAAGGTACCTCGTCTAGTGGGTGTATTATTGCTATACATTGCACTGTTTGGACTTTTTGCCTTTTTGATGTCCCTTGTTGTGCCAATAATTTCGGTTGAATTAAATCAATTAACTGAAACCCTGCCGCAACTTTTTGAAAAAATATCAGGCGCTCTTGAAAAAGCCCAGCAATCAAGCGCTGCTGGATATTTTGATTTTGTAAGCGAGATTCAAAATCTTCTTGATGCATTATCCCAATTTTTACATGTCTCATCTCAGTCAACCATTAGTTTTTTGATTGGAATCTTTGGCGGTATATTTTCATTTCTAGCAATAATAGTAATTTCTTTTTATCTGTCGGTAACCAAAAACGGAATAATAAGCTTCATAGAATCAATACTTCCTGAAAAAAAAGAAGAGTATGTTATAGGCCTCATTAAAAGATCGGAAAAAAAAGTTGGAAGATGGCTTCAAGGACAACTCCTTTTGGCTCTTACAGTTGGCTTAACAGTATTTGTTGGTCTTTCTATTCTTGGAGTAAAATTTGCTTTATTGCTTGGTATAATAGCAATGATTCTTGAGTTAGTTCCTTTTGTTGGTCCTGTAATAGCTGCGGTTCCTGCTGTTGTTCTTGCTTTAACACAGGGTCCGGTATTTTCACTGTGGGTAGGATTGTTTTATATAGGAGTCCAACAAATTGAAAACAACATTTTAACACCGCTTATCCTTGGAAGAACCACGGGGCTAAACCCTGTTACAGTTATTCTTGCCCTGCTTATGGGAGGAAAATTAGCTGGTATACTAGGGTTTTTTTTAGCAATCCCAGTTACGGTTGTAATAGTTGAAATAATAGAAGATATGGCACAAAGAAGAGGAGAACACAAAGTAATACCGGAAGAAAAAGAAGGAATGCCAACAGCTGAAGCGTCTTGATATTTAATAACTAATTGAAAACAAATGAACTTGTACGTAGTCGCAACTCCCATCGGAAATCTAAAAGACATGACATTTCGAGCCATTGAAACCCTGAAAGGGGTTGATTTAATACTGGCTGAAGACACAAGAGTTACCAGAAAACTCTTAGATCACTATGGAATTAATACTCCGCTTGAAAGCTTCCACCAACATAGTGATTCTGAAAAAATTAATAACATTGTTGAACAGCTACAAAAAGGTAAAAATGTCGCCCTTGTTTCAGATGCCGGCACTCCTGGCATAAATGATCCCGGCGGAATCCTTGTAAACAAAATTATTGAATCAGGGCCTGAAATTAAAATCATTCCTATCCCGGGGCCCAACGCTGCAATTACAGCTCTGAGTATTTCAGGAATTAACGCTGACAAATTTATTTTTCTTGGTTATCCTCCTCACAAAAAAGGCCGTCAAACATTCTTTAAAGAACTTTCTGAATCAAAGTGTCCATCAGTATTTTATGAATCTAGTCACAGAATTTTTAAAGCATTAACCCAATTATCTGAACTTGAAGGAACAAAAGAGAAACACATAATTGTCGCGCGTGAATTAACCAAAAAATTTGAAACAATTTACAGAGGTACAGCATCTGACATTTTAACCAAACTAGAAACAAGAGGGGAGTTTGTGGTAATTGTAACTTAATAAACTATATACCCCATAATTAAAAACCTTTATTTTTAGGGGTTTTTTTGGTATATTTTTAACAATGCCAAACAAATTTTATATTACAACTGCTATAGATTATGTTAATTCAAAGCCTCATATTGGACATGCTTTGGAGAAGCTTCAAGCTGATGTTCTGGCTCGTTATCATCGCTTAATCGGCGATGAAGTTTTCTTTTTGACCGGTACAGATGAGCATGGCGCAAAAATAGTAAAGGCAGCAGATAAAGCAGGTAAAACTCCGCGAGAATTCACAGATGAAATATCTGCCAGTTTTGTTGAACTTACAAAAAAATTAAACATTTCAAATGATGATTTTATCCGGACTACTGATCAAGAAAAACATTGGCCCGGAGTTTATAAAATATGGAATGCTATCAAAGAAAACGAGGATTTATACAAAGACACTTATGAAGGTCTTTATTGCGTAGGACACGAAGCTTTTATGAAAAAATCTGACCTAAAAGATGGCGAATGCCCCGATCACAAAACTAAACCCGAAAAAATAAAAGAGGAAAATTACTTTTTTAAACTATCAAAATACAAAAAAGACCTTGAGAAAGCATACCGAGATGGAGTTGTTAAAATATTTCCTGAAACAAGAAAAAATGAAGTACTTTCAATGCTTAAAGATTCAGAAGATATCAGTTTTTCAAGACCAAGCAAAGATTTAAAGTGGGGCATTCCCGTGCCAAACGACAAGGATCATACAATATATGTTTGGTCGGATGCCTTAACAAACTACCTTTCTGCTATAGGGTATGGAAGAAATGATGACTGGCTAAAATGGTGGCCAGCCAACACCCATGTAATAGGCAAGGATATTCTTCGTTTTCATGCTATCATTTGGCCAGCAATGCTAATGTCAGCTGGCATTGATTTGCCAAAATCAATAGCTGTCCACGGTTTTATTACGGTAGAAGGAGAAAAAATGTCAAAAACAATCGGGAATGTTATAAGTCCCATAGATTTAATTGGAAAGCACGGCGTAGACCCAATCAGATATTTTCTTTTGCGGGAAATTCCCTCAACTCAAGACGGTGATTTTTCACAATCCAAACTTGAAGAAAGATATAATGGAGATCTTGCAAATAACTTGGGAAATCTTGTCAGCCGTACAGCTAAGTTAATAGAAACACGCCTGAGTGGAGAGTTGGATTTTAAAGATCATTTTGTTGATATTGACGCTCATAAAAAAGTGCAAGAAACATCTCAAAAATATGCAGTTGCACTCAATGATTTCAGATTACATGACGCCCTGAGCGCTGTTTGGGAATTGCTTAGTTATGCCAATTCATATATCGATACTCGCAAACCTTGGGACAAAGATGCAGATGCCCAAAATATTATGACAACTTTAACAACTGTTCTTGGCATCATATTGAATTCCGCATGGTTTTTAAAACCATTTATACCAGACACAGCAGATAAGATATTCAAGATGTTTGGAACAACAGAAGACCACACAAAATGGGTCGGCAATAAATTCGAAATTAATAAATTGGAACCTTTGTTTCCTAGAATAAAATCTTAACTAAAAAATATATGATTATTGATTCACACTGCCATCCGCAGTTCCCACAATACAACAAAGATCGCGACGAGGTCATAAAACGTGCTTTAGATAATAAAGTAGAGATGATTTGTGTCGGTACTGATTTGGAAATGTCCAAAAAGGCTATTGAGCTTTCGGAAAAACACAAAGGAATATGGGCATCTGTAGGTGTTCACCCAACAGACGTAGATGGAGGTATAAATGTTGAACCATTTGAAGAATTGTTGAGAAATAAAAAAGTTGTTGCACTTGGAGAAATAGGCCTAGATTATTACCATATTAAAGATGAAGCACTAAGAGAACACCAAAGGATAACTCTTATGCAATTCCTAGACATGAATGAAAAACATGGATTACCCCTAATAATACATTGCCGAGAAGCATATGAAGACATGCTTAAAATTGTTGATTCTAGATTTAGGGGAGTAATACATTCTTGGACTGCCAACTGGGAAACAGCAAAGAAATTCGTTGATTTGGGTTTTTATATTGGCTTTAATGGTATCATCACCTTCACAGATCAATATAATGATACTGTTATAAATACCCCTCTTGAAAAAATCCTGATTGAAACCGATGCACCGTTTCTAGCACCAGTACCAAATAGAGGAAAAAGGAATGAGCCCTTGTGGGTTAAGCATGTAGCTGAAAAAATATCTGAACTTAAAAAGATAAGCATTGAAGAAGTCGGAAAACAAACAAAAGAAAATACAAAAAAATTGTTTAGAATAAAATGAAATACAATCCTTCCAAAATAGAATCAAAATGGCAACGCAAATGGTCTAAAGACAAACTTTATATTGCGCGTGACACAAAAAAAGATAAAGAGAATTATTATCTTTTAACAGAATTCCCTTATCCTTCTGGCAACTTACACATAGGACACTGGTATGCCTTTTCTGTGCCAGATATTTTTGGACGTTATGTGAGAATGAGAGGCAAAAACGTAATGTACCCCATAGGATTTGATTCATTTGGATTACCAGCCGAAAACGCCGCTATTAAAAGAGACCTTCAACCTGAAGATTGGACAAATCAAAATATTAAATACATGACTGGACAGCTTGAATCAATGGGGGCAAGTTTTGATTGGTCGCGTAAAGTAATAACATCTCACCCCGATTATTACAAATGGACTCAGTGGTTGTTTATACAATTTTATAAAAATGGGCTTGTGCGCAGAGATAACACATTAGTTAACTGGTGCCCAAGTTGTAAAACAGTTCTTGCAAATGAACAAGTTGTTGAGTCTAAGAAAAAAGAAGGAGTTGTAAATGTTTGTGAAAGATGTGGTACAGAAGTTCAACAAAGAGAAATGATCCAATGGATGCTTAAAACCACAAAATATGCAAAAGAATTAACAGACAGTCTAGAAAATGTTGACTGGCCAGAAGCTACGAAATTGGCTCAAAAAAATTGGATTGGCAAATCAGAAGGAACGGAAATAGAATTCAAAATAAAACACGCCTCAGTTGCTAAATCCAAGGAAAACAAACAAATATTTAAGATAAAAGTCTTTACAACAAGACCAGATACTTTGTTTGGGGCAACTTATTTAGTATTGTCACCGGATCATAAATTAATCCAAAACAACAATTTAGAGATACTAAACAAGGAAGAGGTTAATAAATATATTAAAAAATCAAAACAAAAAACAGAGCAACAAATAAAGGAAAGCAGAACCAAAACAGGAGTAGAACTAAAAGGAATCAAGGCGGTCAACCCGGCAAACAATGAAGAGATCCCGGTTTGGATTGCAGATTATGTAGTAAGTCACTACGGAACAGGAGCCATTATGGCAGTACCTGCCCACGATGAACGTGATTTTGAATTTGCAGTAAAACAAGGACTGCCCATAAGGGAAGTTGTTGTTCCTAATATAATCGATAAGCGTAATCCGCCAAAAGAGGGTAAAAAATCTAAAGAAAGAAAAAATGTACACGCCATAGTAAAGGACCCTAATACAGGACAATATTTGGCTTTGAAATGGACAAAATTTGACTGGATAACATTCCCGATGGGCGGGATAGAGGAAGGCGAAGATGTTGTGACTGCAGCAAAACGAGAAGTAAAAGAAGAAACGGGTTTTTGCAATTTAAAATTAATTAAAGTTCTTGAAGGTCAAGCAAGGGCTGAGTATTTTGCTGCCCACAAAGACGAAAATAGAGTTTCATTTACTACAGCTGTTCTTTTCGAGTTAATTGACAACACACAATCTGACATTAGCAAAGAAGAAAAAGAAATGCATGAAGTTGTATGGATTGATAAAAACAAGTTAAACTATCAGGGCATGACCCATGCAGAAATTGATCTTTGGGCACAAAAAATGCACTCTGAAAACCCGGCTTATACAAAGCATGGGATTTTAATAAACTCAGGAAAATTTAATGGCATGGATTCTGAAAAAGCCAAGTGGGAAATTACAAAATATGTAAAAGGCGAAAAGCAAACCAATTATAAACTACATGATTGGATAATTTCTCGTCAAAGATATTGGGGAGTGCCAATACCAATGATTTATTGTCCAAACTGTGGATATAAGCCTGTAAAAGAAAAAGACCTACCCCTAAAACTGCCAAGATTGAATGATTTTAAACCAACAGATGATGGCAAATCACCCTTAGCCAAAGTTGCCAAATGGGTAAAAACAACATGCCCTCATTGTGGCAATGAAGCGGAAAGAGAAACAGACACCATGGATACCTTTGTAGATTCTTCGTGGTATTTTTTGCGCTATTCTGATCCACAAAACAAAACAAAACCATTTGATGGTTCCAAACTTAAAAAATGGCTACCAGTTAATATGTACATTGGCGGAGCTGAACACAACACAATGCACCTATTGTATTCAAGGTTCTTTACCAAAGCAATGCACGAATTAAAATTAATTGATTTTGATGAGCCTTTTGCCTCGAGACGAAACCATGGAATAATATTGGGGCCCGATAGCCAAAAAATGTCTAAATCAAGAGGAAATGTTATTGATCCCGATGATTTAGTAAAACAGTTTGGAGCTGACACAGTAAGAATATATCTAGCCTTTATGGGGCCATATGACCAAGGAGGTCCTTGGAGCCCTGGGGCAATAAATGGAGTTTATAGATTTTTAAACAGAGTATGGAACCTTTTCGAGACTAAACACAAAATCCAAAATATAAAATCCAAGACAAATTCCAAAACCCAAAGCAATAAAAAATTGGAACAATTACTGCATAAAACCATTAAAAAAGTAGGAGAAGATATCGAGGAAATGAGATTCAACACTGCTGTTAGTGAGTTAATGAAACTTCTTAATGAAATTGAGGCTTCAGAAAACCAATTAACAAATACGGATTATGAATTATTTGCCAAAATCATTGCTCCTTTTGCCCCTCATCTTGCAGATGAAATTTGGCATGAATTGTTAGGCAGAAAAAAATCTATCCATCTTGAAAAATGGCCAAAATATAATTCAAACCTTGTTAAAGAACATTCGGTTGAATTTATAATACAGATCAATGGAAAACTTAGAGATACGGTAGAATTGCCCATAGATTCCCCAGAAGAAACAGTGAAACAATTTGCACTAAAAAGCGAAAATGTAAGGAAACACATGGGAAACCAACAATACAAAAAAGCCATATTTGTGCCGAATAAACTAATAAATTTTGTATTGTAAATTGTGCCACCAATAAATGAAACCTTTTTCTCTAAAAAACGTCTTATTAAGAGCCTGCCTAAACCCTTTATTCTATTCTCTAACTAATTTTCTCACCAAAGGGGGTCTAGGCAGGCCTTCTTACAAAACTGCCCAGTTGTTTTATTAAGTACAAAGAATATAATTGTATTAATGAAGGAAACTCTAAAAAATCTTGATAACTTTGAACAAATTGTGGTTCAATACCAGCGCGATATAATAAATTTTCATTACCGTTTTACCGGTAATCGTTTTGAAGCTGAAGATTTAGCTCAAGAAACATTTATTAAAGCGTACAAGAAATTGCACACACTTAAGGAACATGACAAGTTCAAAAGCTGGCTTTTTCATATTGCCCGAAATACAGCCGTTGATTTCTTCCGTAAAAACAAAAACAGGGCTATACCTGTTGATCACGAGATATTAGCCAGCTTAGCGAGTATGTCTGATTCACCGAATTATGAAAAGCTTGTCGAACAAAACAACATAAGCAAGCAAATAAAGAATTGCGTTAATTTATTAAAAGAAGAAGAAAAATTACTAATAAAACTTCTTTATTACCATGATTTCTCATACGCCCAAATATCTAAAATGCTTAACATCAACCAAAACACTCTTAAAAGCCGTTTGCGCCGAGCAAGAATGTCTTTGTTTGATATTATAAAAAGCAAAGGTTTGATGGAGGAGCTAGCTCTATCAATATAATGTTATGGCAATTCACTTAGAAGACAACAAAATGGATGAAATTATAAAAACACACATCGGTAATAAAAAAGCCTTTGGCTTTTATGATATAGATCCGTCATCAGATTTTACCAAAAATGTTATGATAAAATTACACAATTTTAAAAAAATGCAAAATTGGATGTCTAAACTAGCCGTAATTGCTGTTAGCTTATCCCCATTTTCTATAAGAATAATTTGGGACTATGTCAGAGGAGATTATTTTTCCGTATCTTCAATGCCTCTTGGTAATTATCTGTACCAGGCCTACCACGTGCTAATGACAAGCATGGCCGCCTACTCAATGTTTGCACTAGGTATTGTCGCAGCATTCTTATTCCTTAATAAAAACAAGATTACTCAAAATATTTTCACCAAAGGATAAACAAATAGTAGACCACCGAACAGCTAGAGACAAGCTGTTTTTTATTTACAAAAGTGATAGCATGTTAACGTATTAAAATAAGTTTTAATCAATATGTGTGGAATAATAGGTTATGCAGGCAATAAAAATCCCATGCCAATACTCATTGGCGGTTTAAAGCGCTTGGAATACCGCGGTTATGATTCAGCAGGCATAGCGATATTAAATGCGAAAAAATTTTATGTCCAAAAAAGTGTGGGCAAAATTGAGCAACTCGTAAAAAAAATATCATATAGACAAAATATTGAAGGCGGTGTGGGTATTGGCCATACAAGATGGGCAACACATGGAAAACCAACCTTAACAAATGCACATCCCCATAATTCCTGTGATAACAAAATATGGGTAGCACACAATGGCATTATCGAAAATTATAAGGATATAAAAAATCAGCTTATTGCCAAAGGCCACAAATTTAAATCAGAAACAGACACAGAAGTGATTCCACACTTAATAGAGGAGTATTCAAAAAAAGGTTTTGATTTTAAAAAATCTGTTAGACTTGCCATGTCTGACATTAAGGGAACTTATGCTTTAACAATAATCAACTCGGATGAACCGGATAAATTAATAGCGGTAAAAAATTCCAGTCCACTTCTTATAGGAATTACAAAAAACGGCCAGTATTTTGCTGCGTCTGATGCCACAGCTTTATTGACCCATACCAGAGAAATTATTTATCTCAATGATAAAGAAATGGCCGTTTTGAATGGTACAGGGTATCAAATAGAAACTATTAGTGGCCAATCAATTAATAAAAAGATTGAAGTATTGAAAGAAAAAGAAGAGTCAATTCAAAAAAGCGGATTCCCTCATTTTATGCTTAAGGAAATTTTTGAAGAACCTGAAGCGGTAGAAAATGCAATAAATGGACGCCTTATATACAAAGAGGGCACTGCAAAACTTGGTGGCATTGAAACTATAAAAAATGAACTAAGCAAGATTAACCACTTAACAATAACAGCATGTGGAACAGCTTATCTTGCCGGACAAATTGGCGAATATCTAGTAGAAGAATTATCCGGCGTTAGCTCAAAGGTAGAATATGCTTCTGAATTCAGATATAAAAACCCGGTTATTAAAAACAACTCTGCCATATTAGCAGTAAGCCAGTCAGGAGAAACTGCCGATACCTTAGCAGCGCTTTATGAAGCAGAAAGAAAAAACTGTTTAACCTTAGGCATAGTCAATGTCGTTGGATCTTCAATCGCCAGACAAACTCACGCTGGCATATATAATCATGCAGGACCTGAAATAGGTGTTGCATCAACCAAAGTTTTTGTTTCTCAGCTTTCTGTTTTGATTTTATTGGCTTTATTTTTAGGTCGCCAGCGGAATCTTTCCCTAACAGAAGGCAAGAAAATAATAATGGAGCTTTCGTCTTTGCCAAAAAAAATGCGTCAGATTTTAAAGCAAGCACCTTTGATCAAAAAAATGGCACGTAAATATTCAAAATTTGACAACTTCCTTTATCTTGGCAGAAAATACAATATGCCTATTGCATATGAAGGGGCTTTGAAACTTAAAGAAATTTCATATGTACATGCTGAAGGATATGGAGCAGGCGAGATGAAACACGGACCAATTGCAATGATAAATAAAAATTTTCCTTCTGTGGCAATAGCTACCACCAACAGTGTTTATGAAAAAATGGAATCAAATATTGAAGAAATAAAGGCTAGAAACGGAAGGGTTTTGGCTATAGCAACAAAGGGCAACAAAAAAATAACAAAGTTGGCTGATGATGTTATTTATATTCCCAAAACTCTAGAACCGCTTGAGCCCATACTAACTGTTTTACCATTACATCTTTTTGCATACTACTTTGGAGTATTGCGAGGTTTTGATGTAGACAAACCCCGCAATTTAGCCAAATCAGTTACAGTAGAATGAAAGCCATTATCCTAGCAGCAGGCAAAGGCACTCGAATGCAACCCCTAACAGAAAAAGTGCCCAAACCTCTCATAAAAGTTATGGGCAAACCCTTAATAAAGCACATATTAGATTCTTTGCCCCCAGCAATAGACGAACTTATTATAGTAATAGGGTATAGAGGAGATCAAATTCGTGAATTTTTAGGAAATAAACACAATGGAATTAATATAAAATATATTTTTCAAAAAAACACTTCAGGGACAGCTCACGCCCTTTTATTATGTAGACCATTTCTGGGCAAAGAAAAATTTTTGGTTCTATTTGCTGATGACATTCATGGTTCTGATGGATTAAAAAATGTCATTAAGCATGAGTTAGCACTAGTTGTAAGCAAATCAAAAAATCCTGAAAAATTCGGAGTTATTATTACAGACAATGAAAACAGAGTGATCGATTTTGAAGAAAAACCTCAAAAACCAAAGTCCAATTTGATATTCACAGGAATAGGAATTTTAGATCATAGGATTTTTAACTACAAAAGTTCTAAAAATATAACGCTTGGTGAATACTATCTAACAGATATGATAAATCAATTAATACGGGATCACAAAGTTATCGCTGAACCAGCATCTCTTTGGATTCCTGTAGGATATCCCAGAGATATAAAAAGGGCAGAAAAAATATTAAAAAACAAAAATGACTAAAAAGATTACTGTCATGGGCGGAGGAACAGGCGTTTACACTGTTTTGTCTTCTCTCAAAAATAAAAACTTAGAACTATCTGCGATAGTTTCAATGTGTGACGATGGTGGTTCAACCGGACGCCTTCGTGATGATTACGGGGTGTTGCCACCGGGGGATATACGAAGATCTTTAGTGGCCCTTTCATCAGCTGAAAACCAGCTAAGAAAATTGTTCGAGCATCGATTTGCAAATGGAGGTCTTGCGGGACACAACTTTGGCAATATTTTTTTAGCAGCACTTGAAAAAACATCAGGCAATTTTTATAACGGCGTTAAGTTGGCTTCTCAAATTCTTTCTGTAAAAGGAAATGTCGTGCCAGTAACATTAGACGATGTCCGACTATATGCAAAGCTTGAAAATGGTAAAATAATAAAAGGAGAGACCAACATAGATATACCAAAACATAATCCCAAACTAAAAATAACCTCTATTTACACAAAACCCAGAGGAAAGGCCAACCCAGATGCTATAAAAAAAATACTAGAGGCTGATTTTATCATAATTGGTCCCGGAGATCTTTATACCAGTATTCTGCCTAATCTTTTAATTTCAGGGGTGTCGAATGCCCTAAGAAAAACAAAAGCCAAAAAAATATACATCTGTAATTTAATGACAAAAAAAGGAGAAACAAATAAGTACACTGGAAAAGACTTTGTAGAGAATTTAGAAAATTATTTAGGTAAAAATGTTTTGGACTACGTATTGATCAACAACAAAAAACCAGGCAGAACAAGATTACAAAAATACTCAAAACAAAGGTCTGAAATTGTAATAATGCCACGAGGATTCAAACCCAAAGGATTAATAAAATCAGACTTAATAACAAATAAAGGTTTTATAAGGCATGATACAAAAAAATTAGGAAGATTAATTTTAAAAATAATAAATACCTAAAATTGACAAATACCCAAAATCAATTTATATTATTCAATACGTGCCCAAACATCATATTCATAAAAACCGTAACCACAAATCAGGCAAACACCAACTAGGCCTTAATAATGAAAACGTTAAAAATAAACCTCGCAGAGGATTATTCTTCAAAAATAAATGATATTATAAAAGTTCTTAAAAAGGGCGGTGTTATAATTTACCCAACAGATACCGTCTATGGGCTAGGAGTAAATGCAATTAATGAGAAGGCGGTAGAAAAATTATTTAAAACAAAAGAACGTCACGCAACAAAACCATTGCCTATAATTGCGAAGAATATGAAGTGGGTAAAAGAGTTAGCATATGTACACCCCAAATTAGAAGACAAACTTCCTAAAATTTGGGAGTTAGGCCCTGTCACTATAATACTACCCAAAAAGGAACTGGTGCCGGATATTGTAACCTCAAAGCAACCGAATATTGCTATAAGAATTCCTTCTTTTGATTTCACAGACAAACTATTGGGAAAATTCGGTTACCCTCTAGTTGCAACTTCCGCCAATATTTCGGGTCTTAAAGAATCAGGCAAAATTGATAGAGTAAAAAAAATGTTCTGGATGTACAGAACATGGAAACCAGATTTAATAATTGATGCAGGGGACTTGCCTGAGTTAAAACCATCAACCATACTTGATTTAACGACTATTATGCCTAAAATACTAAGAAAGGGAGCGATAGATGAAAAAAAGATATGGGAAATATTGGGAATTAAAAATTAATTTTTAAATCAAAATTATGTCTATAAAACAACTAATTAAAAAAGAAGAGTCTCGACAAAAAAAAGTAATAAATCTTATTGCGTCTGAAAATTATGCATCTAAAAATGTTTTGGAGGCTCTAGGATCCTCTTTGGTCAATAAGTACGCTGAAGGATACCCAGGTAAACGATATTATTTCGGCAATAAAATAGTTGATGAAATTGAAAGCCAAACCAAAGAATTGGCAACCAAGGTGTTCGGTCTATCTTCTCAAATGTGGAATGTTAATGTTCAACCGTATTCAGGAAGCAGTGCCAATCTTGCCGCCTATTTAGGCTCAGTGGGGCCGGGATCTAAAATATTAGCAATGTCTTTAGAGCATGGCGGGCACTTAACTCATGGGCACCAAGTTAGTTGGACTGGTAAATTATTTAATTTCAAACACTATGGAGTTGATAGAAACGGATTGATTGATTACGAGGAAGTTTCAAAAATAGCAAAAGATTTTAATCCTGACATAATAGTATGCGGAGCAACGGCATATCCTAGAATACTTGATTTTGAAAAATTTGGTGAAATAGCAAAATCCGTAAATTCATTATTAATGGCAGACATCTCTCACATTGCAGGACTTATTGCGGGAGAAGTTCACCCATCTCCATTCCCACATGCTGATATTATTACCTCAACCACACAAAAAACACTTCGCGGGCCAAGAGGTGCATTTATTATTGCTAAAAAAGAACTAATGGAAAATATTGATAAATCTGTTTTCCCGGGTCTTCAAGGTGGACCGCATTTACACACCATTGCTGCCATGGGAGTAATGTTTGAGGAAGCATTAAAACCAAGTTTTAAAAAATATGCAAAACAAATAGTAAAAAATGCTAAGACATTAGCAGACGAACTGCAAAATTTGGGCCTAAAGGTTATCACAGGCGGTACCGATAATCATTTGATGCTTGTTGATGTTACATTTCTTGGCTTAACAGGAAAACAGGCAGGGGAATTGTTGGAAAGCAAAAACATTATAGTTAATAAAAATATGATACCCTTTGACCCACGGAAACCTTGGGATCCATCAGGAATTAGATTGGGAACCTCAGCTGTCACCTCTCAGGGCATGACCGAAAAAGACATGGTTAAAATAGCTCAGAAAATTTATACTATTTTAACCAAAAAATAATTAATGATATTAGTTGACGGTAAAAAAATAGCAAATAATATTCTTGATAATTTAAAATCAAAAACAAACCAAAAGCTAAAATTGGCGGCAATTTTAGTCGGCGATATAAGTAATGCTAAAAAATTCCTTGAGGTAAAACAAAAAGCAGCTGAAAGAGCTGGGATAGGTTTTGAGATTTATGAATTTAGTGAAAATATTGAACAAAACAAACTTGAAGAAGAAATTAAAAAAATAGTTGATGATAATAATAATTCAGGAATTATTATTGAATTGCCCATACCTAGCCATTTGGAAACACAAAAAATACTCAATCTTATACCAAAGGAAAAGGATCCTGACGTATTGTCCAACGACGCTCAGAATGAATTTTTAAAAGGCAATTATATTGTTTTGCCTCCGGCAGTCGAAACCATAAAACAAATTTTTGAAAATTATAAAATATCACTTAAAAACAAAAAAGTGGCGATATTTGGCCACGGAATTCTTGTAGGAAAACCAACTGCATCGTGGCTGACAAAAAGCGGTGCTCAAGTACAAACAATTGATGAGTTCACGCCAAAAAAAGAAGCAGCCGAACATTCTCTTGAAGCTGATATTATAATATCGGGGGTAGGAAAGTCCGATTTAATAAATTCAGAAATGATAAAAGATGGTGCAATACTTATTGATTTTGGTTTTAACCCTTCGACAAATAGCTCAGGGCAAGCAAAAATAGTAGGAGACGTAAGCCCTAGAGCGCTAGAAAAAGCATATCTTGCCACACCAGTGCCTGGAGGTGTTGGTCCAATTGTTGTCGCAACTGTTTTTAAAAATTTAATTACACTAAACACAAGGAGATAAAATAAAGCCCTTACACTCATACTTGAATGCAAGGGCGCAACCCCACTTGGGATTTTTAATTAATATAGTGAAACTTATCCGGACGTTTAAGAACAGGGGGTTTATCTTCTTCCTTTTCACCGCCATCTTTGCTTTCAGGCTCTATAACATCATCATTTTTTCTACGAAGTTTTGGTCTACTATCATCATATTCCTTGTCTTTACGCCTAAACTCCTCATTTAATGTGACAAGTCGATCTTTAACCGATCTAAACTCGGCGGTATTTAAAACATACTGGTCTTTATTTGGTAAGCACTGCATTAAATCTTGTATGGTTCCCGCACGTTTGCTATTGGGCGGGTGACTGGAAAAAACCTTAGCTAAAGTACCTTTTTTCCTTTTTTCCAAAGCAGCCAATTTTTCAAAAACATCTACCATAGAACTTGGATCATATCCGGTAGCCCATAAATATTGCAGTCCCAGCCAGTCAGCCTCTGTTTCAAAATTTCTTGAAAACTTTAGAAAGGTCATGGGAATAGCAAGACTAGCACCTTGATATATCGCATAACCTGCCCATCCGCCACCAGTCATAATCATTAAGGGTATACTTGCCAAATTAGCTATCTGACCACGAGTTGCCTGCTTAACTCCATGACGCGAAGTTACATGCGCAATTTCATGAGCCATTACACTAGCCATTTCAGATTCATTGTCTACATTCAACACTAACCCTGAATTAATAAAAAAGAAGCCTCCCGGTAAAGCAAAGGCATTAATTTCAGGACTATCAATCATTTTTATAGTAAATGGAACCTTGGCGTCTGAATTTCTAACTAAGTTTTGCCCAACCCTATTAACATATTCAGAAATAACCGGATCATCTATAATTTTTGCATATTCTTCTACCTCTTTAGCCATTTGACTGCCTAGGGCAATTTCTTTCTCAATGGAATAAAAATTTAACCCTTGACCCACATCTCTTGCTCCAATTTCATCAAAATTAAAATATTCACCCTTACAGCTAATACTTACTTTGTTTTTCTGAACATTATCAAGATCAGATTTTTGTGTTTCCTTGTTGCTATTTGATGGTGCAGGAGGAACATCTGTTGAACCAGCGTTGTCTTTAGCTGCACATGAACACAGAAACAAACAAATTAAAACAAAATGAGCCATGCCAGACATTTTTTTTGTCATCTTTCTCTCCTTTCTTTCAATTTTTCAACTGCATACTTGGCGTATCTACTAGTGGGATATTGTTTTATTATCAACCAAAGAGGATCGTCTTTATCAAACCATGTTCCCATATAATAAAGTGCTGCAGCAGCTGTCATTTCACTTGTTTGATGAGGATTATTGTAAATAAGGCCGTCTTTTTGTCTGGGTTCAACAAAAACAAAATATTTATCACGAGGATAATTTTTAATTACATTTTTTAAGTATTTTTTTGTTTTTTTCTCCCAATTTTTGTCATATAAGGAAGGCGAGTAGTAAGGACTTTGCTGGTCAAATTTATCCTCAATACCAAGCTGTCTATGAAATCCGGCCATCATTAATTCTACCTCTGCAATAAAATTGCTTTTAGGATTATCCTTAACAAAATCATCTAGACAGCTTATTAAGCTTTTCAATGTACCCATTTGATCAACCAAGGTTAAAGATTTCTCGCGAGGAATAAATGGCCTTAGATAATATTGAACACAAAAATATACTTCAAAAAATTCTTTTTTTTGGTCATAATTTAAATATTCAGTTTTAGAACTGGGGTCTCCCTTATTTAAATATTGTCCAAAAGATATTTGGCCAAAACAAAGATATAAAAGCATAATAAAACACAAGCTCTTGGGTCTTTTTTTCACAAAAACCTCCTGTTTTTAAAGAACGCATAATAAATATCCTAGGTAAACAATAGCTCAATCATAGACAATAATCAAACAGAAAAGCGGTGTTAAGCACCGCTTTTTTAAAGTCACTATTCTAATATTTATATTATTTTTAAGGTTTTGGCGCTACCTCTTTCCAGAACGGAACTACTCCTCCCACACCTATGGTTTGAATTTCTGTGCAGAAAAGTCCATCGGAATCAGTAACAGTTAGAGAAATATTATAAATTCCTTCAGAAAGATAAGAATGTTCTGGGTTTTGATCTGGTGACGTATTCCCATCGCCAAAATCCCAAAGCCAAGTAACAATGCTATACCCGGCAGCAGCTGAAGATTCATCATTAAAACCTATAAGCTGATTAACTGCTGGCGCAAAAGGAGAATAACTAAAATCAACATCAGGATAAGGATGTGTAGGAACAGTAAAGGAGCTTGTTGCAGACCATGCGGATTGAACATCACCCTGATCCCAAACTTTTATTCTTATGTGATAAGTCGTATTGTAGCTAAGAGTGTTTCCTCCGGATATATTAGACAAAAACTGAGAATTAATAGAACCTGCCGTTTTTCCACTGTCAGCATTAGGAGAAGCAAAGGCAGGATCATCATCTACCTGAATTTGATAATATGATTGTGTTTCACCGGGATCATCATTAAATACCCAACTAACACGAGTTCCACCGGGTCCCGTCTCACAATAACTTGGTTCTATTATAGTCACACCAGTAACAGAAGGAGGGTTGTTTGTCGCAACAATATTTATCCTATCTTCATCAGGAACAGCAGTTCCTCTTTCAACAATAACTTTGGCCCAAAAAGATCCAGCACTAGAATATGTATGAGTTGGTACATTTAATGGGTCGGTTAAAACGCCTTCACATTTATAGCCAACAGAATTAGAGGCACAACTACCGAGCGCTGGATTCGGCAAAGCACCGCAAACACCTGAAACTAGTCCAACATTATTTCCTGGGTCATTACAATTCCACCACACACTATAATTTATGCTATCAGATGGACTGCCATCGTAAGTTACGTCGGCAATAAAATCTACATCAAGAGGAGCTATGCCTGTTAGGGGGCTACCACTCCAAGCAACAGAAACTATAGGGGTAGTACATATGAAAAAAGGTCCACCAGCAAAATCACTCCACACACCTGATGAATTTATACTGTGAAGCCACCAACTATACAGATCATCCGCTACAATACCATTAAAAGTATAGCTTGTAGTAAGTACATCATTATTTTCATCATCTCCTGGTTGTGGAAAAGGATTAGTCTGATTATCAATTCTTATTGCATATTTAACGGCACCAACGACAGGATCCCAAGAAAATGTAGCAGAGGTTCCACTGACATCACAGTTGACCTGTAAATTGGTTGGGGGATCAATAGGTGGGGGTGTTGCTGTGGGGGTTGGTGTAGGGGTAGGGGTTGGTGTAGATGTAGGTGTAGGGGTAGGGGTTCCGGTAACATTAACTGTGCATTCATCAGAGTGCACAGATGTTCCATGACTATCAAGATCTGTAACCGTATATGTAACTGTCTTAAGACCACTTGTTGTATATCTTAAATCAAAATCAGTACAACTAGCATCAAAGTTGGGCGTGCCATCAGGTGCATCCCATTCACAATCAATAGATGACCCACCCAATGTTTTAAATTCGTTTCCTGCAATGGTTACCGTATCTCCCA
>PCXQ01000006.1:90342-91567 GCA_002794035.1 Candidatus Yanofskybacteria bacterium CG10_big_fil_rev_8_21_14_0_10_36_16
TTTGAGTACTTGGTGAACAACTAGCAGCTGTCCCGCATGACCAAGTATCCGTTAAGCCATAATTACAGTCAACATCAGTTGCAACATGATATTCTGGATCTCCCGAATTATGTGCACAAGCATATATTTCTGCTCTAATATCTTTAAGGTCAATTTGGTAGCCATATTTACAATTAGGATCACTAGGATCACCACTTGGACACCTAGCTTGACCTTCAAAACTATCACCATTTATAAGTTTATTACCTTCACCCGTACCAAAAGTACATTCAAAAACATTTGTACCTTCACAATAATTGGTTATTGGGGCATCTGCAAGACGCAGAAATACAGTACATACGAATCGATTACAGACTATAGGATCATACACAGCATTTGTGTCTAAATTTCGATATGCAGTCGCACAATCACCTCCATGAAATGCATAGGAGCTATTAGAATAAATAAAGACTGCCAAAACGACTACGATAAATACTGAAGAAATTTTTAATAGCTTATTCATTCAATTTTTCAACAAGGTAATATTAAGGATTTATCGGAGGTGTTCCAAATATCCGTTCTATATCCTTGGGGTCTGTAATGTGTACTTCAAAATCACGATTAGGATCTGCGGACTTAGGATCGTATTTAGCTCTTTGTACAGTAACCTTAGTTATTATAAAACCATTCTTTACATTTCTCTTTATAAATATGTGTAGTCCATCTTTTGAATTACGAGCGTAAAACTGATGGGCAAAACCTGACCCGGATGTTTTGTCAATCTCAATATTCCAGTTATTTTTAGGCAATTGCTGACGATAATAACTAATAGTTTCTTCAAACTTAATTCCGTCTAAATCTTCGCTTGTTGGTTCTTCTTCCAATTCAAATCCAGCATACGCCCTTTCTTTTTCTGATATAATTTCCGCATTTTCACTTAAAATAGCGAATCGTGGTATTTCATATTTTTGTGCCTGAAATTGTATAGGTCCATTTTTTATTAGAGTAAAAACAAAGAAAACCAAAACCAATACTCCTATGAGTACAGCTATTATTCCTATTGTTTTTCCTTTTACGCTCGGTTGTTCTGACATGTTTACTAATAATCACAGAAAATAAGCGCTTGCCTGTATTTATTAATTATAAACTACTTAACAAATAAATAAAAAGGTTTATCAACAACAAAAAGCCCCGCCTTGGCGGGGCTAAGTTAAGACACCGGATTAAAATGTAACACCAACACCGG
>PCXQ01000006.1:91644-92044 GCA_002794035.1 Candidatus Yanofskybacteria bacterium CG10_big_fil_rev_8_21_14_0_10_36_16
ACTATTGGCGATGTGTTCTTTTGATTTTTTTCACTCAGAGCACTGAAACCACTGGCCAAGTAAGCATCTATCCAACCGGGGGTAGACATGGTTTCTTCTGTAAAATTAACACCAACACCAACACCAATGAAGGGCCTAAGCTTACCTTTTTTTAAGCAATTGTAATAAACACTGCCAATAAATGAATTGATGTTAGCAATCTTTCTTTCTTCTAATTCAGAAGAAACACGATTAAAATAATGCCCGTCAACTCCTTCAATAGAAACAGTAGTACTTTTTTGAGAAAAATCCGATAAGTGACCCCATCTATTCCACCCGACACCGAACGAAAACCGCTTAGTATCTTGGAACCGAACCTCAACACCATGGTTAAAATCGTCCTTTTCCATTTGTGAAATAC
>PCXQ01000006.1:92128-92348 GCA_002794035.1 Candidatus Yanofskybacteria bacterium CG10_big_fil_rev_8_21_14_0_10_36_16
AGTATTGTTATATAAACCGAAATGGGAACCTAAAAAAGTTTCCTGTCTCTTTCTTGTATATATATTTATACATTGTTTTTTATAAAGTGTCAATATCATGTATCTGAACCTAGACACATGTTCCTTCAGCGCTTTAAAAAACAGGAAAATATAATCAAATAAAAAAGGCCTACAATTTTTTTGTAGGCCTACTAAGACACCGGATTAAAATGTAACACCA
>PCXQ01000006.1:92454-92851 GCA_002794035.1 Candidatus Yanofskybacteria bacterium CG10_big_fil_rev_8_21_14_0_10_36_16
TTAGGGACAATACCCATAAGCCTGACCAGTTCAACCTGATCTTCAGGAACATCATGAATAGAGCGATTGAAAATTTCTTTTACAAAATTAGCACCGAAGCCTACACCAATAAAAGGTCGTAGCTTGCCTTTTTTAAGACAATTGTAATAAACACTGCCAACAAGGGAGTCGGTACTTGAGCTATCTTGCTCAACAATTCTTGCAAGGTATTGATGAGGAACTTTGCCACCAAGAACCATTACGTGCTTTTCTGACATGTAAGCTCTTGATTCAGCAATTTCCCAACCAAGTTCAAGTGGGGGTTTTTGATAACTATTAAATCTATTCCACCCGACACCGAACGAAAACCGCTTAGTATCTTGGAACCGAACCTCAACACCATGGTTAAAATCGTCCT
>PCXQ01000004.1 GCA_002794035.1 Candidatus Yanofskybacteria bacterium CG10_big_fil_rev_8_21_14_0_10_36_16
GAATGCTAAAGACTGAAAGACCAAATGAGGTTTTAAATATTTTGGTTAGCTATTTACCAGTTCCTAAAAAAATAGGTGAAATGAAAACAAAACCAACCCAATATGCTGCCAGGACTTTAAATACTGCTGGAATTCAGCCTGATATAATCATTGCGCGCTCATCGCTTTCCCTTGATAATGTAAGAAAAAGAAAAATATCAATTTTTTGCAATGTTAATGAGCACGATGTAATATCTGCACCTGATGTGGCTTCCATTTATGAAGTCCCCGTAAATTTTGAAAAAGACAAGCTGGGCGAAAGGATATTAAATAAATTTGGATTAAAAAAGACAAAGAAAGATTTTAAAAAATGGAATGCACTCGTTAAAAAAATTAAGAATGAAAATTTGTCATCGGTTAAAATAGGTATTGTTGGCAAATATTTTTCAAGCGGGGAGTTTATTCTTTCCGATTCTTATATTTCTGTAATTGAAGCAGTAAAGCATGCTTCTTGGGCAAATGGTAAAAAACCTGAAATAACATGGCTTAATGCAGAAAAATATGAAAAAAACCCAAGAGCACTATCAGAACTAAAAGATTTTGGAGGAATAATAGTTCCTGGAGGATTTGGCTCTCGCGGAGTAGAGGGAAAGATAAAAGTTATAAATTATGCACGAAAAAATAACATTCCTTTTTTGGGGCTATGTTATGGTCTTCAACTCGCTGTTGTTGAGTTTGCAAGAAATGCATCGGGAATAAAAAAAGCACATACTATTGAGGTTGATAAGAAAACAAAATTTCCAGTCGTAAATATAATGGATGAACAGTTGCAGAACCTTAGTCAAAAACACATGGGCGCAACAATGCGTCTTGGCGGATATGTTTGTGAGATTAAAAATGATTCTACAGCGAATAAACTTTACGGGACTAATATGGTCTCAGAAAGACATCGCCATCGATACGAAGTTAATAATAAGTATCTACCCGAACTTGAAAAAGCGGGTCTTGTGGTATCTGGCGTGAATCCTAATAAAAATTTAGTTGAGATAATAGAATTACCAAAAAACAAGCATAGGTTTTTTATGGCAACTCAGTTCCATCCGGAACTTAAATCGCGCCCCCTTAGTCCGCACCCTATTTTTATGGGTTTTATTAAGGAGGCAAGCAAATAAAATGAGTGCAAATTTGTATACACACCAAAGTGAAAATGTTCGTAAAACATGGCTTTTGATTACGGTCTTTTTAGTTTTAATAATTGGGCTTGGCTGGGCTATTGGTATTTTTATGGAAACAAGAGCGATACTTTATATTGCCATTTTTATTGCAATTACCATGAACATTGTTGCTTACTGGAAATCAGACAAGATTGCTCTTGCAATGTCGGGGGCAAAGGAAGTTAAGCGTGAAGAAAACCTTTATCTTTATCGCATGATAGAAAATTTATGCATAACTGCCGGATTGCCATTACCCGGGGTTTATATTATAGATTCCCCACAGATTAACGCTTTTGCTACAGGCCGAGATCCCAATCATTCAGCAGTTGCTGTAACTAAAGGAGCTATAGAAAAGTTGGAAAACGAAGAACTGGAAGGGGTGTTAGCTCATGAATTGTCTCATATTGGAAATAAGGATATCCTTGTTTCAACAGTTGCTGTGGTTTTGGCGGGTGTAATTGCTATTGTGGCAGATATTTTCTTTAGGATTTCATTTTTTGGAGGCTTTGGTGACAGAGATGATAGGCAGGGCGGAGGTTTGGCGTTAGCTATCGGTCTTGTTGTTATAATTTTTGCTCCACTAGCTGCATCTTTAATACGTCTTTCAATTTCAAGAAAAAGAGAATATTTAGCCGATGCCTCAGGTGCTTTGCTTACTCGTTTTCCTGATGGATTGGCAAATGCTCTTCAGAAAATAGCCCATGATCAGCAACCTATGCGCCGTGCTCACTCGGGCACTGCTCATCTTTTTATTTCAAATCCATTTAAAGGTAAGCAAAGCAAGAACTGGCTTGTCCATTTATTTTCAACGCACCCGCCGATAGAAGATCGCATCAGAATTTTAAAAGGCATGAAGGTTTAAAATATAAAATCAAAACAGACCTTAGGTCTGTTTTGATTTTATTATTGGCGGAGAGCATAGGACTCGCCCTGCACAAAGCGGAGGTGGGAGGACTCGAACCTCCAAGCCCGTTAGGGCGCTGGTTTTCGAAACCAGTGCATTGCCGTTCTGCCACACCTCCGCTTTGTGCGAGATAACCACTTATCTAAAACGCATAATACCATAAAAAAGCCGACTGGTGAAGCCGGCTGATTTTTCTATAATGCCTTACTGTTTCTTTTCTGTTGTTTTTAATTCAAGGGTTTCGAATAATTTGTTTAGCTCATCTTGTTCTTCTGGAATTTTTTCACTTAGAGAACGAACTGCTTCTTCTGCATCACTTATATTCATATTTACTTTTAAAACACCTGTGGCGATTAGTTCGACTATGGCGGTGCTTAATTCAGTAGATTCCTTATCTTCTCTTTCTATTAGGTAATCAATTATTTCTTGTATTTTACTGCTATCGTTAAAAACATCAGATTTTACCAGTGAATCTATATTTTTTACATATGCTAGAATGGCTATACACTTTTGTTTTATCTTGTGTTGCTTTTCTAGAATTTCTTCAAGAATTTTATTGCTTTCTTCAATCATTTCTATGGTAAATTCAGTATCTTGCATGAATTCTTCTAATTTGGACATATTTTCACCTTCACTTTTTGATTGTTCATTAAAATTTTCTTGTGTCATGTTATATATTTTATGTTAAGTTATAAATTTTAAAACTTCAATTTGACATAATAATTATTCAAAATGTATTACCTTTTGTATTTCTTTAAGGCGGTTCATTAGCAGGGGATAGTTTGTCAACTCAGGGTCTTTATTTAATATTAATTTCGCCTCATCACGCATTGTTTTGATGAGCTTTGTATCTGTAAATGATGTCATGGCAAAATCCGGCATGCCGGATTGGTTTATGCCCGTTAGTTCTCCGGGACCTCGTATTTTAAGATCCATTTCTGAAAGTTTAAAACCGTCATCGGTTGCTTCAAGGGCTTTAAGGCGTCGGCCTGTTGTTTTTGTGTCGTCAGTAGTGAAAAGCAAACAGTAAGACTGATGTTCTCCTCTGCCTACTCTGCCTCTAAACTGGTGGAGCTGGGCTAGCCCAAATCTTTCTGCTGATTCTATCATCATGATTGTGGCATTGGGTATATCCACGCCCACCTCAATTACCGATGTTGAAACCAAAATATCGTACTCCCTTTTTTTAAATTTGTTCATTATTTCTTCTTTGCTTAATTTTCCTTCATCAACAGTTTTGCGTTTTTTAATGGCGGGCATTTTACCGTGTAGCATAGCTATTTTTAAATCAGGGAATATTTTTTTTGATAATTTTTCATATTCTTCCTCAACTGCTTTGACATCGGCCCACATGGTTTGTGCTGATGTCTGTTCTTTGTCTGTATTAGAAGATGTAATTCTTGGACAAATTACAAATGCCTGGCGACCTTCG
Source organism: Candidatus Yanofskybacteria bacterium CG10_big_fil_rev_8_21_14_0_10_36_16 (assembly GCA_002794035.1). Taxonomy (GTDB): domain Bacteria; phylum Patescibacteriota; class Minisyncoccia; order 2-02-FULL-40-12; family IGHO2-01-FULL-4-A; genus 1-14-0-10-36-16. The sequence continues at coordinate 3,530 of PCXQ01000004.1, forward strand.
GTGATTTGTTTTTTTATGAAGTTATAAGCATCTTGTCTTTTTGAATGGGGTATTACGCGGGTCTTTATTGGTTTGCGATTGGCGGGCTTTTCTTTAATAAGTGAAATATCTAAGTCCCCATAAATAGTAAGGGTTAGGGTGCGGGGTATGGGGGTAGCGGTCATAGACAAAAAGTGCGGTACGATTTTTTTGTTCTTAACTAATTGCATGCGTTGTTTGATGCCGAATCTGTGCTGTTCGTCTACTATTACAAGTCCTAATTTTTTAAATTTAACATCTTTTTGTATTACAGCATGAGTGCCGATGATTATATCTATTTCTCCGTTTTCTATTTTCTTTTTAAGCAGAGGTTTTTTAATTTTTTCTTCTTCGGTTTCATCAACAGGAAATTGTTTTGCTTCAGAGCCTGTAAGCAATCCGATTTTTAATTTAGATTTTTTAATTTCTGAATCGTTGAGGAGTGTTTTAAGTGAGTTGAAATGCTGTTTTGCAAGAACTTCTGTTGGTGCCATAAAAACAGTTTGATATTTTGCGCTTGCTGTTTGATATGCTGCCATAAGTGCCACTACTGTCTTGCCTGATCCTACATCACCATTAAGAAGCCGGTTCATGGGGTGTGGATTTTCTAAATCTTTTAGGATTTCATATGCTGATATCTTTTGATCTTTTGTAAGTTTAAAAGGCAGGGATTTCACAAATTTTGCAGTGAGTTTTTCGTCGAATTTTATTTTAGGCGCAGGCATTAATTTCATTTTTTGCTTATCAAGCATTGATCTTAATTGGAATAATAACAGTTCTTCTATGGCAAATCTCTTTACTGCTTTTTCGGCATCTTCTAAATTATTTGGGAAATGAACTGCCTTTAATGCTTGGTTTATTTCAGGCAGGTTGTGCTTTTCCAAGAATTGCTGGGGCAGGGGATCGGGGATGTTTTTTATTGAAGGTATTATGGGTTTGAGCAGGAAACGAATATATTTTGAAGTTATGCCCTCCGTTTCATGATAAACAGGAACAAGGCGGCCCGTGTGAGCTAATTGGATATCAATTTTTGAATCGCGGTCATTAATTTTTATTATGTCTGATTCGCTAATTCGTTCATAGGCAGGTGACGATAGGTATAGGCCTTTTTTATCAAGGGATACCTTTCCGGATAAGCTTACTGCTGTGCCGGGTTTAAGCATGTCAGCAATGTAATGCTGATTAAACCAAACAACGCGAATAAATCCGCTTTCATCTCTTACTGTAGCATTGATTATCGTCATTCTCCTGCGCCAAGATCTTGCCAGTTCCATGTCAGCAATACGGCCTGTTATGGTTACTGTTTGACCCGCCTCATTGATATCATCAATGGGTATTACTTTGCTGTAATCGTCGTACCTATGAGGAAAATGGAATACTAAGTCTTTGATTGTTTTAATGCCTAAATTATTAAAACGTTTTAGGTTTTTGGGTCCCACAGAATAAAGATTTTCTATTGGTGAATTTAAGTTGGTCATTTTAATATATTAGCATCTTAATATCTGAGGATTCAACGTATACATAAAAAATACAATTATATCTATTCTCAAGTTATTAAATTGCCTGCCGCAGGCAGGGAACTTGAGAATAGATAGTTGGTTTTTGAGTATTTAAACAATAAAAAAACCGCTAAACAATTAGCGGCTGAATAATTCAAGCGTCAAGCATTTCACTGCTCCGCCTGACTTTAGAAATTCTGACATATTGTGTTCTGAGATTTTATAACCCATTCTTCTTATTAAAATTTTAAGATCTCCCCCATCAAGAGAATCGGGGTCTTTGTAAGTTTCCTGACCTTCGTCAATATTCGGCATGAAGACCGTATTGTTATGCACTAAGCTATTTGCTGCGAATTGGAGAGCACAATTTTTTGTTAGTTTAACAATGGCGTCTTTTTTTCTAATTTTTTGCAGTGCTTCAATTTGAAAAGCGCCGGGATACACCAAGAAGAATCCTTTTTGTCTAAAATGCATTAGACATGTATCACCATGATAAAATCTAAACTCATTTTCTTTGTGGTCTTCAAGGTTTCTTAATGGAAGATCTACAACCTCAATGCCTGTGTTCATCTGTTGAAGTAAATATCTTATTTCTTTTACTGCTCGATAGTTTGTTCTTAAGCCATATGTGATAAACAGTGTTCTTTCATCAACAAAAAGGGCATCTCCCTGACCTTCAAAGTGGGCTTTATGAGAGAGTTCGTGAACATTCCCGTGCCCATACATATCAGAGAAATATTCATTATAAAAATGTTTTTCACCCAATCTTTCTTTGTGAACAAAATTACTTAAAATTACGTGGCCATTTGGCAGTGGGAGGCAGGAATTGGCGGCAAATGCCATGTCAACTAGGTGTTCTCTAGGGTCAATAAGTAAGACATTAATGCCGTTTCTTATATATTCTTCGCGCAATTTAGCCCATTGAGCATAAGCTATGTTCTTTTGGGGTCTTCTGGCCGGATTCATTGCGATATTTGTTTGTGATCTGTAAGTAACATCAAAATACTTGGGTCTGCACATCAAAACCAACATTACTATTCTCCTTATTAATATATTAATAATCTAAATAAAGCCTAGCTCTTAATTAAATTTGATTCAAGTATGACTAAATAAAAAACCACCTCGCAATTACGAGATGGTTTTTTGTATTTAATTATTTTTGTTGTTAGGCGCTACCCTTTATATATTTTTTGTTTATGGTGACTGAGCCATAGCCAAGACCTATAAATACAAAACCTAGAATAACGAGTGATATCGGCCACCCCAAAGAATCTGCAAAATATTCACTCGTGATATAGGATACGTGGGCAATAAGGAAAAGGGTGCTTACGCCAAGGATCCAACCGCTTTTCATTTTAACTGATAAAAACATACCGCCAAATACAAAGAAAAAGAAAAGGATCTCCCAAGGATGAAAACCAATACCTCGACGACTAGATGCATCTAGAACTCTGGAGAAGGCAGAACTCAAAAAAGCAAAGCTGCCCACAAGACAAAGAATACCAACCAAATATTTATTCCAGTTTTTACTAAATGAATAGGCAAGAAATATGTAGGACCCTCCTATTACCATTGTAAGATAGGCATATAGATTTTCGCGATCTATATAGGAATTTTTTGTTATGGCTTCTACCAACAGGTAAACAAATGCTGTGCCGTTAGCTATTGAGAAAAAAGTTAAAAGAGGGTGCTTGTGAACTCTGTTCAACAGCAAGTAGAATAGAAGAATAACTCCAAATGTAATTGCTATGGGCCATATTGAAGAAAAATCTACATCAAGCTCGTAAAGGGTCACCATTGAACCGCCGGGGATTAGCATGCCTCCTATAAAATGAAAAATTGGACCTATATATTCTCCTGGTTTTTGTTTTAGCAGTACCGAACCTATAGCTGTTGTAATCAATCCCATTCCCAAAGTGACTGATATTCTTCCTAAAGAACCAACATTATGCCAAATTTGTGAAACAAAAGCCACAATACCTATGAGAACTATTGCAGCACCTAAAATATATAAAATTTTTGTTATTGAAAAATGGCTATTTCCCTTGGTTTCATTAGCTGAGCTTTGTTCGGGTCGAGAGCCAAACAAGTCCGCTATCTCTTCACGGCTGATTTCACCCGAACTTATTTTTGAGGAAAGTTCATTTAATAATTCTTCTTTGTTCATAATTATTTTTGGTTAGACAAAACCCATCCTATAAAGTTGAAGTTCTCTCTATAGAGGTTGTTTTGATTAAACAAATTAAGCTTGCTTCTTTTTTTATCTTTTATAATATAAAAATCATAAGATGAGCCGTTATAAAAAGGGAAAATACCTCTGTCATAATAACCGCTTGTGATAGTAACTCCGTCAGGAGAAGTTAGAAATCCGCTTAATTTTAGAGAGCGTGCCTCTTCAAGCGAGATTTCTCTACTTTCATTGTTTTTTGTATCGTGAATAAAGATGTGCGGAGTATATTGTTGAATGTCAGGTACTCCGTTGTAGTCACTATCCTGCTTGGGGTTAACTGGATTGATGGACAGTTTATCGTTTTCCACAGAATAAATCTTCCCAAGATACCCTTCGCAGTAATATGGGTAATTGTTTATGCCCTCTGTGCAATAAGAGTAAACAAAATCGTATTCTGTTGTTGCGGGAGGAGAATAAGAAATTATTGTAACCGTAATAATAAGTCCAACGGGTAGTGCAAATGCCAATATTAAGGTTAGGTTTTTTTTGAAAAATTCTTTCATATTTTTATATTGCTATTTAGTGCTCATTTATGTATGCCCGAGAGGCGATTAGAGTAAACTGCCTTACTCTAATCCTCAAATTTAGTCCTGTCTTGTTTTGAATTTATGAGAAACGGTAGGACTTTAATAATTTGAGCAGAACATGCCGAAGGCAAATTTTTTGGCTCCGCCCCGCACAAAATTGATATTGTGTCCCCGGTAGGATTCGAACCTACGACCTTCAGCTCCGCAAGCTGACGCTCTATCCAGCTGAGCTACGAGGACAAGACATCAATTTTGTGCGGGATTGTTACCATTTTTATACAAATTCAATTTTATGTTTTAAAATGCAATCCCTGTAGGGCGATTTGTATCCACGCTCATTTCATTTTGCGTGGACAAATCGGGAACAATCTCACGCTCCCCGCCTGCCATTAGGCTTGAGCCGTCAGGCGATTGGCGGGCAGGTATCCATTGAGTCCCGACGTTTATAGTCGGGACTCCGACCCCTTTCTGCGTCGGGGCTACGGGGACATAGAGTGAAGTAGAAATTTTCTATAGCCCTAGTTTTTGTTGAACTAGCTCGACTATTGTGTCCTCATGTTTTTCTTCCGGGACATACTGTAACAATAATGTGCGGAGGCGTAAAGGGTTTTGGTTCTCAATTGGTATTTTTAGATAATTCGTGTGCCATTTATTGAATTGTACGCTTAGTTCCTTTGGAGCTTCAGGTTTGTAATCTATCCAAAATGATTTTATGTCTTCAAAACTATGAAGATTATTATCAACACTGATACCGGCTGGGTGAACATTAAAGTTTGCTTCGGGGTGCTCTTTTCGGGAATGGGCCCATATTAAAATCCCCAGTAGTGCAAACATGACAGTTGTTATTATGCTTTCATATATAACCCAAGACAGAATAGCCAGTACATACATTACAGCCATAGTAGAATAAACCCATTTTTCATCAGCCTTATTTAAGGATGTGGGACCTCTCCAAGATATTTGTTGGAGGGCTAGGGGGTCTATTTTTGCGGGTTTTTCTTCAGGGTCATTGTCCTCACTAACCTTTTTGGTGATCTTTATTTCCGATGAATCTTCGGAGTCTTTAACTGTATTACTTTGTTTTTTTAAATCTAAGGTATTTTCCATATCCTTATATTAACACTTTTAATTATAAAAATGAACAAAGGGTGAGAATTAAAAAAGCTTTTAAAAATATGCTTTTTATTGTAATCTATTTAAAGAAAGCAGGGGAGGGATCGCATATTCCCTGTTTGTCCTCGCCACAGCGGGGGGACAAACAGCCCCACAGGGATTGCATTTTTGAGCATAAAATTGAATTTGTATAAAAATGGGAACAATCCCGCTCACATTTAATTTTAAGACAGTGGCGGGGGCGGCCTAGTGCAGAGATTTACTTTCCTAATTTGTTTTTTAAAATTAATTTCACATCATGGAGGGATCGCATAGCGGCCTAGTGCAACGGCTTGGAAAGCCGTAACCCTAACGGGTTTCGTGGGTTCGAATCCCACTCCCTCCGCAATATCAATTACAACCAGCGATAAATGCTGGTTGTAATTGTGTACTGGTGCGATGTTGAGGTGGGATTCGAACGGCCGGAGCGAATGTGTTTACAGCAGTAAACACCGCGAGGCCCGGTCCTGAGGCTTTGACGAGCGACGGCGAGGAAAAGACCGAAGGCGAATCCCATTAGTTTGCTTTCTCTCCACACTCCCTCCGCCAAATAAAAAATTCCAAGAAGTCAAAGATTTTTTTGAAAATCTGGTTAAGAGAGATGGTGAGTGGCAGAGTGGGGTAAGTTTTTGACATAACAGGCATTGCTTGTTAGTGTGTATAAAGATTTTTGAAAGCACAGGAGGTGCATGATGAAGCGTGTAATTGTTGAAACTCCTTACGCTGGAGATGTTGAGAGAAATATCCATTATGCCCGCCTTTGCCTGCATGATTGTTTGTTAAGGGGCGAATCACCATTTGCAAGCCACCTTCTCTACACCCAACCAAATGTCTTGGACGATAATATCCCAGACGAAAGGAAACTTGGCATAATGGCAGGATTTTCTTGGGGTGAAGTTGCAGAGGCGACCATTGTTTATATAGACTATGGAATATCTAAAGGAATGAGAGAGGGGATCAAGAGAGCGGAAGCAAAAGGACAACCAGTAGAATATCGTCAGCTATTCAAAAAGAACTAAAAGACGGCAGTACGGTAATCGCCGTCTTTTCTTTTGGAGACAGAAAAATGTTAAAATATAATTATAGATTATAAAAATAATGTATTTATAAACAATGAAAAATAAAAAGAAGAAAATTTATTTATTAATATCTTTTATAGTGTTAGGGTCTTTGAGTTTAGTTTATTGGCAATTATCTTCTAACGCAGAAAATGAAGTAGAGTTATATTCAAACAGTGATTATGGAATATCTTTTGCATATCCAAAGGATTGGAACTTTAGAGAAAGTCGTGGCAATGATTTCACGCCTTTCGGAATTGTGTTATCAGATATTAATTTAGACAATTTTTCAGCAGCTCCTACAAAGGCTTATCCTGATAAATTTATATCTATTGCTTTTGTTAAAACTACTGAAAACGAAGATGAGTATTTTAATAATAGTGCAGCTATCGAACTCAACAACTTAGAAATCACAGATATAAACACCAGAACAAATATAATAAAAAAATATGAGGGAAACAGATCTAGGGGACAAAATAACCCAGATAAAATAAAACATATATATACTTTTATTAGAAGTGGTGAATATTTAATTGAAATTACCACTTATATTATAAACAAAAATGACGAAGAAGAAGTGACAAATATTTTCAATGACATCATTAAGTCTTTGGAAATAAATTAAATACAAATATTATGAAGGGAAAAATTTTTGTTTTTAGTTTATTATTTTCTTTTATTTTTTTATCTGGGTTGGTGGTTCATGCTACGGGTCCATTTACTTTACCTTTTTCTCAGCCTTGGCCTATTAGTGCTTATTTCGATACAGACAATAGAATGGATTGGGTTGCTGACTATATTCATCCCAGTCCTTGGCCAGCTAGTGAATCTTGGCAATATGGCTATGCTTATAATGGGCACACGGGCACTGATTACGACTTAGACAGTGGCACGCGTGTTGTAGCGGCCGCTTCTGGTTCAGTAGAAACAATTACAGATGACCAACCTAATACATATCCTGGCGGACCAGTAACATATGGAAATTACATAAAAATTAATCATGATAATAATTTAGACACTCTTTATGCTCATCTTCTTTCAGATAGCTTTCGAGTTGCCACAAGCAGTTATACAGACAGAGGTCAATACATAGTGCAATCTGGTAATTCCGGTTATTCATCTGGTGACCATCTACATTTTGAAGTTAGAGATACTGGTACAGGAGTTGACCCATACTCGGATGAATTATGGACAACAACATCCCCATCATTTTCGGTATATGCACAACAACTTACCAAAGATACAGGTTCTTATATATCTTATAGTGGTTATCTTTCATTTTTTCAATCATTAGGAACTGGTTTTTCTATAACGGGATCAACTTCCCTAGAGATATCCTTAAAAGGTAATTTTTCAAACAGAGATATAAGGATTTATTCTTGTTTGGTTTCTGATATGTCTGACTGCATCAACGATTTAAACGGAGCTGAAATGGAATATTTCGTTTCAACTAATTCAGTTACAGCCACAGGTTCACAAGCAGAATATGTTATGACATTTGACAATGTAACTATTACTACTGATAGATATGTTTTCTTTAGGTATCCTCTAATTACAGGGTCTACATGGCTAACAGCATATGGCAGTACAGATAGTAATTCATATGAGAATGGTCAGTGCATTAAATATTACTCTCTAACAAAATCAGAATCAGCATGCCCTAGTTCAGTCCAAGATTTATATTTTGATCTTTACGCTACTGAACAATAATAAAACCAGCAATAAAAAACAGCTCTAAACTCGAAGCTGTTTTTTATTTAGCTAATTTAAAAGTCAAATATTATTGACAAATATAGATTTAAATTGTAAACTATAGACAGTATTTAATTGAAAATTTGGAGAAAGTAAATGTTGAGCGACCTTGATAGGAAGATACTTGAGTGTCATGAGCGTAAGGATGAAGATGGCATGATTAATTTAGTGCTTGAAAATTTTGGCGCTAAGACCAAAGCATTAATGAGGACCATTTTAAAAAACAAATATCCAGGATATGAGGATGATATTATGCAAAAGTTATTGCTAAAGCTTGTTGAATCTTTTAGAAACGGAAATTTTTATAATGGTGAAAGCGGTGCTTCTTTTTATACCTGGTTTAGTGTATTTGCAAGAAACGAGGCTTTTGATTTTTTAAGGAGAATGAGCATACGGACGGCGGTTTCGCTTGAAGATTTAGTAATAAATTATCATGATTTTAAAGATTCATTTACTGGTTATGGCGGAATATTTAAGGATGGCAAAATTAATGTGTCGGATTTTATCGCAACAAAAGAGTTGGTAAATATTTTGTTAAATGAAGCGCCAGAGCACCATAAGCAAATGTTGATCTTACGGTATGTTTTGGGTTTTAACACAAGAGAGGTGCACGAGTTTACTGGAATAAATGAAAATACTATTAAAGTCAAAGCTTTTAGGGCAAGACGTTGGGCTCAAGAAAGACTTGGCAGGATGGGTATTAATGCAAGTTTTGCGTAATTTAGATCGCCCCACCAATCACTAGTGCTCACACTAGTGATTGGTGGGGCTTTGTTTTTTATTGATAATACCTGCACATCATAGTTATAATAAAAGGTAGTGGCTAATTAATTATGTTTAAAGGTTTTAATAAAAGGAGCAAAATATTGGTTATCCTTGTGTTTGTTTTGCTTTTGGTTGGATTAATAATTATTTCCTCCGCCGGAGTAATAGAGGGTCAGAAAAAATTTGATGATTCCTATTATTTTTTAAAAAGGCAGTTGATGCTGGGTGTTTTGCCTGGTTTGGTTGCCTTTTTCTTTTTGTCTAGAATAAAACATGAAAAATGGCGAAAGCTTGCACTTTTCATATTATTGGGAGCTGTTGCCTTAACTGTCGCAGTTTTTATTCCTGCCTTGGGGTATAGTGTTAAGGGTGCTCAGCGTTGGGTTGGCATTGGACCTATTGCATTTCAGCCTTCTGAATTTTTAAAACTAGCTTTGATTATTTATCTTGCGGCACTTTTTAGTAAGAGAGAAAAACATATGGAAAAATTATCATACTCAATGGCGCCCTTTATTTTTGTGATGGTTTTTATTGCTTTTCTATTGGTTAAACAGCCTGATGTCGGTACGCTATCTCTTTTAGTAGCGATAGGCATATCAATGTACTTTTTTTATGGCGCAAAACTATCTCATTTTGGAATAATAATTTTAGTATGTATCCTTTTGCTGGCTTTGCTTGTTTGGATTGCGCCATATCGTTTTGATAGAGTACAAGCATTTTTAGATCCTGAAGCTGATGTTAGAGGAATATCTTATCACATAAATCAGGCGCTTATCGGAATTGGTTCGGGCGGTATTTGGGGCACAGGCATAGGGCTGAGCCAGCAGAAATTAAATTATCTGCCTGAACCAGTGGGGGATTCAATCTTTGCCATTCTTGTTGAGGAAACAGGATTTATTGGAGGTGTTGTTGTTGTTGGCTTATTCCTTGCCTTGAATATGCTTTTGATTTCTATTGCCAAAGATGCAAAAAATAGATTCGGCCAGCTTTTTGTTTTGGGTATGGCCGTTTGGATTTCGGGACAGGCATTTATGAATATGGCAGCACTCATCGGGCTTATGCCGTTAACGGGAATACCCTTGCCATTTATAAGTTTTGGGAACTCGGCTCTGGTGTCTTTAATGGCGGGGTTGGGGATAGTTGTTAATATATCTAATCAATCGTAATAAGTAGCAGGTAGTAAGTATAAAAAAAATTGAACTCTTTCATTTTTAATGTTTGACCTCACCCCCCCCAAAAATTTCAAGGGCTGGATTAATGTGACGGGTTTTTATATTGAGTTTGTGTCTAGGGTTTAATTCCAATTTACAAAACTAAAAAATCGCTTTGTCAGCGATTTTTTTACATACTACATGATGCTAACTACTTGCTACTGTGTTTTTGTTGCGACTTTGTTCATTGCTTGAGTTAGTCTTGATTTTCTTCTGCTGGCTGTATTTTTCTTTATTGTGTTATTTTTTGCAGCTTTGTCTAATTTTTTGTAAACCTGAGGCAGTAATTCTTTGGCTTTGTTAAAATCTTGGTCAGTTATTGCTTTTTTGAATTCTTTTATTGCACTTCTAAAAGCCGTCTTTCTTCTGACGTTCATTTTTTTCTTTTTCAATGATTGTCTAAGGGCCTTTTTGGCCGCCTTTGTATTTGCCAAATTGTCCAAGAGTGAAACGATTGGGTAACAATTTGAGCATCCCGCTCAAAATTTACCCTTGCAAACACTCATAATTTTAATAATAAAAATTTTATTTAAAATAATTGCAATGTCCGGCCGTGAATAACGGTTTCACGGGAGAGGATATTGCCTGCTGTAAAATCGTAAATTTTGGGCGGGATGCCTCTTGTCCGCCCTTAATTTATTTTGCTAAATTAAGGATGGGTAACCCTTAATAATTAATTATTAAGTATAAAAACTATAGCAAATTATCCTAATTTTTGCAATAGATATGGTGCACTAGTTTTATGGACTAAAACCTATGTCCGTGATATTAAATAAATAGTTCTTAGAAATAATGTTTGGAGATTAACCCAGTGCATTCAAGAAGTGTTTTATTAGTCATTGGCACTTTGTTTCTTTTGTGCGGATGTTCTTCCACAAATAAATACCCTCCCAATTTTGTTTTACTTAAAGATTATAATTTAGATAAATATCATGTTGTCCGAAAAATGTCTGAGGACACTAATTTTAAAATTAAGCCAAATGATTTTTATGTACACCCTTACTATATAGGCATAGCAGCTTCTGTTAATCCCCAAACCAGAGACATTTTTTTATCAAGAAGAGCTTTAAATAGCGAATGTTTAGATTTTTTTATTGCTCATGAAATGGGACATCTTCAAGAAGGTGTAGGAGGAGATCAACTTATTGCTGATTATTACGGAGCCATGTTTGTTGGTAAAGAAAAAGGAGAAAAATGTCTTTTTGTTTTATTTGAAGATAGTTTAAAGTATTTCAGGAAAGATACTCCAACTGATCGTGCTTTTTATTATAATCACATACGCATATTTTCGTTTAGACTCTACTCTTTTCACAGTTGCGTTATTTAAAAAACGCTGGGGACATCGTTGTGTGTTTTTCAAAAAGACGGTTTTTAAATCGTCTTTTTATATTGCCAAAACACAAAAAACGTGATATTTTATTGCCATAAATTATGTCACTCAATAAGCAACTATCAATAATAATAGTGCATTACAAAACACCTGAATTGCTTCGGATGTGTTTGAGGTCCATAAATCAGGCCCTTCCTTCAGTTGGATTAAGGCAAGATGAATATGAAGTTATTGTTGTTGATTCTGCTTCAGAAAGGATCTCTCGCGATATCGTGAGAGACGAATTCCCAAGTATTAAGCTTTTAGACTATGAAGAAAATCTCGGTTTTGCCAAGGGGGTGAATGAGGGCATTATTAATTCTTCAGGCGAATTTGTTTTAATTTTGAATGCGGATATTGTTATCCCCGAGGGTTCTGTAGAAAAAATGTTAGAATATATAAAACCAAGAAAAGATATCGCCATTCTTGCGCCTCAACTTTTAAATTTTAACGATACTATCCAGCATTCATATTTTAGCTATTATAAACCCCAGACCATAGTTTTCCGCAGAAGCAATTTGTTGGCTAAACTATTTGGAAGGGGGGATATAAAAAGATTTTTGATGACAGGGACTGATGAAAACAAGATCCAAACCCCTGATTGGGTAATCGGGGGTGCTATGATGGTTAGAAGAAAAGCGATTGATGAGGTCGGCATGATGGACGAAAGATTTTTTATGTATTTCGAAGATGTTGATTGGGCAAGGCGTTTTTGGCATAATGGATATAAGGTGGTTTATTATCCTGAATCAAAGATATACCACGCTTATAAACATGAATCTCGTTCGCGCTTCGGATTAGCTGGGATTTTTTTTAACAAGAAAGCCCAATGGCATCTTAAAAGCGCGATTAAATTTTTTTGGAAATATCGAGACCTTCGCAAAATAGATTTGAAGAGGAGGAGAATTTAAATAAAAAACCTTTTATTTTTAATATGAACTTATTTATAAAAAGGGCTATTTTGCCCATAGTAATTATTGTTTCCTTAAGTGTCGGATTTTTTGCCGGCACTTTTTACCAAAAATCTCAGGAGCCCCTGCCGATTTTGCGAACCTTAGTTAATAAAGATAAAGGACAGCCAGACGGTTTAGATTTTTCATTGTATTGGGATGCTTGGGAAGTTTTGCATGATAAATATGTAGATAAAAATGAGCTTAATACCCAAGATCTTTTATATGGTTCAATAGAGGGGTTGGTGAATGCTGTTGGCGACCCCTTTACTAATTTTTTAAGACCTAAGGCAAGTGAAGAATTTTCAAAAGAGATAGAGGGTTCTTTTGGTGGTATCGGTATTGAGATAGGAATACGCGATGACATTTTGACTGTTATTGCTCCCTTGCCCGATACTCCAGCTGAACAAGCGGGGCTTAAGGCAAAAGATAAAATAATAAAAATTGACGGCAAAGAAACTTTTAATATGGATATAAGCGAGGCTGTAAATCTGATTAGAGGCAAGAAGGGAACAAGTGTTATACTCTCAATCGCCCGAGACGGTCTTAGCGGACTTAAGGATATAGAGGTTGTGAGAGGGGACATAAAGATTCCTACGGTAAAATGGGAGATGGTGGGCGATCAAACGGCGCATATAAGATTATTTGTGTTTAATAATAACGCTGCCTCTGATTTCGATAGAATATCAAAGGAGGTCTTGAACTCAGGCGCAAAAAGAGTTATTCTAGACCTCAGGAATAACCCTGGAGGGTTACTTGATAAAGCAGTAAATATAGCAGGTCATTTCCTTGATCCAGACAGCGTAGTATTAAGAGAGGAGTTTGCAAGCGGAAGAGAGAATCTTTTTAGATCATCAGGAGAGCCCAATTTAGTTTTTATTCCTACTGTCGTATTAATAAACGGCGGTTCTGCATCAGCTTCAGAAATTATTGCTGGAGCACTACGTGATAACAAGGGTATAACAATAGTTGGAGAAACAAGCTTTGGAAAGGGTTCTGTTCAGCAGGTTGATGATTTATCAGATGGTTCATCTATAAAGATTACGATTGCAAGATGGCTCACACCAAACGGCATATCAATAGATAAGAACGGTATTGTCCCCGATGTTGAAGTTGAAAGGACAGAAGAAGACATTAACAACGATTCTGACCCTCAATTGGATAAGGCCATTGAGACAGTTGAGTCGCTATAATATATATTATGAAAGTATTATTTACAGAAAATATAAAAAACGTTGCCCGCATAGGCGATATAAAAAATGTGGCTGATGGATATGCCAGAAATTTTTTGATACCTAATAAATTAGCAAAACCAGCTACAGGCTCAGCATTAAAAGAAGCCGAAACGCTTAAAAAGAGACGTCTAGAGCATGAGGCCGAAAACAAAAAACAAGCTGAAGAAATGGTTGGTTTGTTAGAAGGAAAGGTCGTGGAAATTGAAGAAGACGCAAATGAAGGAGGTCATTTATATGGTTCTGTTAACGTAGATATAATATCTGAAAAATTACAGGAACAAAAAATAAAAATAAAAGCCGATCATATAAATCTTTTTGAACCAATTAAAGAAGTCGGGGAGTATGATATTGAGGTAGAACTTCACCCTGAAGTTAAAACCAAGATAAAGGTAATAGTTAAAGCAGTAGCTGAAAAAAAATAATTTTGACTAATTTATAAAAATTTGCTATAGTTTTTAAAGATGAAGGCACCCCCCATGTTGTACATAGCTGAGGGGGCGCCCCGCTCAAAACTATGTGTATTTGAGTGTTGGGTTTTTTGTTTTAATAATTTATATATTTAAATATGAGCGTTTGTGATTACGGGTTTTGAGCGGGATGCTCAAATTTAAAGGACGATAAATAACATGTAGGTAGTAATAAAATGGCTGCCTAGAATTAATAAAATTAATTCTAGATGCTCATTTTTCTAATTACTCTCTACGTTCGTAAAGAGAGGCGTCCCGCTCCCAAAATTGTAGAGTTAAGGGCTTCTGTCTAAATAATTTATATTTAATTTTTGTAGTGAACATTGGTAATTTTTGAGCGGGATGCTCAAGTTGTTACCCAATCGTTTCACTCTTGGACAACTTGGCACATACAAAGGCTAAAGGCACTACAAAAGGAAATAGGGATTCAATTGGGAGGCGCTTAGGCGTTAAACTTTATGATGGTCAAAAAGCTCAAATTGGCAGTATTTTAATACGTCAAAGAGGTAGTAAATTCTGGCCTGGGGAAGGAGTTAAAAAGGGCAAGGACGACACTATTTTTGCTATGAAAGACGGTGTTGTTAAATTTACAACCCGAAAGAAAATGAATTTTGACGGCAATAGACGCATTATTAAGATAATAAACGTAGTCTAATTAGTAGTAAGTAGTTAGTATTAAGTAGTATACATAAATCGCCAGTGGGCGATTTTTTGGTTGTGCCCAAGAGTTGAATAAAATTATATTTTAGTGCTAGTATCTTAACAATGAAATTTATGAATTTTATCAAAACCTATCAGAGAGATGTTGTCTTTGCTGTAATTTTGGCGCTGGTTTTTGTGTCCGGATATAACATCGGAAAAATCAAAGGGGCAGGGGAGGAGAAGCCCGACCTTACGGTAACTGCTCCCCGCCCAAATCTGCCTGAGGCAGACCTAAGCGGGCAAGCTTCTAAAGTTGAGGGTCTTGAGATCGGCTCTCCCTCGTTACCTTCGACTACCCCGATTGATTTTAATAATATACAAGTGGTAGTTTCTAAAAATTCTGATAGGTATCATTTTCCATGGTGTCCGAGCATGGCAAAAATAAAAGAAGAAAATAAAATATTTTTCAAAAATGAAACAGAGGCGCAGAAGGCAGGGTATGTGCTTGCGGGCAATTGCACGAAATAACCGACTTTCCTCCAAAGGCGGATAGGCAAAAACGGCTCATATGTGAGCCGTTTTTATTTAAAAAATTTGCTTGAGCCAGAAGGAGTGTTCCCATTCCCAGAGAGTTTTGGATGCGAGGAAGGCTTTTATATCATGCTCAATGCCGTAAAGTTCTTTAAATTCTAAATCGCCTGTTGTTTCAGACCATACATGCTGGCACTTGCCGGCATTTTTATTTTTCCAAGCGAGTCTTATTTTCTCATTGCCCCCTTTTTCTCGCAGGGTGGAGGAGCAGTTAAGGCATTTTTTTGATTGATCAAGACGAAGTATCCATCGTGCAAGGGGTGGCATTGATGGATTTTCTCTGAGGGCCTCAACATAAGCTGCGGTTTGAATATTGTAATCTCTGTAAATCCCCGTTGATGTTTTAATATCCAATACTCCGAGCTTGCCGTTTATTTCACAAAGGCAATCCATAGTTCCTGCATAGCGGTGTTTCTTGCTCACTAGTCTTTCTTCTATTTTGTAAGGAATTATTTCGTGTTGTTTCTTAAATTCTAAAAAAGAATTTATTGCCGGCTGAACCAACGAGGGGATAGGGGTCTCCTCTTCCTTTAAAATCGCTTCAACCGTGTCATGGAGCAGGGTGCCTTCCTCGGCGGATTTTTCTTTTATTGCTTCACCAGCTTCAAAACTTTTTTGTTGAGCATAAAAACGATAGAGAGCCGGCTTGGCCTTTATAGATACAATCGATGTTACACGGGGATACCAAACGCCATCTATTTCATATCCGGTTGATTCTTTAAATTCTTGCAGGTTCTTGTACCACATAATAATTTCTATATTAATTGAATTACAATAAAATCGCTAGGGGAATTAATTAATACCATGACGCACAATCATAGTTCTGCGACATGCTATATATTTCAAAATCATTGTTTTCATACATTTGATTATACTTTTTGAGATGCTTTGCTCAAGGTCGATACTTTTTTGTTGATTTATAGCCCCCCATATACTATATAGTGTTTTTTATACTGTTATTACCAATATACCATATTAAATAAGGAGGTATATTTATAATGCTATTTTAGGCCCCAGAATCGATTCTAAGGGGTTTTAGGGAGTCTTTGTGAGCATGAGGTTATGTTTTATATATTATTTTATATCTTTTATTAATTTTAAACAATTTCTCTAAATACAGAGATAAATAATTTAAATTTAAAACGTTTGATTCAAAAAATAAGCAGGAAAGTGGTCGGTTTAATCAGGGGAATTTACTAAAGCATTAGTCATTAATAAAAACATTCCTTCGGGGTGTTTTTTGGGGCTCTCCGATCATTTGGTTTATTCCCCCACCCTTTTGACAAAAAAAATATTAGACCACATATTATCAACCTTGTGTCAATAAAGTTATCCACAGGTGTTTATCCTTGTTTTTCTGGGTCAGCGAAATCGTTGTTTATGTTTGGTCAACAAAGGCATGTTATCACTAAGATATAAAAAAAGTTCAAGCATATCCCCTGTTTATTGTCCTGTTAAAGCACAAAACAAATCCAGCCAAATGGCTGGATTTGTAAATATTTTGTGTGATGTTTTGTTAGAATATCGGTGGCAGTGAATTAAGCATAAATACACCTAATGCAATTAAGAATAAACCGATCACTAATCTCATTAATCCCTTATGCTTTTGTCTCCAAGTTTCTAATTTGTCTGATTTTGTACCAAAATAAGACACACCTATTACTACCAGCAACGGCAGAATGAATATTAAATTATAAAGCATAAGCAGGGGCACCGCTTCTGCATAAGAGCCTTTGGCTAATAATCCCAGGATTGCAAAATATGGCGCTCCAGTGCAAGGCAACTCAACCAAAACCACAAACACACCAAGAACAGCAGTGGTTAGATACAAGATAATAGGATTCTTTTTTTCAAGTGACTCTATTTTTTTTGTGTAATATTTAATTCGGCTTGCTGCACCAGGAATCATTTGAAGGGTAAACCCTCTTCCATACCAGAAAAAATCTTTAATTTCTAATAATCCAGCAATTATTGCAATTACGGCAACTATTAAATAGAAAAATCCGGCTATTCCTGTTCCTAATGTTAACCTCAATATGCCAAAACCGAGAAATAAATATGTCGCGTACACAACTGCTGAATACAACAACCCTCCGATCAGCATTTTCTTTCTGCTCTTAAATACGCGGGTCATAAAGGCAATTAAGAAAATAAGTACTCCAAAAACGCACGGGTTAATACTGTCTATAAGTGCTGCACCTATTATAATTGGCAATGTAAGTTGTTCTCCCAACATCTTGTTTCTAAAGCTTATAACACAAAAAATTTAAAGTTAGTAAAATAGTTACTTTAAATTTTTATAAACTTTTAATTATTCAGGTAATTTGCAACCTGAAATTTCACTTAATTTTTTGAACGATTGAACTCCTGGATCAAATCTATATATTTCACTACCATCTTCCCTCTCTTGTATCCATGTAGGTGTGTGTTCTATGTTTTTGGCCACGCATCTTTCAACTTCCGGGTGGGGATTTCTAGGATCGCATTCTATTTCTTTTATATATTGAAAAGCATCTCCGAATAACCCCCGTTGTTTTAAGCAGAAGGAACATGTTATAGAGCCATACATCAAGAATCCTTTCTCATCAAGACATTGAGCAAATTCGTTGTATTTATCTCCTGGGCCTACAGATGAATGAACCCCCCATGTTAAGAGTGCTAATAAAATAGCTACAACAACAGCAGACACAAAGTGGTTCTTTTTAAATTCTGTCCCGCTTCCCTTCCATGCGGTAATTGCTATCAATGTCATGAGTATTTTGGATCCTTCACAAAAGACGCATATGCTTTTAATAACCGTGAGCTCTATAATTGTTAGGTAAAGTGATGGACCAAGGAAGGCGATGGTTATAAATGCTATCTTTTTTAGGGTTTTTTTGTCATATTTAAAAATTGATGTGAAAAATACTGCTATAAAGTAAAAGATTCCCAACATAGAAACAGGTATGCCTGCGACCTCAGAATATTCACTTTTGTTAACTATGTCGCATGATAAACCCTTCCCAAGATCACAAAAAGACCCCTCTTCTTCAGAGAAGTGTAAGCTGACTAAGTATCCCATTATAAGAATACCCAGTATGGATAAGACGGCTAATGCTATTTGTTTTTTTTCGTGTTTTTTAGCCATTTAAGTTTACTTACCGTAGTAGATAAGTATTAGCAAAACTCGCATGCCTCTTTTGGTTTTTTGCCTCCCTTTTTGCAACACTTATTGCAACAAAAGGTTGTGCCTCCCCAAATAAATGAGCCCTCACTTTTTTTCTTGGACTTTCCGCATTTACCGCATTTAAAGGTATTGCCAGATGATGTTTTTTTATTTGTTGGTTTCTTTTTGGCTGGCATAAAGTTTTAATACAAATACTTGTGTAATTGTATGGTTAATTTATTTTACTTAATTATAACAAATAAACTGACAGCTTCTAAGAAAAGTTATCCCCAATTGTGTTTATAGTCCCGCGAAATGTCTGCGGTGAAGAAGTTTTACAAATTCAATTATAAATAATTTTGTAATACCAATACCCATAACAAGCAAAGCATGTTGCAATAAAAGAGGCGATGTTCGAAGAACATGGTTTAGTTGTGGTAGATAAACTGCTGACACCATCATTGCAAAGCCCAGTGCAATAGCAAACAATAAGTAGCGATTATTAAATAGATTCATTTTAAATATTGATTTATCTAATGATTTTAATGAGAAAATAAAGAATAACGAATCAGTGCCTAAGGTAGCAAAGATTATTGTTCTTATATAGCTTATGTCGTAATGAGAGTACTTTAAAAAGAAGAAGAACACAGAGAAAAGAATAATATCTGTCATTATACCAAGAGGATATGCAATAAATGATGCTTCTCTGTCTAAAATTGGCTTATTCCTTTCTATTGGTTTTCGTTTTAAAACATCGTCTTCCGGAGGTTCAAAAGCTAGCGCAAAATTTGGCAAGCCGTCCTCTACTAAGTTGGTCCAAAGAATTTGAACAGCTATCAACGGTAAGGGGATCTTAAATAGTAAGGCTCCTAAAATTAAAATTACCTCCGTAAAAGAATTTGAAAGCATAAAAACTGTGACTTTTTTTATGTTGTCAAAAGCAGTTCTCCCCTGCTTTATTGCTTCAACAATTGTTAAAAAACTATCGTCTAACAAAATCAAATCAGCGGCTTCTTTTGTAACATCTGTTCCAGATCCTACAGCAACTCCTACGTCAGCAACTTTTAATGCCGGAGCATCGTTTATGCCATCTCCTGTTACCGCTACCACCTCCCCTACTTCTTTCCATGCTTTTACTATGCGAAGCTTATGTTCCGGGTTAACTCTGGCAAAAATATCAATCTCTCTAATTTTTGTCCTTAAATCCTCATCGGATATTTTGTCCATTTCCGCCCCCTCCATAATTGAGTCTTGGTCGGTGGGTAACCCAAGTTCTTTTCCTATCGCTAATGCAGTTAGTTTGTGATCGCCTGTTAACATAACAAGCCTAATTCCTGCATCGTTAACTTCTTTTATTATTTCTTTCACGCCTTCTCTGATGGGATCTTTTATTGCTGCAAGGCCTAAATAGGTTATATTTTTAACAGAATTGACCATTTCTTTTTCGTTATATTCCAATACTTCATTTTCGTTGTTTTGGATATCAACATATGCTGCTGCAATCATTCTGAGGCCATCTTTTGCCATTTCTTCATATTTAAGCTCAGCCTCTTTTTTATACTCTTCTGTTATCTTTTGTGCCTCTCCGTTTTTGTCCACCGACTCAGATAGCTCAATTATTTTTTCAGGTGTGCCAGTAATGTAAACTCGAATCCCTGAGTCCTTTTTATGAAAAGAAGCAATAAATTTATTTTTGGGGTCAAAAGGTAAAATGTTTAAACGAGGCATTGATAACATTAATTCGTTATATGTCATGTCAGAGTTTTCAAGGAATGCTTGCATTTTTGCCTGATCAGTTGATTCTCCTTTTATGGCAGGACCTTCTGGGGTGTTCCCAGATTGTGAGACTGGTTTTTCTACTAATGCTTCATTTGCCAGTGCCAGTGCTAAGTAAAATTCTTTTTTATCTGATTCGCTAACAATTTTTTCTACTGACATTTTGCCTTCTGTTAAAGTTCCTGTTTTGTCAGAACAGATAACCGAGGTTGAACCGAGTGATTCTGCTGCGATGAGTTGTTTTACCAATCCTTTTTTTGTGAGAATTCTACGGCTTGATACAGCAAGAATAACAGCTATTGTCGCAGGGAGGCCTTCTGGGATTGCTGCTACAGCAACTGCTATTGAGGTTATAAATATCTCAGTAAATTCAATTTTTTCATACCACCCAACACCAACTATTAAAACCGAAGCAATGGTAACAATTATTGCTATTATTTTGCCCAAATGACCCATTCTTTGTTGAAGAGGTGTTTGATCTTCTTCTGCTTTTTTTGTAAGCTCTGCAATTTTTCCAACTTCTGTATTTCCACTTGTTTTTACTACTATCCCTATTCCTTCACCCTTTTCAATTATTGAGCCTGTAAATATCATATTCTTTCTGTCGCCAACCACGACGTCTTCTTTTATTGAATTTGTGTTCTTGTTAACTGCCGACGATTCTCCTGTAAGAAGTGATTCGTTTGCTTCAAGATTTTTTGCATAAATCAGCCGAGCATCTGCCGGTACCTTCATCCCTGCTTTTATATGGATTATGTCGCCTATTACTAATTTTTCTGAGTCTATTTCGCGCACATCACCATTTCTTTGGACTCGAGCTATTACTTTTACGATTTGTGTTAGCTTTTCGAGTGTTTTACCCGAACTGTATTCTTGGTAAAATCCTATGCCTATGTTTACTGCAACGGCTGCAAAAATTATTATGGCGTCTAGGTTATGTTCGATGGCGATAGATATTGATCCTCCTATAATAAGTATGTAAATAAGCGGGCTTTTTAATTGACTCAACAAAAAAAGTCCTAATCGGAAACGTTTTTCTCTGGGGAGTCTGTTGGGGCCTTGTTCTTTAAGGCGTTTTTCTGCTTCTTCTTCCGTTAAGCCTTTTTTGCTTGAGTTAAGACGATTTAAAACATCATCAAATTCAAGTTGATACCATTTTGTTGCCTCGTTTTGCATATTTGTATTGTAGCAGAACTTAAACCGAGGAGCTAAATTATGGAAGATAATCTAACGGGTTTAAGGTGCCGTCAAAATAATTAAAGTAAATCTGCCCATTTTTTTCATTAATATATGTAAAGAAGTCGTGGTATAAACTTAAATGCAAGTGAGAGCCGGTTGAATTGCCGGTTGAGCCTTCGTACCCAACAATGCTTCCGCCATGAACCGGCGTGGTATTAGAAAGACCTGATGGAGATTGCATGTGCGCATAAACACTAACTAAGTTGTTGAAATATCGTATGGCTACCCAATTTCCAAAACCATCATTAAATCCGCTGGCAAGTATTGTCCCCTCCCCCATTGCATAAATAGGTGTTCCATAACCTCCAGCAAAATCAATACCGTTGTGCGGTGCTCCACCGTATGCCCCGCGTCTTGCATATGTTGTATAACCATATCCTTGTGTAAAGACATAATTATCTTCCGGCCACCTGAATATGTTGGCCTTGGGCGGAATGGGATCGGCTGTAACGTGAACTATAAAAGCCCCTTCTTCTAGTGCTGCTTTTTCAAGACTTTGCAATTCATTGAAGAATTCTTGTTCTTTTCTTTCAACTTCAGCAAGAAGGTCTCTATATCTTGCTTCCTCACCCTTTGTCTTTGTTAGTAGGTAGTCTTTGTTTTCTTTTGTGCTTTCGAGTGATATGTTCTGTCTTATTTGTTGTTCTTTTAGGCCTTCTAGTTCCCCCTTTTTTGTTTTTAAGGAATTTAGTTGGCCGTCTAAAATTATTTTTTGAGTTTTTAGGGTTGATAATAGTTTCGTAAGTTGAGCACTAAGTTTTTCGTTTTCCTGAGTTTTGCCAAAGAAATCAGACAATCTTGCATTTTTTAATAACACTGCCAGCATGCTTTGTTTTTCGTTTTGGTGAATTTCAGAAATTAAATTTCCTATAGCTTTTTTTTCAAAATTTAAAGCTTCTTGAGTATTAAAAATTTGTTCATTTAATTCTGTCATTTCGAGTTTTGTCGCATCAATACTTCTATCTGTGACAGCTAGCTGAACTCGTAGCTGGGACATTTGATTGTTTAAAATTGATATTTGTCGTGCCAGGGTATCGGCTTCCTTGCTTTTGGCTTTTATGGTTCCTTTATATTGTTCAGCTTCTTTTTCTAATTTCTCTATTTGTTCGCGGAGATCTAGAATTTTAAGATTTATATCTTCATCAGCACTGACAGTTTTAAAATTAAAAAATGTAAATATTAAAATAAAAACAACAATAAGCACCCACAAATTTGAGGATTTACAGATCTTCAATAAGTTGTTATTATTTAGTAAGCTCATTTTTTGAAACAAGGAGTTAGCAAGATGAAAATTGAAAGCAATGTATATAAGACCTTAAAAAATTCTATACCAATTATGATTCAGGAATCAGAGGGAAATTTTACTTTGTTAAGCACGATGGGTAATTTAGTCAAAAATTATTTGCCAGATATTTTAAATAGTTTCGAGGTTCAATTTAAAGTTAAAATTGTCTCAGTGGAAATTATGGAAGAAAAAGATATTGAAATTGGCGGTACATATAATTTGCTTATATTGATTAGGCATGAATCTCAGCCAGATGATTCTAATATGGATTATTTGGTTGAAAAATTAAATTTAGATTTAGAAATATCTGAACTTGTATCTCATTGATTCAATTAACTACGCTGTTTTGCGTAGTTTTTTTATTTTAATTTTTGAATTGCTTTATTGATTCTTTTGATTACTTCTTCTTGACCAAGCACAACTGCAATATCAACCGGGTCGGGCGAACCTTTTTGGCCT
The DNA here is from genome assembly GCA_002794035.1 of Candidatus Yanofskybacteria bacterium CG10_big_fil_rev_8_21_14_0_10_36_16. Lineage (GTDB taxonomy): Bacteria > Patescibacteriota > Minisyncoccia > 2-02-FULL-40-12 > IGHO2-01-FULL-4-A > 1-14-0-10-36-16. The sequence continues at coordinate 26,900 of PCXQ01000004.1, forward strand.
GAAAGGGATACTCTAAATGGCCAGTATACCAGTCCTCTGTCTGGCTTTGCATCAGGGTCAGTCTTAAGCTTTGAAGCAAGATCGTCTAGTTTTTCTCTGAGTGTGTCTGGTGCGCCTACGCCAATTTCGGTTACTAACTCTTTTACCATCTCAAGTGTTTTTTGTATATCTATCGTCTCATATTTTTTCCACATCAATAGATCTTTTTCATATTCCGGGTCTTTAAAGAAGAATAAAAATTCTTTAATATCAGATAATTTTTCCATTCTTTCTTTAATCATTGGTAGAATTTTTTTTATTGTATTCTCTTTGTTGCTTAATACTTGATACCTACTACTTAATACTAAAATCTTAGTGATTAATTCTTCGTCACTAAGATTTTTAATGTATTGGGAGTTAATCCAATTTAATTTATCTAAATTAAATACAGCCCCTGATTTATGTACGTTTTTTAAATCAAAGTTTTTAATTATTTCATCCTTGTCCATTATTTCTTTTTCAGAATCTTTTGGAGTCCATCCCAAAAATGCCATGTAATTAAACATTGCTTCTGGTAAATAACCTTCCTCATTGTATTCTGTTATGGATGTTGCCCCATGCCTTTTTGACATTTTTGATTTGTCTGAACCTAGAATAAGTGGAAGGTGGGCGTACTCTGGCATAACTTGTCCTAAGGGATTCGAAGGATTGTGAAATCCCAAAGCTTTCCCAATTAAAATTTGTTTCGGGGTATTGGGGATGTGGTCTTCACCTCTTATCACATGGCTAATTTTTGTTTCGTGATCATCTACCACGACTGCAAAATTATATAATGGAGTTTTTTCATTTTTGGCTATACTTAAGTCCCCTAGTAGTTTTTCTTCAAATTCTATTTCACCCCTGATAATATCATTAAATTTAATTTTCTCATCTGATTTTTCATCAACATTTAACCTTATTATTCCCCCTTCTTTATTTTGGGGAATTTTATATTTGTGGTCGCATATATGGCGCGGTGCTAATTTGTTTGCCATTTGCTCTTTCTGTTCTTGTTCTAATTCTTCTTTTGTATGATAGCACCAAAAAGCTTTGCCATCATTAAGTAATTTTTGGATATATTTTTCATAAATATCCATGCGCTCGCTTTGTTTGTAAAATTCATCCCACTCAAGCCCGAGCCATTTTAAGCCATCTAAAATATCTTTTTCGTATTTTGGATCAGAGCGTTCAAGATCGGTGTCTTCTATTCTTAAGACGAATGTGCCTTTTTTGTGTTTTGCAAAAAGCCAATTAAAAAGAGCAGTACGTGCGGTACCTATATGTAGGTTTCCCGTTGGACTAGGAGCTATTCTAACTCGTATTTCTTTTGACATAAAAATTAATTAATTGTTATTATATGGCTAGTTTTTTGATTTTTAAAAATATCGGTGTGCTATGTTTATAGTTCTGGGCCTGCTTTTAATGTGTGTTGTTTTATATATATCCGAGATTGCTTATAGGTTTATTTTTAGCATAATATTTAATTATAAGTTGTATATGTCATTGCCGTGTTATTATTTGCTTGATTGTTGGCCTGATATGCCAGAATGGCTTGGAAAATATAGAAAAACTTTAGTATTTCAGGATTTTGTGCCCTTTTTTTATGCATCTGCCTGGGTTATTAAGCCAAATCTTATTTACATAGGTTTAGACATAAGGGGGTTTGATATAGACAGATCCTCAGAAAAAAATTTGCGGATGTTTATTGTTTTACATGAATTAGGACATATCATATTGCAGAGTAATTATTTCACCTTTGCTCCATTTATTAAACGGCATGTTGGGCACGAGATTGAAGCCGACAGGTTTGCTTCTGTTTTTATCGGCAAAAATAATGTTAGGAACTTTTTAGAAAAATTGGAACTTTTTTTAATTAAAAATTCTGCAGATTCTGTTGAAATGAAAATTAGGATACTAGCTCTTGATATGCCCACTCTTTTTTACCGGTATGCTAATTAGCTGCCGGTTTTTTAATTTTATCATATTTTCAATTGAAAAAAAGCTTGACCTGACGTATTCTAAAATTGAAATGTATATAATAGATATTATTCCTTTAGCCTTTATTCCACGCAATCAGGCGCAGATTTTAAGTTATTTTCATAAAGAACCCCTTAATCGCGGTGCGGTTGTCGAGGTTTTACTTGGTAGAAGAAAAATAAAAGGCGTGGTCGCAGGTTTTGATACTGTAAAAAATAGAAAATTCGCTTTTAGGAAAAGTGTAGATTTTAGCTTAAAAAACATCGGTACGGTAATCGAGCCAGAACCCAGCGTTACCGAAGGGCAGTTTAAAATGGCAAAATATATTTCAGATTATTATTATGCTCCTCTCGGTGTTTGTTTAAAAACCGTTTTGCCTCCATTTTGGGGAAAGAAAAATTATAAATTGGAAATCGTAAATCATGAAAATGAAAGTTTAAAATTCATGAATCCTAATTCTAGATTCATAAAAACAAATTTAAAAAAACACTACCTTGATTATGAAGATGATCTTAAAAAAACACTTAAGCAAGGGCATCAAGTTTTTCTAATGGTTGCAGAACAAACAGCAGGTAAATATTTTTTAGATAAATATAAAAAATTAAACCCTATTTACATATCGAGTAATCTTTCTAGCAAAAATCATTATGAACTATGGCAAAGCGTTCAATCAGGAAAATCACAATTAATTATAGGTACTCGCATTGGTTTATTTTTGCCTTTTAACGATTTAAAATTAATTATTGTTGATGATGAAAGCCACGAATTTTATAAATCTGACATGATGCCAAGATATAATGGAGCAATGGTTGCCGAGTTTTTAGCAGGCTTATTCGGGGCCAACATCATTAAAAGTGCTATTGTCCCAAGGGTGGAAAATTATGAATCAAAAATTAATGATATTAAATTAAATTCATTAAAAACCAAAACAATTATTGCTGATATGGTGCACGAGATTAAATCAGGCAACTTTTCTATATTTAGCAGAGATTTGAAAGAAGAAATGATGGACAGTGTTTCTAGGGGCGAAAATATTATTTTATATATTCCTCGTAGGGGCTATTCTAATTTCTTGTATTGTGAAAAATGTTCGCATATTGTTAAGTGTCCCAACTGTACAGCATCTCTAATTTTACACAAACAAATTGTTGGTGGAGAAATCATAGATTCTTTATGGTGCCATAAATGCGGTTATAAAACCCCAAAGCTAAAAAGCTGTAATAATTGCGGAAGTTATAAATTGAAGCCTCACGGAGCGGGTGTTGAAAGAGTGGTTAGTGATATAAAAAAGTTTTTTGATTATCAAAACTTAACAGTTCCTCCAATTTTTTGCCTTGATAGTGATACAACAAAAAATGATGACAAAAAAGAACTGGAAATAATCGATAATTTTTTCGCCGGAAGTAGATCTGCCCATGAAGGGAAAAAAGAAAAAGGCTCAATTCTTGTTGCTACACAGGTTTTGTTTAGTCATAAATATTACCTAGATAAAATAGCATTGGCAGGAATAATTAATGCTGATACACTGATAAATATACCAGATTTTAGAGCAGAAGAATCTCTTTTTAGACAAATATATACATTAAAAAATTTAACTCCAAAATTGATTGTACAAACGCATAACCCTGAAAATCCAACATTAAAATACATTATGGATGGCGATATGTCGGGATTTATAAAGGAAGAGTTTGAGAATAGAAAGGTTTTCAGTTATCCCCCGTTTTCTCAGATTGTAAAGCTAACTTTTAAACATAGAGATAGAAACAAGGCAAGAAGCGAGTCCTATGTTTTGGCTGAAAAATTTAAGCAAATAATGAGACGCGAACAATACCCCGCGATAATCAGTGGGCCCTCCCCTGCTTTTATTAGCAGAGAGAGAGGTATGTATGTTTGGAATATTATATTGAAAATTAAAAACCCGCCTAAAATTTCCGATTTTGAAAAAATTAAGCGGGTAAGAGAACGCAACGAATTTTTGCGACTGGTTCCTAATGGATGGCTTGTTGAAGCAGATCCGACAAGCACAATTTAATTTTAGGATAAATATAGAGCAGATCCAATTATTTTTTAAAAATGAAAATTACAAAAGAGCCTAATAAAATATTGCATAAAAAATTGGCTAAAGTCAAAACAATAACTCCTGAAATAAAAGAGTTGATTTTAGATATGAAAAAAACAATGGTTGAAGCAGTCGGCGTTGGTTTAGCGGCAAATCAGGTAGGCAAAGATCTTCAGATTTTTGTAATTGATGAGGCGCTGGCAAAAGAAAATGAAGTTTCCGATGTTTACATAAATCCGGAAATAACAGAGTTTTCAAAAGACACAGGAGTAATGGAGGAGGGGTGTTTAAGTATCCCCGAGTACTGGGTTGATATTAAGCGTTCAAAAAAAGTAAAAATTAAATTCATGGATGAAAATGGAAATAAACAAAAAATAAAAGCACGAGGATTTCTCGCGCGAGTTTTGCAACATGAGTATGACCATCTTCAGGGAGCTTTAATAAAGGACAGAGCTAAATAAAAGGGCACCGCCATTATTGCGGTGCCAAAATTGTTTAATTCATATCGTCTAGAACGAATATCATTGCTACGCCAACCATTAAGCGCGTATCATCATCCATTTTTTTTGTTTGTCGTTGAACTTTTTCTGGATTCTCTTTAAAATCGCTGTGGCTTTTGATTCCCGCCCTATTTAAGATTTTGCGAGCTTTACCAATATATCTTTCTTGTTCCACAGGAGTTAGTTCGGACCATTTTTCAAGGTTCATTTTATTCCCTCCTTTTATTCCGGAATATGTTATTTATAAAATTACCACTAAATTATGGATAAGTCAAATATAAAATTAATATTTTTTGGAACTAATGAATTCGCGGTTCCTGTATTAGAGGCTCTTGTGAAAGAGGGTTATGATATTGTCGGTGTAATTACAGAACCAAATAAACCTGTAGGCAGAAATCAAACCCTTACTCCCCCACCTGTGAAACTCAAGGCACAAAATGAAAAATTAAAAGTATTTCAACCAAAAAATAAATTAGAAATCAAGAATTTAATATCGGAGCTTCCTGCATCCACAGATGTCGGTGTGGTTGTTTATTATGGCAAAATCATTCCTCAAGAAATGGTAGACTTCCCTAAACGAGGATTGTTGAATATTCATCCGTCTTTATTGCCAAAATATCGAGGCGCTTCCCCTATTCAGACAGCTATTTTAAATGGTGATGTTGAAACGGGTGTTACCATTATGAAAATAGATGATCTAATGGACCATGGAGAAATAATAACAAGTGTTGATTATCAAGTATCAAGCAAAGATTACCACTTTAAAATTTATGAGGATTTAACTGAGTTGGGCACAAAGCTTTTAATAAAAATTTTACCGGAGTATTTAAGCGAGGGCATAAAATTAATTCCTCAAAAGCATGATAAGGCAACTTATACAAAAAAATTTAAATTAGAGGACGGAGAAATAAAACCAGACGATAAAGCAAAAGATGCTTACAATAAAATTAGGGCTTTTAATCCGGAACCGGGTGCTTATTGGAAATTATCAAATAATAAAATACTAAAAATATTAGAAGCTACCTTAGATTTGGAAACTAATATTAACAAAACGGGGCTAACCAGAATAAACAAAAATCCCCTCAGTAGCACTCAGGGCAGGCCTGCTCTAGCTTTAAAAGGAGGGGTGTTGATCTTAGACAAGGTTAAACCAGAAAGTAAAAAAGCAATGTCCGGTAAAGATTTTATGAATGGACATGCGCAACTATTTAAATAAAAAACATTTTATTTATCTAACGCTTTGTCTATTTTTTCTATTATTTTATCTAACTGGATAAAATGCGATATTTTTTTGCCAAGCAATTGTTTTAATAGTCGGCGGGACCTTTTTTTACCAAAAACCCATACAAAACCCACGACTGCAAGCCATGATCCGGGTGTGAAAGGGGTTGCAAACGCCAAAATCCCAATAAATATTAAAAGTATGCCAAAGAAAAAATGCAGGTCATATTTTTTTTTAAATAAAAAAACCATACTTTTATTTTAACCTATAATGAATTATTATTAAACTATGAGTGATAATACAATGTTAAGTGTAAAAAAATTGTCAGTTTCTTTTGGAAAGAGCGTAATTTTAAACGAACTTTCTTTTGACGTCTTTAAGGGTGAGGCCATGGCAATTATTGGACCGAACGGTTCGGGCAAAAGCGTCTTGTTGAGGACACTTTTGGGGCTTGTCCATCACAAAGGAGAAATTATATGGGCGCCAAATATTAAGATAGGATATGTGCCTCAGCGTTTAGATATTGAAGAGGAGTTTCCATTAACAGTTAAAGAATTTTTACAGTTTAAGGCAGGTAATTACGCTGAAATTATAGAGGTATTAGAAAAAGTGGGAATCAAAACAGGTGAAACACATGAACATCATCTCGAGCATCACATATTAAACCAGCGTTTAGGCGTGCTTTCCGGAGGAGAATTCCAAAGGGTAATTATTGCAAGGGCATTAATTGGCAGACCTGATGTTTTGCTTTTTGATGAACCAACATCTGGCGTTGATATTTCCGGAGAACAAACAATTTATAATTTGTTATTTAGACTACAAAAAGAAATTGGATTAACTGTAATACTTGTATCGCATGATTTAAATGTTGTTTATAAATATGCGAATAATGTTTTGTGTCTTAATAAAGAACAGGTTTGCTTTGGTCGCCCAGATGTTGTGTTAACTCCTGAAGAATTAAAATCACTATATGGAGGTGGTGCAGAGTTTTATAAGCACTCTCATTAGTGTAAAAAAATGGATTATTTACCATTAATAACTGCTATATTTGTAGGAGCTTCAGCCGGTTATCTAGGCTCTTTTATGGTTCTTCGTCAGATGGCGCTTGTTGGTGATGCTCTTTCCCATGTGGCCTTACCGGGCGTTGCATTGGGTTTGGTCTTTAATTTTAATCCTATTTTGGGTGCTTTTGGCGCACTTTTTGGAGGAATATTGATAGTTTGGTTTTTAGAATATAGAACCAAGATATCAACAGAAGCTTTAATAGGCCTTATTTTTACAGTAAGTTTATCGGTGGGATTGTTAATAACACCTGATGAAGAACTTCTTGAGGCGCTTTTTGGAGACATTTCAGCCATAACGTTAATAGATGGTATTTTGGCAATATTATTATCTGTGTCGGTTATTTTAATAATGAGAGGATTGGCAAATAAATTTATTTTGTCCACGATCTCGGATGAATTGGCTCGTGCCGAAAAAATAAAGACTGCAAAATTAAATTTTGTTTACCTTGTATTGGTTGCGGTTATTGTTGCTCTAGGAATTAAAACCGTAGGCACCTTGCTTATGGGTGCCTTAGTTATAATTCCGGCTATTGCTTCTAGGAATATCTCAAAAGGACTTTTGTCTTATATTAAAAACTCAGCCGCCATTGGCGCATTAAGCGGAGGGTTGGGTATATTTTTAGCAAACTCTTATTCTTTGGCGCCCGGCCCTGTTGTGGTTCTTGTCAGCGCAAGCATTTTTTTGGTAACTCTATTTTTTAAGAAGTCTTGACGTTTACTGTTTTATTTGATATAATTAAATAAGTAAGGTGGTTTGCGTGTTCTCTTTGGTTTTAAGACGGAACTCAAATATGCCGAATCCGTCGGCTAGGAGGACACCATGAGCTGGATCAATCCCGCCAACGCCCAACCCACTGGATATAACCCCAAGGCGAGAGTCTCCGGGTTCATTCAGAAGTTCGGGCAACTCGGTGAGGTTGCTCTTGGGGCTTGGAACGCAGTGGACCCGCTTCGCTGCTGTCATTGCCCCGACGAATATCTTGGCTATGCCAGGCGATTCGTTGAAGGTGTCGTTAGGGTCATCCCTAGCGAGTGGCCGAACCACCCCGACCTTGTGGAGGAGCTCGTGCGTAGAAGCTTCTATCCAACCCAGGTTGTCAACCACACCGGACTTGGTCATCCGTGGGTAACTGCGGAAGACATTAAGTCCATCGCCCAGCACATCGCTGGGAGAGTGGAACAACTAGGAGGGATGGAGGATCTCTTGCCAGAGAGCTAAACCCACGGGTCAAGACCGCTTAGTAGCTAACGCGAACGGCGGTTTTTCTTTTGCCTACGCATCACAAATTTTGCGAGGTTATATAATCCGAATTAAAGTTTGTATGACTACACAAAAAAGATGTTTTATGCTAGTATGTATTAATAAATTTATGATCGGTGTTAATGAATTAAAATCAAAGGTTTACTTTATTTTTGACGGACAGCCGTGGGTGGTTTTGGAGTCCAATCATCTTAAAATGCAACAAAGACGCCCGGTAGTTCAGACTCGTATTCAAAACCTTTTAAACGGTAAAATAATTGAGAGAAATTTTCAGCAATCAGATACTTTTGAGGTGGCTGATGTTAGCAAAAAGACAGTAAAATTCATTTATGAACATAGGGGTGAATACTGGTTTTCTGATTCTAAAAATCCATCTGACAGATTTCAATTAAGCAAGGAGATTTTGGGAGATAGTGCAAAATTCTTAAAGCCTAACCTTGAGATTGACGCAGTAATGTTTAATGATGATGTTATAAATATAGAATTGCCTGTTAAGATTGAATATAAAGTTAAAGAAGCTCCACCAGCTGTAAAGGGAGATACTGCCCAAGGCGGGGTTAAACAAATAACACTTGAGGGCGGTGCTGTAATAAGCGCTCCCCTTTTTATTAATGCAGGAGACATAGTAAGAGTTAATACAGAGACTGGACAATATGTAGAGAGGGTAGATAAAAAATAATTTTATAATTACTTTATTTAAAAAACTCGCACTTGCGAGTTTTTTTATTCGATTATTTTTTAATTAATCGTCTTTTCTTTTTTGGCGCAATGTTAATGCTGTAACAACAGGAAGTACGGCCCACCAAAATCTTGCTAAATCTCCTGCAAAATAAGTTTTTAATTTTGCTAGTTGAGGTGCTAACTCATCTGGCAAATATGAAAACGCTACGCTTGTCAAAAACCCAAACTTTATCAACGCTATTAAAAGCAAGGGGCCTAGAGTAAATTCTTTTAGTGTAAATCGGGTTTTTAGAGAAGAGAAACTTAAAATAGAGAATGTTAGGAAGTAAAGCACAAAAAATAATATTAGATGTACCATGTATGATTCAAGACCGCCGGTAAAAGATTTTACGTAATCAAAATAAGGGAAAAGCGGTTCAATAAAAGCAGCTAAATATAAGCTTATAAGGCTTAAAAAAAGTCTAGATTTTCCATAACTGAATCCTGATAAAAATATTACAAATATAACAAAAAATGCCATCCACCACTCCCAGCTTATTTCAGAAAATTTAAAACCGCCAAAACCGTCTAATAGGCCGTTGAAAACGCTAGAGAAATTAGCAAGCGTAGATATGAAACTGTTAAATATATTGTTTAACAAAATTATTTATAATTTTATATTATTTCTTGGTTAGTATGGTTTCAAATGTTTGTTTTATACCTTCATAATTACCATCCTTTGGTAATAATTTATATACCCCGTCATCTACTATTTGATCTAAGAGATTTTCAGTTGATATCACGTAGGTTTCCGGCAATGATTCTGACATTGATTTCAGAAGATCTATCATATCCCCAATGTTTAATATGCTTATATCAGTGCGTAAATTATCTTTAAATTCAGAAATAATCCCAGAAAGTTTAATTGGGTTTAAGAGTGTGCCGATAGACAAAACTTTGTCTTTTGTGGCAAGCAATACTTGTTGTTGCCTGCGAGATCTATCAAAATCATTAGTTGAATAACGCGACCTAACATAATATAGGGCTTCCTGAGCTTCAAGGTGGTTTTCACCTTCCGGCAGATAAAATTCATAGCCCCATTGCTGGGTTTCTTTGAATTCTTTTTCAAGAGTTACATCGATACCTCCTACTTTATCTATTATACCTAAAAATCCTTCAAAATCTAAGACTGCCATTTTGTCTATGTAAATTCCTGTTAAACGAGATATGGTTTCCTTTGTGTAATTAAAGGTATCACCTTTTGCCAGTCCTCGTTCATAAACTTCATTTAGCTTACCTTCAAAGTCTCCCACTTTTATATATAAATCGCGAGGCAGTGATATAATGCTAACCGTTTTGTCTGATTTGTTTATGCTCAAAACCTGGATGCTATCAGTTAAGAGGCCGCCATTTGCAAGATCTCCCTCTCCTCTTATGCCAAGCATTAAAATGTCTAAACGCTCCGATTCTTTTTCGGGTAGTGGGTTTAGGTCAGGCGTTGGCTCAGGTACTTTGCCGTTCACAAATGGAAGAACATTGGCTGCCCTTTTCCACCAAGGTTCTTTGTCGCTGTTGTCTACCACTATAGTGTTGTAAGCAAGGCCCAATTTAAAAGTAATAAAACCCACAAGAATTATGGCTCCAACAAAAATCAAAACCTCCCTTCTTTTCCACCAAGGAGGGGGCATTTTAATATAATCTGGATTGTAGTTTATTGAAATTTTATCCATGTTTAAAAAGGGTTTATTTAAACCATTTTCTTATATCTTTGGGAGTTATTTTTGCTTTCTTAATTACCTCCCTTCTTCTTTTTAACATTTTTGGTATACCCTTGACAATATGCGGCATTTCTAGGAACATCCAAGGTTCAAATATTAAGAAATATGACCAAAGCATGATTTGTCTTTTTAATATGCGGGGTAAGTCGTGTAAAAAATTAGAGAGGTAGTCGTTTTTTATAACAGCAAAGAACCAATTTCTATAATCTAACCTGCGCTTGAATTGGGGAATCGTTTTTCTTATTTTAATAAAATTTTTCAATTTGCCTCCAGCCAGAGTTTTTGTAGTTTGTCTATCGTGCCAAGCAATAACATTGGGTGCATAAATTTGTTTCCACCCGAACACGTTCATTCTCCATGCTAAATCTAAATCATCCCCATACCAAAAGAAGTCAGGATCAATAATGTACCCATCTATCTTTATATTTTTTAAAGCTTCATGCCTAAATAAGGGCACAGCCCCTTCTACGCCAAAAATTTCGGTTGATTTGCTGTACTGTCCCTCGTCCTTTTCACCGTGTGCTATATTTACTGACCGTCTTGATTTGTAAATCTCAAAACCTAGCGTATCTATCGTGTTTGTTTTTTTGAGCTTTAGATTTCCACCCATCGTGATTGGCTCTGCTCTGTATATTTTTGCCTGTAGTGCGCCAATTTTATTATCAGCTTCTATTATCTCAATGGCATTTTTAATAAAGTTACTATCAAGCAAAACATCTACTGAAAGCGCTATGATGTATTTTCCGTTACTTTTTTCAAGTAGCCATTCTTGTCCTGGCCACATTCCCAAATTTTCTTCTTTTTCAAATAAAGAAAATTTTGTAATACTCAAATCTTCATTTCCTGTCTTTAGGTTATTTATGATCTCCTTCGTGTTATCTGTTGAATTATTATCTAGGATATTTAATTCAATTTTTTCGTGAGGATATGATTGCTTTAAAACTGAATCAAGACACCATGGTATATATTTTTCACCATTTCTAACCGCTATATTTATTGTTACTAAAGGCTGTGCCATTTTATATATTAAAAAATTTACTAAACCAATTTTTACCAGCACTGTTTGAATTATTAATACCTAGCGTTAATGCAACAATTGAGGAAAAAATAAGAAATGCTCTTTCATCAAACAGGACAATGTCTGTCATTAGATAAAGAAGTCCCCACATGACAAACAAAAGTGTTGAAGCAAAGTATGTTTTTATAAACCAGTCAGATTCTTTTATGTAATTATTATACATTTTTACAAGCATTAAGAATAAGAATAAAAGCGATGCCATAAATGCAATCATGCCCATTTCAGCAAAAATATTTAAATATAAATTGTGGGCCGAAGATCCTGCTCTGGCTAGAGTTACATCCTGTTCTAGTACTACAGGAAAATTCCCGATGCCCACGCCTAACCATGGACGTTTTTTTATTGACTCAAAAGTTTTTTGCCAAATTTCTAACCGTAAACTGTTTGAGGTTTCTCCAAAATCAATAATTGACCTAACCCTGTTGCTTAAAAGGTCTGAGTTGTCTTTGTTGAGTAAAAATTGAGGAGAGGCAAATATTGGATAAGCCACCATAAATAACAAAACGAAAATTAAAATATAAGATGATAAATATTTAAATACATTTTTTTCATGCATATGGTTTCTTAAAAATATAGTAGCAAAAATAAAAGATCCTATTAACGTTGAAATGCCTGCCAGCCACATTCCACGAGTTCCGCTTAATATTATTGCTAACAGTATTACTGGAACCCACAACACAAACCATTTGGCCCTGGTTTTAAATAATGCTTTAGTGCTGTGGCCTGTTTTGGATGTGGCCCTTGTTAAGGCGATTGCAAATATTGAAGGCAGACCAAAAAGTATAAATAAAGGGAAAGAATGAGAGTCGGGGAAAATAGAAAACACTCTCAAAGATAGCTGTTCACCAAAATAGGCAAACCAAGTATTGCCAACCCATGATGCGATGTAGCACCATTCTTCACCAAATAGCTTGCACTCTATCCCCTCACCCCAAACACGCATAAACCCATAAATGTCCATTAAATAAGTCATGCTCAATTGAACGAACCCGAGTACTGTAACTATTATAGTCGGTATGGCCAAGTTTTTAATAATTCTTTGAGAATAATCTTTGTTTTTTAAAATTAAGGAATATAAAACTATCCCTACTAATGAAAGATTAATAAAGTAAATTACTCTTTTTATTCCTGATGTTAAATCTTGTGTCTGGGTTAATGATAAGGTTGCCATAAAAAGCAAAAGACCAGATAAAAATATAAATTCATGTTTTGTTAAAAATCTAATTGGTTTTTTGAAAAAATTAATAAACCCTGGCCACATATCTGCCAATCCACCCACAAAAAACCATTTTAAAAATATTACTGCAGAAAGTATCCGCCACATATTAAATTGATCAAAACTTGGCGTTAATGGTATGGCCATAAAAAAAGGAATTGAGCGAACAAAATATGCACCCGAATCTTCAAGTGGAGCCCAGATAAAATAAAAAACCAACCAAATGGTTAAAATAGTAACAATATCGCGCGATAAAACACCGGTTATTACTAAACCAAAAAGAACAAGATGAATAATAAAAATTGTATTTAGTAAGGAAGGTCTTTTGGTAGACATTTTATTATAAGTGATATATTGTATTAAGGGTTGTTTATTCTTTAACAAGGAGGCCTATCATGTTTGGATTAGCCTTGGCAATTTTTCTATATGGAATAGTTTTTGAGTTACAAACTATTAATATAATAATGGGCAACCAGATAAATTATAGGCGTGCTGAAGCACTTTTTTGTGCTATAATTGTGGGGATTTTAGCTGAATTAGGTCTTCGTGCCGCTATTCAGGGTTGTTGTTGGCCAACTTTCTAAATATTTTCAAAGTTTTATCGGTGTGTTTTTCCCAAGCATACTTTTCTGTTATTTCTGGGGCAGCATTTATTATTTGCTGCCTTTTTTGTTTGTTTGTAAGGGATTCTTTTATTGCTTGTGTGATTTTATCTGAATCGGCAGGGAGTTTAACCTTAAAAGCATTTTGTCCGTATATTTCATCATTAAGCTTAACATCTGCCACTACAGGCACAGAACCTGCAGTTAGTGCTTCAAGTGTTGGTAAACCAAATGCTTCACTTGATGATATATAAACAAAGGATTTTGCATTTTGATAAAGCGCTATCAACTCATCTTCAGAGACGTACTCTTTATATATTATAACTTCTTTTGCATGTTTTTTATTTATTTTTTCAACTAAACTTTTAATAAATGGCGCTTGTCCTGAGTTTACCGAAGGATATTTGTCTTTACCGATAGCTACTAATTTTAAATTAGGAAATTCCGATTGCAATTTATCAATTGCTAAAATGGTTTCCTTAAGATGTCTTCTTGGAAATGCTTGGGCAACAAATAATACAAAATCACCTTGAACGATAGACGGTTTCGTATTTTTTGGGGTTTTAAATTTTGATGCATCAACTCCTAATGGTGTGGCAAATATCTTTTTTGTTTTTATATCTGAATGGCTTCTTAATTCTTCAACTGCTGTTTCAGAAACACTATTTAGTGCTGTGGCGTGTTTAATGGCATGGCCTGTAAATATCTTATAGGCCAATCTATATTTAAAGGGCATACTAGTGCTGTGCATTTCTTTTAAAATATCAGGCGTTACAGTAACGATAGATTTGCCTTTAAAAATTAATGGAAGCATGTAGTTTGGGAAATACATCAAATCTAAATTTTCAAACCAAAGTTTTATGGGTAAATAAACGTAATAATATAAACTGAATGAAGAAGGAACAAGAAGCGGCTTAACTATTTTTTTAACAAAAATTGGATTTTTCAAATAAGAGTAATCTGGTATCTGAGATTTAAAATAAAGATAAAAACGGAACTCGTGAGAGAGTTCCGGCTTTTTAGATATCTCTTCAAGGAGTTTGCTTATTATTCTACCCACCCCCCATTGCTCACTATCTTCAATTGATTCGCATTCAATGCCTATTTTATACATTAGATTTTGCCGAATCGGCCCATATAAAAATCAGTTACACCTTTTAAGATCATCCTCGAAACTTCACGTCTTTTTGGCACCAAGATGATCTTGGCTAGTTGTTTTAGAATAACATAAAATGACCAAAACGGCAATAATATTTTAGACCAAAAAGGCCCATTTTTAAAGTTAAAAAGGTGGGAGTTGCGATAATGGTAATATAGGAGTATTGGAGAGCCGAGTTGTGATGTTGAAGATGAGACTTTGTGATCTACTATAGCAGTAGGTTCAATGCTAAGTTTAAAACCTGCCATTTTAGCTCTTGCTGAAAAATCGGCATCTTCAAAATAAAGGAAATATTTTTCATCTAAAAAACCTATTTTTTCAAAAACTTCTTTTTTGATGAGCATGCTTGAGCCGATTATATAATCTACTTTTTGCATAGAGCTGTGGCTAAGTTCTGGTCTTAACCATTTAATCTTTCCTCCATAAACCGTTTTACCTCCCTCGTTTATGGCTGGCCCAACTATTCCTATTTTAGAGTCAGATTCAGCTTTTTTAATTAATTTATCCAACAAATTTGGCTTAACAACTGTGTCTGGATTCAATATTAAAATATAATCAGCTCCTTGTTTTAGTGCGGTATTTATACCCACATTGTTACCACCAGAATAACCAATATTGTCTGAAAGTTTTGAGTAGGTGTATTTAGTGTTGGGCGTTTCATTTTTAAGGTATGATTCAATTTTGTTCTTGTGCACAGACCCTGATGCGTTATCTACAATAATGATATTAATGTTTTCGTTTTGTAATTCTTTTACACTTTCAAGGCAACAAATAGTGTCCCCCGAGTTATTAAATTGGAGTATGATTATAAAGCATTTAGGTAAATTAGTCATATTAAGCAAGTTTGTTTAGGTTTGGACTGTTTGTTTTATGATGTTTAGTATGTGGTTTTTAAATATTTCTTGGGTAAAAATACTAGTGCTATTTTTAATTTCATCTGAATTATAATTTTCAATATTTTTTTTCATAAGCATAGCATGGTATGCAAGTACATCGGGATGGGAATCATCAAAAAATTCACCATTTATCCCCTCTTTTATATATTCTAACGCACCTCCTCGTCTTAATGCCAGTACTGGTTTGCCATAACTCATGGCTTCAATCGGAGTTATGCCAAAATCTTCTTCTTGTGGCATGACAAAAGCAAGACAATTTTCATAATACTGAGACAGCTCATCATCAGGCACAAATCCTAATATCGTTACATTTTTTTCTGCTATTTTTTCAAGGCGTTTTTTCTCCGGACCGTTACCTATAACAACAAGAGGCCAGCCAAGCTTGCTAAATGCTTTTACAGCAATGTCTACATTTTTATGTTTGTATAAACGACTAACAATCAAAAAGTATTTTTCAGATACAGATGTTTTGTGGTTGGCCTTTGTTGTGCCATTTGTATAGGTCTTTATTGGAGGGTAAATTACGGAAGAGTCTTGCTGATAGTATTTTTTAATTCTTTTGCGGACATTTTCTGAATTGGCAATAAAATGATCAACCCTTAAAGAAGCATGCCTGTCCCAGATGCGCATAAAATGTTGGAGCAAGGACGCTGCCCACTTCGGAGTTATTTTAACTTCCTTTCTATATTCGGATTGCCAGTCCCACCATTGTCTCGTGGGGCTGTGGCAATAACAAATATGCGTTGTGTGCGGTCTTAAAATGAGACCCTTGCAAAAATATGCAGATGAAGAAATAACTAAATCAAACTCGCTTAAATCAAACGATTCAGCGGCAGAGGGCATTAGGGGCAAGAGCAATTTGTGGCTTCCGAGTCTTTTGTAATATTTTTGTAAAAAAGACGGCCGGATATCAGCGCCGGGTATAAATTTGCTAGTAAAATTTTCATCATGAAAAAAGGTGTAAATGGGTGAAGACGGAAAAATTTTATGAAATTCTTTGGCTACATTTTCTGCTCCGCCAACTCCCAAAAACCAATCATGAATTAGTGCAATTTTGATAATTTTTAGCTTTCCAGCATTACAACCCCTTAGATAATACTTGGGTTTTCCAAAAAGCTGATAGTTGGTAGCTATTTTTATCTTTTAGCCAATACATTTTTTTTATAAATGTTTAAATTTTGCAATACTACTCCTGTTCCTTTGGCAACACAAAACAAAGGATCATCCGCTATGTGTGCGGGTACGCCTGTTACTGAAGTTACTAATTCGTCTATGTTTTTTAATAATGCACCGCCTCCGGAAATGGTAATTCCCTTTTCCATAATATCTGAACAAAGCTCAGGCGGTGTTTCATGGAGAACATTTTTCACTGTTTGTATAATTTCTACCAATTGTTCTTGCATGGCATCCGTTATTTCATTTGTGGTTAGTTCTATTGTTTTTGGATATCCACTAGCTAAATTTCTTCCTCTTACATTAAGGCGTTCCTGAGTTTCCTGTTTTACTGCACTTCCTATAGCTTTTTTGATAAGTTCGGCTGTTCTTTCACCAATAGCCAACCCGTGTTTCTTTTTTACATAACTGACTATTGACTGGTCAATTTTGTTGCCTCCCACCCTAACTGAAGACCAGCTAACTATGCCCCCAAGGCTTATTACTGCAATCTCAGTCGTTCCACCTCCTATATTTAATATCATATTGCCTGAGGCGCTGTTTATGGGTATTTTTGCTCCTATAGCAGCCAATACGGGCTCTTTAACAAGATAAACCATCTTGGCGCCAGCATTTAAGGATGCCTCTATAACGGCCCTTCTTTCTGTTGAAGTAATCCCTGCAGGTACTGAAATTAAAACCTCGGGCTTTAAAAAGGCCATATTGCCTATGGCTTTGTTTATAAAATACTTGAGCATTGCTTCGGTTATCCTATAATCGGCGATAGCACCTTCCTTTAAGGGACGTGACACCATAATGCTGTCAGGGGCTCTTCCTATCATGTTTTTGGCGTCATTCCCGACAGTCATTATTTTATTATCTACCACCGATATTGCCACAACAGAGGGCTCATTAATTACGATTCCTTTGTTAGGTATATAAACAAGAGTATTGGTAGTACCCAAGTCTATTCCTATTTTTTTTATAAACATTTATGGGGTTGTGTATTCTGCTTTAAATATCACGTTATTGTTACCTAATTCAATATTAACAAATGTAGCTCATAATGGTATAGTGTATATTATAAGAATGCAAAAAAAGACTCGTACAATTCTATTTTATTCATCTGTTATATTTTTCACCCTATTAAGCATAGTGGTTGTTTTGTATTCTCTTGGATATAAATACGATTTTATTGATAATAAATTTGTTAAAACTGGATCTCTTAGGGTGGCCACTAACTTATCCAACGCAGAAGTTTATATTAATTCAGAGTTAAAAGGAAAAACATCTTTTATAACAGGAAATTTTTCAAAAGGCAGATTTCTCCCCCGCATTTATAATGTCAGGGTTGAGAAAGAGGGATATCAAACATGGGAGAAAAACATTGATATTGAAAGAGGTTTATTTTCCGATTTCCCTGTTGTTGTACTCTTGCCTGATAAATTTGAAATCACAATTACCGCATCTTCTTCTTTGTCAGTTCCCTATTTTTCGTTTGATAAAAGTTTAAGACGTGCCTATCTTGAAGACGGAGTATCTGAGGATGGATTATCGGCAATAAGCGTCTTAGCTCTCGATAACGGTCAACTGGTTGATGTTTTTGAGGTGCCAAAAAAAGTTTTATCAGAAAATCCAATAGTCGCTGATGCCAAGTTTTATTATTTAAATGACAATAATTTAATGCAATTTGATCCAAAAAAAGAAACTTATATCATTTTATCTGAAACGGTTAAGTCTTTTTATGTTAGTCAGGAACATGCTTACTTTACTAAGTTTTCTGATAATACTCTCTATATAGTGAATACTAGCTCAGACCAAATTAAAAATTTACTTAATGATTTACAAAATGAAACTGATTTAATTATTAAAGCTGAGCAAGTTGGAAATGAATATTATCTGTTATTGAGCTTCTTAAATTCTAGCAATAAATTATTTAAATTTAATGAAAATGATTTGGAACCAGAAACAATAGCTAGTAACGTCCTTGGTTTTGAGGTTTCTCCAGACAGGAAAAAATTATCTTATTTTACCAGAAATGAGTTGTGGACGATCTGGCTTAATGACACAACATCACAACCTCTTAGGAAGGCAGGAGAAAAAGAACTAATAACTAGATATTCTCATGAAATTAAGAATGTTAAATGGTATAGAAACTCCGAACATTTAATTGTGCAAGTTGGAGGCGGACTAGTCTTTGTTGAAATAGATGGTCGTGGCAAGAAAAGAAATCAATACGACATAACATATTTTGATGGCATTTTTAATTATGAAGGCTCAAGCAATAACATGTGGATTTTTGGAGGAAAGGAGCTAGCTAATTTTAAACTGGAATAAATTTTTTTAAATTAAAAACCCGACTTATTTTTTAAGGTCGGGTTTTAAATTAATTTTTTAAGCAACTCTTTCTGTTAAGGTCAGAGATTCACAGCATAGGGTATGTTTTGGAGCGGGTGACATATTAGATTTAAAATTTGGATCTTCTTTTAATTTATCCCAAAAATATTTAAGCGATGATTGGTTGGACCACAGAAGCATAGAACTCAAGACCTTATCCATTTTTACTGGATTTGTAGCAATTCCTTTCCAAATTTCTAACGAAGGCGATCTAAAAGAAAGAGGTTTGCCTACAAAAACTTTTGCCGCCTCAAGATTTTCAAAAACAAATAACAGGCCCAATTCTGGAGTTGTTATTTCGCTTGGAATATAAACAACCAAATGTTCATGTGCAATTGCAGACATTAAACTATCTCCCACTCTCGCAACAACTTTGTATACAATCTGCTCAGTAAGCTCAGTTTGGAGTCCCATGTGTTTCCTTTATCTTTTTAATATTAAAAAACTAAAATCATATTATAATGAAATTTATTATTTATCAATTAAATTTTTATATTAAAAAACATCCCGCTTTGATGGGATGTTTTTTTGATTGAGTTTATCTCTTTGACCACTGTGGGGATTTTCTTGCTTTCTTGAGGCCATATTTCTTTCGTTCTTTTACCCTTGAGTCAACAGTGATGTATCCTGCTCGTTTTAGTTTTTTAGAAAAATTATTATCAAACTTTATTAATGCTCGTGCTATACCTAGCCTACATGCATCTGCTTGACCGCTTGTACCGCCACCTTTAACAAGAATATTGGCCTTAAATCTGTTTAGAGATTTTAATTTTTTTAAAGGCGATTCAACTATTTCAATTAAGTAATCTTTAGGGAAATATTCCGAATGAAGTTTTTCATTCACTGTTATCATTGCAACATCTTCTCCATCTTGTTTATCTACTGATTTTTTTGTATATAACCTAACTCTAGCAACAGATTGCTTGCGCCTCCCAACTGATTCATAGTATTTTTCTATTGCTGATGCAGACTTCTTTGTTTCTGATTCTTCTTCAGATTCTTTTGGTGTTGTTTCAGATTTTGCTTTTGGTTTTTCTTCCTTTTTTGTGGTCTTTTTAGCTTTTTGAACCTTAACAGAATCGGCATCTTTTTTTGGTGTTGTTTCAGATTTTGCTTTTGGTTTTTCTTCCTTTTTTGTTTTTGTAGCCATTTTAGTTATTTTTTAATTAGGTTTATTTAGAAAATCTTAAATTTTTAATAATTTTAGCTCTTAATTTGTTCTTTGGCAACATACCATAAACAACCCTCTTTAAAAGACTTTCTGGATTTTCTTCAAACATATCTCCAAAATTTATTTCTCTGATTCCACCGGGGTATCCAGAATGTCTGTAATATTTTTTTTGATCTAATTTTTGACCAGTAATCTTAACTTTAGAAACATTTTCAACTGTAACTTGAACATCGGGCGTAATATTATATTGAAAATCAGGACTATCTTTTCCACGCAAAAGCACAGCAATTTTACTTGCTAGTCTTCCTAATGATTGGTTTGTTGCGTCTATGCGTTTTTCCATAATTTTTTATTAAAATTTTATTTTATAAATTCTAAAATTGCCATCTTGGCTCCGTCACCCTCTCTTCGTGGTAATTTTACAATTCTAGTATAACCACCTTCTCTTTCACTGAATTTTGGTGCTATTTCATCTATTAATTTATCAGCTGCTTTTTTACCTGCTATTTCAATAAGAGCTCTTCTTTTTGCTAAATTTTCATTTTTTGCTTTTGTCACCATTTTTTCTACAAAAGGTTTTAAACTCTTTAGCTTTACTTCAGTGCTTGTAATTTTACCGGATAAAATGAAAGACATGGCCAAATTATTCCTTAGGGCATTTCTTTGTTTTTTAACTCTACCGAATTTTTTGATTTTATTTTTGTGTCTCATGTCAGTTTATTTAAATAAAAGTTATTTTTTCTTTGACTTCGTTTCTTTCTTGGTGGACTCTTTTTTCTTAGAGGTTTTTGTAGTCGCTTCTTTTTCTTTCGGAACTTCCAGTTGGTTCACTTGTTCAAAGTAGTCTATCAATGTTTTGGATGCTCTTATTAGAGTTTCTTCTGGAGAAACTGAGCCATCGGTTTCTATTTCTAAAATGATTTTATTATAGTCAGTTCTTTGACCTACGCGCATATTTTCTACCTTGTAGTTAATGTTTTTAACTGGTGAGAAGATGGCATCAACGGCTATGCTTCCAACGCCTAGCTTTTCTTTTTGTCTTTGCTCTACTGGGACATATCCCATGCCTTTTTCTATCTTTAATTCCATTTCTATTTCGGCTTTCTTATCTGTTATAGTAGCTATTTCTTGATCTTTATTTATTACTTCTACATCAGAGTTGGGCTCTATGTCATTTGCTGTAATTTTATTAGCTCCTTTCTTTTTAAGGTTCAAAACTACAGGCTCGTCTGAAAAAAGTCTAAATCTAACCTTTTTAAGATTTAATATGACATCAATTGCATCTTCCATAACACCTTCTATGGTTGAAAATTCATGGTCAACACCTTTTATTTTTACTGAGGTAATTGCAGCACCTTCAATAGAAGATATCAGAACTCTTCTAAGGGCATTGCCGATCGTTAATCCATATCCGGGATAAAGTGGTGAAATTTCAAAAACCGCTTTGTTGCCATCATGGGATACGACCTTTGGTTTTTCTGGTAATTGTATCATGTTTACTTTATAAAATTTATAAAGTTATAAGTTTTCTGTTCCTTGCAACTTTATAAATTTAATTACTTTTTATCCGACATATTATCTAGAATAATATTCCACGATGGCTCTTAGGTCTGAAGTGTTTAAACCACTATCTTCCATGCTTGGTGTTCCTATTATTTTTGAGGAAATCTTGCCCTTGTCCAATGATATCCATCCTGGAGCTTCATATTTTTCAAACCATTGTGGCATTAAAGAAGAAAAATAAGGTATTTTCTTACTTTCTTCTCTTATTGAAATTGTATCGTTTTTTCTGACTTTGTAAGATGGGATGTCTACTCTTTTGCTGTTTACGGTAATATGACCATGGTTAACCAATTGTCTTGCTTGATCTCTTGATTGAGCAAAACCTGATCTAAAAACAATATTGTCCAAACGTTTTTCTAGTTTTTCCATTATTTTAGAACCTGTTTCACTCTTGGATTTCATAGAGTCTTTTACGATGGCTTTAAATTGCTTTTCTAGTATTCTGTAGGTATTTCTAACTCTTTGTTTTGATTGAAGTTGCAATCCGTATTCAGACAACCTTCTTTGGCCCTTGCTTCCATGTGTTCCTGGGGGATATGGCCTTTTGGTTAGAGCTGATTTTGGAGAATATGAACGTTCGCCCTTTAAGAAGAGTTTAGTTCCCAAGCGTCTTTCTATTTTTTCTTTTGGACCTCTATATCTTGCCAATTCTATTAATCGCTTATTGTTAGGAAACGATAGCAACTTGCTGTAGTTACCTAATCATAGGCGGTTTATTATACCCTCCTTGGTTTTGGTGGTTTTACGCCGTTGTGTGGCATTGGTGTAGTGTCAACAACCGATGTTATATTTATACCGGTTCCTGCAACTCCTCTAATTGCTGCCTCTCTGCCTGAACCGATACCTTTAACTGTGATTTCAGCTTCAACCATTCCTAATGCTTTAGCTTTTTCAGCAACATCTTTTGCAACAATGGTTGCAGCGTATGGTGTTGATTTCCTAGAGCCCTTAAATCCCAAGCTTCCAGCTGAAGACCAAAGTAAAACTTCTCCTTTGCTGTCTGCAACATTAACCAAGGTGTTATTAAACGAAACGGATATGTTTATAATGCCTTTTGCAATTTTTTTGTTCCTTGCTTTTTTGCTCAATTTTAAAAGCACAGATTTGCTTTCATCTGCTGGTCCTAGTCCGTCACTTTTTGATATTACTCTTTTCTGTCCCATTTTTATTTAAGTCATGCCCTTAGCCAATTAATATTTAAGAGACATTGTCGGACATGTGTTATACATTATGTTTTTTGTGCTGATGGTTTTTTACCGGAACCCATTGTCTTTCTTACGTTTCCTCTAAGGGTTCTTGAATTTGTCTTGGTTCTTCCATGTATTGGAAGTTTTCTTGCATGTCTTGTTCCTCTCCATGCGCCCACCTCTCTTAAATGCTTTATGTTTTCTCCAACCTCACGCCTTAAGTCACCCTCTGTTTTATAGTTTTTTTCAATAATGCCTTGAATTCGAGCTGACTCATCTTTCGTGAGTTCATTGGTTCTTTTATCAGGACTTACGTTGGCCGACTTCAAAATTATGGAGCTTGTGGTTGTTCCTATTCCGTAAATATAAGTTAGCGAATAAAGTATTTTTTTGTTGTCAGGTATGTCTATACCACTTATTCTCATAAATAATAGCTTATAGCTAAGAGGCCATAGAAACCATCTATTGCCGCCAAGTTTATAGGCAAACTAACCCTGTCTTTGTTTATGTTTAGGGTTTTTACAAATACAATAAACCTTACCCTTTCTGCGCACTAGCTTGCAATTATTACAAATTTTTTTAACTGATGAACGTACTTTCATAATTTATTTTTCAAATTCAATAATAATATATTTAGAATATTATTTTCTAAACACTATTCTGCCTTTGTCTCCTTCAGGGCTTAATTCCAGGGTTACTTTGTCTCCTGGTATTACCTTTATATAATTCATCCTCATTTTGCCCGAAAGGTACGCCAAAATTTCTTTGCCGTCTTCTAATTTTACTCTGAATTTTGTATCAGGCAATGTTTCTGTTATCTCGCCTTCAACTTTTATTTTATCGTCTGGCATTTAAAATATAGATAAAAAACACCGCATAACAAATATGCAGAGCTATCTTCAGTACTTTTTACCTATGGTTTATGATAACAAATAAATTAAATAAATGCAATAGAAAATACCAACTGTTAATATATGTAAATAAAAACCTATAAATATGCCCTACTTATTATTATCTATTACAATTTCTATCTTTTCCTCTTCCGTGGGTATTTCGTTAACCCAGAAAGGAGAAAGTGTTATTTTGGCCTTCTCAATCTCATTAAAATTTGAGAAATAATCCCTAACTTGACTTTCTTTCATGCCTTTTATTTCTTCAAGTATTTCATTTTTATCAATGACATATGCTGATTCTCCGTTAACTTTTACAGTAAAACCAATCTTATTTTCATCTTTCTCAGACTCGTGTTCAGTATAAGATATTAGTGTTTTATCTTCTAACAATTTAAAATTATCTTCTCCTATCTTGGAAGTTTCTATGATTTTAACAATATCATCTTCTCTAAAGGCAATGACAGATGCTGTGCCAGAAACTGACATTTCAAAGGTTGCTACTGCCGTTCCTGATTCAACAAGCGTATCAGGTTCACTAATTTTTATTGATATCATTCCTGCTGTTTTTAGATCTCCAATTTTATTTTTTATAGAATCTTCTAACTCATTTTTTAACTTTGTCGAAAGTTCAATTTGCGCTTCTGCAAGATCTGTCTCTGTGACGACAGGAGATGGGCCTATCATTCCTCCGATCATAGGCTTTTCTGATTCCGCGTAAAATTCAGTAAATTTAGATTTTCCTTCAAAGCCCGGTATCGTAAATCTGGCTGGACCTATGTTGTAATTATTACCTGCCTTATCAGCTACTATCTCAACTTTTATAGACCCGGGTGTATCTCCTTCTCTCGCCGGGACAACAATACTAACAGGAATTCTAAATATTAGTCCCTCAGGTGATTCAAAACGAGTTGTTGCTACAAGGCGTTGGGAGGTGCCCGAGGTATTGTATATAGTTATTTCTCCGCGTGCCTTTTGAGCAACTTCTTTGTTTCCACTTGAAGTAAAGGCACCTTTGACTTCTTTGGTTTCTTCAAACTTTTGTCCAGGAACTTGATCAAGGGCATAGTTTGTTGCTGATATATCAGTTAACGCAGATGCTTTAAATTCAAAATCCAAAGGTTGTTTTTTAGGGTTAATAACAATTTTTACACTTCCTAGTTTTATATATAAAACGGTACCGAGTGCTAGAACGGCAATAGTGACTGCAATTGCAGAAATCTTTCTTATCAGATTTGTCTTTTGCAGGGTTGGCTTGTTTGGCTTTTGAAAATTAAATTTTTTCATTTTGTCACCAAATTTTTCAGTACCATAAGTTTTACTGCCTCCAGTAAGCCACAACTTTGATATTTCATCATCTCTAGACGAAGGCTTGGGTTTAAGTTCTGAATTAATAATCACGCTCTCTTTTTTGGGGCGCGGACTCTCTGGTTTTACTTTTTCACCAGAATATTTTTGTTCAGGAGGTATGATGTCTGTTATGACTTTGTTATGAAGAGGATTACCTTTAAATGCTACGAGTGTTGCCATGGCTTGTGGTATGGTTTCACTTATAGCATCTTCTTCTGTTTCTGCATGATCAACTTCGATTGGGGTAAAACTCGCAGCTCTCCCCCAATAGTTTAATTCGTCTTCCTCATCAGATTTTGCCGGTTTTTTCTCTAGTGTTTGTTCGGGTTCTTTTGCTAGTTCATTCAGATCTTCATTTTTTTCTTTGGCATCTTCTTCAGTTTGTTCAGATTCATCTTCTTCATCCTCCTCCCCTTCTTGATCTTCAGCATTCTCATTTTCTTCAGACGCCACATCTTCATCTTTAAAACGCCCTGCACCGCGACTTACAATTCGCTCAAGGGGATCTTCGGAATTTTCTTCATTGTCTTCTTGTTCTGAGTCTTCGGATTCAAAATCTTCCTTTTCTTGTTCTTCTCCTTGATTCTCATTGTCTGTCTCCTGAGGAATTTCGGGGCTAGCAATCGATGCCTCTCTAATTGTGTAATTTGGAGATTTTTTTTGGGTAAACATAACTTCAACGCCCGTTTCCATAGCTAATTGTGCTGTTTGCTGTTCCCCAGTCATTATAGTAAGCTGAACATTTGTTTTATCAGCATAATCTTTAATCATTGCCATTCTTGTTTCATCCTGAAGAACCGTCAGCCCTTTAGGCAAAATTAAAATCACCTCATCGGCGTCACCGTGGGTGCTATCTTTTAGAGCGCTTATAATTTCCTCAAAGGTATCCCCTGCGGAAACATTTATGACTTTGGTACCTGACATTGATAAAATTATATCATATTTCAAGTAGAGATATATCAACACAAAAACCGCTAAGGCGGTTTTTGTTATTTACAAAATTTAAAACCAGAAAAATTATTCTACAATGGCTCTTATTCTCCTTATACCAGTACCCACCGACTGTTCTTTTTTAATAGTTATACGGCCTATCTCCCCCGTTTGTTCTACATGCGGACCCCCGCAAAGCTCCCGGCTAAATGGCTTATCCCAGTCACCTACTGTATAGACTTTTACAGTAGATGGATATTTTTCTTTAAAGAAGGACAACGCGCCAAGCTTTACGGCCTCCTCATAAGGCATCTCGCGCATTGTAACCAACAAATCATCATCCACTGCCTTGTTAGCAAGATTTTCAATTTCTTTTTTTTCTTCATCTGTTAGCTTGCGGTTAAAATTAAAATCAAATCTCAGCCGTTCGGCTGTAATATCAGAACCAGCTTGATGAACTTCTTCGCCTAAAACCTTGCGCAATGCAGCATGCAAAAGGTGAGTAGCCGTATGTAATCTTGTAACTTTTTTTAATTCTTCTTCGTTACCAGCTTTGAGTTCCCCTGTATCTAATATAAGTCCATGGCCTCCGAATTTCTTTTCTTGCCCAGCCTTTGATAATTCTTTATGCTTTTCCATTTCTGCCTCAAAACTTTTGGTATCTAACTCGACCCCTTTTTCTTCAGCAAGCTCTTTGGTAAGTTCAACTGGAAATCCAAAGGTTGTATATAAGTCAAAAACATCTTTACCAGATATCACATTAGTTCCAGAACTTATTCTCTCAAATTCTTTTATGCCATTGCTTAGTGCCTTGCTAAATTTATATCTTTCGTTTTCTATTACTTCCAATATTTCGTCCTGTTTTTTTGAGAGTTCAGGATATACACCGACATAAATATCATGAGAAACAACATGCAGTATTCTTTTGTAAATATCATCGGGCAAATCAAGAGATTTAACATATCTTATTGCCCTTCTTAATAGACGTCTCAAAACATATCCTTGTTCTGAGTTTGACGGCAAAACACCGTCTGAAATCATAAAAATTGCCGCTTTCATGTGATCAGCAATTATTCTTTCTGCTTTTCTATTATTCTCATGATCATACAATTCTTTTCCCCTAATCTCTGTTATTACCGGCAAAGAAAGGTCTGTTTCATAAACATTGTTTTTTCCTTGAAGCATAACTGCCAAACGCTCAAGACCCATACCAGTATCTATGCCCTTTATTTCTAAAGGTAAATATTTTTTATGTTCATCACAGAAAAATTCATTAAAGACAATATTCCATATCTCAACACCATCTATATAAATCTCCGTTGTGGGTCCGCATGGGCCCTTGCTTCCTGTCGGACCCCAAAAATTATCTTCTTTATCTCCAAAAATTATTTTATCATCAGGCACACCAAATGATTTCCATATTTCTAGAGACTCTCTGTCTTCAGGGATATTGTTTTCATGATCACCCTTAAATATAGAAACAACTACTCTTTCTGGTGATATCCCCAAATCTTTTATCATAAAATCATACCCATATTGTATTGCTTCTTTTTTCCAGTACCCACCGAATGAAAAATTGCCCAACATTTCAAAAAAGGTTGCGTGAGTGTTGTCTCCAACCTCTTCTATGTCTACTGTCCTCACTGACTTTTGAATAGATGCGGTATTTTTAGAACCAAAGTCTTTAATTGGATCTGCCTCGCCTGTATAGTATTTTTTAAACTGTTGCATACCTGCGGTTGTAAAAAGCACCGACGGGTCATCGGGCAAAAGAGAGCTTGATGGCACAACCGCGTGACCTCGCTCTTTAAAAAAGT
This sequence comes from Candidatus Yanofskybacteria bacterium CG10_big_fil_rev_8_21_14_0_10_36_16, assembly GCA_002794035.1. GTDB lineage: Bacteria > Patescibacteriota > Minisyncoccia > 2-02-FULL-40-12 > IGHO2-01-FULL-4-A > 1-14-0-10-36-16. Next base: position 54,847 of record PCXQ01000004.1, read on the forward strand.
TTAGGAATTTTTCACGAATTTCTTGATGTGTCATATCACCATAATAAAATAAAAGCCCCAAAAGGGCAATTATGTATATTCATTTTTTGTAACCAAAAGAGAAATACTGCAACAATCTAAACAAAGAGAAAACCAGCTTCTTGACCAAACATCACCCTCTGCACTATCAAATTCTTGTGCATATCTATAAACGATAATACTTCTGTTTTTACAATTCGGACAATCCGTCTTCCACAAACCTGAATCATCTTCAACAACCTTAACATTTTTAAGACCAATTTCTAGTGTTTCTTTTTTTCCTATTTCCATTAATTGTTTCATAAAGACGTATTGCCTTGGACTTAGAGGATTTTTTGGATCAAAATTTGTGACAGAATCATTTATAAAACAACAAAATGCCTCATATTTACCGGGATAATGACCCGGAGGGTTCCAGCTCCGCTTTAAAGATTTAATTAATCCCAAAACCCGACTATTGCCTTTCTGGTCTTTTTTAAGTTGATCAATCTTGGAGCTTAATTCTTGAATTAGTTCATTTGTTTTTAAAACAATCTCCTTTGTTCCAGTTTCTATGTTTTCAATTTTTCTTGCAAGTTCATTTCCCTGCACGATCTTCTCCTTTAAAATTATTAAGAACTAAATATTTTGTAACAAATTGTCTTAATAATGTCAAATTAAAACCCCGTCCTTAGAGGCAGGATTTTAATTTGATTTAAGTAATTTCTAATTTAATTCTCTTTAACTTCTCCCCGGTTTAATTTGTGGAATTTACGTTTTTTATTAAGAAGATAAATGCCAAATGCTATTAGTAAAATGGGCCAGAATGCATCACTAAAAATACCTAGTTCGCGAGCTAAAAAATAAACTCCCAGAATTACAAAAAACCAGCCCCAAAATAAACCCTTGCCTCCATGGCAGTAACGACAACCAGAATCCATGCATTTTTGGTGCCAATTTTTTATTTCCTCTTTGTTGTTTTGTTTATTATTTTCCTTTTCCATAATTAAATAATACATTAATTTTGACATTTTAGCAAATAGTATTTACTTTAAAAAGGTTGAAAATTTGACCTAAATATGTCATTATGTTCCTAGTTTATTTACAAAATAAGGAATAGAAAAATGAGAACAATAGATTTGTCCCATGAAAAACTCTTGAGGTTAACGGGTCATTACAATGAAAGAATAGGAAATAGAGGTATTAAGGAATTTGTTAAAAGATATTTGGCTATGAGTTTTACAGAGGTTATTGATGAATTTGATCAAAAATTATATAAAGCCTCTGAAGAAATAAAAAACCGCCTATTATATGAATTTAAGGAACCAATTCATTTTAAGACCGCTTGGGATCTTGCCAACATGCGCAGACCTCTTAAGTGCTATGATTTTCTTTCTTATACTAACCCGGAAAAAATTGGAATTTTATGCGGAATAAATAGAAGCAAGGCAACATCGCTTTCTACAGATTTGAATTTATTTAATTTAGAAGGTTGTAATGTTCTTGAACTAAACTTTTCTCTTTACTGGTGGAATAACACCGTACGCCATATTTGGTCTGTCATAATTTTAAATTATCTTATATCAACAACTTCTAGGAATGGAAAAAAATTACTGGGAGGAGATTTTTCTTCAGATAGAAAATTTGAGGCAGAATCAATTTCGTTTGGACAGCCCTTAGAAAAGCTAGTTGAAATTAAAAGTGTTGATACAAAAGAAGCCGACAGTTTGCATTCCTTATATTATAAAGCGCATTTAGGATCTAGGTTTTGTGAATTTGAAGCAGGAAATTCATTTAAAGAGTGGTTGAAAAATATTAATCTTGGAGATTTGCAAAAGCATGGCTTAACATTTCAAGAAGCCCACCTTGTACTTCTTGCAGGCAGTCAGGTTAATCCAGAAATTGAGATAGAAATGAGGTGGGACCAAACTATTAAATTTTATAGATTTGTTTGTTTTGTTAAAAATTTAAACACTCATGGATTTAAAGATGAGGACAGGACGGTGCATATTCAGGAAAGTTTATTATTAGCTTTTTTTGAAAACTCAAAACCAGAAATACAAGCATCAATGGTGCGACTTTTAATCAGTGCTGGATTCAATAAAGCTCGCGATCTTTTATTTAAATCCATAAATCACGATGCTGTATAAGTTTATTCAAAAACTGCCCAATTTTGGACAGTTTTTTATTTTTATATTATTTATTAGATTTTTTATCCATCAAATAATATAAGGCAAGCGGAGCAGCCCAGTTAGCCCATCTCTCAAAGAAATCCCATACAGGATCGGGTCCGAAGGGCCATCTGAGAAGCGCAGTCCATAGCCCCCAAAAGGCCATCCACAAAATTGCAGGGCGCAACGGCTTAACGAGTATTAAGATTGCGAGTGTAATATCCATTATACCGACTATCAACAATAAGCTTGTCATCATTGATGGGTCTGTAATTCCAAACGGTTCAAAATACTTAAACCACCCCTCTTTGCCCTGAAGAGCAAATACGCCATGGCCTAGAAATTCTCCGAAAAGACCAAGACGCAAAATCCACATAATTTTATTCATAAATTTAAATAATTATTTAAAAAGTTGTTTTATAATTCGGCCTGATTTAATTATACTCTAATTTAAATTTACGATATCCACCTGTTATAAATTTAAATACAAAGAACAGGCCATTGTAATTATTTTGCAATGAGATTAGTAAATTAAAGAAATCCATTTACAAAATTTTGAAATCCATCAAACTGGAAGAAGAATCCTTGTAATTGTGCAAATACGTTTGAAAATTGGTCAGTAATCAAAAGGAATCCTAAGAAAATTAAGAATACGCCAGCAATAATATTTATTATTCTCATTATTCTATCCATTTTACTGAAGGTAGTGAATGATTTACCTATTAAAAGAGCGGTCAGAAGGAAAGGGATAGCAAGACCCGCTGAAAATAAGGCTAGCAAATAAATCCCCTGAAAAACTTGCCCTTGCGTTGAAGCAATCAAAAGCACCGAACCAAGAATGGGACCTACGCAGGGTGACCAACCGAGGGCAAAAAGTGAACCAAGAAAAAAAGAATTGCCTTTTGTGGGCTTTTGGAAAAATACCGGTATATAAATCTTTTTTTCTGCATTTAAAAAGTTAACTTTAAGAACTCCCATTATAAACAATCCGAAAAGCACAATAAGAATACCACCTATGCGTTGAAGCCATATCTTAACTCCTATGATTTGTCCCAAAAAAGAAAAAGCTACACCGAAAAGAATAAATACAATAGAAAATCCAAGGACATAAAAAAACGCATTGCTAAATATTTTCCACCTAACAAGTTTTAATTTTGCAGGATCACTCAACTCCTCTTGTGGAACTCCTGAAATCAAACCCAAAAACGCCGGCACTAAAGGCAATGTGCATGGAGCAAAAAAAGTAAAGAAACCTGCAACAAAAGATGAAAAGGCTAATCCCATAAAACAATATTGTGCCGGTAATTATTAATTATTAATTAAGAAATAAACGATAATTACACGGCCCCTAATTTAATTGATAATTTCCCCAATTCTCTCCACTAACTCTTCTTCTGCTAGTGGTCCCAGTTTTAAGCTTTTAATAATTCCGTCTTTATCTATAAAAATAGAATAAGGCATTGAGAAACCGTTATATCTTTTGTAAATGTCATCTCCATCATCCCAAGCTACAATATATTTGTTCGTAACACCAAGATCATCCGTATATTGTTTGGCGGTTTTAAGACCTTCGTTTCTGTTTATGGCAATTGTTACATAAGCATCGCCGAATTGTTCCTGAATCCTGCCCATTAAGAGCATTTCGTCCAGACAAAATGGACACCATGAAGCCCAAAAATTAACAAACACTGGTTTACTACCTTTAAAATCAGACAGCTTAACTGTATTACCTTGATAGTCCACAACTTCAAAATCAGGCGCCAAATCCCCAACACGAGTGCCGACTTTTAAATTATTGCCGGCATCTTGTTCGCTTTGCGAATTTGCTTGGTTATTATCCGAATTTAATTCAACTTTATTACCCCTATCCATAGTTAAAAAATAACCCAGAATAATAACAGCTAAAATAATAATTGAGGATAATATTTTTTTCATAATATTTTACTGAAATAATTCTGTTTTAGGGTGGGCTACTAGCCAGCTAAACCAAAACCCTCCTATGAAAGGCAGTTCATCGCTATTTGCAATTATGCTGATTTCGTCTTTGCCACTTTTTGTAATAATAATTTCCTTATTAGCAAAAGAATCGTTAGTTGTTCCTACCTTTAATGATTCAACATTGTAAGCCTTAAACTGCCCATTTATTTCTATGCCAACAACATATGCTTTTGGGTGTAGTTGATCATCGTTAAAATCAGCACCGAAACCCACCTGGCTACTTGTATAATAATCTCCGTAAGGATCACGTCCATATGTTCTAAAATGTCCCGTATCTCTAGATAGAACCCTAGTATCTGGGTGTAACTTTTTCCAATCACCATATTTTACGGTGTCAGAACGGATTATTTTAAGTTTTATTCCAGTATGAGGGCCAACAATTGCCTCTCCCAACACCTGCGACCAAAGAGACTCATTGTCTTCGCCTTCTGACCTGTTGTACATGACTAAATTTGACTTCCAAAGGCGTCCTGATGTGCCAAAGTCAAAGTGTTTGCCGCCAACCACAGGATCAAAAACTATACCGGTAAAACAAAGCGGGCAATAAGTAACTAACGCAGGTTTACCACCCACGGTGTCATTAACTATTTCGTGCCATACTAAAATTTGGTAAGGATAAAAACGGCAATCATCGCCATTGCATAATCCTTGCCCTACATCTTCATCAGTCAAATAATCAACTTCATTCGGTGATATGAATTTAGGATTATCAATTGAAGGTATGCCATCTTTGGAAGGACCTCCGGATAATATCTCGTCTAAAGGCACAGAGTGCTTAACTCCATCTGTGACAAATATTTGTCTTGAGGTTTGAAAATCTGAACCATTCCTAAGAGTATTTTGCGCATCAGAACCCCCTCCTGCGTTTTTGTTGTTTTGTTCTATAAACTCTTCAAGTGGAACAGAATCACCTTTTGGCAGCTTTCTTTGACCAAAATAAAATCTATCCAAGGCAAGCCAACCGACCCCAAGTGTAAGAATTGCTAATACTAAAATTTTTATTTTAAAACTATTATTCATCACTTATTATTCATTATTGATTCCAGCCCATTCAACTAGCGCTTCATAGGGCGCAGCTCCGCAAATTGCCTGTTTGGTTTCTGTATTAAAGAAAAAAGGTACACCAGCACAAACACCATCAGCATATTCGGCCATTTTTTTGGCATTTTCCTCATTATGCCAAACCTCATATTTCTCAACTTTTATACCATGTTCTTTTTCAAGACGCTCAACAAAAGGAACCATTTTGTGGCACCACCCGCATTCAAGGCCATAAAATTGTAAAAGCATATAAATTTATTCAAGAACAAAACGACTGGACAACAAGTATATTTTTCAGTTGCCAGTATCCAACTCATTTCACTCGTATGCTCTTGAATAACCGATTAAATTATTTTCAATATCCTTAATATTTTTTTCGCAATTGGATTTTTCTTGTTAATACAGTAGCAAATCGTTCTGCCATACCTGCATTTTTCCACAATACACCTCGCTTCAAGCATTGACAGCTGATGAGATACTGCTGATAAAGTAACGTCTGTTTCTGATTGTATTTCCGACACGCACATTTCCTTTGTTTTTGACAAGGTTTGAATAATTTTTAACCGTGTTGGATCTGAAAGTAAATAAAAAACCTCAGGTGCTTGAAGCACCTTTGGATTATATGTTTCTATCCCCTGCTTTCTTGTTGTTTGCATTAAAATAAAAATAACAACACTTGAACATTTGTTCAAGTGTTCACTTATCCACAAACTGCGTCAGTGGCTTAAATTTAATAATTAATCTTTTATCATTTTCTTAAAATCTTCTACCATCGGCACTTCTGATGCGCTTAACCCATAACTTTCGGCGGTGTAGTATGCATGCCAACCAGCCAAAACTACGGTAGAAAATATTTTATAAAATATACCCTTGTTACTTTCTAGTTTTATAACTTCAACAGGCATATTTCGATCTTCAAAAAGTTTTTTAGCCACTTCCATCCTTTTTTGAATTCTTGGGTGATCACTTGAGTCGCTTAAAAATATAAAATTGAATCTATCTTTCATTTCGTCTATAGAATCAAATCCTGTCATTTCATTATGGTTAAGCTCTGGAAAAACATTCCAAAAAGATGGGATCTTTCCGCTTTCATTAAGATTTATTTTCCAAACCCTAGACAAAGGCTTGTTTTTTGTAGAGGAATAAATCACGGGCACTCTGCCTTTTGTTTTTTCTGATAATTCCTTGCCCGTTTTCTCATAATCTTCAACTTGTAACTCATCTTTTAATTTACCTGATTCCAAAAGTGCATCTTCATCGCCCATAACTTTTAACATAGCTCTTAAACTAAATCCCAAAGCAACTCTTGGCTCAATGCCCGTGTTCGGCAATTCTATATAAGGCGTTTTGTCGTTTTTAGCTAATTCCAAAAGTTTACCGCCCCCCGTCACAGCAATTAATGACATGCCGGACTCCTTGGCTTTTGTATAAGCATCTATCAACTCTTCGGTGCCTCCTGAATATGAACTTGCTATTAATGTATGCTCTGAAAGCGAGTCAAAAGAAGGTAGAGACGGCAACCCATAATTTCTATGGACATGCAAATCTAAGTCGGGTTTGTACATTTTCAAAAAATCAGTTCCTAAATTTGAACCACCCATTCCAGCAATAATAAATCTATCTTTTTTTTGAAAATTTTCTTCATTCTCAATTTTAGGTTCATATTCAAATTGAAAAGAAAATTCTTTGATTGAAGAAAGCATATCTTTGGACATAATAAAAATAACTGCTAGTTTTTGACCTCCTAATCTATTTGGTTAAAAAGCCAATAATCTGGCAGGTTGCTTTGTTAATATTTTAACTCTTTTTAAAATAAAAAACATCCACTATTTTTTATTAAAATTAAAAGCCCCGCTAAGGCGGGGCCAATATCCTCACAATTATTTACCGAGCATTTTGCTAATAGCTGTTAATGCTCCTGAAAAATCTAGTGAACCAGATGCAATTAGTTTTTGAACAGATGCTGCAATCTGTCCTTCGCCCTCTCTGGTCACTTCATTTAAGGCTCTGCCTCTTTCTTTTATTCTAGCGGCATCAGCAAGGCCTCTTTGCTTCATTACTTCAATTCTTTTCCCCTCTGTTAGAGCTTCCTGCTCAAGAACAGGAATTTCCCGCTTGGCACTAACCTCCCTTGTAAAAAGGGCTAGGTACTCTTGGGCATTGGGATCTTTCTTGAAATCAATTTCGGAAATTTCCAAATAAATAATAGAAGCAAATCTTCCCTCAACTGCTTTATCAAGCGCTTTTTTAATGTGCTTTTTAAATGCGCTGATATTATTCATTATCCTATCAATATTTGTTTTAAGCGCGATATCCACGAGGGTACTATTTAATCTGGGATGTATTGTATCCCTAATGAGCTCTTCTTCACTGTCTGAAATTGCAATCATCTTGGCAGCATTTTTGCCTTCAATAATGATTCCGATTTCAACAGAAATTTCTAAATAAAACCTATCTTTTGTTGTGATCCTTACTGGATCAAAATTGTAAATAGGCTGCCTTTCTTTAGTCCACTTTAAATTAATTGGGGTAGTATCAACTATTTGAACTTGATTAGCAACGGGGTGTATAAAATGGAATCCAACCGATAAAACCTTTTCTGTGATTCCTCGCTTATACTCAGGTTTTCCTGTTTGGGAGTCTGTTTTTTTCTTAATTACGGGTACTCGCATTTCTTTACCGTCAATCTGTACCCATTCTTCAATATAGTCACTGCCATCTGCGGCAGGAGACTCTCCAATGTTTGAGATTACAACACCTACTTGGCCTTCTTTAATATATGTGGCCCAAGTTTTTTCTAACTCAATGGCATAGGGGTGCAAATAGTAGCCTCCAGGTTCCACAAGCTGTGGCTGGATACCCATTTCTCCACCCATCTTTTGCCAAGTTACTAGATCTTGAAAGTTGTCATGAGTTTTATAGTCGCCAACAGGTTCCGGCTTTAAAGCGATAACTCTATCTTCTTCATCTGGGATTTCACTTCCTATTTTAACTGTTACGATACCAATCTGAGACCAATCAACCTCTTCTTCATGATGATGTCCTAGCTTTGGTCTTTTAACTATTCCGATTTCAGTTTTTTCAAATAGTTCAATTTTGAAAAGTTTTTCATTAATTAATTTACGGCCATGCGACAATGTTTCAATTTGGGGGCCTGTTTCTCCACCGCCCTCCAGAAATGCTTCAGCGTTCGTAAAGTGATTACACTCTACATGAATACGCGTCATAACCCCACGCCTAAGGTGTATTCCGTCTTTCGCAATAACGACACCTCTTTTATCTTCAGGGATTTCCGGCATATCGCGGAATTCAACCTTGCCAAAGACATTGATAAGGAATGGGAAATTCCATCCGGGCCTTAAAATCTGCGCCTGAGTTCCCTGGCGCCGGAATTTAATCCTCAGCCACCTCGGCCACGGCTTCCACCTACAACAATAATGATATTTTGTTTTCCAAACCTCCTGTTTCATGTCTTCATTGTAAAACCAGGGAAATCCAATTGAAAAATCTATGCGAAGTTTTTTGAGTGGTTCGCTATAGTTATATAGATCTCTTTTTATTGTAGGAATGACTTTAAAATTCGGCCACTCAATACGCGTAGCAATGTTTCTGCCTTCAGGCAGTTTTGGAGAAAGCGGAAAATGCCACTCCATAATGCCGTATTTATCGGCGGGAACCTTAACAGCGCTTGAAATCACAAGGTATGTTAACCCAAGCAATAAACCGCCCCCAAAAACAACCCATTTGGATATCATTTCCCAGAATTCTTCCTGAGACATTCCTGAAGCATCAAGGCTTTTGCCCCAAGGCCATACGACATAATAAATAAACAGTCCCAAGACTAACAATATCAGTATTTGCAACAATTCATTTTTATTTTGCATTTCTAACCTCCTATTGGCATATTTTAAAGAACAAAATGCGCTGACTATATTATACATAAAAATAAGTCCTCAGTCAATAACAAAACAACCCCACTGTGGTGGGCTGTTTGTGCGAAGTTTTGTATTGTTTTATTTATTTTTCAGGATTCCCTTCTTTGTTTTCAAAATCCAGTGCACAAGAGTTTATGCAATATCTTTTGCCTGTGAGGTTGGGGCCATCGTCAAAAACATGGCCTAAATGACCTCTGCATTTTTTACATTTTACCTCGATCCTTTTCATTCCTAAACTATTATCCTCCACTAATTCAACCTTGCCGTTGTCTATCGCCTCGTAAAAACTTGGCCATCCTGATCCGGAATCAAATTTTGTATCAGACGAGAAAAGATCCTCTCCACAGGCAGCACATTTATACATCCCTTTTTCTTTATTTATATTATATTTTCCTGAAAAAGGAGTTTCGGTACCGCTCTCCCTCATAATCTTGTACTGCTCAGGAGTAAGCTTATCTCTCCAATATTCATCTGATTTTATATTTTCATTAGTCATGTACTTATTATAGATGATTATTAAATTTATTTAAAATACTTCTTGTTTTTTAATTTTTCGGGCAAATAACTTTCCTTGTCGTATTTAGAATAATCCTTCCCATAATTTAATTCTTTCATAAGATTTGTGGGGGCATTTCTTATTTTTAACGGCACTGGTAAGTTGCCATGTTTTTTAACATCTGCTGTAGCTAGTTTATATGCATCATAAGAACTCCTGTCTTTTTTGCATTGGCAAAGATACGCCACGCCATGAGCTAAATTTATTCCGCATTCAGGCAGGCCTATTGTCTCAACTGCTCTAAACACCTCATTTGCAACAACAAGGGCTGTGGGCTGAGCCAATCCAATATCTTCACTGGCAAAAATAACCATCCTGCGCGCTATGAACTTAGGATCTTCACCCGAATCAATCATTCGCGCTAAATAATACATAGCCGCATTAACCTGACTTGCTCTCATGCTTTTTATAAAAGCACTTATGGTATTATAATGTTCTTCTCCTTTTTTATCATATCTCAAATATTTTGATTGAAGGGTTTTTTTAAAATTGTCTACCGTTAATTTGCCGTAAAATTTAGAAGTGTTTTCAATCATTGTTATTCCCTGCCTCGCATCACCATTAGCCATTGCCACCAACCAACTAGTTGCTTCTTTATCCATTTTGGTACCGGCTCTATTTATAATTTTAATCATCTCATCATCAGAAAATTCATTTAAAACAAAAACTCTGCATCTAGAAAGCAACGCTGGGATAACTTCAAAACTAGGATTTTCTGTTGTTGCTCCTATTAATGTTAATTGCCCTGTTTCAACAAACGGCAAAAGGTAGTCTTGCTGGGCTTTGTTAAATCTGTGTATTTCATCCAAAAACAAAATTTTAGGCTTGTCTCCTGTATCAAAATTAACAACCTTTTTAACATCTTCTTTACCGGCAGATACCGCAGATAGCTCAAACAAACGAGCAACTAAAGATGAGGCATAAATGCGAGCAAGCGTTGTTTTGCCTACTCCCGGCGGACCCCACATAATAAAAGAAAAAAGCAGCCCTTTTTCAATGGCTACTTTGATTGGCTTTCCTTTGCCTACCAAATGGTCTTGGCCAATAAATTCATCCAGAGATTTTGGTCTAATTTTAGATGCCAAAGGTTCCATATAAAGAGTTTAGGATACTGTCTATTAAAAATCAAACCTCCGGAAGATTAGAAATCGCCCGGAGGTAAACTAGCAGTACAAAAAATTGTTTATTCGGCTTTTCTTTCTATCACAAGAATATAATCTGTGGCTAGCGCAGCCAATGCCCCAACAGCAGCTAAAACAGGGGCCAACACAACACCCACTACAGCCAAGGTAAGAGGGATTTCAAGAAGAGATTCACCGCTTTCTTTTTTTATTATAATCTTTCTTACATTACCTTCATGAACTAACTCCTTGACCTTTTTAACAATTGATTCGCTGGCAACTTTTATTTCTTCCTTTATTATTTTTTCTTCCATTTTTTGATATCCCTGTGTCTAACATGATCGTCATGTATAATGAGTGCGAAACACAATCAGACACAAGATAAAATTTATTATTTAAATTAAGACCTCTATTTATATTTTTACATAACCATTATATTTAAGCAACCTGTAAAAACAATGAAAAAAGACCGTCAATTATGACAGCCCTAAAAATCATTTAGTCCATGCTTAATATCATATTCTGATTACGTCTTAATGATTCCAAAAAACTATTCATTTTTACTGCAAACTCATATGCCAAATCTGTTCCTAGAATTAAATCTATTACCCAAACAAAACCATAACTCATTGCGGCTACTACCGAAGTGTCTACAGCCAAATTTCCCAAAGAACTTGTTTGGCACTTTTTAATATTGCCACGCATTGTGTTAATTGATATTAAAACTTCGGATTTAATATCATCAATTCTTTCTTTTGGGAAATCTTCTTTAAAGCTAGGACTAGCATTTAAGGAATCATAATTATCATAGATGTAATTAATTCCTTCTTCCCAATAATCACAAAGGAGAGATAAATCACTTATGATTTTTCTTAAAATTTCTTCTGGTAAATCACATGCGTTTAACATTAAAATGGTTTCAAGAAATAGAATTGTTGCCTTAGCATCAATCATTTTATGCATCATTGCCTTATCTTTTGCAGATAAATTAAGGTTAGAATTTTTAATAATTCCTTCCAATAATTCTTTGCCAGCTTCTTTGTATGAAAGAATAAGCGCTTCATTTAATTCCCTTTCTCCATCAAAATTGTTAAAGAATATTTCATTCATTCTTGTTTCGGTCATGGCTTATCCCGCCTTATTATTATAAAGTTCCTGCTCTTACAATACAGATAGTTCTGTATAAATTCAAGTCATTGAAAATTATTGTTATAATAAATTTATGGAGTATAATTTTTAAATTAGGCATGGATAATTTTATAAACAAAATAAAAAAGGTTCGCCCCAGTGAAATTAAAGGGTTTGTAATAAAATATGAAAAACCCCTTTCTTTCAGCGCTATGGTTTTAGGTTTTGTTATTGATGTCCTTACATTAACAAGGGTTGATCTTTGGTTGGATAACCTTATCTTGCTTTCATACTTAGCGCTTTCAGGCATTATAATAATCCTTCTTAACAGTTTTTATGTTGGCAAACTAAGACATTGGATATGGCAAAAATTAATTCCATGGGCACCTATTGGTCTTCAATTTGCCTTCGGCGGACTATTCAGCGGATTTGTTGTTCTTTATTCAAGAAGCGCTTCTCTTTCGGCGAGCTGGCTCTTCTTAGCAATAATGGCATTTCTTCTAATTGCCAATGAATTTTTTGAAAAAAGATATCATAAACCAACCTTCCAGCTCTCAATTTATTTCATAGCTATATTTTCTTATCTTATTTTTGCTGTCCCTGTTTTGATAAATAAAGTAGGAGCACTAACCTTTTTATTAAGTGGCTTTACTTCTCTATTCATTATTACCATAATTTTGCGTTTAATAGCTATATTTTCAGGACAAAAATTTTTCCCAAACCTTCGCAAAAATTCGGGAGTTTTAGACATCAACTCACTAAACTCAACGAGCTGGCGCTCAGCATGGGTATCGGTTTTTTCTATTTATGTAGCATTTAATATCTTCTATTTCACAAGCATAATACCGCCAATTCCTCTATCTCTTAAAGATAAGGTTGTGGCCCATAGCATTCAAAGAACAAGCGAAGGCTATAGAGTTGTATATGAACCAGCTCCTTGGTATATGTTTTTTAAGGGTTTTAATAATGAATTTAATTATACAGAAGGTAATCCAGTATATATATTTAACTCTATCTTTGCACCAGCAGACATAGAAACAGAAGTTATACACGAGTGGCAAAATTACAATAAAGAAACAGGCAAATGGGAAACAGCCGGCAAAATTCAATATCACATATCTGGAGGACGCGATAAGGGATACCGAGGATTTTCATTAAAAACAGGGGTTTGGCCCGGCAAGTGGCGCGTAAATGTAAAAACAAAAAACGGCCTCCTCTTGGGACGCATTAAATTTAAAATTGTTGAGGCAAAAGGACCGTTTGATTTAATTTCTGAAATAAGATAAAAAACAGACCCCTTATTACACAACCTGCTTGGTAATAAAAACCCCCGCCAAGGCGGGAGTTTTTTACATTTAGTTTATTTTTTAATTAAAAACTCTTGCTAACAAATCAAATAATTTAGTACTCTCAACTCCTGATGCTTGCACAAGAATTGCAACTGTATATCCCGCGGCAACAGATAAAAGGGTTCCTAAACGAAAAACTTCTGAGGATGCGGATTTTTTGGCGGCAGGATTGTCATACATATCTCCATGGCTATCCGTTACCTTGAAACCGCCAAGCGCCTTAACCACAAGCCAGGCAGCAAGAAGAATCATTTGATTAAAAACAAAAACAAAAGCGTAAAATAAAATTTCAAAAAGTCCCACAAGACGCTTTAATTTGCTATAACTTGGGTGTTCACTGACAAAACTCTCCCCTGTGCCTGACTCTCTGTGCCACTTATCTGTTAATGCGGCAATAATCCAATTCACAGACAAGGCAAGGGCAATAGCTGAACCCAGCAAATAAAGACGATCGTAAAAATAAGCCAAAGCCAAAAACAAACTAAATAAGTGAAATGATACCAAAATAGTAATCAACCACATTATGTAATTTTGAATTGTTTTTTCATTATTAGACATGACTATACAGACTTATCACTTATATTTTTTTAAGTCAAATAAAAATATGTTGACACCAAAATTAAAAAATGTTCACCATAATAAACATCCATTACCATTCCTGCATTTCGTACTTATGTGCGGTCGCACATAAGTACGAAAACATTAGAGTGTTTTTGAAAATTCAATTTTGTTTAAACGTCTAGGAGCAAAATACATCATGGCAACAACGGCAACAAAAGACATACTTACAAATATCCAAAACGGCATGACCGAACCATTCAAAAGATCAAACAGCACTCTTGCTCCAAAAGCACCATAACCTAATGATACAAAAATAAACCCAAGACCTGGTGCTGAAGTGCTTAATGATTCAGCATCATCTGTTTCAAAATTAGGGAAAATTGCTCCAAGCGATAAACCCAGGGTAGTCAGAAAAACGATAGCCAAAATAGCCAAACCAAAAAAGAAAATCTCTCCAGAAATCGGTAAATCAATTATGGATAGATTTATAAACGCCCCCACTGTTCCCACAACACTAAAACTTACTGTATAAAAAAGCCACTTAGCCTTAAATAAACTCTTTAAATTTAAAGGAGAAGAAGCTAGGATCCAAGCAGTTTTTCTTTCAGTACTAAATGAAGGAAAGGCAAAACGTAAGACAAAAGCTGCTACAAAAAACATTGCCGTAGCAAATTGTATAACCTGCAAAAACTCAGGGGTAATATCTAAACGTCCGCCAAATTTTAATGCTTCTTTGGCAACAAAATTATTAAGTCCAGTTTGTAAAAAAAACAAAACCGCAAAAAACCCAAACCATAAAACATTTTTCATAGTACGAGCATTAACTAAAACTTCTTTTTCAAAAACAGCACCTAGAGGACTCTTGAAAAATCTTGGAAATTTTGCAGGTTTATTTCTTGAGTGCCCTGATGAACTTGCTACATAATTGCCTTCCTGAAGTTTCTGCCACAACTCCAAATGCCACCTTGAGAAAATCAAGAATAAACCTCCAGATATTGTAGCAATAAATGCAGTCGCCAAAAGCCAAATAAAAGAATTTGCGGTTTCACCATATTGAGACATCCATACCGAAAGCGCCGGCAAATGACTGGGTAGAACCTGAAATGTTTCCTTAATTACCCCTGTGCCAACTTCCTGTTCAATATCCGCAACTTGAAAATAATCCCTAACACTAAAGTCTGTTATATGCTGCCAACTAACCCAGAGACTAAATACAAAAAATATAGCTATTAGCCCAATAAGGATACCAAATTTAATTTTACCCTTTGCAAAAAAATTATAAATTTTAGCTAACAACATCACAGAAGCCAAAGCCAAGCCTGCAACAAAAGCCACAAATAGCAAAATAGCAAGCCCTGCAACAAAAACACTAAAAAACCCGATGGTGGGAAAGGATGTTTTCATAGCTAAAAGCACCGGCAAGCCAATTATAAAAAAGGGCCACAAAGATGTCAGAATCGTTCTTAAATAAGAATACTCGGGAACAATATCATAATGAGGCGATGCCATAATCCACCGGTTGTCACGGCTTGATTTAAACAGTAAATATGTTCCGCTTATTAATGAGCTGAAGAATACAAGGTATCCTATAAAAAGCAGGAACATTTCATAAACATAAAGAGTGAGCGCAGAAGTGAGCAAAGAATCATGCAAGGTAAATCTAAAAATTTCTTTTAAAAACGAATAAATACCAAAACCGACACCGGCAAAAAGCAACAAAAACAAAAAAACAGTTGCTAATTTTGCAAAACGATTTTTTTCAAAATGCCGCTTTATACGATTTATGTGGTAAGAAAATAGTACGGTTAACATTATATTTTTTATTTAACTTTAAAATCCAAAACTCAAAATCCAAAATCTAAACCAATTATTAAATCCCGATAATTAAAAGGAATTTATTTTTTTAAAAATTTTTGGCTTTAGATTTGGTTGGAATTTTGGGCTTTGAATTTTGGATTTATAGCCAAATCTATTTTGTCAACCTACTATAAACATCTTCCAGAGTTGCCTCTTCCCCCAAAACAGCCTTGCTTCTTAATTCAGACATTGTTCCAACTTCAAGCAATTTTCCTTCTTTTAATACCCCTATTCTAGAAGCAATATTTTGAGCTACAGTCAACGTGTGAGTAACCACAAGAACAGAACCTCCTTTGTCAGCATATTCTTTTAATTTTTGTTGCGCTATTTTGGCGCTTTCAGGATCTAAGCCCACAATTGGCTCATCAATTAGTAAAAGTTTTGGATTATGAAGCAATGCAGCAAGCACTGTAAATTTTTGTTTGTTCCCTCTTGAGTAATTCTCAAAATAATCACCCTCTATCCCCTCAAGATTAAAAATTGATAATAATTCAGGTATCTTAGCTTCCTGTTCATGTTCGGGTACTCCGTATAAAGTCCCTATAAAATACAAAAACTCCTCACCAGTAATAGAAGGCCAGACAGAAGGCTCATCGGGTATATAACCCTCTAATGATTTTGCTTCCTCCGGCTCCGCAACTATATTGTGTTCTCCCACCAAGATGTTCCCAGAGTCAGGCCTTAAAAGACCTGCGATACATTTAGTAATAGTAGTTTTTCCGGAACCATTTGGACCAATAAGCGCAAATATTTCTCCTTCTTTTATTTCAAAGTCTATATTGCCCACGGCAATTTTTTCCCCAAATTTTTTAGTTAAGTTTTTTACTTTAAGCATAAGCTAAATAATAACACATTAACCCGATATATAATATCAACAAAAACAGCTCCGCAAAACGGAGCCGTTTTAATACTTATTCAAAAATATTTCCTTATTGGTCGCTATTTCTTATAGCAGCAAATATCAAATCAGCCAATTCTTGAGGAGTGGTGCTATCTGTGTAATCAACATCGTATTTATCTGCTATTTCCCTTAGTGTATTTATTGACTCTGTACTTCCTGACTCTACTAATTCGCTTATATAATCTTGGCTGGGTTCGCCAAACTCATCAAGCCATTCACTTGCCTCCTCAATTGGTTTTTCTGTTTCTTCAATTGTTTTATTATTTTCGTCCATAATTTAATGATAACAAACCTTATTTTAAATTCAAGAGATGAATCTGTGATGAAAATTTAAAAAGTTTTATAAACTGTTTGCAAAGTCCCTAATCCAATTCTCGTTTGTTGCACCTGTTGGATATGAATTAATTTCAGTCCAGTTAACAGGGGCAATTTGTTTTTCTGCAAGACCAATCTGGCTTAGTAATTGATCAGATACAAAATATTTTATTCCGCCATCCAAAAAGTAAATCTTGCGAGGCCATATACCCTCAAGATAAATAAATTTATTATCAGG
Source organism: Candidatus Yanofskybacteria bacterium CG10_big_fil_rev_8_21_14_0_10_36_16 (assembly GCA_002794035.1). GTDB lineage: Bacteria > Patescibacteriota > Minisyncoccia > 2-02-FULL-40-12 > IGHO2-01-FULL-4-A > 1-14-0-10-36-16. The sequence continues at coordinate 72,015 of PCXQ01000004.1, forward strand.
AAAACTATAAACAGAACCCGTAGCGCCAGGTGGTACAACCAAAACGTCTCCCCACTCATTTCCGTATGAAAGAAAAACTTGTTCGTTAGGAACATGACGTTTTAATCCTTTTTCGGTAACATAATAAACCTTATAATCATTTTGAACTCTAACTAAGCTACCCAATGGTATGTCCACAGTTAAAGAACCCTTGATGGCAGAAGCCGAAACTGATTGCTCAACGCCCAAAACCTTACAATAAACAGGATCATTGCAATTTATTGGCCCCCAAACGCCGTCTGTGTCCCTCTCTAAATCTCTTCTGTCAGGATTTTCTAATTGTACCGCTAATATATATCCAAATCCTCTAATGTTTTCTAAGGCGCCTGTAACACTTTTATAATCATAATCAATTATTGACCCGTCTATGGCAGGAATTGAGGCAGGCATTTTACTAATATATTGTCTGCCTGAACTATTTTTTCTTGTTAAAACATTTCCTAATTCTCTCCATCTAATATCCGGATTTACCCCGTTAACTATCGGGTAATTTCCCTTATCATTAAAGTAATATCTCAATGCTGAAGCAACCTTATTAAGGTCTGAAATTCTCCTGCTGTCATTTTTGTCTTTAAGGCGGTCTCCACCTTCTCTAAAATTTAAGGTTATAGATTCAATAAAAGGACTTTGACTATCATTTGAAGGTCTGGTTAAAACAGCAGCCCACCTAAGCTCTCTGCCTGATGTTTGAAATTGACTTAAATATCCCGGGATAAGCTGTATCCAGGAATCTCCCCCGTCATTGCTAGCAAAGTAAACTATTCTAGAACCTCCGGGCAATGAATGTGCCGCACTCATAGAAATATTGGTGATATCATAACTTGTACGTCTAACATTTCTAGACTCAACACGGGAAGCCGAGGATTCATCTGCAATAAAAATACGCCCGCTTCTTATTTCTGCAGTAGTAACATCAGGGTTAATATTTCGTGTGCTATCAAAAGTATCAGTAAACACAAAGCTTTCCGCAACTAAAGAAAGCGGGAAAAAGCTTAAAAAAGCCAATGAGATCAATAATGTTGTAGATAAAATCTTGTTCATAATCTTATTATACATCTTAAATTATATTTAGTCAATATAGAGATAATAATATTTTTTTTAAAAACATTTTAAAAAATCCGCACTTTTGATGCGAATTTGGGTAGCATTCTTTAATAATGGGACATATCGTATAAACTCATTAATCCCAAATAACTTAAATTGTGTTTTTAAATCAGTAAGCCGCTACAAGAGGAACATCGTCTCCCGATGGATAATAATCTAACTCTTCTTGAGTAACTGTATAAATTTCATCCGAATCCCAACCAAAATAACCCCAAGCACTTAAACAATTTGAAACAGAACAATTCATCCTGTGTTTAACCCATTGATTATCTATTTCATAAACCGTTCCATTTATATTGTTATCCCCCGGCGGCAAAACAACCCATTTAGATTTTAAATACCCATCAAGAATTCCATCGGATACAATTTTTATACCTTCTTGAGAAATATTCGGATACCATTGGCTTATTTTTTCAACAGGTACTTTCCGTCTATACTTTTTATCCGAAACATTTTTGATTATATAGACATCTGAGCTTGAATTTTCTCTGACCAAATCCCCGCTCTTTAAATCGCTCTCGGATATCAGTGGCGTAGAATGCACGGCAAACTGTGTGCCTATTTCAGCAAAATCATAAACCTTTTTTGAATCTCCTTCATAAAGGCGGATACATCCTCCTGAGTATTTAGTTTCAATACGTTTTCCACCCGGCCAATAAGGCCACTCGTGTATAAAGTAATCCCCCTCAAATTGCATACTCCAAGGCATCCAAACATGTGATAAACTAGAAAAATGATTTGTTTCTTTTGTTTTAATACTAAAATTTCCCTGAATTGTAGGTGAAGTAGCTGGATTACCCTTGCCGGCAATTTTAAAAGTTTCAACTACTTTACCGTTTTGATACAAAGTCATAGTCATTGTTTGAAGATTTGCTTCTATAAACTTGCCTTCAAGGGGAATGCCGTTAATCTTATTAGGCAATGGAATATTTTCATCAACCATCACAAAATATTCTTTTGCTATCGGCATAATAAGACCAAGGCCATATGTGGGCAACCCAACATTAACCTTATAGCTCATTCCGGGTTCAAATCCTTTTCGGGGCAAAAAGTGTAATTCCCTAAAATCATCTATCCAAACCAGTTCTCCATCAATAACAGGATTGATACTAAAAGAATTAATCGCCATATCTTTGTCTATCCACTTTGGCAACTTAATAATAATTTGATCACCTGTTTCAGGCGAAGAAAAATAATCAACTCTAACAAAGCTGTCAAAAAACAAAACTCCCACCGCAACGGCGGAGAATACCACAACCACAATTACTATCAAACCCTTGTACATATCGTTATAATAACAAAAAAACCCTCATCTTTTAAGACAAGGGTTTTCTTTTGATTAGTAAACTATATTCTTAAAAATATATTTCTATATCTGCTCCTTCTTCCAACTGGTCAATTGTTGAAGCCAATATTTGATTTAATTTCTGATTTTCTATGTATCGGACTATATCTTCTCTTACATCTTCAAGAGGCGGGGCTTCAGCACCTTGGGCTTTCAACTGTTCATAAAAAGCGTTTACCTCTTCTTCTGAAGCAGTTAGCTCTTCTCCTGAAATCTGTTTTATATACTCTTGAGCAGTTAGCTGGTTTTTAATATTTGACTTAAACTGTTCTTCGCTTACGTTATTATCTGAAAGGAGTTTATTGAATGCTTCTTCACCGCCGGCGTTTTCCATGGCATCGTTAAAAAATGTATCTACATCTTCCTGAGAAATTTCAATTCCTTTTTTTTCTGCTTCCTGCAAAACCAAACGTTCTCTTATTAGTCCTCTCAAGGTCTTATCCTTAGCTTCTTTAACTTGCTCTTCATTTGTTGTATCTAAACCTTGGCTTTCTAGCGTGGCTAGAGACTGGCCATATCTTAACTCAAGTTCGCTAATTTTTATTTTTTCTCCATTAATCTCGGCTGCCACTCCTGATATTTTGTTAACAAAGTTGGATATATCGCCAAGATTGTCTGCCTGGGTATAAGCCAATGCACCAGCAATAAGAATCACCACAAGAACTAGCGTATAAACCCAAGGCTTTGCCCTCTTCTTCTTAGATTTTTTTTGAGGCTCATCTTCCTCTAATTCTTCTGTTTCTTCTAATGTTTTTTCTTCATCTGACATAATTTATAGATTAAATTTGAACACAAATTTAATAATTAAATTGTTTATTAGTTTTCAAATTATTTCACAAAACAAAAACAAATGCAAACGCCAGAAATGCTCACCCTGTGCATAATTAAATCCCCACACTCATCCGCAACAACTCAAAGTTGAGTGTCGGGACTAATACATGAGTGTGGGGATAAAAGGTCCAGTCAAGGCTGGGCCATTAGTCCAAAATCACATCTTTCGGAAAATTTCTCATTTTTTCAAGTAATTCCCTTGCCTTGCCGCACTGTATAAGATCGCTAGGGTCTATCCTTGTTCTTCCTGTTGAATCAATATAAATAGGTGCGAAAGGCGGTATATCTCCTCTTTTTATGTCTTTTGCAAACTCTTCTCTATCTAACTGATATTCATGGAATCTAACCTTCTCTTGAATTTCTGAATCAATTAATCCAACCCCAAAAATAATAAAAATTATTAAACCAGCAAGAAATATGGACCCTGCTTCTTTAAACAAATGAATACACAAAAAAACAAATAACAACGCAATAAAATACAACATCAATAATGAACCGAAGGATTTAAGATGATAAACAATCCTTCTTTTTAATGAACGTCTTTTCCGCCAATATTCAAATGCGTCAATGCTCTTCTTTTTTTTGCCCATATCTGCCTCCAAAATTCTAAATTTTATCAACGAACTAAAGACATAGTAACACAATATCAGCATTTTTATAAAGAGTTCGGAAAATTAAAAGCCCCTAATAAAACGAGGCTCAGAAATATTATTCAGAGCAAATCCACCCCACACGAGGCTCATAACAATCTGGATTAACAATTGGGTTTTCAAAATTGACTGACAGCTGTGCAAAACTTAGTGCGATAGCTGCCAGAAAAAAAATAATGATAATGCCTACTACAGGACCATAATCATCGGATTCATTTATATTTTCCTTTGATTCTGGATTCTTTAAATCACAGAGTGCCTTTATGCCACCCCCAAAACGTGTTGGGTTATTCATCACAGCAAACATCCTTTTCAAATAATTAAAATAACTAAAAACAGTATAACATGGTTATACTGTTTTGTCTATCCCGCTCTTGAAATTTTCAAGAGTTTTACATTATCTTGCACATTCGCGCTACTGCGCTCAGTACTTCCTCGCCTTCGTTCGTCAGGGTGACCGACGGGATTTGAACCCGTAACCCCCGCCTCCACAAAGCGGTGCTCTGCCGTTGAGCTACGATCACCATATTATGGTTTAATTTTCACAAAACCATCTTTACAATTCCCAACACCAAAGTCGTCGGGACTACGATCACCATATTTAATTTACAGACCTATCTGTTTCTAACTTATCTTCTTCATCCAAAAACCTGTCCACTCCTTCAATATCAAAATAAGCAAGAATCTCATTGTTTGATTTGTCTCTTATCTCTAGTTTACCAACGGAACCGTCTTCTGTTTTTACTTCTTTTACATCAACCGCCACAACTCCGAAAATTTGAGCAACTTTTCTATTAAACTCATCTTGGTTAATATTTCCCTCTAATTTTTCCATAAATATTTTTGATATGGCTCCTTCTATAATTTCTGCACCTATTACATCCGCTCTACCAGCTTGCGTATCCAATTCTTTTACCGATGATTCTTCTTCGTCGCTTCTTTCTTCAATTTTTTCAAATTTTTCTGTCATGTTTTTATAATTCTACAACAAAACAAACATAAAGTGAAGCCCTGTGGGCTAAAAAATAAATTATCTCTTAATATTAACTAAATCTTAAATTTTTTAGCCCACAGGGCGGAATCCCACCCAAAAGACCTTATTGCTCTCAAGCCATTTGTATCCAAGTCACAACTTGGGGTTTTGAGGGCGCGGATAAACAGTCATTACTTAACCCACCTTGCTTTTGACTCGCCCAGGGCAGACTTAACTTTTTTAACTAAAGCATTGAATTGTTCCCCGCGGTCAAACTCATGCTTAAACTTCTCAAAACTCTTAGCTCCGGGCGAAAATAGAATAATATTTCTTTTATCACCCTTGCCAATTGATTTCATTGCCTGAAAAAAGCAAACATCAAGCATTTTATAAACACGGGGATTTTTAAAATTTAATTCTTTTAGCATTTTATCTGTGGCGCTTCCTTCAATAAAAACAACATCTTTTTCTGGCAATGTTTTTTTAATCTCAACAGCCCAGCCTTTATAATCCAGATCTGCATCAGTACCTCCGGTAATTAAAATCAACTTAGCATTCTTCCTTCTAAATCTTTGCACAGCAGCAATTGAAGCATCCGGAGAAGTTGCTGTCGTATCATTTATAATTTCCAACTTACGATTTTTAAATACAACCTCTTGCCTAAAAGGTACTTGGGGCAAAGATTCTATTTTTTTAATAATTTTAGGCAAAGGAACTCCAAAAGAACTAGCGGCAAGAGTAGAAGCTAAAAGGTTTTCCAGATTATGCCTACCCCATCTTTCAATAAATATCTGGGCATCATAAAATAATTTTTCATTTTTGCCCTTTTTAACATATATAGATAAATTCTTATCTATATAAATGCCGTTTTGATTATCGCTAAATGGAGTCAAAGAAAAAAATAATATTTTTGATTTAGGTTTTTTTTCTTTAAAAAATTTAGTCCAGTTATTGTTTTCATTTAAAATTAATGTCTGGTCCTTATTTTGATATCTAAAAATATTAGCTTTAGTTTCCGCATAATCCTTAATACCCCTATACCTGTTAAGGTGGTCTTTATATATGTTTGTTATTACTGCCACATCAGGACTTATTTTTACAAAAGATAAAAACTCCAGCAAAAAAGATGGCAACTCCAAAACAATAGGGGCATTGCCTTTATACTTATCGACCATCTCCAATAAAGGATGTTTCGTAAAGTTTCCCGCGAGGGTGGCTTTGGGATGTTTCGCTTGTAAAAAATGACGTAGCCAATGCACAGTAGTTGTCTTGCCTCTTGTTCCCGTAACACCAAGGGTTCGGGCAGGACATATTTTATAAAACAAAGTTAATTCGTTCTCTATTTGTTTCCCATGTTTTTTGGCCAAAATTAAAAATTTATTTCTAAAAGAAACCCCGGGGTTAACCACTATTATGTCGTTTTGTAAAAAATCTTCTTTTTTGTGTTCTCCTAAAACATATTTAATCGGTTTTTTTATTTTTTTTAGATTATCTAATGTATTTTTTAATTTGCTCGAATCTCTAAGATCAGTTATTGTAAGAATTGCACCATGCTTTAAAAGCCACTTTGCAGTTGCCAAACCACCCCCGAGTGTTCCGAGACCCATTAGCAATACTTTTTTATTCTTAATGAAATTATTAGATTCTTTTAGCATTTGCCGCTAAATTACCATAAAAAAAGAATTATTCCAATTTAGTTATCCAAAATGAAGAAAAAAATCAAAACAGTTCACCTATTTTATTATACCGAAAATAAAAGGGCTGTTTTATGGAAAAATAAAATACAAAAATGGCTCAATAAAAATCATGCAGGCATTGAATTGGTAGAGGATGATGCTGACGTAGTTATGGTTCTGGGCGGTGATGGAACCATCCTTGAAGCTGCGAACAAATTCGGAGCTACAGGTTCTTTGATTATAGGCTTAAATCTTGGCAATGTCGGTTTTTTGGCATCAGTAAGAAAACCAGCCAATTTTATGAAAAACATAAAAAGATTATTTAGCGGTCAATACAAGGTAGCCGAAAGAATGATGGCCAATGCAGAAATAATAAGAAAAGGCAAAAAAATATTTTCACTAAACGCATTTAATGACATAGCAGTACAAAGCCCCCTTGGCATGGTAGAGCTTGAAGTAAAAATAGAAGATCATCCTCTGCAATTTATACGAGGCACAGGCGTTTTGGTATCAACCTCAACCGGCTCTACTGCAATGAATCTTTCTTACCACGGCCCCATAGTAACACCAGACATAAAAAGTTTTATAATAACAGAGCTGGCTGACCACAATACACCCACACCAAGTATAGTTATAGAAAAAAACAGAATGATCACTATTAATGTTTTAGACTTTAGAGAGATGGGCTTATTGATGTTAAGCAAAAACAGCCAAAAAATTGACACCGTGCTTACTGTTGATGGAAGTGTAATTCAACCATTAAAAAAGAAAGACAAAGTAATAATCCAGCACTCTCCTCAACTTATAAAATTTGTGGAATTTGAAGATCATTACTTTTTCAAATCCCTTCAAGAAAAATTTGCTTTTAAATAAAAACCCCGCCATTGGCGGGGCCACTTTCAATCTTTATCCCGCCTCAGCGGGACTTTTATTTTGAATGAGTAATACGAAAATCTACTGATGCAAAAACACCCATTTTATTTTTACTTGATATTGATGCAGAGGTCCCAGGAGCAACACCCGAAAATTCGTTCTTTACAGGAACAAAACCAACGGAAAATCCCACATGAGGGTTCCCCAACCTTACGCCAAAATAATATGATCTCCTTGCATTAACTGATCCAAAATCCTCAACCTTATATTTCTGAAGTGTATTCCAGCGATCCCAGCCTCGTTCTAATTTAAGTCCATATTTTTGTTCAGACTTATTATAACCTGTAAAAACTGACAAAAATTTATAAGCCCTGCATTCAACTTCAATAAACGGAGTGACTTCATCATGACCGTAGGAATCATTCCAGTATATTGAATAGTAAACCAGACTAGTGCCTGTTCCACGCTTCTCTTCTCCGTACTGATTTACGGCTCTATAAGTGCTAAAATCTCCTGCTTTTGGACGTTGAGAGGACAAAGTGCCCTCAATAAAATCAAAACTTGCTCCGCCTCTGAGGGTAACACGATCAAAAGAATACTGAGGGGCAACCCTAAAAGAAAAGGATTCCAGCCCAGAGGACGCTGGATCTTTAACTTTGAAATCGTTAAAAGGCACAGTGCGCAAAGCACCCGGCCTTCCAAACCAGCCGTCACCGCTATGAGTAGGGACTTGCCGTAAACTCGTCGGAATATTCGAAAAAGAAACAGCGCCCGGATTAGAACCTGGGATATTGTAAAGGCCTTTTACCTCAATCCCTAAACCCGAAGCATCTTTTCCTTTAGCAAAAGTTTTGTTTCCAAAAAATACAAACAGAGCAAAAACAACTGACAAACTGAGTACTTTTTTCAAGATAACCCCCTTATGTGTTTTCAATAAATACCAAAATTTAGGATACCACTAAATTTAAAGAGCGTCAAACCGAACGAAAAGACTGTTTTTGATGACAGTCCTACCTAATATAAAGACGACAAAACACAACTTGGAGTTTATTTCTATTAAATCAACTAACCGAAAGACGCTTTCTCTCCACCACGGCAATACCCCATATAGTGGCAAATATTATAATCAAAAATCCTATCACATTAATAATTGTACCTATAATTTCAGCCTGGTATAAAAGATTAAGGTGGTCCAACATATAATACCAATCATGAATCTCTCCACCAACAAGAGGAAGAGCTCTTGTTGGTGCGTCCAAGACCTGTAGAATTCAAACAAAATAACCTTGAGCGGATTGAATTTGAGCTGGATTCAAGGCATGAGGAGCGATATGTACTTGATTGTACATGAGCGACAAGTAACGCAGAAGACGGTCCAAATTCAATCAGCCCGAAGGGAAGCTAAGAAATGGCTGATTTTTTTGTTGCTCCTCCTTGGAGTAGAATCTACACCTTCGTCGTTGCGCCGCAAAATCACCTCATTTTTCAGCTTCTCAAGATTGTTTGTGTTTGGATTCTACAGGTCCACATATACTGAAACATTAATAAAACTTTGGCCAAGCCACATAGTAACAAGAGATGCCGAATAAAACTGATCTTTTTTGAAAAAATAAAAAACAAATAAAGCTGGCATTAATAATTGTAAAAGTGTACCACCGGCAATATAAATAAATTCTCCAAATGGCAAAAACACAAAATGTCCCGCTTCATGTATTATCAAATCAACGCCATCAAAAAAATGCCAGCCATCAAGACCGGCATATATAAAATAAAAGGCCACAATCATTAATGCCCCAAGTTTTATATAATGTTTTGACATCTCACTAATATAAAAATACCAGATTACAAATTTTTATAAAAGAAAAGACTCGCCGTGGCGGGACATATTCTTATCGCCCCGCCTGCGGGTCTATAATAAAACAAAAAACGTCTATTAAAAGACGTTTTTTGTTTTATTGTTGTCGGGCCGCCGAGATTCGAACTCGAACTAGATCCTCCCAAAGGACCCGTGCTACCGTTACACCACGGCCCGAGCATATATAGAACAATATCATTTTTATATTGAAAAATAAAGGATTTGAGGTATAATGTGATTATAAAATGCCCCGGTAGTTCAACGGATAGAACAAGGGACTTCTAATCCCTAAATGAGGGTTCGATTCCTTCCCGGGGTACTAAAAACAGGTTGCCCCGCCTTGGCGGGGCCGAGCATGCTGACAAATAACGATGAAGAAGTACTGAGGCCAGTAGGCTGAATGTGCTAATAAAAAACACCCCACGAGTGAGGCGTTTTTAGTTATAAGAACTAAATATTATTTCTCCGCTAAAACATCTAATACATATTGGAATTCCCTTTCTATTTCATTAAGACCAACAACGCTTTCAATAATGATAGGAACATGACTTAATTTCGCCACCTCTTCAACTAGATTCCTCTGACCTGTCTTAAATAATGGATCGTGATAACCTTGATAACCGCTTAAATGTACATGCCTTAGTCTTTCCCCAAATGTTGAACCCGCATTTTCATTTATGTATCTCATCCAAAGATTGACTCTATCAATTGATAAAGCATGATTTATATCAAAAACAAATCCTGCATTAGACAAACAAAGCATCAACGGCAATAGTTCTTGAGGATATCTGCGATCTTTCTTCCTTTTATCCATGTTTTCTAAAGAATAATTAATACCTAACCTTAAAAGAATGTCCGGATGAACCAAGGTATCAGGATGAAAAACAACATTGTCTAACTTTCTAATATCATTCACAAGGTGTATTTTCAAAAATATTTCGTCCGTCGGCTTAGACATTTCATAAACAACACCTGAAGATGGCGCATGCAAACTAACATAATCAAACCCTTCAAAATCATCAGGATCCAGAGTTTTTACTGTTTCCAATGTTAAGTCTTTTGCTTTAATAAAATTCAACTCAACAGCATTACAACCAAGATTTCTAATAACCCTTAAAGCATCCTTTATATTAGGTACATCTTGATACAAACAGCCAGTTGAGAATCCTACCCGAAAATTCACAGAACCTCCTTTTTGTAAAAAAACTACCTATACAATGTATCAGTGACTAGCGTTTTGGTCAAATTAATGGTAATATATTCCTTGGCAAAGGCGGGTATAGTATAGTGGTAGTACGGGACCCTTCCAAGGTCTAAGCAGGGGTTCGAATCCCCTTACCCGCTCCCGAGTAATCAAAAACCATTTCGCAAGAAGTGGTTTTTGATTATATCTGTGATTGTGCTGGGGTTCAAACGAAGTCGAATCTTCCCTGTTTCTCCAAGAACGAAGTGATTGGCTACAAACAGCAATGTAGGAGATATTTTGAATATCTCCTGCCCCTTACCCGCTCTTATACCAAATTATAACATCCTTCCTGGGGTGTTTTAATTTTACAAGATCGTGTTGAGGTTCAAGTTGTCCGCCTTTCAGTGGATTGCTATACTCAAATTTTTGTTATTGACAACAATTTTATAAATGATTATAATAATAAAGTAACTTTTTTAAATTAAGTTAAGCAAATTAACAAAGGAGGTCCAAAATGTCAAAAAACAGCAAGGTCCTTAGAATCCTTATTGGGATTCTCATAGCACTGGTTCCTGTAGTATTAATGATTCCTGCATGGTATTTTATTTTAAATGGATACCCACTAGCTTGGTTTGCTCTTGGTGGAGCAACATTTATAATGTTGTTACTTAATAGCAAACTTAGAAAAATAAATGCATCACTGCCCTTGACTTGCTTTATGGGATTTTTGATAGTTGCATTGGGTTCCTTCTCGGCAATAATAATGGCAGTTGTGTCACTTTTAAGTCTCGAAAATATAAACAACGAAGAAGAACTTCATAGGACACTAACACTAGAAGATTATGTAGAGGAAGAAATAAACCAAGAAATAACTTCTGCACAAATTTATAAAAAGTAGAATAGCTCTTATATGCACACGGGGGCCAACTCAAACAAAAGAGTTGGCCTATTTTTATTGAATTCAAAAAGCTGAATTAAACAAAAACCCCGCTTGTGGGGTTTATTTTATTATTTAGTTCCAATAAAACTTTCTATCATTTCGTGATTTTCCTCTATTATTCTATATCCGGTATTCATTCCTTCTATTAAATCCTTTTGTGAAAAATGAGCAAGATCAATTGGTTTAATTTTTTTCTTAGACCTAATTATGACTAATTCGGGCAAACTAGGGTTTGTCTCTCTATCCCTACAATAATTATAAATCATAAGATTTGTAAGTTTATTTTCTGTTATTTCTGCTGCCCGACTCATATCTTCTATCCAATTTCGGGGCGGCTTATCAAAGGTTTCCTTTTCTGGAGTGTACATTAATAAAAAAATGACATCACACCCATGTTTAACAGCTCTGTGAATAGGAGCATGGCCCAAGATAGCTCCATCTCCCCTTTTTAAATCCTCATTATAGGGAGCACCGAATCTGCCCGGCAATCTAGCACTCAACACAACACCCTGAAGCAACTCTCGCAAAGTATTAGTCTTATTGCTAAAAACAATCTCATTGCCTGATTTCATATCAGCAACAATAGCTTCGAACAATATGTCCGATCTTCCAATGGCTTTAAAATCAAGTTTGTTGCGAAGCAAATTTTCTAAAGGTTTGTTTGAAAAAATTGACTTTGAATATAGAAACTCTTTAATAAGAAAAACCCCCATTCCCCAAAACAACAATGTTTCTAAAGCTGAGGTTAAAAAATCAAGCTTTGTACTTTTGCACATTGCATCAACTGATTTTTTTTTCAAAATATTTATAAATAAAGATGTTGGAAAAAGAGCAATAACTGATGCAGGAGCAGAAATTGTCCAAGGCATAGTAAAAATTTCACGATTCTTAAGATTCTTAATCGTCTCCATTACTGCTTTAGAATTTGTCTCAGTCCAAGGAAGCATTGAAATCCCTGCGAGCGCACCAGCTGAGGCGCCTATTATAACATCGGGTTTTCTTAGGTGCTCACGCCAATATTCCAAAGCTCCACAGTGAAGAGGTAAACGCATAAAGGTAGGGGCTAATACGAGCCCTACTTTCTTGTTACCAACATTAACCGTTTCAATCTCTTCCCCAAGAAAAAGCCTGTCCAGCACAAATCACCTCTTATTATGTTTTTAATGTTTCTAATTAATATATAGCTCCAATTTTAATAACAATCAAGTATTGAAATAAAACAAAAAATCCCGTTAGGGATTTTTTGTTGAAGTGTAAAACGGTCAAGCAAGCTTACCGTTAAATAGTATTTTGGATCCCAAATACTACTTTCTAGAGAACAGCTTCTTTTAAGGCTTTTGCTGGAAGGAATTTTACCTTCTTGGAAGCCTTGATCTGGATAGTTTCACCTGTTCTTGGGTTCCTACCTGTTCTTGCAGGCCTGTCTGCAACTTTAAAGGTTCCAAATCCTGAAAAAGCAATTTTGTCGCCTGATTTCATGATTTTGGTAACTTCATCTAAAAATGCATCTACCCATTCATTGGCGTCTTTTTTAGTTACACTCATTTTATCTGCCAATGATTGTACAAATTGATTCTTTTTTACTGGCATAATTTTATTAGAACTGTTTTTTATAACAATTCCATTTAATGATTGATTATATCGACCCAAGGAATATTATTGTAATTCCTATTTGGGAGGGTAGGATACAAACTTTTATCAACTGAGCGGAGCTGATTTTAATCTTATTAGAGACGTGGGGAGTAATGTGTACTTGATGGTACATGAACGACGAACAACAAAGAATAAGGTTAAAATCAGCCCGCCCGAAGGGAACCCCAAAAATGATAGATTTCTTCGTTGCTCCTCCTCAATGTAGAAAAATCTACATTTTCGTCGTCGCGCCTAGAACTATCTCATTTTTGAACTTCTCAGGTTGATGAAAGTTTGTATCCTACCCTCCTTTTTAACAATATCACCTAAAAACACAACAAATACAAGGAGATTTATACACAGGCCCCGCCAAAAGGGTAAATCGTAATTTTAGCGAGCATATTCTATGGCCCTAGTTTCCCTTATGACGGTAACCTTAATTTCTCCTGGATATTGCATTTCATCCTGTATTTTCTTTGCAATATCACGAGAAAGTTTAATTGCTGTCAAATCATCAATGTCTGAAGGAGTAACAAATACCCTTAATTCTCTACCAGCCTGTATGGCATATGTTTTTTCTACTCCATCAAATGAATTTGCTATGTTTTCGAGATCTTCCAAACGTTTTAGATATGCTTCTACCGTATCCCTTCTCGCACCGGGTCTTCCGCCAGATATAGCATCTGCGGCTTGAACCAATCTTGATTCAATTGATGAATATGGATATTCCTCATGATGCGCCTCCATGGCTCCAATAACTCTTTCATCAACATTGAATTTCTTAAGTATTTTCCTACCAATCTCAACATGAGTTCCTTGAACTTCATGATCAACAGCTTTACCAATATCGTGAAATAACGCTCCTTTTTTAGCCACCATTACATTAGCACCTATTTCTTCAGCCAACATGCCTGCTATGTGTGCCATCTCAATTGAATGCAAAAGAACATTTTGACCGTAACTTGTTCTAAAAGCCAAACGGCCAAGCAAAAATACCAATTTGGGGTCAAACGTACCAACACCAACCTCCAAAAGGGCAGCTTCTCCAGCCTGTCTTATTTTTTCATTTATTTCTTCTTTAGATTTTTCAACCACCTCCTCTATTCTAGCTGGATGTATTCTGCCGTCTGCGATGAGCTTATCAATTGCAGTTTTTGCAATTTGCCTTCTAACAGGATCAAATCCTGAAACAACAAGCGCCTCGGGTGTGTCATCAATTATCACATCCACCCCGGTCAGTCTTTCTATTGTTTTTATGTTTCTGCCCTCCTTTCCAATTATTTTCCCTTTCACATCATCTGAAGGCAAGCTAACGACTGTTGAGGTAACGTCTGCAATCTGAGAGCTGGAATAACGCTGAATAGCTAATGTAACTACTTCGCGTGCCCTTTTTTCAATTTCTGCATTATTATCCTGTTCTAGTTTCTTAATCTTATTCAAAAGATCATTGCTATATTCTTTTTCTGTATTTTTTAAAAGCAATTCCATAGCTTCATCCTTTTTCATTCCTGCGACCCTTTCAATTTCGTTTTTCTGCTTTTCTACACCTGCAGCCATTTCAGTTTTAAGTTTTTCTATTTGTTGACCCTTTTGAATCAAAGTTTCTTTTTGTTTCTCAAGATCAACTAATTTACCGTCGAGTTCTTCCTCTCTTTTCGCTACAATTTTTTCAAGACCCATTAATTGTTGCCTCCTTTCGGTTTCTTCTTTTTTTGCATCTTCCAAAAGTTTGAGAGATTTGTTTTTGGCTTCCAGCAGTAAATCTTGAGACTTAGATTTAGCATCAGTAAGCATAGCCTCAGCTTTTGCATTTGCTGAAGCTACTCTTTTGCTAATTAAAACACGGCTCAAAAAATAGCCGGCTATTAAACCCAAAACAAGGGCACCTATTAGCCCTAGGATTGAATATAATTCTAATTCCATATTATTTTTTAGACAGATAAACCAGGGGTTCGCTTAAGACAAAATGATGACAATTATAGCGAACCTTAAAACCTCGAGACAGATGTCTTTAAGAATTTCCACGCCTTCAATAGTGGACTATGATTTGAAGTTGAAATTATTATTTTATCCACAATATAAGTAAAAATCACGTATTTCCTGTCTGAGAGGCCTGTTTTGCTGTATAAGTTAAATAGTTAAAGTTTAAATAAGACCTTGTTTTTATGCTATCACAGCGTGTATTAAGTATCAAGCCCTGGATTATTATTTCTTGTCATGCCTTCATGGCTTTACAAAAATAATAATCCAGGGGCCCCAACGTACAAACAGTGCTTATATATTTATGTGCTTATGTGTTAAAATAATAATATGAGCAACACATCAAAACCTTTTGTGCTGACCATCCTTGATGGCTGGGGACATAATGAAAAAAAAATAGATAACGCAATAGCTCAAGCAAACACTCCTACAATGGATATGTTTGAAAAAGCTTATCCATCAGGACTTTTGCAGGCATCAGGGCTTGCTGTGGGAATGCCATGGGGAGAATCCGGCAATAGCGAGGTAGGCCACTTAACCATAGGGTCAGGCAGAATAATTGAGCAATACTCTTCTAAAATAAATAAATCAATTGCAAATGGAGAATTTTTTATCATAGAGAATCTTGTTGGCGCATTTCGTCACGCCAGAGAACACAATGGTTCAGTCCACATAGTGGGCCTTTTGACCTCAGGAACAGTGCATGCTTCTTATAACAATCTTCTGGCTTTAATAGAAATGGCCGCCAAAATAAACTTTGAAAAAACTTATATTCATCTTTTTTTGGATGGCAAGGATTCAGGTCTGAAAGAAGGAGTGCCCTTAATGAAACAACTGAGGGCTGATATCGAACGTCTTCAGCACGGCATATTAACCACAGTCATTGGCAGAGATTTTGGAATGGATAAAAACAACGACTGGAATAAAACCCAAAAAGCATACAATCTTTTAGTAAGCGCCATGGGACAGCCAGTAGATGACCTGGTGTCAAAAACAGAAGAGTTTTACTCGGTTGGAATGACAGATCCAGAAATACTGCCTCTATTATCTAGTCAATCACATTTCCATGGCATAAAAGACAATGATTCTATTATTTTCTTTAATTTCAGAGAAGATGGCATGCGTCAGATAGTTAAACCTTTTATAGACAATGGTTTTTCTGATTTTGAAACAAAAAAATTAAAGAATATTTATATTGCTTCCATGACTAGATATTTTGACGGAACACCCATCCATGTAATATTTGAGAGACCGAATATTAAAAACAGTTTATCAGAAATATTAAGCTCAAATAGTAAAACCCATTTTCATATAGCTGAAACCGTAAAATATGCTCACGTGACATACTTCTTTAAGGGCTTGTCTGATAAAGAATTTGAGGGAGAAACAAATGAATTTTTAAAGTCGCCTAACATTTTATTAAACAATCCAGCAATGAGAAGCCAAGAAATTACAACGCGAGTAGTAGATGAAATTATCAAAGGTTATTATGATTTTATAGTGCTCAATTTTGCAAATGCAGATATGTTAGCCCACACCGGAAATTTTGAAGCCACAAAAAGAGGCATAGAGTGGATTGATAAAGGATTAAAAGAAATACACGATGCTGTTTTAGCTAAAAATGCCACCATGATAGTAACGGCAGATCATGGAAATGCAGAAGAAATGATAGAAAAAGGCACAGGTGACCCCGTAAGCAAACATGCCATGAACCCAGTACCAGTTCATCTTGTAGGCAAAAACTATAAAAAACAAGGTGGCAATAATTCAATGGAAATAATAGGACTTTTATCAGATGTGGCTCCAACTATTTTAGAATTAATGCAATTACCTAAACCACCCGAAATGACTGGAAGAAGTTTAATTCAAGATTTAGAATAAGAATAAAAATAAAGCAATTCAAAACAAAAAACAGGCATGCGCCTGTTTTTTGTTTTAATATGCTTCCGCCATAACCCTGAGGATAATCTCTCCAGTTTTTACCAAATGGAACGATATGGCTGTGAACCCCAATATACCGAAAATTTTTTCTATAGTTTCAAGAATCACCTTAAGCGAAAATTATAATCAATGTAAGGCAGCTACCTACTTTCGCACCTAAAAGGCACTATCATGGGCCTTGAAGAATTTCACTTCTGTGTTCGGAATGGGAACAGGTGGAGCATCTTCAGTATAGCTACCCTACACTAACAACAATTTTCGCTTTTTGTAACGGAGCAAGCCTTGAAAACCAAAATTAAAATCGTAGATTGCAAAGCAACCGTTGATTTTCAAGAGCGGGGTCTAATTTTGCGGGAAATTACGATGGAATATTAGTAGTTCTCGGCTCAACGCCTCACGGCGCTTACACCTGAACCCTATCAACGTAGTCGTCTCCTACGTTCCTATGAAACCTAATCTTGAGGCCTGCTTCGCGCTTATATGCTTTCAGCGCTTATCAGAACCGAACTTAGCTACCCAGCGCTGCCGTTGGCACGACAACTGGTAGACCAGAGGTTCGTTCATCCCGGTCCTCTCGTACTAGGGACAACTCCTCTCAAGTTTCTGCGCCCACACCAGATAAGGACCAACCTGTCTCACGACGGTCTGAACCCAGCTCGCGTAGCTTTTTAATGGGCGAACAGCCCAACCCTTGGGACCTTCTCCAGCCCCAGGATAAGCCGAGCCGACATCGAGGTGCCGAACACTGCCGTCGCTATGGACGCTCGGGCAGTACCAGCCTGTTATCCCCGGAGTAGCTTTTGTCTGTTGATCTTCCCCACTCCTACGAGTAAGGGTCGGTTCACTAAATCCTGCTTTCGCACCTGCGCGGCATATACGCCTTGCAGTTAAGCCAGCTTATGCTTTTACACTATCACCGCGATTTCCATCCGCGGTTAGCTGACCTTGATGAACGCCTCCGTTACCTTTTGGGAGGCGGCAGCCCCAGCCAAACTACCAACCAGGCACTGTCTCGATCCAGCCCTTTCAATCAAGAAAAGGCTGACAAAATAAAATTTAGTTTCCTTACTAAGCATATTTTGTCCACCCTTCCGAAAAGAAAGGGCTGGACCAGTTAGAGTTACAAATCCTAAAGATGGGTGTTTCATTGACGGCTCCACGTTATCCGAAAACAACGCTTCAAAGCCTCCCCACTACACTACGCATTAGGGCTCATAACCCAATACCAAGCTATAGTAAAGCTTCCGGGGTCTTTCTGTCTTGGTGCGGGTAGTCGGCATCTTTACCGACATTGCATTTTCACCGGGCTCGTGGCTGAGACAGTCCCCCAGTCGTTACGCTATTCATGCGGGACAGAACTTACCTGCCAAGGAATTTCGCTACCTTTGGACAATTATAGTTATTGCCGTCGTTCACCGGCGCTTCGCCCGTTAGCAATTCAACCGAAGTCAAATCACCTCCAGGGTTAACGTTCCGGCACCGGACAAGCGTCACCCCGTATACATCCTCTTTCGAGTTAGCACGGAGTTGTGTTTTTGATAAACAGTCGCTAGGGGTCATTAGCTGCGTCCCACCTTGCGGTGGGAAGGCCTTATCCCGAAGTTACGGCCGCTGTTTTGCCGAGTTCCTTAGCCACGAATCACCCGTTCGCCTTAGTACATTTATACCTGCCCACCTGTGTCGGTTTTAAGTACGTATTTAACTGTTTTAACCTTAGAAGTTTTTCTTGGAAGCTTGCTCAGTTTGATTCCCCGGCGAACCAGGGTTTTCACGATACTTAGTCTTGTCATTAAAGACAGCAGTCCGGATTTTCCTAAACTGCGACCTTATATAATGAACACAAATCCAATAACATGCCAAACTTACTAAACTCCGTCACTCCATCGAAAACAGCCAAAGGGCCGGAATATTAACCGGCTGTCCATCGCATTCCCCTGCACTAATGCAGGGTTATGCTTAGGTACGCCTAACCCTCCGATGATTACCATTGCGGAGGAAACCTTGGGCTTTCGGCGATCTGGGATTTCACCAGATTTGCGGTTACTCATTCCAACATTCTCACTTCTAAACGCTCCAGCATGCTTCACAACACACCTTCACAGCGTTTAAAATGCTCCCCTACCGCTACGAAGATTTCTTAAAGGACCCGACTAAAAATAAGTCGGGAAAGGATTGGGTTGGTGGGGTCGGAAGGATTCGAACCTTCGACTCCTGACGATCTGCGCTTTACGAACTACGCTTTGATCAAGTCAGGCGCACCTTCCGGCGTGCTACGACCCCACACAAACAAATATCCTTTAAGAAATCTTCGTGCCCTCGCTTTCGGTAATGGCTTAGCCCCGTTACATCTTCGACGCACTCCACCTTCCCCGCTAAGCGGGGTTTGAGTAGTAAGCTGTTACGCATTTTTTAAATGATGGCTGCTTCTAAGCCAACATCCTACCTGTCCAAGGCAGAATACTTCCTTCAACACTTAGACCATATTTTGGGACCTTAAGCTGAGATAAAACGGCTGTTTCCGTCGCGACCGTGAAGCTTTGCCCTCACGGTCTCACTGCCTATTAATTCACCATAGTATTCGAAGTTTGATTGGTAAACCTACTCAAAAGAGCACGGAGAACCATTCAGTGCTCTACCCCTATGGCTTCTAATAGACGCTGCCCCTAAAGGCATTTCGGGGAGAACCAGCTATTACCAGGTTCGATAAGCTTTTCACTCCAAACCACAGCTCATCCGATGGTACTGCGCGACCAACCGGTTCGGGCCTCCCGTCGCCTTTCGGCGACTTTCACCCTGGCCATGGTTAGCTCACCTGGCTTCGGGTCTTAAACGTACAACATATTCGCACTATTAATACTCGGTTTCCCTACGCCTCCATTCCGAAGAACTTAGGCAAGCTGTACATTTAAACTCGTTGGATCATTCTTCAATAGGCACACAGTCACCCATTCGACTCGATACTACGTACCTTCGCTCATGGCAAGCCCCATATTTAAATAGGGTTTACCCTGAGTGAGACACGCAATGTCGAATCGAAGGGCTCCTGCTCTTTGTAGGCATATGGTTTCAGTTACTATTTCACTCCCCTCACCGGGGTACTTTTCACCTTTCCCTCACGGTACTAGTTCACTATCGATCATCAAAAGTATTTAGCCTTGGACCGTAGTAGGCCCGGATTCACCACGGATAGTCTGCTCCATGGCTACTTAGGATAGGACTTTTTATCGTGTCTCGCCACCACGAGACACAAGGATTAAGATCATAGAATTCGTTAATTCTTTTTTTGATTCTTGCACCTGTAGTCTCACAGTGGTGAAACACGATTCATAAAGGTTGAGAGTTTTCGCTTACAGGACTATCACCTTCTTTGGTTGGCCTTTCCAGGGCCATTCAACTAACAACTCAACTTTGTAACTTCATGCTCTTGTTTAGATGTCATATATGCCCACCCAAACCAGAGAAAAAAAATCCTTCCTGCAACCCCTGCTCAAATTTTTAGACACACATTATTGTGCAGATCCAAAAAATTGAGCAGGTTTGGGCTTTACCCTTTTCGCTCGCCGCTACTTGGGGTATATTGTCGCCAGAGGCGACTTCTTTTTCCTTTCCTCCGGGTACTGAGATGTTTCACTTCCCCGGGTACGCTCTCCGTCTTAGACGGAGTCACACAGCTTTCACTATGTGGGGTTATCCCATTCGGAAATCTCCGGATCAAAGCCCGCTAGACGGCTCCCCGAAGCTTATCGCAGTCACGCCACGCCCTTCATCGCCTTTTGATGTCAAGGCATCCTCCATACGCCCTTGTTGAAATGTAATTTCCCGCAAAATTAAACCCCATCACCACCTGAAATTACAATGGTGGTGATGAATTAAATTTTCAAAGTTCATTCGTTCTTTCTTTTTGTCATTACTCGCTCTTGGCTGGAGAACATCCAATCAAGAATTAGCAATGAAAAACCGCGACATCCGCGGCTGTGTTTTTAGATAAAAATAAATTACACAGTTTTAGCCGCTTTTTAGATGTTTTTTACTTATATTCATCCCGTTAGAAATAATAATGGATTAATAACTCAAATGAATTATTAATGAGTTAATTTTTTTAAAATATTTAATGATTCCTGCTGCACCACAGTTACCTAGTAACCCATTTTTAACAACAAGATTCACGTGAATACATCCTATCAAAACAATAAAATCCCGTCAACCCCACCCTCGAAAATTATTGTGGATATCAAAAATATCCAAAAATTTAGCAAATAAAAAATAAGTAATTTTAAAAAGCGGGATCAGTGCTTTTGTTGATAATTATTCAACACTTAATTCCAGAATCAATCCCGCTTTTGGGCGGGATTGATTAGTTTGTAACTTGTAACAAATCTTTAGTTAAATTACTCAACTTTTTTCTTCATCTGATCTATCCATCTTGACGCATGTTCTCTGCCACCAAGACCAAATGCCAAACCTATCGCCAACGAAAATGCAGCCACAAGTCCAACCACAACTATTCGTATTATTTCAGGTGCAACCTTAAGTTGATCCAAAGCTACCAACAATGAAAAAACCAACACTGCCCATTTGGCCATTGATCCCAAAAGTGAATGAGATGCAAGCTGTGCTGCTTTTACAGAACCCTTGATCAATCCTTCTAAAAAGTTGGCAACCAAAACACCTGCCAAAAGCACAAACGAAGCAATAAATACATTGGGCAGATAAAACACTACGGTTCTTAAAAATTCAGTAACCTCGGATAAACCCAAAATATTAGTGGCTGCCATAAGGAATACTATTATGAAAAACCACTTCACCAATTCGTAGAAAAACTTAGGAGTGTTAAGTTTGTATCCGCTTCTTTCCCAAACATTTTTAAAACCAAGACCTTCAAGACCTCGATCAATCTGCAAAACCCTAACTAAATGCCATGCAAGTTTTGCTACCAAAACTGCTATTAACCAACCCACCAAAAACACTACTAAGGCCGCAACTAAGCGCGGCACAAAAACAGCAACACTGCCCCATAAATCAGTGAGTGAAGAACTAACTATTTCAGACGCTACTACTCCTCCAAATAAAATTATCATGTTACACCTCCTTTCTATTTTAATTTGTTTATATTTGTTGTCTTAAATCTTATTCTATCATCAACAAACACCAATCTATAATTTTTTATCCACATCAAGAAATAAAAAAACAGCCCCGTCAGTGCGGGACTGTTTTTAAATATTTTTTAAAATTTAAACCAAAAATGCAGCGATCAATAAAGCAACAATATTTGCAACCTTAATCATAGGGTTAATGGCAGGACCTGCTGTATCTTTATAAGGATCGCCCACTGTGTCACCGGTAACTGCAGCTTTGTGCGCATCACTACCCTTACCGCCATACTCTCCTTCTTCAATAAATTTCTTTGCATTATCCCATGCGGCACCACCGGATGTCATTGAAATTGCAACAAACAATCCAGTAACAATGACTCCAACTAATAATCCTCCGAGCGCTTCGGGACCCAACAAAAATCCCACAATGACAGGAATAACTATTGGAATAAGTGCGGGCACAACCATTTCACGAATTGCTGCACGAGTTACAATATCCACCGCTTTGCCATAATCCGGCTTACCAGTTCCCTCCATTATACCTTTAATTTCTCTAAATTGACGTCTCACTTCCTCCACAACAGCACCCGCAGCTTTTCCTACAGCTTGCATTGCAAGGGAACCAAAAAGATAAGGCATTAGTCCTCCGATAAATAAACCAATCAAAACATTTACATCAGAAAGATTAAATACAAGTTCCTTGCCAAGCTCAGCAAATTCTTGAGTATAAGCTGCAAACAAAACCAAAGCCGCAAGACCTGCAGAAGCTATTGCATAACCCTTGGTTACAGCTTTTGTGGTGTTCCCCACGGCATCCAGCGCGTCGGTGGAATTCCTAACGTTATCAGGCAAACCTGCCATCTCAGCAATACCACCAGCATTGTCTGTAATTGGCCCGAAGGCATCAATTGCAACAATTATTCCGGCGAGAGAGAGCATACTCATAACAGCTAAGGCAACCCCATAAAGACCTGCGAGTGAAAAGGCAGTAAACACAGCTGCGGCAATCACAATCACAGGTAATGCAGTTGATTCCATAGACATAGCCAATCCTGAAATAATATTAGTACCATGACCAGTGGTAGACGACTTTGCTATTAATTTAACAGGCCTGAAATTTTTAGAAGTGTAATATTCCGTAATAACAACCATTAAAGCAGTTACGGCTATACCCACCACCAACGACCAACCAACATTAAAGACTGTAATTCCTGATTCTGCAATTTCTTTAAAATTTGTAGTTTTCCAAATCCAATCAACTCCAAAAAACAACAAAGCAACAAAAGCTGCACCTGCTATTGCGAGACCTTTATATAAAGCAGCCATAATACCATTTTTTAATTTAACAAATACTGAACCTAAAATAGAAGCAAAAATGGCCAGAGAGCCTATCAACAAAGGAAACTGGATAACCGATTCATTGTGACTAAATAATAATCCACCCAAAAGCATTACAGAAACAGCCGACACGACGTAAGTTTCAAAAAGGTCAGCGGCCATACCCGCATCATCTCCGACATTATCCCCAACGTTATCTGCTATAACGGCGGGGTTTCGAGGATCATCTTCGGGTATCCCCGCTTCTACCTTACCGACTAAGTCAGCACCGACGTCAGCACCTTTTGTAAATATTCCTCCGCCAAGACGGGCAAAAACTGAGATTAAAGAACCTCCAAAACTAAGCCCTATCAAAACCTTGAGGTCGCCTGTTAACCAAAACATTATTGTAGTAGACAAAAGTGCAAGACCTACAACAAAAAATCCGGTAACGGCCCCACCCTTAAATGCAATATCAAACGCAGGTGCAATCCCTGTCTTTGCAGCTTCTGCAACACGTGAGTTGCCTCTAACGGCAACCGACATGCCAATATAGCCTGCCAAAGCAGATGCGGCAGCACCAACAGCAAACCCAATAGCAACCTTAAGGCCAAGCATAAAATACAAAATTACTGCGACAACTATACCAACCATAGCCACAACCTTGTTTTGTCTTTTTAGATATGCTGCGGCACCTTCCTGAATTGCCTTTGATATTTCCATCATTTTTTTATCTCCTGCAGGTTTTTTAAGTACGTCCCAAATCAAAAAAGCGCCGTAACCCAGAGCGCAAAGCGAAGAAATAAGCGAAAACCAAAGTATCATATTTGTATATCAACCAATATTTTATCTTATTAAAATGTTGGCGAATTAAGTTGTTTTGCTAGTATATATAGCAAAATATTGTTTTTGTGTCCACAAAAACTTATGTAACTAAAAATCTAAATTCATTAAAGCTCAATTGAACACAGAAGATTGGGACGACGCACATTTTCAATTTCAGAGTATTGTTTCAATATGTCCATAAAATATTTCTCATTATCTATACCTACATAAAGAGAATGATTTCTAAGAATTTCATAATAATGATAAGACAAATCATCTGGGAATTCATCAAAAAAATCTTCCATGTCTAATAAATTATAACTATCGGGAAATTCTAAATCAAAATAAAAATGACAGCAACCATTTTTTATTGATTTATCTAACAATTCATTTGATTCTGGGAAAATCTTCCCGGAATACCACTCCCCAGCATAAACTATATCGAGAATTTTTATCAAGTTAAATTCATCTATTTTTTCTTTTAGTACTGCAATAGTTGCAAAATCTAGCTCACGATATTTATGTGTTAATATGATTGCATCTGAATTCCCAGAAATATCTTCTAGGTTATGACTGCGCACGCTTATATTTGAAGGGACTACAGATAGATTTGAATAATCATTTAATATAGTTTCTATTTCAATATTAGGTTTCAAATCAATTGCGGTAAAATCATAAGAAATATTGCCATGCTTACCCTCTTTTGTATAAACCTTTAATATCCTAGGGTCTGATTGTAAACGCAAAATATCATTCTCGAATGTCTCTTGATAAAAATTTGCTGAAATTCTAAATTTTAATAATTGATTTTGCCAATTGCCTGAAAATAATCTTTCATAGGACGAATGTCCAAAATTAGGATCAATCATATCTTTCTGGCTAAAACCATATTTGTTAAATAATACATCTTGGATAAATTTCTTTTGGTTTGAAAAAGAAATTGTTTTATAAAAATCAAAGTTTAAATATCCAGGAATAGGTTTAAAACAAGGATCGAAAGGTAGTTTTATAATTATAAAGCCTAGTGTAACCGAAACTATAATAGTACTTAAAAAACTAACTAGAAATACTTTTTTTCAGTCCACATAAAATTTAATATTTACTTGTTTAATTTTTTGTTGATGCATTTGCTTGTCCTGAAACACTTTTTGGATAACCAACGACCCTAATTGCTTCATCAAGAGTGGTAACACCATTTACAACCTTCTCCATGGCTGAATCCCATAAATTCCATTTCTTTTTTGAACTCACCAGCTTATCTAAGTCAGATAATGACACCTCGTCTATGATTGCAAATCTAATATCATCATCAAATAATGTTATGTCAAAAATACCTGATCTGCCGAGATATCCTGTGTTGTGACACTTGTCACATCCTTTGCCTCTTGTTAGCTTGGCAGGTATTTTGTTGTGAATACCAATTAACATTTTTTCAGATTCACTCGGTATATATTCCTCTTTACAGCTTTGACATACTTTTCTAACCAAGCGCGTTAATAAAACACCCCGAATAGTATGAGCAATAACGGAGCGCGGAATCTTCATCTCAAGCAAACGAATAAGCAAAGCAGGAACATCAAAAGTATGAAATGTAGTAAATGCTAAAATCCCAGACAGCGCAGCTTGAAATACAGCTTGTGCTGTATTATCGTCCACAATCTCGCCAAGCATTATAACATCAGGATCCTGTCTAACCACAGCTCCCATTGCCTTATGAAAATCAAAACCCACAGATTCACGAATCTGCATCTGTCTTATTCCTGCAATATTATATTCAACCGGATCTTCAACGGTAACTATGCTCCTATCAATGGAATTTAAGCTATTAACTAATGAATACAAAAAAGTTGTTTTTCCTGAACCAGTCGGCCCGGTCACAATGACCAAACCGTAAGGACTTTTAGAAATTTGGTTTATCATCTCCATCTGCTCGGGGTTGGCTCCCAAATCATCATCTTTAAGCATAATTTCTTCTCTCTCTAGCACTCTCATAGTTAAAGATTCTCCGAACTGAGTAGGAACCGTAGATAATCTCACGTTGTATATTCTATCCCCATGCTTAAACTCCAGATGGCCGCTTTGGGGCATCTGATGTTCTGAGATATTAAGCTGAGCCATTACCTTAAGTCTGGATACCAAACGTTCCTGGTAATATTTATCTAGAGTTATTTCAGGATGCAGAAAGCCATCGATTCTAAAACGAACATTTAAACTATCCCTTTCGGCATCAACATGAATATCACTAGCCTTTTTATTTACGGCAGATTCCAATATTAAGTTAATTGTACCAACCACATCAGACCCCGCCTCGGGAGATGGAGGAGGAGGCAAGTTTGAGTTTTTATCGTTTACCATATTTTTTATTATAACATGTGTTATTTAAAATCCATCCACCTAAGCCTCGCTGACCACTTCTTTTGATTCTGTTTCCCCTGTTTTTTCTCCAGCTTCTAAAAGAGTCTGCGTTCTATCAGTCATCAAAGACAAACGTTTTTCTGAGTTGTCGTAAGCACTTCTGGCATCTGATAAATGCTTACCTAGTTTTTTAAAATCTTCTCCAAGTTTTCTACCATCAACCAAAACTCGATCTAAACGCTTCATAATTTCTTTTGTTTGCTTAGACATTTGAACATCCTTCAACCAGTGGCGTATTGAGGAAATTGAAAGCATAAAGGTATTAGGTGAAACCAGAATCACCCTCTTGGATTGAGCATATGCTGGAACATCAGCCTCTTTAATATTATTCACTATCTCATAATAAACAGTCTCGGCTGGTATATACATCAATACAAAATCAGTCGTACCTTCAGAAGGACGAACATATTTTGAAGCTTCATCAATTTTTTTCTTTGCATCAGACAAAAACACCTTTCTAAAACCATCTCGGTTAATATCATTATCGGATTCAATCATTTTCTCAAAATTTTCCATAGGAAATTTTGAATCAATCGGCAAAATAATATCATTAGGGAGTCTCAAGATGGCATCAACAGCCTCACCGTTTTTAAAATAATACTGCATTTTATATGAGTCACGGGGAAAATACTGACTCAACGCTGCCTCAAGAGATGCCTCACCCCAAATACCACGAAGCTTTGGCGCTTTAAAAATATTCTGAAATGATGCCACTGTTTTAACAGACTCGTGAACCTGCTTTTGTGCTTCTAATATTTGGGTCAATCCTGAGGTAAACTCCTGAACCTGCTTATGAACATTCTGAGATGAACGTTCTACCGACTCACGACTATCTTTTAACTGATCATTAACCATTTTTATGGTATTTTGAAGAGCCTGGTCTGATGATTTTTTTGATTCACTAAAATAGCTAGCCATGTCAGATAAACGCTGATTAAGCAATTCAAAATGGCGATCAGTTTGACCGCCATTATCTTGTTTTTTCTGGCGCAAAACAAAAAACACAATTACTGCACCCGCTAATATTCCTATTAAAATTGGTAAGACTAAGTTCATAAATAAAAAATTAATAATTTAATTGGTTCATATACAATTCAAGCGTGTGCCGCGCATTAGGTTCCATGGGTAATTCTTGCAAGGCTATGTGTGGAGGAATCCAAATATACTCCTCCGCCTCTTCGTTTAAGCATACATTTTTACTATCAACCCCAACCACCTTATCAATAAAAATATGCTGTATGCCTGATTTATAATATCCAGAATTTTTTATCTGATCAAAAGTGCAAATATGTTCCCCTATTTTTGATTTTAAACCAGTCTCTTCTTTTATTTCACGCACCAAAGCGTCTTCCAATCGTTCGTTCCTTCTAACCTTACCTCCAATAATTGAATACTTATCACCCCATTTATGTGTTTTTACAAGTAAAATTTCTTTTTCTTTTTTTGGTTTTGCCGGCTGATATTCTATAATACCACCAACGGCCACCACAGAACCCGGAATCATTAAATCTTCCCACAATTTATTTATTATCCTGTCTTTTCTTTTAAAATTAGGATTCGGCAATCTCTTATGGCGCAGAATATACTCAGTTAAATTTTCCGGTTTCCACACAGAATTATTATGAAAATATGCTGGATGATCAGTAAGAATTTCTGAAAAAAAGTGCCTAATATTTGAAACTTGAGCGATACCTAACTCATATGAAGTACTTTTACCTATATACCCCTCGGGGTTAACAAAAAAACTAAAACCATTTTCTCCAAGACGCTTTAGATTATGCAAATAGATAAGTTCTATCATTCTTGGATCTCTTTCTTTATCTGTTTCCAAAACTGCAAATCCATTTTCAATATATTTAATTTCAGTCATTTCGGGAGCTAGAACCTCTATTCCGGCTTCTGTAAAAATTTTATAGGCTTTCTTTATTTCACTAAAATGTTTTCTAAAACTGCCATGCAGAACACATCTAAAATTTAATTTTTTGTTTTTTTCACTCATGGCTGTGTTTTTTCTAAACAAATTTGTCAGCTACAATTGATGCTGCATATGATTCCGGCTTAATCCTAGCCGTAAAACCATTGCCTGCCACCATGCCGACAATTTCCTGTATTAATTCTTTGGTTGGTCCATTGTGGCCAATATCTAAATGAATTTCAAATTCATACAAAAGATCTTTTAATTTATCTCTAAGTTCTGCCATTACCCTATGGGCTAAATCTATTGAATAATAGGCCTCTTTAACCATTCTATCATGTCGGTCAAAAGTATCCACAGCAGGCATTTTTTTCCAAAAAAACTTTCCTCCCTTGCCTACCCTATGTATGGTAACAACACTAACAAAATCAGCAGTGCCCACGCCTTCTTTTTCCTTTCTTGAAACAACACCATTCCCATTTGCCAAAGATCTTAGTTTTGGCTTGCCTGACGAACTTGCACTAAGTCTAACTGAAGACCCCTTGTATTCAGAATCGGTGCCTACAACTATTGAATACTTTGCATTTGGTTCCTCTGCTATAAAACCTATGATATCCGCCATAACTCCCAAAAACATCCTCTTACCTTTTGAAGGATTGTTAAAGTACTCATTTGAATCAATTGTCTTTTTCATCTTTATCCTCCCATTCATTATTAATAATTTATCACCAAGTTATAAAAAAATCAAAAAAGTCCCGCCTTGACGGGACTAAAAATAAATCTACCACTTATATTCTTATTCGCGAATAAGCTTAGGATTTGCAACAGGCAATACAAAGGAACTTTTTTCAGAAGGAACTTGATTCTTTGCAACAACTTCAACCTTCACGTTGCCCAACCCCACAGAGTCTGGCATTTGTGCATTCACTTGGTACACACCAGCAAATCCGGGCATAAGACCCGCATAAAGTACTTCGACTTTGATACCATTAACTGTCAAAACAAAATCATTTACCGTCCTTGCTAGCGGTTCAAATGGTGCAAGGTGACCGCTTTGAACATGCGGTTCCACTTTGCCAAGGCCTGTCATTATCACTACAAAATACTCACTTGGGTTCAAAGGATTATCATTGTTAACCAAATTCCAATCATTATCAACAACGACAGGTTTTAAACCATAACCTTCCGAATACATGAAGGTCCTTGGCGTAGTTGGCAAAGTTTGAAGCGGTGCTTCATCCACAAAATACTTAAGACCATCAGGTCCAGTAATAACAACAGAAACATACCTTACATCTAATTCATATGCCTCTAGAGGTACCAGAAAATTTATCTGATTGGGCCCAGCATAAAAAAGTCCGACATGGCCATCATCATAAAAAACCTCTACACCTGCAAGCATCTTAGGTAATATATAAGTACAACACAATGAGTCAGCAGCTTGAATTAAGTTTGAAAAATTTTCACCAAACAAACTAGCGACAGCACCCGGCGATAATGATTCGGGTTTAAACGAAACGCCACTAACCAATCCTATACCCATAAAACTTGGCATCGGAGAATTGTCAGGCCAATCCTCTAGAGGAACCGCCCTACTACTCAAATATGGCGCCCCGACTGAAATAAAAGTTGGGATTACATCAACAAAAGGTATCTGAGCAACAGCAAGCTCATCTGATAATATTCGCACTTTATCTGCGGGGATAGTCCGAGTATTATTACTCATTCGCACCCAGATTTTACCGACAGTAAATCCGCACCCATCCAACAACATCATTTGTTGAGACTCGATTTTTAAAACAGTAGCTGAAGAAAGGTCAAAAAAATTTTGAGATCCACATTTTCCATAAAGATTTGGCAGCAAGAAAAACACAAAAACCGTTGCAAGAAATATTCTCATCTCATGCTCTCCTTTGTTATTTTAAAAAAACTTTCCCACCAAATATGAGTAAGTGGGTTAAATTATATTTACCACTCATTATTAAATAAGTCAATTTTTAAAAATATTGCTAAAAAAAAGACCGAGCTAGTCTCGGTCATCTGCAAGCCTTCCAGCTCTACACTCTCTTTTAATATATCTAATGCAGTGGTTTTGAAAAATCTTGGCAGATTGCACCCCTTTATTTCTACCGAGATACAAAGACATGCCGACTATATTTGCTAACTCCTCATCTACCTCATGACACCTTTCATCTCCGTTTTTTATATATGTATTTGCCCATTTTTTAATAGCCTTCCTTAATCTTTCTATCTCTTTACCTCTTTCATCAAAAGTCATTTCTTTGATTGGTTTCATGATGACCTCCTTGCGCTCCCAACCGGATTTGAACCGGTGTTATCCCGCTACAGTGGGACGTCTTTTATTTTTATAATTTTTTGGCACCGCCAACGGCGATTAAAGTGAGCAGTTTCACTTTAATCCTCAAATTTAGTCCCGCCTTGTGGTGAGTTTACGAAACACGGCGAGGCGCAAAAAATTTGAGCAGAACCCGCAATAGAACAAATGACCCCACACAACTTTGCGCTCCCAACCGGATTTGAACCGGTGTTACTTGGATGAGAACCAAGCGTCCTAAACCACTAGACGATGGGAGCAAAGCGCAAAGTTGTAAGGGGCAAGGAACCATGTGTCCTAGGCCACTAGACGATGGCGGCATAAAAAAATTGTAAAAATCAAAAAGTGGGAGCAAGATTAATTAAACAATTTAATTTTTAAATAACATTAAATTTTTATTTCGTCAACAATTTCATCCATTTTCATTGAGTGTGACCCTTTTATTAACACGAGGTCATTTCCATCCCCCGCCTCAATAATTTTCTTCACTTTATCTTTGGCTTCCCTGCTTGTACTAAAACTATAAATATTATCCTTCATTTTTTGGCTCATTGCCGAATCAGCAATAAATTTTGCTGCGTCACCTACTGTTATAACAATGTCTGCTATTTCACACGCTATATTTCCTATTGATCTGTGGGCTTGTTCTGTATATTTACCAAGCTCTTTCATATCTCCAAGCACAGCTATCCTCCTAATTCTCTCTTGGGTAAACCTTTCTGTCGCATCAGCCAAAGATTTTAATGTTTCAAGCGCAGCGTGAACAGCAAGAGGAGACGCATTATATGTATCATCTATAATTTTGGAATTTTTGATGCCCTCTATAAGTCTCATCCGCCCACCCGGTAATTCCATTTTTTCAAGAGCAACAGAGGCATCAATAATATTTATTCCAAAATGAAGCCCTACTGCAACTGCTGAAAGCAATGAATAAATTTGGTGAATCCCAACCACGCCCGAGACCTTAAAAGGAACAAATGTGCTCTCTTTGTTAACCTTAAAAGATATCCCACCAACATTCTCCCCATCATCAGACACAAAATAAGATATGCCAGATGCCCAAATATCTGCCTTACTAGAAAGACCCATGGTCAAAACAGGTGCCTTTATTTTGTTTTGCATGTCTAAAACTACCTTATCATCAAAATTCAAAACAGCCAGACTATTCTGATCCACCAATGCTTCAACAAGCCGTGCTTTTTCTTTAGCAACAGCGCTGGGACTTGGATAATATTCAACGTGAACAGGTATGTCACCAACAGTTGTTACTACGCCCACTTTTGGACGCGCAATATCAACCAAATAATCAATGTCTCCCGGCTTTGCTGCTGCCATTTCAAGAACTAATATTTCTGGATAATTGGGATCAAAAGGCCCATATGCACGCCAAAAGGCAGGAAAAAGATTCCACCAAAACTTAAGCAAACGAGGCCAGTTATTCGGCTTAATGTTTGCAGTAGACAAACGAGGATCAACACCTAAAATAGTAAGGGGTACTCCTATTTCGTTATTAAAATTTTCAGCGTTTTTACGAACCTTAAACTTATGAGACAAAACAGTATAAATGGCCTCCTTAGCCATTGTCTTACCCGCAGAACCTGTTATGCCAACAACCGTTGGCTTATAACGTTGAATCGTTCGTTTTGCAGCTTTCCTCAAAATAAATTTTAAAAA
Organism: Candidatus Yanofskybacteria bacterium CG10_big_fil_rev_8_21_14_0_10_36_16; assembly: GCA_002794035.1. Classification (GTDB taxonomy): domain Bacteria; phylum Patescibacteriota; class Minisyncoccia; order 2-02-FULL-40-12; family IGHO2-01-FULL-4-A; genus 1-14-0-10-36-16. The sequence goes on from PCXQ01000004.1 coordinate 104,614, forward strand.
ATTAAATGATACCGACATGATAAAATATTTAAGATTAAAATTTAAAAAATAATTGACACTTATGCTATTTTATACTAAAGTTTTATTAGTACATTTAAGATCAGCGGAGGTTAACCTATGATTACACTTTTTGTTCTGTGTGGAGCTTTCGCTTTTGCTTTAGCGGCAGTCTTCCCTTTTCCTTTTATGTTATTTTTTGGATTTATATCTTTGACTACTGACCACACCGAGGGGAAAATGTTAAGCTTTGTAATTGCTTCTTGTTTTGCTGTGGTGTTTTTTGTAACACTTGTTTACTTAACTCTTCTTTTGTTATTTGTCCCTCTAAGTTAAGCCCGTAAAGGGCTTTTTATTTTTATTAACTATTACTTATTAATTATGTCACCTCGTTGGCGGAACACCGTAATAATTAAATAAAAATTTCATAATATCGGCAAATGCAGGAGATAATGTATTTGATGCAAATTCTTCACCTTTGGGTCTGTCTATCTTTAACAATACCACAAACATGGGATTATATGATGGGGCAAAGCCGACAAAACTATGAATAAAGTCCTCGCCATACTCCCCGTCTTCTGAAATTTGAGCAGTTCCTGTTTTACCCGCGACATCATAACCTGAAACTCTTGCTTTATCAAATCCATTATCTACTGCGCCGGTGAGCATTGATTTAATAGCCAAAGAAGTTTTTTCCTTTATTGGCTGGCCTAATATTTCCGGTTCAGTAACAATACGAGTACCATCAGAATTTATTATTTCCTCTACAATATAAGGCTTCATTAATTTCCCCCCATTAGCCATAGCAGAATAAGCATTAATTAATTGAATTGGTGTAACCGCTATACCTTGACCAAAAGAAGCGGTCATGAAATTAATTTTCCTACCTGTATATAAATTAGAAATATTGCCTATAATTTCTCCCGGCATATCAATTCCTGTCTTCTGGCCAAAACCAAAGGCAACAGCATAGTTCAAGAAGTCATCGTTGCCTAATTTGCCCTGAGCAAAAATAGTACCGGTATTTAATGATTTTTCAAGAACCTGTCTCATGGTTTGGACACCATGACTCCTTTCATCAAAATTCTTTATAGTAAAGCCACTCTCGGTAACAGTACCTGTATCGTTGTAAGTAGTATTGGGTTCAACAACACCCTTATCTAAAGCACCGGCCATTGTAATTGGCTTAAAAGATGAACCGGGTTCAAACAATTTTTGAGTAACTGGATTTACAAACTCAGAAAGATTAAACTTATCATACTCATTGGGATCATAACCTGGTGAAGCAACCAAAGCTAAAATTGCTCCAGTATTGGGGTTTTGAACAATCGCAAGACCCGAAGGAGATTGCCACTTCTCTAGCAAACTGTTTAATTTTGACTCAACAAAATCCTGAATATCCTTATCTATTGTTAGAACTATATCACTATTATTGCTCTGCTCTTCCTTTTCGGTTTCATTTAACTTTTCTTTGTTGTCTCCACCTACTGCGGATTTAAAAAATCCCGCTACTTTAGAATAAGCTGTATTGCCAAACCACTCATTGGAATCCTCTAACCCGCTAAGCACTCTATTATATGTAGACTCAACTCCATATTGACCAACCCGCCTATATCCCTCAAAACCAACGAACCCTAAAACATATGACGCGGTTTCCCCTTGAGGATAAAATCTTTCCGTCGCAGAACCTATACTAACTCCTTCAAATTTTTCCTCTTTTATTTTTTTTGCCTGTTCATCACTTATTTTCTCTGCCAGTACTACGTATTCTTTGTTTTTATGACTTAAAAGATCAGCAATGCGACCACTCTCCTCTCCTAATATATCTGCGAGTGTCTTGGCTGTCCCAGATGGATCTCCCACTTGGGTATTGTCTGAATAAACATAAGTAAAACTTTGATTCGTTGCAGCTAAATATCCGTTCTTTTCTCCACCCAAAAAATAAATATTGCCTCTATTTTCTAACTGAGATAATGAGTTTTCATATTGTTTTTGAGCATATTTAACGTAATTTGAATGCTGCAATACTGTTAGACTAAAAAGGCGGTACACGATACCGCCAGAAGCTATCAAAACAATAACTAGTAATAAATTAATTCTTTTTGTAGAATCAGTTACCACATTTAAATTTTTTAATTTTTTGCTAATCCATTTGTCATATAAACCACCTCGCGATCTTCTGCTTCTATCATATTATTACTTTCTGCAAATAATCTCAACTCATCAAGATCTAAATCTCTGCTCAAGTCCTCCCCAAGAGATGCGGCAACTGTTTTTGACTCATTTATTCCCAACTTAAACGACTCCACCCTATATCCGTCTGCAACAATGTTATTAGTAATAAAGATATAAGATATCAAAAACACAACGGTCAAAACGACAAGAGCAAAATTAATCAATATCAAATTTTTATTGCTTCCCCAACTTAAAACATTGGGCATTGTAAAAGACATTGGGAAATTCTGTTTTTTGTGACTTAGTGAAAATTGTTTAGTGTATATGTTCATTATTTTTTTAATTAAATTGAATAGCTCTTAATTTTGCACTGCGAGAACGCGGGTTTTCTTTTACCTCTTCTCTATCGGGCACAACTGGTTTTTTAGTTAAAATTTTTAAAACCCCTTCCTTTTTGTTATCTCTAAAGAAATTTTTTACAATCCTATCCTCACCGGCATGAAATGATATAACAACCAAATGCCCGCCTGGTTTTAATACTTCAAGGGCTTGGCTTAGTACTTTTTTTAAATTATCAAGTTCGCTATTTATCTCTATTCTTAATGCTTGAAATGTCTTAGTTGCAAAATGCAGTCTTCTGTGTGTATACCATGCGGGGACAGCTTCTTTTATTACCTCAACAAGCTCAAAAGTTGTATTTATGGGATTTTCTTTTCTTTTTTCAATAATTTTTGATGCAATTCTTTTAGCAAAACTTTCTTCCCCGTACTCCTTTAATATTCTTACTAAATCATCTTCGCTGTATTCATTTATAATCTCTTTTGCTGTTACACCACTATCTCCCAATCGCATATTTAAATCCTGATCTTTTTGGAAGGTAAAACCCTTATCACTTTCATCAAAATGCCAACTAGAAACTCCGAGATCTAACAGTATTCCGTCTGCATTCATAAAACCATTTTCTTGGGCTATTTTTTTTAAATTTACAAAGTTATCGTTAACCAAAGATGTGTTTTTCATTTGGTTGCCAGAAACTGCCAAATCATATAATTCTTTTGTAGCCTCTATGCCTAAAACTTGTCCACTAGGTTTTATTCTCTCGCCGATTTCTCTGCTGTGACCTCCAAGGCCAAAAGTTCCATCGATAATCTTATCACCCTGCTTGGGCTCTAAATATTCAATTACTTTATTTAATAAAACTGGCTTATGAATTTCCAATTTTCAATTCACAATTTTCAATCAATTTTCAGTGAATTAATTACTAAACAAAATTATTAAAAATTGAAAATTAAAAAATTCAATAAAAATTAAAAATTGAAAATTAAAAACTAAACAACTCCCAACTCCCCCAACTTCTCGGCTATCTGATCACTATTTTTTTCTAATTTATCTTTATACTCTCCCCATCTCTGATCATCCCAAATTTCAAGGCGGTTAAATAAGCCGGCTACAATCGCTTTCTTTTTTAACATGCCGTAATCTCTAAGATAATCAGGTATAAGAACTCTTCCGAGTTGATCAACTTCAACTTCAACTGCACCCGACAAAAGAAGTCTTACAAAACCCCTTGTGTCTCCCTGACCAAAGGGTAACTTACCCAACTTTTCTGCTAGTTGTTCCCACTCTTTCATGGGGAAAAGAAACAAACAATTATCTAATCCTCTTGTTAAAACTGTTTTGTCACCAATCTCTCTGCGTAATTTTGCAGGTATTGAAATTCTCTTTTTTGCATCAATTGTGTGTTTATATTCACCTATTAACAATGTTTTAAAGCGTGTTTCAGCTGGGCGGTGGATAGCCCATTAATATGAGTTATCCACCGCCCAGCCATAGTTATTAACACTCTTATCCACTTTTTTACACTTCATAATCATTATATGCCACCTAACCCCCACTCTGCAACACCAGTTATCCCCAGAAAAAATTAAATTAAAACCCCATTTTACTGGGGTTCTTAAATACTTATTCCTAATCTTTTAATGGTTTTTTCTATTTCTTCCGTAACTTTTATTGTGTCTTTTTTAAAAGTATCTTTTTTTAATCTAGGAATTTCAAATTCAGTATACAATCTTCTCCATGGGCTCATTAAACCAACGTGTACAAGAGTAGGACCACCCACCATTGACCAAGGATAAGCATCGATAATTAAATCCTTTCCTAAGATAAGCCAAGAATGTTCCCATGCCCCATCACCAAAATGACCATCTACATATTTTAACTGGAAAAACTTAGCTAAAGCCCTTGTCACCATGTGGCACGATACCAACCTATCGCTGTCGAGCATAACATCCCCGCAGTTCTGTATCACAGATTCGATTTTATAAAACAATTCAAGATCTTTTCTGCGAATTCCAATCGCACGTATGATGTCTGGCGTCATAAAAATCTCCTGTCTTAAAAAACTGCAACAAAAAATAGCACACAAAATGCTATTTTACAAATAAATCAAATTTTATAGATATAATTTATTTTTTACGGCTTACTACTTTCTTTACTGCTTCTTTAATTGCCGGTACATCCAGCCCAAATTCTTTCATTAACTCATCAGCGTTACCTGATTCACCAAACCTGTCTTTAACACCGATAAACTCCTGAGGCACAGGATAATGCTGGGCAAGCGTTTCAGCAACAGCAGAACCAAGACCTCCTATTACTTGGTGTTCCTCAACAGACACCACGGCACCGGATTTTTTAGCTTCACCAACAACTGTTTCAACATCAAACGGCTTTAATGAAGGTGAATTAACTACACCAACATCTAGGCCTTCTTTTGATAATTCTTCGGCGGCAACCAATGCATCATAAACCAACATACTTGCAGCAACTATAGTTGCATCCTTACCCTCCCTAAACACTTGGGCCTTACCTACTTCAAATGGGGTATCCTCTGTTGTAAACACTGGGGAATTATCACGTGCAAATCTAATATAAACCGGCCCAGGCAATTTTGCAGCAGCAAGAGTTGCCTTTTTTGCCTCAACAGCATCGCATGGCACAAGCACGGTCATTCTAGGAATCATTCTCATAAGCCCCGCATCTTCCAAAGCTTGATGAGTTGCTCCATCGGGTCCAACTGAAATACCAGCATGTGCTCCGCCTATTTTAACCGGTACATTATTCAAAGCCGCTGTGGTTCTCAATTGTTCATTGTTTCTACCGGGAGAAAATGCTGCATAAGATGATATAAAAGGTATCTTTCCTGCCAAAGCAAGTCCGGCGGCAACTGTAGCCATATTCTGTTCTGCAACACCCATTTCTATATATCTTTCAGGAAACTTTTCTTTAAACCAATGCGTACGAGTTGATTCAGCAAGGTCGGCGCACAGAACAACCACATTTTTATCTTTTTCTCCTGCCTCAATCAAACCCTTCCCATATCCATCACGGGTTGGTGCCATTTCAAGCTTATCCTTATCTGTTAAGTTGTCTACTAAATGCATTTTTTCGTTAATCATAATCAATAAATTTTTAATTTGTAATTTTTAATTTTAAAAAAATTTTGTTTAGTAATTAATTCACTGAAAATTGATTCAAAATTGTGAATTGAAAATTAATGACACACCAAAAAGAAAAAACCCTTAACAATCATTATCTTCTAAACAGTCCTGTCATATTTTGATGAATGCCTAGTTTCCCATGGGAATATTATCCAGCCCTTCTTCAAGCGACAGTAAAAACTGGGTAAAAATATGCTTTTTTCATCAAAATAAAGCGTTGCTGTCTTTATCCTCCTCTTGCCTATTAATCTTTTGAGCGTCTCGCCACTATCTGCAATATCATCTGCAATCAAAGTTTTAGCTGTTATTTTTTCTTTATCCCATATTAAAGGCAAGTCTAATTTGTGGGACAACGATACAGCCAATGGCATTCCTCCCCTTGGTACTCCATAAATATTTTTAAAATTTTGTTTGTGCGCCCACCTTGCAATTTTCACAACATCCCTATCAAACTGAACCCAGCTATAGAACTTCTTATTCATGTTCGCTTTTTATTTTTCCGCCCAATGTTCTCAATCGTTTTAACATTTCTTCTCCTTGTTTATCTTTAGGGAAAACATCTTCAGGTCCTTTGCCCGGAGGATTGCCATGCCATCGATAATCAAACTCTATTTCAGGAATACCCTTTCCGGGTATTGTGTGCGCGATAATAACCGTGGGTTTTTCATATATGGCTTTTGCCTGCTCAACCGCATCCACTATTTCTTCAAAATTATGACCATTAACTTCTACAACGTGCCAATTAAATGCCTCCCATTTTTCTCTAAGCGGTTCAAGGGGCATAATATCTTCGGTAATTCCGTTAATTTGAATATTGTTTCTATCTATCAAACCTGTGAGATTTGATAACTTGTTCTTACCAGCAAACATAGCAGATTCCCATATATTACCTGCATCAAGTTCTCCATCGGACATTAAACAATATGTTCTAAATTTTTTGCCATCCATTCTTGCAGCATAAGCTATGCCTGATGCCTGACCCAAACCTGAACCCAACGGACCAGATGTTGATTCAAGAGCTGGCATAATGTTTCTTTCAGGGTGACCCTGCAAACGAGAGCCGAATTTTCTCAATGTTTTAAGTTCCTCTATAGGAAAATATCCTGCGTGAGCCATAGCTGCATACCGCACAGGCACAATGTGGCCATTTGAAAGTATTAATCTATCGCGATCCTCCCACATTGGATTTTTGGGGTCGTGATTTAAAATATGAAAATAAAAGGCCGTAAAAACATCAGCCATACCCAGAGGTCCAGCCGTATGCCCAGAGCCTGCCTCAATCAATGATTCTATTATTGATTGTCGAACCTGATTCGCCTTTTCTTCTAATTCTTTAATTTTGTCATCATGTAAGTGTGCCATCTAAAAAATTTTTAATTTTGTAATTTTTAATTTTAAAAAAATTTTGTTTAGTAATTAATTCACTAAAAATTGATTGAAAATTGTGAATTGAAAATTGAAAATTAGAAACATCTACATAGCAACCGCCATATTTACTAAAGCAATTGGCTCACTGCCACCACATGCTTCAGTAACATGCTTGCGTATCCCCATTCGTTATCATACCAAGACAACACTTTTACTAAGTCGCCATCCACAACCCTTGTCATGGACAAATCAACTATTGAGCCAAATGGCATTCCTAAAATATCCGATGAAACGAGTTGCTCCTCAGTTACACTCAGAACACCAGACCACTCTTCTTTTTTTACCGCTTCACGAAAAATATTATTTATCTCTTCAACAGACGTAGACCTTTCAGCAATAAATGTAAAATCAATAATAGATCCAGCAGGTACTGGAACCCTCATGGCAATTCCATCAAACTTACCCTTCATACTGGGAATTGCTTTTTCTGTTGCAAGTGCTGCACCAGTAGATGATGGGATTATATTAACCGCTGCTGCACGACCCTTCCTAAAATCATGACCCTTAACAGGTCCGTCAACTATTGCCTGGGTAGCTGTATAACCATGAACTGTATTAAGTAAAGCCTTTTTAACTCCAGGGTTTGCACCCATAATAGAAGCGATGGGAGTTGTGGCATTTGTTGTACAAGATGCATTCGATGTAATTTTATCTAGCTTAAGGTGATCAATGCCCACATTGGGCGTTGAGGTTGGTGTAATTTCATCTTTAGCCGGAGCAGAAATAATAACCCTCTTTGCGCCAGCATCTAAATGCGGTGCGGCTTTTTCTCGTGATGTAAAAACTCCGGTTGATTCTATGACAACATCTATATCCAACTCTTTCCAAGGTAAGTTGCCGGGGTCCTTTTCCTGCAACATTCTTATTTCCTTATCTCCGACTTTCATGTGTCCATCTTTTACAGAAACATCTTTGTCAAAACGACCATAAACTGAATCGTACCTAAGGAGATAAGCCAAATTCTCTGTATCTCCAAGATCGTTTATAGCGACTACTTCCACCTGATCATTAGAAAAAGCTTGGCGGAAAAATACGCGTCCAATTCTACCGAACCCATTTATTGCTATTTTTATTTTTGCCATATTGATTTTAATTTTACAGTAAAACAAAAAAGGTTAAAGCCTATGATGTCCACATGTTAATCAATAATCAGTTAAAAAAATACTATAAGTTCACACTAAATCTAATTTACCGTTTCTCCCTTTAATGTCCTAATAAATCTGTCGGCCTCCAGTTGATAACTCGAATCTATCTCTGCTGCCTTAAGCGCCTGCTCAATCGCCTCCTCTATTCTGCCTATTCTGGCATATGCAGCTGCCAAAGATGCATGATACTGCGGATTGTTTGGTTTAAATTCAACGAGTGTTTCATAAAGTATTGCAATTTTTTGATAATCGTTCAGCGATACGTAAATATTAATCAAACGCAAAATATCACCCTCAGAAAAAACATATCCTAGTTCACGAGCTTTTTGCATCTCTTTAAAACCCTTATCAAATTCTTTCAAATCAAAATATGTAGCAGCAAGATACCAATGGCTCAAACCAACTTCCGGATGCAAATCCACAGCCTTTTGGAAATATTCAACAGCCTTTTCAAGTTCACCCTTATTAATATATGCTTGCCCTACCTCGTAATAAGTCCTGACAAATGTCGGAGAAATCTCAAGAGCTTTCATTGAGTTCTCAAGAGCATCATCGTTGTACTTAGAATTTTTGCCTTCGTCCTTGCCAAGAACAATATTCAAACGCGACACATAAAGATAGGGCAAATAATCTAAGTTTGTTTCTTCGATATTTTTGTTTACCTGTTCAATAGCAAAAATTAAATCCTGCTTGTCTTTATCACTTAAATCTTTATTGTTTGTCCTTTCTAAAACATATTGGGCAAACCTATTGCGATGTTCATACTTGCCTGGTACATTATATGCCAATGCTTCCTTGTATTTCTCTACTGACTCAGCATGTTCACCGGCCCAACTCAATCTAATAGCCCTTGTTAAAGCATAATTTGCTTTTGATTGAAGAATATTCGTCTGATATATCAAAACCATCGCACCAACCAACAATATAATCATTAAAAGCTGAAGCTTACTACTCAAAGATGCGGGAAATACTCTGCGAATTGCAGTGTTGTTTTTATTTTTGTCAGATCCCAACTCATAATTTTCAACGACTCCCATCTGCTTTGGCGTTAGCCAAACAATAAGTCCGAGTGTTGTGAAAAATACTACAAAGTTCGCCGAGGTATCAAAAATAAATGCGTTGTGTATCATGTAGGCCACAATAAGAGAAATCAAACCTATTCCAATATTTTTTTTAGATTGATCCTGAGTGTCTTTTATGGCTCGTGTCCAAATCAACCTAAAGGCAACCAGAAACATTGCTATATAAACCAAGAAGGTAAGCAATCCCATAGTTACCAAAACCTCAACAAACATATTGTGAGCTCGGTCAAATAAAGTCTCCGAACCTAAACCAGCAAAGAACTTAGGATTAAAGTGAATAGAAAATGGAACATTGAAATTTTCAGGACCCCATCCTAATAAAATTGTCTTTGTAGAATCATTCCAGCCATCAATTCCAGCACTCCACGCCCAAAACCTAGTCTGGACTGTGTATGTTTTAAATGAAACATCTGTCATCCTTGTTAAGTAACCTGAATTTTTTACAAAATCGCTATCCTTAAAGGCAAAGACGAAGAAACCATACAAAACAGCGAGAGCCATTATGGCAGTCAAAATCTTTCTAGCAGCATGGGACCTAAAAACAATAAGGTGAAGAATAGTATAAACTATTAAGCCAACGCCCAATCCAAGAACAGAACCTCTAACAGCTGTCATTAAAACAGCAATTGAGCTTACAAAGGCAGCGATCAACAAAAAACTTCGCTCACGATTTGAAACCCAATTTGAAAATGCCAAAGCTCCGGCTAAAAACAGTGTTACCAACTGATAACCAGCAAATAATGCTGCGTTGCCAATTGTACCAAATATTCTAGTCCTACCACCTGAACCAACAATGAAATCTATATCAGTCTTTTGACCAAAACCGTAAACAGCAGATAAAAATCCAACAAAAATAGTCAAACGCAAAATATTATGCCAATCTTTCCTTTCTTTAAATACTGAAATTAAAATTACAAAATATACTAAGTAGTGAACGAAGCTCCAAAGCCCGCCCATCCTTTCAAGAGAGCCCCAAAAACTTAAATAGGGATTGATACTAGTTGCCGTTGTAAGCACAAATGAGGCAGTCAACAAACCAAACACGACAAGAAGAGGATGTTTTGGTGGTAGCCAGCTGCGATCTTTCAATACTAAAATCAAATAAAAAACCGCTATCAATTCAACCAACGATCGAAAAACAACTACCTTGCCAAAATGAAACGGTGATACAAATTCTGAAAAAATTATTAATGGAACAAACGCCGTCAAATAAACCCCCGCCTTCAGGATTTTAACAATCCAATCTTCTCGTTGTGTCTTAAGTCTTACCATATAAATAAAAGTTTAACACAAAAAAATTATGCGGTAAAAAACATATCGCCTTTTTTGTTATTACACTACATTTTTAATGCAAAATATATATTGACATTGCGCTTTTATGTCGTTATCTTTATAACCATGAAAGCAAAAAAACAAAAAAATAAAGTTGCCTTAATCACAGGCCTTACTGGTCAGGACGGCTCTTATTTGGCCGAGCTTTTATTAAATAAAGGGTACATAGTCCATGGTATAATAAGACGTGCATCTACTTTTAATACTCAACGTGTTGACCATATTTTAAGAGACCACCACAAAAAAGACCTCCAATTTTTTGGACACTATGGAGATCTTGCGGATGGTAATACAATCAGAAAATTAATCTATTCAATAGAGCCAGACGAAATATATAATTTAGGCGCACAATCACACGTAAGAGTTTCTTTTGATATTCCCGAATACACAGCCAACATTACAGGTCTGGGAACATTGAGGGTCCTTGAAGCCATAAAAGACTATCAAGAAAAAACAGGCAAGAAAGTAAAATATTACCAAGCAAGCTCAAGCGAAATGTTTGGATCATCTCCTCCTCCCCAAAATGAAAATACAATATTTAAACCAAGAAGCCCTTATGGTTGTGCTAAAGTTTTTGCATATCATGCGACAATAAACTATAGAGAAGCTTATGGAATCTTTGCTTGCAACGGAATCCTTTTCAATCACGAAAGCCCGCGCAGAGGTGAAACTTTTGTTACCCGCAAAATCACAAGAGGTATAGCAAGAATCACAGCGGGGCTTGATAAAAAAATATATTTGGGAAATTTAGAAGCACGAAGAGATTGGGGTTATGCTCCTGAGTACATGGAAGCAGCATGGATGATGCTTCAACAGCCAAAACCCAATGATTATGTCATAGGTACAGGAGAAAGCCACTCTATAAAGGATTTTCTAAGAATAGCATTTAAAGAGGCGGGGCTTGGAAATTATAAAAAATATATAGAAATTGATCATGCATACTACAGACCCACTGAGGTGCACGACCTCATAGCCGATACAACAAAGGCAAAGAAAATATTAGGATGGAAACCAAAAACAAATTTTGAGCAACTCGTAAAAATTATGCTTGAACATGATTTGAGAAACCACGGACTTGATGAACGAGCAAAAAATATTAAACTCAGCTGATATGAGCTTAAAAAATAAAGCTTCAACAAAACTCAGCGCAAACAAAATATTATTAACCGGCGGTGCAGGTTTTTTAGGCAAACATGTATTTAAAGAGTTAGTAAAAACAGGTGTGTCAACCACCAATATATTTGTCCCCGATTCTAAAAAAATGGACCTCCGTAAATGGGAAAACTGCAAAAAGGCAGTTGTGGGCAAAGATATCGTGATTCATCTTGCAGCAAGAGTCGGAGGCATTGGATTCAACAGAGATAATCCCGCCACTCTATTTTATGACAACCTTATGATGAGTGCTCAATTAATGGAAGCTGCTAGATTAGCAAAAGTTAGAAAATTCGTAGCTGTTGGAACAATATGCAGTTACCCCAAATTTACACCGATACCATTTAAAGAAAAGGACTTGTGGGATGGTTATCCCGAAGAAACAAATGCACCTTATGGCCTCGCAAAAAAAATGATGCTAGTGCAAGCACAAGCATACCAAAAACAATATGGATTCAATGCAATTAATTTAATGCAGGTAAATCTGTACGGTCCAGGAGATAATTTTGATTTAAAAAGCTCCCATGTTATTCCCGCCTTAATTAACAAGTTTGTTGATGCTGTAAAAACAAACAAAAAAGAAATTGAGGTTTGGGGCACAGGCAAAGCTACACGCGAATTCCTTTATGTAGAAGACGCTGCCCAAGGTATTGTTCTGGCAACCCAAAAATATAACAAGCCCGATCCGGTTAATCTTGGTTCAGGAATGGAAATATCAATAAAAGATTTGGTCCGCTTAATAGCAGACATAACCGGATTTAAAGGCAAAATTGTTTGGGATAAAACAAAACCAGATGGCCAACCAAGAAGACGATTAAATGTCTCTCTCGCTAAAAAAGAATTTGGGTTTAAAGCCACAACAAGTTTTAAAGAAGGCCTAAAAAAAACAATTGAGTGGTATAAAAACAAAAAGGATTAGAGATAATTAATAAGAAAATCTAGTCAAAACAAAAAACAGCTATCAAGCCGTTTTTTGTTTAAATCAATTTAATACACTCATTTGGTAAATCTACACAAATATCCCCCACCCACCAATCAGCAATCTCACTCAAAACATTAGTAAATTTTTTATGCTTTGGGTGCCCTCTAAACCTCTGGAGAGCATCATCATTTTCAAAAATTGCAACCTCAACCAAATCACACTTTTTTGGATTAAAATTATGATCTACTTTCCAAAACAATACACCAGCTTCCCTACCGCCACAATCTTTATCAAGTGTTTGCATCATGTCATAAATTTTTTTTCTTGAATCTTCAGAAACATCTTCATTAAATTTTATCAATACAGTACGAAAAAGAACATCCATGTTAATTTACTTGTTTTATTAATAATTTTACCCAGTTTTTAAAAGCAAAAATACTCCGATTATTATAATTACCATCCCCAAAATATGAACGGGCGTTAATGTTTCTTTATATAGAAACCAAGAAGCAATGGCTATCAAAACAATTTGGCTGCTTAAAGCAATCGGGTAAAAAACATTGAGTTGCATCTTAGTTAAAAGCCAAACCCACAACACAAAAGCCAAACCAAATGACGCAAGTCCACCAAGAATATATAGATTCCCAAACATCAAGAACACAAAATCAAATAGTTCTTTTGGGGGTTTGGGCAATGCCAGTGAATCACCCAAAACAAGTGTGCCTTTTTTTAATAAAAGATTGGCACCGGCAGATAATACAATTGATAAAAGTAAAATTAAAAAATTAAACATTATTATTAAAAAAAGTTTTTATTTTATCACACACATAATCTATTTGATCCTTGCTTAGGGTCAAAGATGATGGCAACCACAAACCTCTTTTGGAAATCTCAGCAGACACAGGGAATTTTTTATTAGTATAACCTTTATACGCTGGCTGAGAATTTATTGATGGATAAAAAGCCCTAGTTCCTATATTGTTTAACTTGAGATATCCCATTAATTTTTTACGCTTTTCTACAGGAACTAAGATGTCAACAAATAAAGGAGTTGTTTCTGAAAAATCCAAATTTAAAAACTCAATTTCAGATACCCCAGAAAGATTTTTTTTATAAATTTTATACAGCTCTTTTTTTCTTTTTATGCGCTCTTTAATATTACTAATCTGAATCAAACCAACAACCGCTTGTAAATCAGAAAATTTAAAATTATATCCAACTGTTTCATGATAATCCATTCCCCCTTCCAGCCTACCAAAGTTTTTTAACTTCTTTATCTTATCATATATTTTTTTGTTATTTGTAACAACGATTCCCCCGTTACCAGTACTTATTATTTTATGAAAGGTCAAAGAAAAACATCCGGCATCACCAAATGTACCAAGAAACTTGCCTTTGTGCTTTGACCCAAATGACTGACAAGAGTCTTCTATTAAAAATATCCCCCTGTCTTTACACAACTTTCTCAACTTTACAATGTCTCCGCTTCGGCCATTTATTGAAACGTATATGATAGCTTTTGTCTTTTTTGTTATTGGCAATATGTTTATATCCATACACATTGTCTCTGAATCAACATCTACAAAAACTGGCCTTGCCCCAGTAAACAAAATAGAGTTAGGAGTGGCTATCATAGTATAATCAGGAACAATAACTTCATCTCCCCTGCCAATACCTAGGGCCATAAGACACAACGACAGTGCCACGGTTCCATTGTTTGTGGCTATGGCATATTTTACCCCCAAAAATTCGGCAACGCTTTTTTCAAATTCTTCGGTTTTTTCAAATTCTGCCATCCAACCACCCGAATTCAAATAAGCACCGACTGCGCGAGATTCTTTTTCGGTAATCCAAGGCTCAATTTGATTAATAAATTTCTTCATAATATTTAATGGTTCTTTTTAGACCATCTTCTAACTTAGTTTTTGGTACCCAACCAAAACTTTTTTTACATTTTGAAACATTAAAAACTTTATACGGAGCTCCGTCAGGCTTAGATGTATCGAACACTAACTTACCCTTATATCCTGATTCTTTTTTAATTAACTGGGCCAATTTTTTTATGGAAACCCCTTTGCCAGGACCAATATTTATTGGTTCTATTCCTAAACTTGTCCTAAATTTTATTGCTCTCATTATAGCCTCAACCCCGTCATCAACATAAAGCCATTCTCTTATCGGATCACCACTGCCCCAAACAACAACCTCTTTCTCATTTTTGTTTTTAGCAGCAACAATTTTTTTAATAAGAGCTCCCAAGGCATGGCTTCGAACTTCATCAAAATGGTCACCCGGACCATACATGTTTGTAAAAATTAAATTAGCAAAATTCATTCCATATTGTTTATGATATGCCCAAGCATTAACCCAACTCGCCTTTCTAGACATGCCGTAGCTCAAAACAGATTCGTGAATTGGACCATCCCACCATTGATTCTCTTTGAATGGCTTATCAAGAGCTCCCGGATATGTACAATTTGGAAGAATGTTAACAAACAAAGACACGCCAAATTCTTTGGCACATTCAATTAAATTTGCATTTATCAATGTATTATTTAAAAATATCTCAGCTGGCTTTTCATAACCAAACTGAATCCCTCCAACAAACGCAGCTACATTAACTATAATATTGGGCTTTTCTTTTTTAAAAATCTTTTTTAGATTATTTAAATCCCTAAAATCAATCCCCCTACTTATAGATGTCGCCACGTAGGGAATTTTATCTTTCCTTAACCTTTCAGCCAAATGTTGCCCCAAAAAACCTGTTCCTCCAGCAATAAATATTTTGTTTAAACTAAGTTTTGTTGAAATTTTACTTTTTTTAGCCATGTTGTATATTCTTAAAATAACTAAACAAATAATATAAATCTAATTGTAAAAAATATTTTTTGTGTTTATAGTCAAATATATGAATACCTGTATAATATGCCAAAACAAAACATTAAGTAAAGTCATTGAACTGGGGCACCACCCTATAGCAGACACTTTTTTGAAAAAAGAAAGGATTTTGGAACCCCAAAAACTATACCCCCTGAATTGTCTTCTGTGCAAGAAATGCGGACACATCCAAAATGAATACGTAGTCCCACCAGAAGAAAGGTATATGGAAAATGATTATAGTTATACTGCCTCTAACTCAAAAATATCCTGCGAACACTGGCAAGAATATTGCGATACAGTAAGTAATTACATAAACTTAAAAAAGGGTGACCACATAATTGAGTTTGGCTCCAATGATGGACTATTGTTAAGTTATTTCCAAAAGAAAGGCGCAAAAGCCACGGGAATTGATCCTTCACCAAACATGGCTAAACTTGCATCAAAACGAAATGTAAACACAATAAGCGGGCTACTGGGCAAAGAAACCCTTGCTACGGCCATACAAAAAAACAGCAAAGCAAAATTAATCTGTGGAAATAATGTATTCAATCACATATATAACTTAAATGATGTAATGCCTCATGTCATAGAAGCATTAGATAAAAATGGCTATTTTGTATTTGAGTCCCCATATGGAAAAGACATAATAGACAAATTTTTATTTGATACCATATATCACGAACATGCTTCTTACTTTTCAATAAAATCAGTTGATTTTCTATTTAAAAAACACGGGCTTTACATTTCAAATATAGAACATAATCTTTACCATGGTGGCTGTATCAGAGTATATGCCTTAAAAGACATGTCTAAATACAATAAAAAATTGGTTAGCCGATACATTAAAGACGAAAATAAGAGTGGAATCTTTTCACTCAATACCTACAAAAAATTTATGGCAAAAATAGAAAAAGATAAGTTTGATACGCTTAGCCTTGTATATTCCCTAAAAAAGAAAAACCAAAAAATTGCTGCCATCGGTGCAGCTACCAAAGGAAACACACTGATAAATTATTACAAACTTGATAGAAATGTGCTAGAATTTGTTACGGATACATCAAAACAAAAAATTGGCAAATACACTCCTGGCTCTCTTTTGCCCATATACCATGACAATAAATTATCATCTAAAAAAATAGATGTCGGATTGATTATTTCATGGAATATTGGCAAATTTTTGGCAAATAAAATTAAAAAAATAAACCCCAAAATAAAATTGATAGTTCCGGGAGAAAAGAAGTTATTATAACAAAATGGCAACCGATAGTAATTAATTGTAATTTATTGTGACTACACTCAGCTACAACTAAGTACAATTAGTTATCATATAAATTTGAAAAAAGAAAAAATAAAACCAGTCTTCAAAGACAAACGAGGAGACATTGCGGATATTTTTTATAAAGAAAATATCAATCATGTTGCGGTTATTAATTCAAAAAAAGGAGCTTTGCGAGGTAATCACTATCACAAAAAAACCACTCAAGCAATGTTTATGTCTAAGGGCAGCTTAAGATACTACTACAAAGAATATGACAAAAAAAAGAAAGAGTGGGGCAAAACAAAAAGCATAGTAGTAAAGGAAAACGAAATGGTAACCACCCCTTCATATGAAATTCATGCCCTTGAGATTTTAGAAAAAAATCAATTTATCGTATTTTCGTGGGGACTTCGTGGTGGTAAAGATTATGAAAGTGACACCTTTAGAACAAAACCAACACTGATAAAAAACAATAAAAAATGAAAACAACATTAATAATACCCGCACTCAACGAAGAGGGTGCCATAGGCAAAACACTAAAAGAAATACCTAGGAATTTTATTGATGAAATAATTGTTATTGATGGCCACTCAACAGACAATACCTTAAATGAAGCAAGAGAGGCCCTTAGAAACACCGACAAGGTTATAACCCAAAGAAGAAATGGGTTTGGTGGTGCATTATTTGATGCAGTAGAAATAGCAAACGGTGATGTAATCATGATAATGGATGCAGATGGTTCTCATAACCCAAATGACATACCTAAAATTCTTGAAAAATTCACTAACAAAAATGATGTTGTAATGTCTTCTCGATACTCCAAAGGCGCCAGAAGTGACGACGATACACTGATTCGTTTACTCGGCAACTGGATATTCACTAAACTTACGAACATTATACACAAAACGAATGTATCGGATAGTTTATATTTTTTCTTTGCAATTTCTAGAGACAACTTCAAAAAATTAAATCTTCAAAATCATGGATTTGGTATATGTATAGAATTTTTAGTTAAAGCAAAGAGAGCTGGTTTAACCTTTAAAGAAATCCCCGCTATAGAAAGACCGCGACTTGCTGGCAAATCAAAAGTAAATGCCTTGAAAGATGGTTTTAAAATATTGAAGGTTATCCTTAAAAAGTATTGATTATGAAATCAACAAATGAGGAATTTGCTAAAATTTTTGATGGTATAGCTTCTCACTACAATGAGATAAGCAATCCCTATATTGTAAGCATACGCAAAAACATATTTGCTAATTGGGCAGAAGGAAAATGTATTGAGGTGGGAGCAGGAACCGGAGAAATCTCCAGGTTTTTGTCGCAAAAATACAAAGTTGTGGCAACAGACATATCACCACAGATGGTAAGTGAAATCAAAAAACGTGGCATTGAAGCATACGTATGCGATGCAGAAAAGCTTCCCTTCCCTAATGAATCATTTGATACCGTAATATCCGCGGAAGTTATTTTTTACTTGGATAATCCAGAAAAATTTATATCTGAAGCAAATAGAGTTTTAAAACCTGGCGGGCGTCTTCTTATTTCTTGTGCAAGCAATTTCCCAGGTAAATTTTATGACAAACTAAGATCGACTCTACGCAACTTAGGAATCGGGGGTATGTACTTTGATGAAGATACTCTGGGTGAATTTATGTCTGTACCAAAATTAAAAAAAATGATAGTTAAAAATAATTTTAGCATTGTTGAAATTAAAAAATCACCAGTCCTTCCTATTGCATCACTTACTCGCCTCAATAAATTACTAGAAAAAACTCTCTTGCATCATTTCGGAATATTTATTTTTACCTACGCTCAAAAACCAATTAAAGCCGAATAAATTTAAAAATTAAAACGGCCCTCATTGAATGTGGGCCGTTTTTTAATAATATTTGCCTTTCTGTTAACTTATTAATTTATCATTATCAGTCAAACATTTCATTATATTTCATCTGCATAATCACCATGAACCCATCCCCATTCGTTGAATCCCTTTTTAATTTTGTACCAGCCATTTTCAACATCAACAAACGTGTATTCTTCTCCAGGCAAAACTTGTCCCAAAACATCATACCCCGTAGAAGAACCACTTCTTACTCTCAAATATCCTATACCCTGAACAACCCTTAGTTTACCGCCAATTCTCATTTGGGCAAATTCTTGTCCTGATATTACCTGCACATCGGCCCAACTATATCCCGCCGCGTTAAATTCTGCTTCAGTCCTAACCCATATCAATGTCCCGTCTTCTCCTTGAACGTAAACTTTCGGATCATTTGTTTTCCTAAAGAGCTTGGTCGGCATATCCGATGGGGCAATTTGAAGTGCTGCAAATTCCGGTCCTGATATTACCTGCACATCTTCCCATTTGTATCCGGCGGCATTGAAATCTTCCAGCGTACTAACCCAATGAAGCACACCATCACCTTCATCTACATAAACTTTGGGATCGGCAACTTTTCTGAACAGTTTAACTGATATTACCGGTGCAGGGGTCGGGCTTGCTGTTACTATGGGTGTCGGAGCCGGACTAACCACAGGGGTAGGCGTTGGTGTGGGTGTTGGTGTAGCAAAAGGTGTTCCTCCCCCACCGCCAGCGCTTTTTTTAGAGGCAACAATAGTAACCGTGCTTTGTGCGTCACTGCCAGTTGTTCGGTCTGTATAGGTTCCTGTTTTAGTATCCAAATCGTAATGTGTTACAGAAGCAGTAGTCTCCGTATCAGCTATTGGAACAGCACAAAAATAATCCCCATAATTAGCACCAGTTCCAGCTGTACAGCTCGTACCTAAGCTGTCACCTGCCGTAACAATACCTGTGGAAAGATTTGTTGTACCGCCGGATACCTGAAGAGTTACCTTAACACCAAAAGATAAGCCCGCTGTATCAATATCAGAATCCTGAGAAGAATCAAAGTCAACGCTTTGTGATGCAGTTGCTGAAATTGTTAAAGCCGCTGATGTTCCATTAATATAACCATCAGCACCTCCCGCAATAGTCCCACCACTGGTTGACCCTGCAATATATTTCTTACCTCCACTATATGACTGAGAAGCAACCGTACCACTATAAGTAGCTGAGGCAGTAGTGCCATCCAGAGTCAAGGTGTTGCCAAGTTCATCCTCGATACCATTTACAACTATGGAGTAATCCATGCTCGCCAAAGCGCTGAACGGGTCACTGGCCGAGGCCGGAAGCGCGACTGTAAAATCTCTGGTAACCCAGCCATCAAGGGAAGCTGAACCAGTAATGGTGTCGCTAGTTCCAAAAATACAACCAGCATCGGTCATTTCCTTTGACGCGGAAGCAACCTTAATAATACCATCCGCTGCTTGAGTGCTTTCTGAGGCCGTATTGTCAGTTATTGTTCCGAGACCGCTACCACATGAAAAGTTTATGGTAACCCCGTTATCATTTAAAACATCTAGTTCTGTATCAATTCTAAAAAACACAAACTCACCAGCATCTGCCGCATAAGTTTCTCCCGGAATTAATATTACTGCAAATAAAAAAACAACAAAAACTGCTAATAAATTAAAACTCCACCTAACTAAACTGCCTTTCATTTGATTTTATCTGATAGAGTTAAAAACAAAAAACCATTGTTTAATTGCCCCGTCCCATACCAGAGTTATTATTGATTGTCACTACTTTTATTATACAGCAATCATAATTTTTGCCCCCCCCTACTGTTGATAACCACGATTGTTTGACCTCCCCGCAAACAGGCCAATCATATGATCAGTGCACCAACAATACGACTTGAAACTAAAAAACAAAACGTATTGTACAAGACTTTGTGTGAAGTTGAAAAGAAATTCAGGTTTATATAGAGTAAATATAATGACAATCCTATACTTAAATTTTACTAAAAACATACACGCAAGAGATGCGGTTTATTTAAATGGTCTAAAAGAAAATGGGGTAAAAATAATTGAATGCATAGATAGCACTCCGGGCTGGGGAAAATACAAAAGATTATACAAGGAAATAAAAAAAAGAAATAATAACTATGATTTTGTAATGGTTGGCTACACGGGTCATGTTTTGGTTCCCTTGGCGAAACTGGCATCCCAAAAACCCATAATATTTAACGCACTCGCCTCTCTTTACGAAGGCATCATAATTTCCCGTTCACAGGCAAGCAAACTTTCATTTAAATCGCTTTACGTATGGTTAATTGATTTTATTTCTTTTAGGCTATCTAAAATTGTTCTTGTTGAGTCTAATGCTCAAAGAATATTTTTAAGCAAAAAATTCTTATTACCACCCCAAAAATTCTTAGTTACATGGACTGGCGTTGATGAAAACGAATTTAAATACAACCCGGAAATTAAAAAAATATCAGATTTTACCGTTTTATTTCGTGGAGGATTTTTACCAGAATCAGGAATTGAATATGCAATTGAAGCAGCCGAAATATTAAAAGGTGAAGATGTTAAATTTAGAATATTGGGCTCAGGACAAATGGAAAATCTTGTTAAGCAAAAACTAAATTCATTTGATTCAAAAAATGTTGAGTGGATAAAAGAAAAACTACCCATGAAAGAACTTATAACAAAAATGCAGGAATGCCACTTAAGCTTGGGCCAGCTTTCAAATCATGACCGCCTCAAAAGAACCATACCTCATAAAGCATTTGAGAGTTTAGCTCTTAAACTCCCATACCTAACTGCTCGCAACGAAGGGGTAATGGAACTTCTTGAAGAAAACAAAACCTGCTTAGCTTGCAATCCAGCAGATCCACACGATCTAGCAAAAAAAATATTGTGGGTAAAAACCCACAAAACAGAAGTTGAAAAAATAACAGAAACAGGTTACGATTTACTTCATATAAAATTGTCTCCCTGCATATTAGCAAAAAAACTTTTAAATAACCTAGATGTCAAATAAGAAAACAATTGAAAGAAATACCTGCAGAATATCCGGCGAAAAGCTGGTTGATTTATTTTCTCTAGGAAAGACCTATGTTTCTGATTTTTTAAAACCAGAAACAAAACCCAAGTTACCCCCTATTGAATTAAAAATGTGCCTAGCTCCAAAATCAGGGTTAGTTCAATTATCACATACTGCACCAACAGACGAAATGTATAGAGAATATTGGTACAAATCAGGCACCAACGCAACAATGACAAAAGAACTTGAAGAGATAGCAACAACCGCTCAAAGATTAGCAAAAACAAAAAAGGGCGATGTTTTTGTAGATATTGGTTGCAATGATGGCACTTTATTAAAATTTATAGACAAAGATTTAATACGCGTTGGCTTTGACCCTGCTAAAAACGGGTACAAAAAACTATCTTCAAAACACGCTAATTTAATAGTTGAGGATTATTTTAACTATGAAGCTTTTAAAAAGAGCAGATATGGCAAACAAAAAGCAAAAATAATAACCTCTATTGCGATGTTTTATGATTTAGAAAACCCGGATAAATTTATAAATGACATAAACAAAACAATGGACAAAAACGGGCTTTGGATAGTCCAAATGAGTTACTTACCTTTAATGCTTGAGCAATTGGCATTTGATAACATATGCCATGAACATGTAGAGTACTACAGCTTGACTGCAATGAAATATTTATTAAATAGGCACAACATGAAAATAGTTGATTGCCAGGTAAATGATGTAAACGGAGGAAGCGCTAGAATATTTATTAGAAAAAAAGATGCTGATAATCATACATTTGCCACTGCTCCTCATAGAGATGTTGCCAACTATAGAGTAGCTTCTATATTAAGCCACGAAAAAACCTTAAACTTAAACAAAAAAACGGTATATCTTAATTTTTATAAAAAATCATTAGAACTCAAAAGAAAAACAGTTAATTTTATAAAAAAAGAAAAAAACCGTGGCAAAACAATATGGGGTTATGGGGCCTCAACGAAAGGCAACACACTACTCCAATGGTTTGGTCTTGATAATAATTTAATTGATGCGATTGCCGAGAGAAACCCTGGAAAATATGGATTAAAAACAGTTGGCACAAACATACCCATAAAATCAGAATTAGAAATGAGAAGGGCTAAGCCAGACTATTTGCTTATTTTACCTTGGCATTTTATTCGTGAGTTCAAGGAACGTGAATCTGAATACCTAAAAGGGGGTGGCAAATTTATTGTGCCATGCCCAGAATTTGAAATAATAGAAAGTTAACCAATCATCATTTTTATTAAACTGCTTAAATTTGTTTGGGGTTTCCACCCCAATTTTTTATTTATTTTTTTAATATTTGCAACAATTGGCAACTCATTTTCTCTATAATATTTTCTATTAATTTTCACTACGACATTTTTATGATTATCCAGTCCCACTTCATTAATACCCCCTCCTTGCCAATTCAATTTTATATTCAAAACTTTTGCAGATATTTCCACAAAATCTCTAACAGAATGCAATTTACCTGTTGCAATAACATAGTCATCAGGTTGAGGCTGCTGGAGCATGAGCCACATTGCTTTAACATAATCTCCGGCAAAACCCCAGTCTTTTTTAGAATTCAAATTTCCCAACTCTAAAATACCTTTACCAGTCTTTTTAATTTGTTTAAGTGACTCTACTATTTTTGTAGTTACAAATCTTTTGTCTCGCCTTGGTGATTCGTGATTAAATAAAAATCCTGAACAAATATAATAATTCTGTTTTCTATAATTTATTATAAATTCTTTGTGAGCTTTTATTTTTGCTTTTGCATAATTATTTCTATTGCACATGGATGACTTTTCATTTATAGAACCGCTTTTTTCACAAAACATCTGAGAAGATCCGGCCTGAAATATTCTAGCTTTTGGATTAACACTAAAAACATTTTTAACCAAATAACCAACGGATCTATAATTTAAATCCATGGTTAATTTAGGATTATTTTTTGCTGTTGTTAAATCTGACACACCAGCCAAATTATAAACTTCATCTGGTTGAGATTTTTCAACTGCTTTTTCTATGTCTTTTTGATTTTTTAAATCCCCTTTTATGAATATTATTTTCTTTGCGAGTCTATTTAAATAAGCACTTTTTTGAGAAGGTTTTTTTTGATCAAAACCAAACACTTTATAGTCTTTATCTAATAAAAATTCGGCCAAGTACGATCCGTCTTGACCGAATACCCCCATTATTAAAACATTCTTAGTATTTTTCATATGACTTTTCTTCTATAATATCTGATTTTAACAATAAGTTTATTTCTTTTTTGATTGCCGATCTTTCATCATTATTTTTAAATGCTCCGCGTGCAAATTCTATAAATTCTTTATCAAAATTTTTATCTCTTTCTTTTGATCTCTTTCCATCCTCAATATCCCAGCCTTTAAAACTTAATTTTTTTAATTTTTCAAAAAGTCTAGCCAATTCTGGTGATGATTTTATGTGCTGTTTCATTGTCTTCTTTAAAATATTAAGCTCATGCTTAACATTTTTTAATTTTTCTTTATCAGAAATTTTCTTTATTTTAACTTCAAGAATGGCTATCTTGTCCAATAATTCTGCAGGTGAAATAGGTACCAATATTTCATTTATTTTTTTATTCATATTTTTTATAATTTTATTAAATTATCTATTACTCATTATTGACTCCACCTCCTTGGTTACATCTTCGATAGATATTGAATTTATATCTTTATTTTCAGATGCCACAACTCTATTTAACGGACCCGGGGTACGATGATATTCTCTAGGATCTGTAGGACCAACCAAAACAATATTTGGTACATCAAAAGCATCTGCGGTCACCATAGGACCTGAATCATTCCCTATTACTAAATGTAATTTTGAAATCGTGGCCTTAAATTCATCAAGCGACTGATTAAGTAAGTTTATTACTTTTATGTCTGAACTTAAATATTTTAAAATTTCCGATATTGGCCCCTCATCTCTTCCTGCGCCAAGTAATATAATTTTTGCATTATGTTTTCTTTTAAGATATTCTGCCAATTTTGCAAATCTTTCTGAAGGCCACCAACGTTCAGGCACTGCTCCCCCAGATGCTATACCTACAACAAAATCTTTTTTAATATCTATATTATTTTTATTGAGGATTTCATTCACATTTTTATCTGCTTCTTCTGAAAAATAAAGGCGAAAATGAACATTACCATTATTGGCATTAATTGGTTCAAGTAATTTTAAATACTGAGGCGGAACATATTGACCATTATAAAATGATTTACCTATAACATTATTAGACAATAATGAATAAGATATAGATTTTATTGGTTTATCATTAATTGTCGTAAATGCTGAAATTGATTTAATTCCTGAAAAATAAAGCAACGCCAATCCCTCTGCGCTACCGGCATTAGCGAGACAAGCAAAGTCTATATGCTCTTTCTTTAGGCGCTTAATCACAGTCCAGAAATTACCATCGTATTGTAAATATTCATCTATATCAGGATTATTTCTTATTACCTCCTCTACCCGACCGGCCCCAACTAAATAAAGTTTGCTGTTGGGATATTTGTGTTTTATGGCCCCGAACATAGGCGTTATATAAACAACATCCCCTATGTGGGGTTTTGTCCTTAAAATCAGAATTTTGTCTGGATTGCTGATTATCTGATTTGATTTACCACCAAAAAATGAGTAAAAATAAGCAAAAATCAACAAAAATAAATTTTTAATCTTAGAAAACATTGTAATAAAATAATAAACTATTACTTGCAGTATAGCAAATTATGTTATATTATCGTGTTGGTGAACCTTTATAAATAAATAGGAGAAACAAGAGTGAGCCTACTGAAAGGAAACTACAATTTACCAAAAAAGAAAGAAGGTAAAGAAAAGAAAGATAGGGAAAAAGATAAAAGTCTAGAAGAAGAATTTGAAGCAGCAGCACTTAAAAAACTAGGTGGAAGTATTACTTTTGTTAAAAAGGGCAAAGGTTTTGTACATGGCACAAAAACAAAAGAAAACAAGGGAGAAGAATAATGTCTCTAGGCAAAAAACTCTCTCTTAAAATTGGTGAAGCAACGGCCCTTAAAACAGAGTCAATTGGATTAAAAAACGCCAAAAGAAATGCCCCCTATTTCAGTAACACAGTAGAAGATTTGGCCGTTTCAAATAAAGAAGCGGCCATTGTTATAGTTGGTGGTCCTAGTTTACACAGAAAAAACCCTGTAGAAAAAATATTAAATTCTAATTTTAAGGGTGATATTGTAACAGCAGATGGTTCTTTAGGCTATTGCTTAAGAAATGGCTTAGTTCCAGATTATGTTTTGTGCTTAGACCCTCATCCATATAGAATTGTGCGATGGTTTGGAGACCCCGACTTGGAATCAAGACCTGAAGATGATTATTATTCGAGACAAGATTTAGACCCAGAACATTGGAAAGATGAAAAAAAATGGAATAAAGAACTAATTAAACTTGTAAATCATCACGGCCCAAGAATAAAAGCCATCCTTTCTACTAGCGTAGACACCACGATAACCAAGCGTTGTATTGAGGCTGGTATGGAAATATTTTGGTGGAACCCACTCTATGATGATATTGATGAACCAAACAGTGTCGCAAAAAAATTAAATGATGAAACCGGAATTCCTTGTATGGTAACGGGTGGCAACGTTGGTACCGCCTCTTGGATATTTGCCCACGCAATACTCAATAGAAAGCATGTTGCTTTAGCTGGAATAGATTTAAGCTATGCTCCGGGAACGCCCCATAGAAATACCCAATATTATTATGAGCTAATTGAACTTTTTGGTGATAGAGCGCCTGAGGCATTTATTGATATTTATAATCCCTACTTAAATGAAACTTGGTTCACAGATCCAACATATTATTGGTTTAAAAATGTGTTTCTAGAATTAGCCCCAGAAGCCAACTGTACAACATATAATTGCACGGAAGGTGGTATATTATTTGAAGATCCAATTAAATTTATACCTATGTCCGAATTTCTTTATAAATTTACTGAGAGAGGAGAATAAGATGGCAAAAGTACTGTTTGTTAACCCAACTGTAAGACAAGAAGACAACCCCCTGCACATCCCTTATGGAATTGCCCTTTTGGCTGCAATATCTGACAAGAAAGGCCACCAAGTTCAAATCTTAGATGCAAACGCATGGAGACCTGATGACGACGAACTGCGTGAAGCAATAAAATCAGATAGATGGGATGTAATAGCTATAGGAGGAATTACCACGACATATGGATACACTAAAAAAGTTTTAAAATATACAAAAGAAGATTCTCCAAAATCATTGAGAGTTATTGGCGGTGGCATATTAACGAGTATGCCACAAGACATGATGAAACTAATCCCAGAAATAGACATTGGGGTTATTGGAGAAGCATTTGTAACTTTCCCTGAAATTCTAGAAAAAATTGATAAAAAAGAACAAAACTGGGAATCTGTTTTAGGTATTATATGGAGAGATAAATATGGAAAATCCCACCTGAATCCAGAGAGGGCTCTGATTTCAGATCTTGATCAGCTTCCCTACCCAGCATGGAACATGCTACCCATGAAAGAGGTGTATTTCAAAAATAGTTCCCTTCTCTACAGCGAAGAGGCATATAGCTCCAAAGTAAGAATGGATATAAACGGAAGTTTCGGTTGTCCATTTATATGTCGTTTCTGTTTCCATCTTGGTCTTGCTGGTGATTTGCATTACGACAACCCTAACAATGATCAAGCTGATACTATTTTTACACACAACAGAATAAACAGAGTCCACAGCCCTCATTATCTAGTAAAAATGGTAAAGTATATGCGAGATAATTATGGAACTGACTTTGTTTTATTTTTTGATGAGAATCTATTGGCAATGAATGTCTATATGAAAAACCAATGGTTGCCTGAAATCTGCCGTTTGTGGATTGAGGAAGGATTGCAACCACAATGCACAAAAGATAACGTCCCACATGATCCTAAAAAATGTAAAGGTGTCCACTGGGGTGGAACAAGTCATGCAACGCTTGCCAACCCTGAACTACTTGCGCAAATGCATGAAGCTGGCTGCTCTCAACTCTTATATGGTTATGAATCATTTTCTAAAAGGATTCTAAAAAATGTAGGCAAAGGCGCCACTCCACAAACCAATGAACGCTCACTTCACATGACCCTAGATGCTGGAATTAGACCAATCCCCAATCAAATGATGGGGTTCCCTGATGAATTTTTTGACAGTTTAATTGACTGCGTCAATGCCTGGGAAAGAATGGGCATTGTTGTAAAACCATTTTTTGCCACTCCATATCCTGGTTCCGAATGGTATTATAAGTATAAAGATAAGATTCTTGAGCAATACGGCTACTCGGGCAATAGAGAATCTGATTACCTTGAAGCTCTAGATGCCTTTTTGATAGATCTTGGTGATGCTACAAAAATTACAGCTACAATTTCACAGTACTTTACACCTGTTGAATTGCTGGGCCTTAGAGAGCTCATGGTAAATCGTGCTATTAAAAGAATAAAAGAATATGAAAAACACTGGAGGAGTCTCCACAACATTCATGGAGAACCCTCTTTTGATGATGTTAAATGGGCTCCAGCCCAACAAAAAAGAAAGGACGCTGGAGCATCTCAATTAGCTAATATAAAGTTATGATAATAAATACCCCACAGGGGTATTTTTATTTTTTAGCTTTAACAATTATATTCCCGGAATACAAGAGTTTATCATCACCACTCAATATTTTGGCCAGTATTTTTTGTAACAAACGTATTGGCATACTTTTTCTGACTCTGTTGGGGTAAACTCTTATTTCAGAAAAGCCAGCTTGACTAAGCAATTGAATAATTAATGCTTTTGTATAAGCCCACTCATGAGTTAAATCTGAAAACAAGGTATGAATGCCATGAATACTATCAGCGTTTGGCATCTCTGCCACAAACACACCCCCTTTTTCAAGATTTTTAAATATTAAATTCAACAACTCAGGCACGCGTTCTTTTTTTATGTGTTCAACAACATTTATAGCCGTAATAGCGCCGTAGTTTTCGCTTGAAGCTTTTTTTAAATAATCTATGATATCTCCCGTATTAATATTTTTTAAACCAAATTTATTCTTAGCATAATCTGTAAAATTTTTTACAATATCTACACCCTCATAATTTTCATATCCCTGTTTTCGGCAAAAATCTAAAAATAGACCGAATCCACATCCAAGATCAATTATTTTTTTAGATTTATCCTTGGGCAATAAAGGCAAGATAAGATCATGGTAATCTTTAACTCGGGTTTTAATAAGATTCTCATCAAACATCTCATAAGTACTTTCGTAAACAACAATTTTTTGAGGTTCACTATATCCTAAATCATCTTTCTCATATTCAATATTTTTTATATCTTCTTTTTTGTTTAGGTTCATTTCATTTGATTGTATATCATGATTCTTTATAATCGACACACACGCAACAGCAGAAGCCCCTGCTATTTTGTTTAATTTCTCGTGCAAGCCAATATAACCATAAGAAGAATTATCACATTTACCAACTTCAGATTTTTGCCAACCATTTTCAAAATATTTAAAGTAAGATACAGAACCCTCGTTATTAAAAGGCTCAATTAATCTATGGACCATTTGTTTATTAAATTGTTGGAAAAATCCATGATTTTCATATTTGCCAAAAGGTACAGTAATTAATAATTGCCCTCCGGGTTTTAAAACTCTTTTTAATTCTAAGATTGCTTTTAAATAATCCTTACTACTGTTTTCATTATATTTATCTCCTGTATTATAAATCTCTGAATTGTCCATACCCACATGTTCGAGTGTTGAAATGCAAGTAATTGCATCAAAAAGATTATCCCTAAAAGGAAGATCCCGAATATCACCAAAAACATAAGAAACCCCTTTCCGCCAAAAACAATTTGATTCAGGCGCTAAGGTTGTAATTGTTATTTCTTTATTTTTTAATTTCTGATGATATAACAAAACCTCAAAATTTAAAGCCGAACCAGCATCTAATAATTTGCCAGATTCTTCAGATAAATTAGCTAAAATCCATGGGTATTCAACAATTCTTTCATCAACACCCAATCCATAGCCACTAGACAAGTTACCTTTGTAAAATTTTTCCAATAGATCTTTATTTTGGATGTTCCCTTTTATTTCTTTCCATTTGTACTCAAAATAACCCTTACTCCAAGGTTTCTTACCTCTTGTTTTATATAAATCAATTACCAACCACGCCCTGATTTTTTTATAAAATTTTAATAATTTAAAAAATATTTTCTTCATATTTAATAAGTCAAAAAAACAAATAACTATCTAAAAAGATAAATCTCGTCATATACATCGTTTACGGGACTCACCAGTCTCCTAATATTTATTCCGCTTTTAATATCATTAAAAAATAATGTCTTATTAAGACCCAGGAGGGGTTCTAATATGTTTTTATAAAACCTATTCGCCTTATTAATTTTAAAACTTGCAAGATCTACAAAATCTAAGCTGGCTGTATCAAAATGAAATTTTAGATTCGCATATGTCATAAAATTTATTTTTATATTATTTTTAAAATAAGACATCATACAATTTTCAACAAATTCAAAATAACTAAACCCAATCAATATATCAGAAGATTTTACTGGCAATTTTTTAATTTTATTAGATAATAAAATACTATTTAAAATTGTTTTTGGTTTAAGAGAATAAAAAAATCTTGGTAAAATAATTATTGTATCAAAATAATCTCTAATATTTGTTTTGTGTTTCTCAGACCAACGATGATGATTAGAAATTACTAAATTAATCTTTTTAGTATAATCAATTTCTTTCATTAAAATAGCCAATGCAACAACTGCGGGCACATATCTTGTCTCGGCAACAGACAACCAAACTGAGCCCTTGTTTTTATTAAAAACACCCCTAAGTTTATTTTCCAATATTTTGTTTTCTTTTATTTCTTTTTGATTATTTACACAGTCAGATCCAATGTTTTTAATAAAAAAATTGTCTGGCATATCCCCAAACCAAAGCTGCATAAAACCATAAGTTTGCTCATCAAAACAATTTAAAAACCCCCTAAAAAACACGTGGGAGTTTATCCCGAAATTATAAGAAGATATAGAAGAAGTAGAACAAACAGAAAAAGTACTATCAATATTTTTTTTATTTTTCCATAAAAAATCCTCTGATGATTCCCCGTTCCTAAAAAAAGTAAAACCATCTAATTTTAACTGTTTAAATTCATCGGTTTCGTCAGGGTGGGGTTTGTAATACAACTTATGCCCTTTATACTTTTTTTTTATATATTCAAGACATTGATTAGTTTTTTTAACGAATTCTTTAACATTTAAATTCCTAATATTTTTAAAATCAGCCCCAAAAAAAACAATGCAATTTGGCTCTACTGTGGGAGATTTTTGTTTTTTTTCTAATATATAATAAGGGTGGGATACCTTAAAAATGTTTTTTTTAGTCCAGTTAACACCACTTTTTTTTAAATACATAATTAAAATTATATAATTTTTTCTATTTTTTTTACATTTATATTATCGCTGGATGAAAATTTTAAATCTGTGCCAATTTTTTCAAAACCGTCATAAAACCTTGGTGCAAA
Source organism: Candidatus Yanofskybacteria bacterium CG10_big_fil_rev_8_21_14_0_10_36_16 (assembly GCA_002794035.1). Classification (GTDB taxonomy): domain Bacteria; phylum Patescibacteriota; class Minisyncoccia; order 2-02-FULL-40-12; family IGHO2-01-FULL-4-A; genus 1-14-0-10-36-16. The sequence goes on from PCXQ01000004.1 coordinate 135,985, forward strand.
ATCAAGATTGTGAATACTGCTTGTGGGCACAAGCACGAACATTTCTTTATTGGACCATATTTCTTTATTCCAATCATTGTCACCAGCAAGATCCTCATGTAATTTATCACCAGCGCGGTCTCCTATATATTTTATTTTTATATTTCCCCTTGGATAATATTTTTTTATAAAAATATTTGCCAAATCACCCATGCTGGCTGATGGCATTTTTAAAATAAATATTTCACCTCCTTGAGATAATTGTGACGCCTTAAGAATTAATTTAATAGATTGTTGTATAGACATAAAAAATCTAGTAGCGTCTTTGTTGGTTACTTTAATTTTACCGCCAACTTCTGCCTGCTTCTTCCACATTGTCAAAACTGATCCATCCGACCATGCCACATTACCAAATCTAACACATGAAAGCTTAATCTTGTCTGATAAATAAAAATTAGAATTTATAAATAATTTCTCCATCATTAATTTTGAAACACCCAACACATTAAAAGGATTAGCAACCTTATCTGTAGAAATAGCAATTACTTTTTGTACTCCATTGTGTAAAGCAGCATCTATAATATTATGCGATCCAATAATGTTTGTCTTCATGGCTTCGGATGGATTATATTCACAAAAAGGCACATGCTTAAGTGCTGCTGTATGAAAAACCACATCAACCCCCTTAAATGCAAGCTGCAATCTATCTCGGTCTCTTATGTCACCAATAAGCATACTTAAATTTTTAGGATATTTAAGCTTTTCTAAAAGGTTATATTGTCGAGTTTCATTTCTAGATAAAACTCTAACCTGCTTAGGGTTAAACCTTAAAATCTGCATTACTAATTCTGAACCAACACTACCAGTTCCCCCAGTTACTAAAATTGTTTTCCCAATAAATTCGTTAACCATTTTTTAAAATATTAATTAATTTTTTACTTATAATTTTTATGTCTTTTTCTTTTAACCCGATATAAAATGGTAAGGCCAAAGAAGAATCACTTACTAATTCTGAAACACTATAATCCCCCTTTTTATAACCAAACATCTTTTTATAAAAACTAAACAAATGTATAGAAGGCAAATATGGCTTAGTGCTTATTCCAATTTTTGCCAACCTCAACATAATGTTATCCCTCTTTACTCTAGTATACCCCTTCAATCTAACAACATATACAAACCAAGTATGCTTATTATTAGGTCCCATTTGAGGCAAAATTATCAAATCATCGTGTTTAGATAAATATTTATTATAAAGCAATGCTATTTTTTCTCGTTCTCTTAATAAAAAATTGAGTTTGTCTAGCTGGGTCAGACCAAGAGCCGCACTCATTTCATCCATTCTATAATTATATCCAAGCCTCTTGTGGTCTAACCAGCGCATATCTTCTGCCCTCCCTTGGTTTCTTAAACTCCTACATGTGTTGTAAATCTTTTTTGAATTTGTAACCAACATTCCACCCTCTCCTGTTGTTATTTGTTTGTTTGGGTAAAAAGCAAATACAGCAGATTCTCCGAATGTTCCCGCATTTTTATTTTTATACTTAGCTCCGATAGACTCACAAGCATCTTCTATAATTTTAAGGTTGTGTTTTTTTGCTATTTTTTTTATTGAGTCCATATCTGCTGTTTGACCAAAAATATGAACTACCAAAATAGCTTTTGTATTTTTTGTTATTTTTTCCTCTATTTTTTGAGGATCAATATTGTAAGTTGCAGGATCAATATCTACAAAGACTGGCTTTGCATTAACATATAATATGCAGTTTGCTGAAGCAATAAAAGAAAAAGGCGATGTTATTATTTCATCGCCAGATTTTATTTCCGCTGCAATCATGGCCAAGTGTAATCCTGCAGTACCACTAGACACAGCACATGCATATTTAACTCCTATAATTTCAGCGAATTTTGACTCAAATTTATTTATAAAAGGTCCGATACTCAAGATACCAGAAGTTAAAACATTCTGAATGTTTTTTTTCTCTATATTTGTTATGAAAGGTTTTGCGATTAGATACTTCATCTGTTTAAACGATTGGATAAATATTTTAAAATCTTTTTGTTTATTAATGTGACTTCTTGATCTCCTATAATTAATTTCGCACCGCAATAAGGCGGAAAGAAAAAAGCTCTTATTTTTCTATCCATCTCTTCGGCACTGTCTTCGTTTAAATTAATTTCTTTGTTTCTTTCAAGATCTTTTTTGCTCCAATAAACACCCCCTAAATTTGAAGTGGTTATTACTTCATCACCTTCAATAAATAGTTGAATTACCTCCTTAAATAATTCCAATAAATAATCTTGCGATTTCTCCTCCAAAGAAAGTGCATTCTCTGTAACGGGGCTTATTGGAAATTTCTTGACTTTAATAATCGGGCCAGCATCAAATTCTTCAGAATCAATAAAATGAGCGCTAACTCCATAATCCTCTCTTTTGTCTAATATTGCCGTATTATACCCTGCACGCCCCTTATAATCTGGCAATGGGGCAGGATGAAAATTAATACACCCTACTTGAGGTAAATTAATTAGAGGGTCTCTTATTCTCTTCCAATATAGATAAGAAATAACCAAATCAACATTATTAATTGATGTGTCCTTTTGTCTAATTAAATCATAAATATAACCCTCTGTTACAATAGGAATACCCAATGCTAAAGCAGTATCCTTTAATTTGATTTTGAAAGCCTCATTGGGATCAGCAACCACAAAAGGTACTTCTATACCGTTATTCAACAACCATTTTAATGCCATTGAAGCACCAGGTTTTCTCCCCATTAAAATAACTTTTTTAATCATAGTGTCATCTCCTTTTTCCTTTTAAATTAACTACTTTCATTAAGATATAATTAAACAACCCTAAAGTCAACAGCAACCCTAAATCTTAGCATGGGTAAATTTTTTATAAAATAAATTGTTTTTATTAATATTTTTTTCTAAAATTTTAACAATCTTTTTGCTGGCAGTACCGTCACCATAAGGATTTTTAGACTTAGAAATAATTTGTTTAAAATCCCTGGACAAAGCTATGGAAATTGCTTTTTTAATATTTTTAAAAGTATAATCACAATTTACAACATTTTCGGCATGTTCCCTGCCCAGCTGTCTATTACCAACATTTACCACCGGAAGTTTAAAAAAACTTGATTCCATGATTCCCGAGCTTGAATTTCCAATCATAATGTCAGCATGCTTCATAACATTAAGGTAAATTTCTCTATCTAAATTTTTAAATATATGAAATTCTTTATTTCCTCTGTATTTATTTATTTCACTTATTATAATATCCTTACCAGTATCTGAATTTGGATAAATTATAATTTTTTCTCCATCCTCCTTTTCAATAGCTTTCAAAAGTGGCTCAATTTGATTAACAAATGAAATATTATCAAGCGGTGTAGGATGCTGAATCATTAAAAACCACTTTTTATTAACTTTTAAACCCAGTTTAGTAGCCAATGTTTTTTTTGGCACATATTTTAAAACCCTGGCTTCATCAAGACCTGGAGCCCCCACCAAGAAAACCCTATTTTTTTCCTCTCCCAAAAGAATAATTCTTTTGTAGCTTTTTGGAGTTGCAGCAAAATGCAAATGGGCAAATTTTGTAATAGAATGTCTTATATACTCATCAACAACATGCCCAGTAACATCCCCTCCGTGTATATGCCCAATGGGTATTCTTAAATGAGAACCTACGATGGCACCGGCAAATTGCTCGCCCCTATCACCCAAAACAAGTATCATATCAGGTCTATTTTTCATGCAATATTTCTTTATACCTATTACATCATTAGATAAGGCATCCATCATATCACTATTATAAGGTGTGTTTATAATACACTTTATAGGAAACCCATCTTTTTTTATATCATTTATTGTAAACCCAAATTTTTTTTGAGTATGCATTCCAGTAACCAACAATTCTGGCTCTAATTTGTTGCTAATTTTAATTTCCTTAATAACTGGCCTAAACAAGCCATAATCAGCTCTTGTTCCTGTAATTATTAAAATTCTTTTTTTATGTTTAGACATAGTGTGCTTTCTTAATCAAAGTATCTTTTTTTATGTACTTAGTAGATTTTTTACCCAAAATTAAATTAAAATATTTTGGCGGAAGTCCATTGCCGGGTCTTTTCACGCCAATATTTTTTTCAGAAAACAAGTCTCCCTTTTTAATATCTTTTGTAGCTACTACACTTTTTGCTGCAGCTTTTATAATTGTTTTTTCGTTGAATGTTAAAGTTTTTTCTCCAGAACCCAATGCTTGTTCTATGTTTCTAATCGCCTCCACTAATCTTTTTAGCTCATCCGGTTCCAAAGATGCCTTATGATCAGGACCTGGCAAATTTCTATCGAGAGTAAAATGTTTTTCTATTACACAAGCCCCCAAAGAAACTGCCGCAACAGCGGCCTCTATACCAAGGGTATGATCTGAATACCCAAAAAGTACATCGTTTTTATTCCCGAGCGTTACCATGGCTCGTATATTAGCTTGGTCAAAAGGACATGGATAACTTGTTGTACACTGGAGTACAACAAGTTTATTATTCCCGGTTTTCCTAATAGCTTCTATAGACTCTGCAACAGAGTTTAAATCCTGCATCCCAGTAGAAAGGATTACGGGCAATTGCCATTCAGCCATCTTAGATAAATATGGAATATTGTTTGCATCAGAAGAACCAACTTTTATTGCCTTAACCTTAATAGACTTTAAAAAAAATGCATCATCTAACGAAAAAGGCGTAGATAAAAAAAACAATCCTTTATCTTCAGCATATTTTTTAAGTTTCCTGTGCCATGACCTGGGTAACATTAATTTTTTTAGCATTTGATAATGGCTTTCTTTGCCTATATTTTTACTCTGATATTTTGCTTTGGGAGCATTTTTGATAATTAATGTTTCTGGATTAAATGTTTGAAATTTAATAGCATCTGCTCCGGATTTAGAAGCTATACTTATTAATTTTTTAGCCATCTTAAAATTACCATTATGATTAACTCCTGCCTCGGCTATTATGAAAGCTTTATGTCCTGGGCCAATTTTTATGTTCCCTATTTTTATAAATTTATTAAATTTTTCCATGTTAGATTGTCCAACCACCATCAATGACTAAATTGTGACCTGTTATATAGCCAGAATCATCTGATGATAAAAATAAAAATGCTCCAACTAAATCACTCGGTCGAGCCATTCGATTGCCTAATAAAACTTTTTTAGAATAATTTTTTATAAATTTTTGGGGTTGATTATTAAAAACCCCCCCAGGAGACAAAGAATTAACCCTTATATTATATTCACCTAAATAACTGGCTAGGTATTTTGTTAAATTTATAATAGCTCCCTTAACAGCAACGTATTCTACTGTTGTCCCCATGGCCATGTTCACACCTTTATAAATATCGAATCTTGGAGCAGAAAAACCATAAATAGATGCGACATTAATTATGTTCCCACTTCTTTGTTTTTTCATTATTTTAGCAACCTCCTTGGAAGTTAAAAAATAGCCACCAAGATGCATCCCCACATTTTCACAAAAATCATCATAAGTTACATCTTCCATTTTTCTACCATAATTTTTATTTTTTGGATAAGCACTATTTACCAAGACATCGATTTTGCCAAATTTTTGAACAATTTTTTGAAAAGATTCTGAAACTGATTTTTCATTTGTTATGTCACATTTTAAAAACAATACTTTTTTAGCAAAAGTTTCCTCAGTCATATCCAAAACTGCAACATTCGCACCATTTTCAATAGCTGCATTTACAAAAGCCCCCCCAATAAGACCTGCTCCCCCTGTTATAACAACTACTTTATTTTTTAATCTTAATTTTGGTTTCATTTTTTTTAGTAAAAAATTCTATTGCTTTCTTTAAAGCATTAACTTGTTTTTTCATATCTTTTTCTATGCCCTGATTAGTCGTAAACTGCATAAGCTGTGGTTGTATTTTTTCAGTATTAGGACATTTTATATTATTAGCAAAACCAATTAATTCTTTATCTTTTAAATTAAACCCTGGGAAATATTTTCCGCTACGATTAAGCATCTTAATAACTGGCTCCTTGTAAAGAGGCACCCAAGAAGCATAAATGCCATCCCCGCCAAATTCCATAAACTTTTTCCTGAAATCATACCAACTCACACCCAGCTTTTCTTCTCCTTCATATCTTATAGCTAAGGTCCAATAAGAATTATTATATCCTTTTGGTACTTTTTGTGGGATCAACCAATCGCACTTAGTCTCTTTTATTGCTTTAAGATATTTTTGTGCTATCTCCCGTCTTTTGCTTACAAGATAATCAATTTTTTCAAGTTGAGCTAACCCAACAGCTGCTGCAACCTCTGGCAATCTATGATTCCAACCCAAAGAATCATGGCGTTCATACTTGGGATCCTGAAATGAATCTTTTCCTTTTCTAACCTGCCCATTAACAGCTTTTACATTTTTATACCCAAGACAACCAAACTTTCTCATTCTTTCAGCAAATTTTTCATTGTTTGTAATCAAAATACCACCATCACCAGTTGAAAGATGTTTCGAATTTTCAAAACTAAAACTTCCAACATCTCCGATTGTGCCGCCTATTCTACCTTTTTCATCAGTACCCAAATAACACTGCGCGCAATCCTCCAGCACATAAAGATTGTATTTTTTTGCAATCTTCATAATTGCATCCATATCACAAACCTGCCCGTAAAGATGTACTGGCATTATTGCTTTTGTTTTTTTTGTAATTTTTCTTTCAACATCTTTTGGGTCCATTAAAAAAGTATCGGGGTCAACATCAGCAAACACCGGCTTAGCTCTGTTATATAAAACAGCAAAAGCACATGAAACAACGGTAATTGATGGGACAATTACTTCATCTCCAGGACCAACACCAAAAGCAGTAAGTGCTTGATTCAATGTTGTGGTGCCCGAAGTAGATGTTATTGCATATTTAACTCCAAAACGTTTGGTAAACTCTGATTCTAGACGTTGGTTCATGTTGCCACTAGTTGAACTACCGAAACCAGAATCCAAAACCTCTTTTACATATCTCAATTCGTTACCTCGAAACCTCCAACTGCGACTACTTTTTTTAAATTTTATTTTATTTTTTTTCATTTTTTTTGTGTCTCATTATGGCGCGAACAACTTTTAAATCATAAATGTCATCCACTTCATAATTTTGCCACCTTTCAATAAAATAAGGCATTATCCTTTTGGGATAAAAAGTTCTTTCTTTTTGTAAGGTTTTAGTCTTACAAAGGTAAACTACGCCATATGGGAAATATGTCCTAGGCAAATCTTGCCTTCTCATAGTTAATCTTGAAATATTAATAAGAGATTTAATAAATCCCTTTTCGATTTTTTTAGCATAAAATGGACTTTCTAAATTAATCTCACCAACACTAACAACGGCATCGGTTTTATTCCAGTTATTAATCAATATTTTTATCGCATTATCTATGTCTTGTGTTTTTCGTAACGGTGAAGTGGGCTCTAGCAAGGCTACTGCGTCATATTTTTCTTCGTCCTTACTTAACTGATCCAGTGTATATAGAACAGCGTCGATTGTTGGCGATTTATCAGTTGCTAATTCTTGTGGTCTTAAAAATGGAACATCTGCTCCATATTTATTCGCAACCCTAACAATCTTTTTATGATCAGTTGACACTATTATTCTTGTAATTAGCTTTGATTTTTGAGCAGAGTTAATTGAATGAGCAATAAGGGGCAACCCTCCGATATTAATAATATTTTTACCAGGAAGACCTTTTGAGCCACCTCGAGCTGGAATAAACGCCAATATCTTTTTAGTTTTATTTTTAATTATTGTTTTAATCATTGATAAAATTGACTAATTCATTATATAATCACAAAAATAGCTATTTTACAACAAAATAAGGAGTCTAAATATGACCAATACTACTTCATATCTGGGTCTTTGCTACCATTATATAAGATCTCGGCAATCACAAAAAGATTTTCCTAGAATTCTAGGAAGCAGCCAAGAAGAATTCATTAAACACGTAGAAGCGTTAAAAAAACAATTCAGGATAATCGATCCAAAAGAATTGATAGATTTACATTATGGAAAACACACTCTACAAGACGCAAGACCTGGTATTCTAGTTACATTTGATGATGGCCTGTCAGATCACTATCTTGCAGCACAAATTTTAAATTCTTTAGGAATAAATGCATTATTTTTTGTGCCGACATGCGTGTTTTCAGAAAACCTTCCAGCAAATCCAATAATTATTCACTACGGTATTGCCATTTTTGGAGTAAAATATTTCCTTGAAGTTTACAATCATATAGTTAGTAATGAAAATTTAAGCGAACACCAAATATTATACAACAACCGATTAGATCCTTGGGAAATAATAAAAAGATTAAATCAAAGTTTAAATATGAATTACATCACGTTGCATCTAGAAAAATACTCTTGGAAATATACGACTTACTATTACTCAAGAATGCACACGACATAATGAATGTAATGCACTTAAACCATGGCCAACTAAAAGCAATGATAAAAATGGGTCACAGTATAGGCGTTCACACCCACACACATGTTTCTGTTGCAGCGTCTAAATTAAATCACACAGAAGCTTACAAAGAATTAGTATGGCCCAAAATATATCTAGAAGACCAATTTAGCTGTAATGTATTTGCATTTAGCTATCCTTTTGGAGAAAGACAGGACTGTCTTAACACAAGCCAATTCTTAGAAAAAACCGGTGATTATAAATTGGCTTTTACGATTGAGGAAATTGTAAACAACAAAGAAACTCCCCCGCTTGAACTTGGTAGATATATGCCAACAAGCCATGATACAGATAAAAGTTTGCTACAAAAACTAAATCAAATCTTGGGAGGTGCATAAATGCGCCTAGCAATTCTTACCAACAGTTCAATACGCCACAAGTATTTAGCAAATGAATTATATAAAAGCATACTAAGTTTTGATCCTGGTAGCAGCGTTGTTGTGACCTCAGAATTAGCTCCTGACAGCAATAAACCTCGGGTTGAATTATCGCCATTAATCGAAGATCACTTTAAACTAAGGTATGCAACAGAAGCAGAAATGTTTGATTATAATGACTTTTTTTTAGCACCCGTTCTCCCCCTCCCTTATCGTGAACTTAATTCAGAATATGTTTGTGAAGTTTTGGAAAAGTTTAACCCTGAAGTTGTTGTAGTGTTTGGTTCATCAATAATTAAAAAGCCACTTCTTTCTCTTTTGCCAGCTGGTAAAACATTTAATTTGCACCTGGGATTATCTCCGTATTATCGGGGAAGCGGAACAAATTTTTGGCCTTTTGTTAACAAAGAGCTTGAATATGTAGGATCAACAATAATCTATTTAGATGCAGGCGTAGACACAGGTGACATCCTGTGCCACGTAACACCTGAAATAGAAATTGGAGACAACGTACATACAGTTGGTTGTAAAGTTATCAAATCAAGCGTAAACACCCTAAAGGAAATAATAAAAACCACCATGTTAGGCAAAACCCTACCACGCACAAAACAGTGGACACCAACAAGCCCTAGGTATTATAAAAGCAAAGATTTTAATGAACTTGCCCTAAAACAATATTATAGAAACCTCAAAGAAGGCTTAATAACAAATTACCTAAAGAACAATCCAAAACCAAAGAAAATTATAAATTTTGATTTAAATTTATAATTCCTGCTCGCAATTAGCGGGCTTTTTTCTTTCTTTGCTTCAAAATTTTTCTAAATTCCAAAAGCTCTTCTTTGTAATTGATATCCATGCTGGCATGAGCTGGCATAATATATGGGATCGTTTCCTGTGTAAACATGCTTTTCCTTTTTATAAATTCTTTTGTGCTAATTATGTAAATTGATCCATCGGGCCAAAATACATCAGGCAACTCATGTCTATTAGCAAAAGGAAATTTATCATCAACGGCTCCCTTTAAAAAACCTCTTTCATTAACCAAGAAAATTTTAAGATAATTAGAGCTCATTTTTCTAACGCTTATTAAAGACTTGGCGTTACTTTTTAAAAATGATGCGATTGATTTATCTATATCTATACGCCTCCTCAAGGGAGATGTTGGCTGCAACAGAATAATTAAATCTGGATTATAATTTTCATTTTCTTTTAAATAATCTAATGCGTGCATTATAGCATGCTCAAACCTAGAGTTATCTCTTGCTAAATGTTCTGGTCTTTTTATAACCTGAGCTCCATATTTTTTTGATATATTTAAAATTTTATCATCGTCAGACGAAACAACAACTTTGTCTATATAAGAAGACTCGAGTGCCGGCCTAATTGAATACGCAATCAAGGGCATACCTCCAGCCATTGCAATATTTTTACCAGGAAGACCTTTTGAGCCACCCCTAGCTCCTATAAATGCTAAAATTTTATATTTTTTACTCATATATTTTCTAATTTCAAATCTTTAAATTGTTTTTGGATTGTTTTATTCCACACACTTCGAGTTTTTAGTATTTTTAAAAATTTTTTATGGCTATCACCCTTGCCAAACATCTTTACTGATTTAAACCTTATCTTTTTTGAAGAAAACTTATTTATACAACCCAAGATTTCACTCTCTTTATAATTACAATTAAACACACCCTTTGTTGCCTTTATCCTATTATTTTGCCTACTTCCTATGTTTATAGCAGGCACACCACAATAAGGCGCTTCTCTAACCCCGGCACTTGAATTACCAATAATAAAGTTTGCATTTTTCATCAAGGTCAAAAAATATTCAAACCTTATTGACTGAAATATTTTAAATCTAGAGTTACCCATTAAATTTGTATTATATTCATTACTTATCATATCAGTTCCTGGATCATTATTTGGATATATTACGATATAATTCATATCTGAATTAAGCAATGTATTAACAAGGGTTTTTATGTATTTTTTAGTTAAATCAATTTCTGAAGTAACTGAATGATAAATCAAAATTGCGTATTTATTAAATTTGATTCCATACCTTTTTTTAACAATTTCTAGAGAAGGCAATTTTTTAGAATTCAAAACGTCTATATCGGGAGATCCTATAACATGAATACTGCTGGAATCTTCACCCATCTGCAAAAGTCGCGTCTTAGCCTCTTGATTTGCCACAAAATGTATATGTGACATTTTGCTTATAGCGTGCCTAATATGTTCATCAATTGTACCGGATACTTCCCCTCCCTCTATGTGAGCAACAAGAATATTATTTAAAGACCCCGCCAAAGCACCTGCCAAAGCCTCCACTCTATCGCCATGAACAACAACCATGTCAGGTTTAAATTCTTTAAAATAATTACCAAGCCCAGATATAGTATTAGCTAAAATACTTTCCATGGATGTATTTTCTGTATGATTAATATATTTATAAATATTAGGGAAGCCATGTTTTTCAATTTCATGAACTGTATGCCCGTAACTAGCAAGCATGTGCATACCCGTAGCAAAAATATGAACATCGAATATCTTGGAATCAAAAAGGGCCTTGATTAAGGTTTTAATTTTACCGAAATCAGCCCTTGTCCCGGTTATAAAAACAATCCTTTTTTTATTTATATTTTTGTTATATGTAGCCATTTTAACTGTTGGTTATTGGCAATATTACACTTAGCTTTTTTACCCAAAAGTTTTTCAAAATTTACAGCTTTTATCTCGCCTGTACCTGGCCTTTTAACCCAAATATTATTCATCGTTAATTTTTCGCCTTTCTTTATATCTCTAATAGCAACAACGCAGGCATATGCAAAATCAATCGTTGGTTTCTCTTCTTTGAGAACTGACTTAGTGCCACCCCTGGCCTCATATACAGCTCGGGTTCCCACTATTAACTCAGAAAGCTCTTTGGGATCAATTGATATAGAAACATCTGGTCCTGGCCATTTTTTATTTGAAGTAAAATGCTTTTCTATTATTGATGCCCCAAGAGCAATAGCGGCAAAAGATGTGTAATTACCAAGAGAATGATCACTTAACCCAACAACTGCTCTTGGAAATGCTTTTTTAATCTGCTCAATTGCACCGAGATGGACCTTATTATAAGGAGTGGGATACATTGAGGTACAATGCAAAATTGCATGAGGAACCTTAGCTTGTTCTAAAATCTTAACAGCTGGTTTAAGTGAAGCAATATTATTCATGCCAGAGCTTAGAATAACTGGTTTACCGAATGAAGCGATATGCTTAACAAGAGGATAATTATTGCATTCACCAGAACCTATCTTAAATGCCTTGACCTTCATACGATTAAGACGATCTGCTGCTGCTCTTGAAAATGGGGTTGAAAGATAAATCATGCCTAAACTTTCAACATATTTTTTAATCTCTCTATCTTCCTTTTCACTCAAAGCACATCGAGACATTATATTCCAAATTGACTCTTTGGCATTTCCGGGAATTACCTTTTTGGCCTCTGGGATCATTTCATCATCAATTACATGGGCCTGAAACTTAACGCACTCGGCACCACTTTTGTAAGCATCGAAAACCATTTTCTTGGCCTTTTTAACACTACCCTCGTGGTTTATACCAATTTCAGCAATAACAAGTGGAGGATGATTTGGCCCTATTTCTCTTTTTCCTATTTTGAAATTAATATCATTCATATTTTTATAAAACAATTAATGCACATAAACTTGATCATAAATATCATTAATTGGCTTTAAATATCTGTCGAAATTTGAAACTCTTACTGGGTCTTCATAAAAAATCACCCTGTTAAGACCCAGCAATGGCTCTATAATTTTTGAATTAAAAGTAACTCCCTTACGAGTAAAATATTTTTTAAAAAATGAATCTTCTTTAGGACCATAGTTAAATTCCAAAACTTCTTTTTTTATAAACGCAATTTTAAAATTGTTTTTAAAATAAGACAAAAAACAATTCTCTGTAAAGGAAGTAAAGTTAAAACCTATTATAATATCTCCTGGTTTTATTGGTGCCTTTTTGATATTAAGAGCTGTTCTTATCCTACCGTAAATTCTCGCGGGCTTAAGAGAATAAAACCACCTTGGATATTCAAGCAAACAATCGAAATAATCACCAACCTCTTTAATGTCCATTACATCCCATCTGTGGTGCTTTTCTATAATTAACCCCACTTTATGTTGTAGTGATATTTTTTTTATTGCTCTAGCTAAAACTATTATATTAGGCAAAAGACCTGGATCACCAACAATAAACCAAGCAGTGCCAGCATATTTTGATAAAACATCTAAAAATTTTTCGGAAAAAACGGAATCCAATTGATTTGATATATGTGCCCTACTTGCTTTTACCTCATTTTTTAAATCGGAAATGAAAAATTCTTTAGGCATTCCTTCAAAATAACGCCACAATCCTTTTCTCTTTTCAATAGTATAAGCAGATTCAATAACCGGTAAAAAAATATGAGCATCTATACCCATTTTATGAGCAGTCATGGATGCGCTTGATGCAGTAGAAAAAATATGTTTTATCCTGTCGTAATTTTTCATAATAACAAACTCGGCGACAGTTTTCTCTTTTAAAACATTGAAACCTCTAAGATCTAGAAGCGATGCCTCATCTGTTTCATGAGGATGAGCCTTGTACACTAATTTATAACCTGGATATTGCTTTCTTATATAATCAAGGCAAAGATTTGTTTTTTTAATAATTTCTTCCTCACCTGAATAAATACTGGGTAAATTTTTAAAAGTAACACCCCAAAACATTACCAAATCTTTGGATTGTTGTTTTTTTTGTAAATCATCCCCGAACTGTTGCAATAAATAATAAGGGATTGATATATTGAAAATATTTTTTTTGTCTGTATTAACCCCTGGTGGCAAATTTATTTTCATAAAACTATACCTCCTTTATCTTTTTAAATACTATCCTCATATGGTTACTCAATTTTTGATTATCAATTATTGCTTGCATTACAGGTATAAATTCTTTCATCTTTGCAGGATAATTAAACTTATCATCATATTGTTTCATAAATAGATAATCCATTAAATCCAGCCCATAATAATCAATTGAAGCAACTTCAAACCCTGTTTTTTTAGCTAAATAATCTAAAGATCTATTATCATAAAAACAAAGATGTAAAAAAGGTCTTAGCAAATTCTGCCTCTCACCCATTAGCATAAACGCCACGGAATGTATGTTCGGAGTATATGCTAAAACATAACCCCTTTTATCTAGCTTGGCATTTAATGTTTTGAAAAAAGAAACTGGATTTTCTAAATGTTCTATGACATCAAATAAGGTAATCGCATTGTAATAATTTTCTGGCTCTTCTGAAAGATCATTACTGTCAGCATTTAAACCCATTTCTTTGCACATGCCCACCAAAAAATCAGAAACTTCCAACCCTTTATTTATAATCTTTTTATCTTTTAGATGACTAATAAAATAACCTGGGCCACAACCCACATCTAAAACCTTAGCATCAGTCTTTGAAAGACCAGTTTTTTCCAATAAATAGTTCAACCTTTCTGTTGCATAATTTTTCTTCCTGTAATCATAGGTTGCATAAACCTGTTTTTTTATATTGTCGTTTGCTTTCTCGTCATCATTAAGCTCTGCCATGTCTATTTTTGAAAAATCAATACTTGGACAAACAGCTCCGCATTTTTTACATTCCAAAAGTTCATATGTTTTTTTATAGATAAGGAATTTATCTCCTTTTGTGTTGCCACAAAGAAAACATTTAAATTGGCTCGGCGTTAAAATTGCCTTTTTAAATTTATTAAAAACATGTGTATCATAATCCACAGTTTTTTTATAAAAATTTTTAGACCTAAGTTTTATGGGGTCTAAATTAAATATTTTGTAATTTTTTAATATATTTCTCATGTTTTATGTTATTTTTTTAACTAATTAAAATTTGATTAAAAATTTTCTTATTTTCAAAACCCATCTAAGATTAAATTAAATTTATTTTATATAAATATACACTTAAAAACATCATGAAAATACTAATTTCTTATATTATAAAGTTTATAAAAATGAGAATCTTTATCTGATAAAAGCTTATCAGGAGTTCCCTGTTCAACTATTTTACCTTTTTCCAAAACTATAAGCTTGTCTGAATTTTTAACAGTTGACAGTCGGTGAGCAATAGCAAGAACAGTAACTCTCCCCTTAAGATTTTCTATGGCTTTTTGAATAGCTATTTCCGATTTAGCATCTAGAGAACTAGTTGCCTCATCTAATATCAAAATTTCTGGCTGCCTTGCTAAGGTTCTTGCCAAAGCAATTCTTTGTCTTTGACCACCCGAAAGTTTTAAACCTCTTTCACCAATATTTGTATCATATCCCTCTGGAAGCTTTTTTATAAAATCGTGAATATTTGATAATTTAGCTGCATGTTCAACATCTTGATTTGTTATTGTTGAATCATAAAATTTTATATTATTTTTTATAGTATCATTCATCATAAAAACATCTTGTGGCACATAACCAATTTTTCTTCTCCAACTTTTAATATTAAATTCTGAGATATTTTTCCCATCTACCAAAATTTCTCCGGATGAAGGATAGAACAATCTTAAAATTAAATCTGCTATGGTGGTTTTACCAGCACCAGACACACCAACCAAGCCTACCATTTCTCCCTTTTTTATTTCAAAATTAACATTTGATATAACCTTTGTAGAATCTTCGTAAGCAAAAGAAATATCTTTTAGTTCTATCTTGTCTTTAAATTCAAAATTAACAGATCCTGAGTATTCTTCTTTGTTTGATGTAGCCAAGGACCTAAAATCAATAACGGTTTGAACATAAGGAGACATCTCGCTTATTCTATGAATGCTACCCTGAGCTGCCTGAATGAAAGAAAACATTTTTTGAATCAAATACACAACAGCACCAAATGATATAACACTAAAGCTTGGAGAATTTAAATAAAAACCAAACAATATAGCCACAAAAACAAAACCCACCGGCTCAAATATGGAACCGACGGAATGCACATAAATAGAAACTTGCACCCTAGCCTTTTTTAAATTTTCAAAATAACCCAAGCTTTTATTAGTTACTCTATCTTCTGCAGAAGATGTTTTAACTATTTTAGATCCCAAAATACTCTCGCTTACATGATGCGTTACTAATTTTTCGGTATCGGCAAGTTCTTTTGACTTAGATCTTGTCTTGTAAAAAATTGGCTTAAACACAAACAGCAAAAATAAACCAAACACCATCGTAACAATGGTAATAACGGCAGATATATTAAACGCAACAATTGCGTACATGAAAAAACTAGTTGTAAATATAATCAACGTACTTAAATGCACAAACATTCTGGAACTAATCGTAACATCATTCATTAAAACTCGCTCAACATATCCAAGACGTTGATTAATTAAATAAGGCCACCTTGAATGCATAACCTTATTGAAAAGATCAGCCCTTACCTCCTCTTCATATTCTGCCGCTGTTTTATCATTTATATATTTATACAAAAAATTAATTACCCCTTTAATTATAAACATTACTGTTATAAAAAAGACTACAGACATCAAACTGAATGGAATATGCAAAAATTCAAAAACACTTTTTAGTAATTCTGTGATCGCATTACCTTCCTCTACCAAATCCCCTGCGACAATTGAAAAAAGAGGTATTATAGCTCCAACACCAAAACCACCCGACAAACCGGACAAAACCCCCAAAACAAAAATAAGCAATAATCTTTTTCTATACCTCCTAAACCCCCTAAAAGCCAGTCTTATTATTCGTTTTATTTTTTTGCTATTAATTAAAAACATATGAAATTTATTAAATTAGATAATTACCAATCTTTAATATTATTTTTAATATTTTTTTTAAAATCTTGATAACTTGCTACTGCCTTTCTCTCAACAGAAGGAGACAAAACACGCAAAAGTTCTTTACCCATTATTCGATATTGTCCACCAACCTTATTTGCCCTAATTATTCCAGTTTTTAATAATCTTTTTATGGTACTCTCGCTTATCTTAAGCAACCCCCTAGCTTCGGAGGTTGTATATACTTCATTATGATTAATTTCTTTGTTAGAATTCTCGATCATATACATATTAAAACGTATCAAAAAGGGTCAAAAAGTTCAATATTGACACTGTATTTAAAAAGCGGCCTTGTACCGCTTTTTTACTCTACCATCGCCTCTTCTGATTTTTTACAATCATATATTATAGCTGGGATGTGGCCTGAGTATTTTTGGTAGATTATTTTGCAGGAATCAAAATATTTTGTGTACATACTATCTTCTTCTATTTTTGGAATGTTTATAACAAGATAATGGCCGTGAAAACTATTTAGTAAATCTGCATGTACTTTTTCATTTTTTGGTATAGCATAAATTCTTTTTTCATATTTACCAATATTAGTTAGCTCTGTCCCGCCAATATCACGGTAAGTTATTATGCTTTTAATTTCATCATTATCTTCTATATATCTCACGGCATTATTTAAAAGTGCATAAGAATCACCGTTAAATTTACCGAATAAATACTCTTCAACAAAAATAAAATTGTACAGAGCACCCACCACTAATACTGCAATTAAAACGCCCTGCCTCAACTTTCTTTTTGCAAAATACAATACAACTAGCGTTGCTGTTAAAATCCATACAACTCCAATAAATAACCACGAAACATAAAAACCAAGAGGACCAGAACCACCCGTAAAAGGAAACAAGAAGTTCCAATCAAAACTTAAAATTCTGCCAAACCATTCCTCTTTTGGATACTGTGGAGGTGCAACATGGGGCAAGAAATTTATAAACAACAAAACAGCTCCGGCATATAAAGCCCAAAAAACACTTAATTTATTTTTTAACACCTGCCTTATACCTCCTGCCCCTTTTAAAAAATCTGAAATAGCAACACCTGATATCACAGAAAGAGGTACGACAATCAAAGCCAGGTATTTATCCAGTGCTGCACGGGAAAAATCAAATAAAACCACATAAAAAAGAAAACTTAAAATAAAAAATATTATAAAAATCCTTATTTCAGCCAATCGTTTTCTGGTGATAAAAAACGGAATTGCAATAAGCAATGGAGATGCATAAAAAATAGCTTTTGAAACTTGTATTAATATCTGTAGATAGCTTCTCCCTGAAATATTTGAAAAATCACGAGCATAATTAATTGCCTTCAATACGCCACCGTCTTGTAAGATTGATTCGGCCCTAAAAAATAAAAATCCCCCAACAGCCAAAATACCCAAAACCAAAAAAGTAGTACCTCTAATAAGCTTCTTTGAAAACAGGTGCCTTTTCTCAAATATGAAGTCCGTAATTATTGCACCAATTAATATAATAAAGCTTAGCTTAGTAAAAAATCCTAAGGCTAATGAAACTAAAAGCGCTATCCCCCATTTATAACTATCCACCTCTCTAAATTTAAAATAATAAACTAAGGACAACAAAAAGGAAAATGGTAAAACAGCCCCATCCAAATCAACAGTATGAGAAGCTAAAACACTATAGAAAGATATTGAAAAAAATAAAGATGACCATAATGCTGCCTTTATGCCAAACCAGCGTTTTACAAGATAATAAAGTAAAAATAAATTAGCGATACTAAAAATAAACGGAGTAAATCTAAAATTATCATTGCCAAAAACTGTTGCCGTTAAGCTCCACAAAAACTCCCCAATGGGCGGATGAGGTGTATCAATCATCTCCCCGCTGCCAAACGGGCCAACCCCGGCATATTTACGTTCATCCTGAAAGTAAGAAAAATCCAATCCCCAAACGCGAATTAAAATAAAAATTGCCAAAATTATGGCAAGAATAATAATTTCTTTCTTTCTATTCATTATTTAACATCTCTTTATGCATTACACACATCCTTAAATTCTCAAGTTTTTCAGTATGTATTTTGTGTGGTGTAATACTTTATAATTTATATTTTAGAATTTAAAACTTCCAAAAAATTCATAAAATTTCTGGGCAATCACACTGTTTGAGTAATGATTAATAACATAATTGCGCCCAGCTTCGCCAAAACGTTTTTTTAATTCTTTATCCTTAGCCAATCTTAACATAGCCTCAGCCAGTTGGGCTTGGTTATTCTCCTCAACTAAAATACCGGTTATCTCATCTACTACCACATCTTCTATCGAACCTGATTTTGTAGCAATAACAGGCAATTCGCAAAGCGACGCTTCTGCCATGGAATAACCAAACTGTTCAGCCCATCCCTTATTACTAATACTAGGGTATAAAAATATATCAGATGATGCCAAGAGTTCCGGAAGTTCTTCATGACTAAGCCAAGGAATTCTTATAACATATTTTTTAATTTTTAAGTCACCAATCAATTCATCAATCTCTTTTTCATATTCTCCTGATCCTGCAATAATAAAACAAGTGTCGGGTAAATTCTTTTTTATTTCAGCAAAGGATTTAAGGGCTACATGTACTCCCTTTCTATATCCTATGGCACCAGCAAAAGCAAATACTATTTTATTTTCTAATTTATGTTTTTTTATAAAACCAGATGCATTACTTGGTTTAAATTTAAATTCATCTAGTCCGGCAATAGGAATAACATCAAGTGGCTTATCAGTGAGGCCCAAAAATATTTCCTTACATTTTTTGTTGCCACAAACCACTCCGTCAACGAACTTTATATTAAGCTTTAAAATTAATTTCAAAACAAAACCTTTTGGACCCTTAAATTTTTCATCAAAAGGAATATTTTCCCAACTGAATACGACGTGCTTTAGTCCAAATATTTTTGCCCAAATTCCATTCCAAAGCGTTGAAAGCAAAACTGGTTCTAAAGCACTATAAAGCATTTTTACATCTTTTGTTTTTGCCAGCGCCAAATGAAAAGGCAAAAACGGCATCCAGCCCTTAAGAGTTCCCCCGATAAGCGGATAATTTGAATGATAAAAAAGAGTAGTTGTTTTGCGTATCTTTAAATAATTGTTTTTGGGCGGTCTGTATTCTACTTTACCCCCTTTTGCCTTCCATAGTCTTGGCAACAAAAAAACCAAATCCTCAGGCTTGGGATATTTTTCAAACGTCTTTATATATGACTCTTTGATATACGGATAACCCGTAACTAATATCTTCATTCATACCCCCACTCCTTTATCTATACACATCCTTAAATTCTCAAGTTTTTAAGGATGTAATTTGATTTTGTGGGTTTATAAATTAAAAAATGGATTTTTACTTTATTATTGTTCCAATTGAAATGCTTTTAAAAACTTAACAAACCTTTTACCATACGGGGAGAGGGTGTGTTCAACAAAATGATCGCGATATTTTTTATTAAGTAACCCTGCCGTAAAAAGTCGTCTAGTGTGCTCACCAATTGTTTTCTCATTTGCTTTTAGTGTTTTGGCTATTTTTTCTAAAGTTATTTTTGGACTATCTGCTACGAGCAGAAGAATCTCTATACGATAATGGTTGGCTATTCCTTTTAGGTGCCTCTCCATTTGTTTTGCTGTTTTGGTTTTATTCATAATGTTTCTAGTATACACAGCATACTTAAATTCTTAAGTTTTTAAGGATATATTTTTGTTGGTGTTTTCATTTTATAATCTTTGTTATTTTATCTATTAATTTGTCTACGGAATGATTATCTGTTACATATTGCCTTAATTCGTTACCGTAATCTCTGTCTTTAACTTCCATAATTTTTTTAGCTAAATAATCAGGGTTATCTTCTCTAAGTATCAATTCCTCAGGCAAAAATTCACGAGCAGAATCATTGGAGCTTAACACGATACACCCAGAAGCCATTGCCTCCAAAATAGTTTTATCTAAACTCCCTGTCTGGCTTAAATTTATATAAATACGATGAGAGCTGTAATATTCGGGCAAATCTTTATTGGCTATTTTGCCAATAAATTTAACACTACTCTCTAAACCAAAATCTTCAACCTTTTCTTTAAGTTCTCGCTCATATTCTTTCTCTTCTTCATAAACCGGTGCGCCAATAATATCAAGCTCAAAATCTATACCTTTGTCTCTAATAATTTTCATAGCCTCAACAAGATTGTTGTAATTTTTAATCCTAGAAATCCTCCCCACGCTTAGTATTTTTAATTTAGAATTTTGGGTTTTGAAGTTTGGATTTGGTACAAAAAGCGATGTGTCTATACCTTGCCCCACGATATTAAGCTTTGGGGTCTTTAAACGAAAACCTTGAGGCGTTGATGCAAAAATCCCATCAACAAATTTTTCAGCAACCCGATGTTTCCATGTTATGGTTTTATGTGCATACCAAAGATAAACATCCTTGCCAAGAAAACTCCACAACCACGCCCCCACCACGACATAAATAGCACTCATGTGAACAAAGACCGATTGATACTCCTTCCTGCACTCCCATGACATTTTATAAAGATTCAACAGCCACAAAATTTTAGGCAAACCCCTATCTTTGCCTAAGCTATAAACTTTAACATTGTCCGGTAAATTAAAATTGCCTTTTTCAAGACATAAAATATTTATCTTTTCGTATTTTTTAGCAAATTCTTTTATCCAGCTAATAAAAAACCCCAGTAACTGGTCATCGTCGTCTATACTTTTTGTAATTATTAGTAAGCCCCTCATTTAAATCTTTTATTAGGTTAATAACTCGTACGTTTGCCCAAGTTCGAGACAAAATGGTTGAGGAATGATGAGGCGTACTGTAGCTACGTCGAATTATTCCGAAACCATTTTAACAAAGAAATTGGGTAAACCTTCTTAGGCTTGAGCAGGATAAGCCCGTTTGGTTAGGGCTTCCTGCGAAAGCGTGCGAGTTATAAAGAATTTAAAATTTCCATATGACCAGCAACCACCTTATCCCATGTTTGCTCTATCATAATAGTATTAAGTTCACTTTTTGCATTTTTATAAAAGTCATCCTTAAGAAAGTTTCTCATTGTTTCTTCAAGTTCCTCTTCATTCTTTGCTGAAAACTGCCAACTATTGGGCAATTTTATGGTAAGGCCATTTTCACGGCTTAATATTGCCGGCACACCAAATGACAAGCATTCTAAAATAAAATTGGGGTTAAATTCAGTAAGCGCCGGTCCTATGCAAACAGAGGAGTTTTTTATGTGATCAAATAAATCTTCTTGTGGCATTGAGGGCAGAATCGTTATTTTATCCCGGGAGCTAAGGCCTCTGATAATATTTCTTAACTTTTCTTCATCAGGCCCCTTCCCAATTAATTTTAATCTTGCCCTGCCATCATCTTTACTTATTTTATCAAAAACCTTAAGTACTAATTCTAGGTTCTTATATGAAACAAATCTACCTGCAAAAAGAAAAGTAAATTCATCATCAGTATTATTTTCTAAAAATTCTCTTCTAAAAACTGGGTTATAAATTATCTTAATTCTTTCCGCTGAAACCCCATAATATTTTTCATAAAATTTCTGCCAAAAATCAGAATAAAGAACAATTACGTCTGTATGATTAAGCATGTAACGAATAACCCTAAAAAGATTTGGATTATCCTTCATATAATATCCGTCTTTATAATACTCCAGTATTGATAAAAATCTTTTATTGTACTCAACAACCCTTTCCCAAATAGGATCGCCGCCAAATCTTGAAACAATTTTCTTTCCTAGTATTTTGGCGGATAAAAAAGCAGGGATACCTGAACTTGTTAGATTAAAATAATAAACAATGTCTGAGCCTAAAGTTTGCCTAAATACAGCAAAAAAATACTTTATCATTTTAATTGGCAATGGCTGGCTTCTTGGTATCCGAATTACCCTAAAATCAAAATCATCCTCTCCATCATAATCACTATAAGTCACCACAGAAACTCTCCAGCCATGTTTCACTAAGGCTTCTGAGATTTTTCTAACATGAATAGCCGGCCCACCAAGGTCAGGATAGAATATTCCCGTTGCTAGTACTACATTTTTCATAAGACTTGTTCGCAAAATAATGGAGCCCTTATTTTTTTGGGGCTTTCCATTATTTTGCCCTACGGGTTTGCTCAATTTCTTTGTTGGCCACTCCGGTGCTCCCTCAACGTACTTTTAGTACGACTCGGTTCGCTCCTCATGCCCACCTTGAAATTGAACAAACGCACTGCGTCTTTACTAACTAATAAATTTATTTTATTCTTTAATTGCTATGAAAAATAAAACAAAAATCGCGATAATCGGTATTGGACGTTGGGGTAAAAATCTTGCCCGTGAATTTGGAAAAAATGCTGACATTAAGGCCTTTTGCCATACAGAAAAAAACGAAAACATAGATTGGTTAAATAAAAATTTCCCCAAAATCCCTTCTAAGAATTACGATAGCATATTAAAAGACGAAGACATAGAGGCAGTTATTATTGCCACACCCATAAATACACACCATAAACTTGCAAAACAAGCTCTTTTGGCAGGCAAACATGTATTCGTTGAAAAGCCGATATCAGAAACTGTTAAGCAAGCGGAAGAACTTACACGGCTAGCCTCAAAAAAACAACTAATTTTATTTGTGGGCCATATTTTTTCATATCACCCCATTCTTGCAAAAGTAAAATCAATCACCAAGCGTGAAAAAATCAAAAAAGCCATATTTTCGTGGCATAAGCTAGGAACTTTTAAGGAAGACTTGGTGTTGAATCTTGGCTCACATGACATAGCAATAGCACTGGAACTTTTCAAAAAACCAACCAATATTAAAATAACTAAGAAAATAAAATCTGTAACAAGGTGCGACATTATTAATCTCGATCTAAAATTCAAGGGCAACACAACATGTTCAATATATTTAAACCGAATTTCAAATCAAAAAAACAAAACAGCAACATTTATTGCGGATAAAAATGTTTATCTATGGGAAAATAACAGCTTGTTTAAATTGAACAAAACAAAAAATGAGTTCTCGCTTATTTTTGAATCTAAAACAACACCTCTTGAAATTGAAGTTAAAGAATTTATTAATTGTATTCAAAATAAAAAAACACCATTAACTAATGGCGAATTCGGGACAGAAGTAGTTAAGGTTTTAGAAAAAATTAAGCATCAATAATTTTCTCTACCTCGTCGGCCGCCAAAATACAATTTGCTACCTTGCCCGAGAAAACGGAAATTACTTTGTCATTTATTTTTGTAACCAAGGTGGGGCGAGAATCAGTTTTTTCATTATGTGCCAAAACAGTACGTATCGTAAACATGGAGCCAACATGTTTCGCCTTTTTGAGTGCCGGTACAAATTCAGAACCCGACTCAATAAATTTTTTAAAATTAGTAACTGAAGGATTTTTAACCATCCCCTTATTAAGAAGGGGCTTTAATTTGGCACTAATTCTTGGATAATAGCCAAGATTTGACTGATGGATAGAGTGTTTTACATTGCCTAACACAAAATGATCTGATTTACCAAAATGATCCAGGCACATAAATGGCCCGTCTACCACAACTACGCTTTTTTTAAGCAATTCCTTGGGTAGCTTTGCTACTGGTTTTTCAGCAACCTTGAATTGATACTTCCGTCTTTTTTCCGGCCATTTTTTTAGCAGACTATTTGTGTCTGCATACGCGCAAATCACAACCTTGTCATAGTTTTTAAAATCCTTATCTTTAAATTCTGTATTTAATAAAAGTTTTATCTTGTGCTTTTTAATTTTTAAATAGCACAGTTTTTTAAGAGTAGATACATCAAATAATTGCTCTTTCACGCTAAAACATCCCTCAACATTTTTATGATTAACAAATTTGGGGCTAATTGGACGTGATTCGATATTTAATGCTTTGCAAAATCTTGAATGCTCCTCTGCTGTTGTTAAACTACCTTCCTTTGCCACAACATAATGATGTTTTATGCCGGGCACTACAACGCCTGGATATTCTTTTAAAAATAAAGGTAGGGCCCTCAGTGACTCCCTCCCAGTTTCCTTGCTCCTTGGATAGTGATACCCGCGATGTAATCTAAACTGATTTATACCAGAAGCTGCACTTAAAATGTCTCGGTTTTTCTCAAATAAAAAAATATCATGGCGTTTTTGGGCCAATCTTACAGCAACGGTTATTCCAAATATCCCACCTCCAATAACTGCTATTTTCATATTTAATACTCTACCAGAAAAAACTTTCTAAATTCAAGAAGTTATCCTCAGCCTCTTTGAAACTAAATCCTGTTTTATTAGCTAAGGCAAAATTACCTATTTTATAATTTGCATATGCGAAAAGAACCCTTGCCGACTCATCTGTCGGATTGTCGCCATAATATTTGGTTATAACATTTATAGCTTTTTGATAATTATGGGCTCTTATTTGGCTAATGACATACAAAATCTTGTTGCCTTCACCGCTGTAATTTAAGACGAGAGATTCAAGGATTCGGTTGGCCTGATGATATTTTCTCTGTTTAAAGTAAACCCTGCTTAAGCTTGTAAGAACATTCTGATTGTTGGGTCTTAATAAAAGTGCTTTTTCAAAATATTCTTCTGCCTTTTCAAAGTTACTTTCATTTGCCTCAATAGATCCAAGCCATGTTAAAGTCAGTAGAAAATATTCGTATTGGCTATTTGCTTCAAGTAAAAGCTCCCGGGCTTCACTTGTTTGGCCCTCTAATACTAAGGTCTTGGCCCAATTTGTTTTAGCAACTACACTGTCTGAAGATCTTTCGTACATAGCTTTATAAAGAGTAGTTTCATTTGCCCAAATTTTATTTTGATTTATGCAAAGCACAGAATAAACTGCCACCAAACCAATCAAAGCCCTTTTATATTTTTTTTTATCTGGCAAAAAAGCCAGTAAAATGATCAAACCGACTGAAGGTAAATACATTAACCTATCCCCCATAATGGTGCCCACGGGAAATAACAAATTAGATATTAAAAGATAAGGAAAAATGAAAAGAGAAATCCCCAAAACCCAAAAAATATTGTTTATTTTCTTAATAGCCCAAAATATCAACCCGAATAATACAATAATGCCGACTATGGATAAAAAATTAATCTCACTGACATTTTTTATTTGGTTAAAAGAATAATCAGGTGAAAGCCCAAAGGGTATAAGTATTTTCTGTAAATAAAGAGGTAAAATTTTAAATGCAGTTAACACCCTCTCTCCTGCAGACACGTAAGCTAAGGGGTTAAAAACAAATTCCGGCTGAACACCAAAGGCGTGCATGCCCAAAGCATTAATCCTCAACAAGAAATACCCCAGAATGGCTATTAAAAAATATGATGCGTGTGCGACCTTAGTATATAAAGACGTATATACGTCCGTGTATACGAAAATAATTATTAAAACAACAGGAAACAACGCCACGGCCGTTTCTTTACTTAACAATGCCAAAAAGAAACATCCGGCTGAAACTAAGGACCATTTAACTGTTGGCTTATCTAGTAAAATAAGCACCGAAAACAAGCTAAACAAAAAGGTTAAAAGTTCCGCTCTGCCAACGATAGAACTTACCGCCTCAACGTGAATAGGCAAAACCAAGAAAATAATAGACGAAATTAAAGAAAATTTTTGGCGTTTAGATATTTTCTGTATAAGCAAAAAAACTAAAAAGGAGTTTACTGTGTGGAGTAAAACATTGATGATATGAAAACTAAATGAACCGTTCCCAAACAACAAAAAATTCAGCGACAAACTGACTTGGGTTAGTGGTCTATAAAGTCCTGATTCTCCAAAATCCTCAAAATAAGGACCGTTAAAAAAACTTGCCAGATTGCCCCAATCCCCCATAAAAGAATGGGATAATATGAGGTGGTCATCATACACAAAATCTCCACCCAAAGAATTCCCGAAAACCACAAAACCGATGGCAATCAAAAGAAACACAATTTTCAATTCATAATTTCTGGTTTTCATTCAATTAAAGATTTTAGATTGTCTGCATAATTCTTTATTGCACTCCCTTTTTCAAACCGCCTTGATGTTTCAATGGCTTTCTTGCTTACATCATTTCTTAAGCTATCGCTTTCCAACAACTGTTTAACTTTTTCTGCTATATCATCTGGGCTCCAATCAACAATAAAGCCGTTGCTTCCATCCTCTATTATATCTTCAGTTATACCAACCCTTGTTGTTATAACAGGCAAACCGCAAGCCATTGCCTCAACAACAACTCTTGGCCCTCCCTCGTTTAATGACGGATTAACAAAGATCTTCGCACTATTATATGCCATTGCAACATCTTTTAATGTCGGCAGCCATCCTGCAAAATCAACTTTGATATTCTGGCTCACAGATCTTAATTTCAAATATTCTTTTTCTGGTCCCTCACCTATAATTAAACATCCGGCATTTGTATGATGTTTTTCTACAAGCAATTTAACTGCCCGCAACAATAGATCAACATTCTTGTTCTCTTCAAGGCGGCCTGCAAATATAACGTCATATTTCTTTTCAACATCAGGTATTGGCTTAAAAACATCTAAATCAATATACAAGGAAGGAATATATTTTATTTTTTCCTCCGGCACTCCTGCATGAATTAAAAAGTTCGGTACTTGCTTCTTATTTACAACCCTAACTGCTTTTACTTTTAATGCATCATGCTTTATAAATTGTTCTGTTGCCCATCTGTAAAT
Organism: Candidatus Yanofskybacteria bacterium CG10_big_fil_rev_8_21_14_0_10_36_16; assembly: GCA_002794035.1. Lineage (GTDB taxonomy): Bacteria > Patescibacteriota > Minisyncoccia > 2-02-FULL-40-12 > IGHO2-01-FULL-4-A > 1-14-0-10-36-16. The sequence goes on from PCXQ01000004.1 coordinate 163,435, forward strand.
TCTTTCCTTGGGTCCTGCTGCCTTGGGATAACCGGGCACATGATGAATTTCTAAAACATATGGAACTTTAATTTTGTTATGTAACAATCTTGCCCCTATGCCATTATAAAATGGTGCGTATTCATGCACCGTCATTAAATTAAAATTATGTTCTGCATAAAGTTCTTTTCCCTTTTTTAGTATCCATTCCAGTTGTCTCCACAAAGGCCAAGGAGAAGGATGAACAAAAACATTTCCAAACGGCTGGTAGCTGGTAGCTGGTAGCTGGTAGCTGACAACGCGAGGACAAACAATATCAATGCGATCCCAATATTTAGAAAATTCCTCCAAAGTATTATAAAAAGCCCCTCTCTTTCCAAGAGCTAATGATCTGTCCCCGCTTATCATTAATAATTTCATTTGGAATAATTTTTAATTTTACAATTTCTAATTAATTTTCAACTTTTTAGTTTTAAAAAATCTGATTTGATATATTGTTTTGAAAATTAAAAATTATAAATTAGAAATTACCTGAATGGTGTTTTCTATCATATTATCTTCTGTATACTTGCTTGCTGTCTCTCTGCCCCTTTCTATAAATTTTTCTTTTATTTCTTTATCACGCCAAACAACCTTTATTGCCTCGACTAAGTCAAATTCATTATTATATTTTACCATTAAACCATTATCTCCCTGCTTTATAACTTCTGGATTAGCACCCGACGTTGTGGTAACAATAGGAACATCGGCCTTCATTGCTTCAATCAATTCATTGGGGAAAACCTCATAAGCACTATTTAAAACAAAAATATCAGCTGCTGCCATATATAATGCCAATTCTTCATTTGTTTTATCACCGACAATAACCACCCTATTATCAAGGCGCATGTTTTTAATTATAGACCTAAGCATCTTCTCATCGGGGCCGTCGCCGACTATTACCAAACGGAAAAATTGGCTTATCTCAAACAGTCTGGGCATAAGCTTTACCAACATCTTAAATCCTTTCCAAGAATAAAGCTTCCCTACAGATAAAATAATATTCCCATGTACGCCGATTTTACTTCGCGCCTCTTCTTTTTTTATTTCAGCCTTTTTAAAATTAATGCCGTTATTAATTATGGCAATTTTTGTCTTTGATATGCCCCAACCAGAAACAATCTTCGCTAAATATTTTGAAGGCACAACAACAGTGTGGGCATTAGAGCAAGTCCAACTTTGAAGTTTATGTAAAATTTTAAGCCAGCCCTTTCTATCACTTTTTTGAAAATCATTTATCATCAACCTGGCCTTTTTTTTGTTCATTCCCATTTCCCAAACATAATCTCCGGCAACCCTAACAAGTAATTTCTTTTTAAATATTTTTGAAGCAATGGCTGAAACAACTCCGCTTCTAATGGTATCAAAAGAAAATATTATGTCCGCCTTGCGCGCTGATTTAAGAACGCTAAAAAAATTAATACCAGATAAGACAACAACATTAAAGCCGTTTTGCTTAAGAGCCATTGTTATAACATCAGCATAATTTTTTGGCTCATTACTAACACTTCTACAAATTAATATATTTTTTTTATTACTCATTTATAAAGCTAGTTAAAATCTCGCTGTACTTTTTTGCAATATTATCCCAATCATACCTTTCTTTAACCATACTAAATGCATTTCTAACTATTTTATCTCTTAATTCTTTGTTCTCCGTGAGTAGTTTTATTTTTTCAGCAACGCTTTCCTCATCATCAACTCCGCAAAATACCCCCGTTTCTGAATCTGTAATAAAATCAATTATACCACCCACCGGAGTGGCCACCACAGGTATTTCAGCTGCCATTGCTTCAAGAAACGAAATACCCATACCTTCAGAACGAGACGGACGGGCAAAAACATGAGATATTTTTAAATATTTAGGAAGTTCGTCATGATCAATACTTCCGGTAAAAATAACTCTGTCTGAAAGATTTAACTTCATAACCAAAACAGCAAGATCGCTTTTGTCTTCTCCATCCCCAACCAAAACCAGCTTATAATTGTCTGCCAAAAATGGCATTGATTTAATTAGCGTATCCAAAGCATTTTTGTGAGTAAGTCGCGATATGCTAATAATGATTCTATCACCTGGCTTTATTTCTAATTTGTCTTTAAGTTCTGATATCTCCCTATAAGGACATTCACGAGAAAATTTTTCTACATCAACACCGTTTGGTATTATTTTAATCTTTCTTTCATCAGCTCCATTTTCTAAAGCAACGCCCTTCAAAAAATTACTTATGGCTATAACGAAATCTGCTTCTTTTATTATTTTTTTAAAAATAAACATCTTAATCTTCCCCGCTTTGCTGAAATTTCTACCCTCTTGCAAATTAACCACGAACGGCACATAGGAATATTTTTTCTTAAATCGTAGAGCTAACATACCTCCATATGACGCCAACAAAGAAAAGACCAGACCATATTCATGTTCTTCATGTAATTTTTTTGCCAAAGAATACCCGCTTAAAACAAGTCTAATTTTATCTAGACATCCTCCGTTGCCAATACGATAAACATTTATATTCCCAACCTTTTCAAAATCAAGCAGTTTCTTATCCATTTTGGCAGTAATTAAATCAAACTCAAACCCATCACTAAGTCGATCGGTTAATTCTTTTAAGGCAAATTCTGCACCCCCAATATAAGGCAAATATGCAGTTGAAAAAATTAATATTCTTTTCTTATTAACACCTGTCATATAATAAAAATGCCACAAAACGACCTCTTAATCAATAAAAAAATGGCAACAAAATTGCCAAATCAAAAAACCTCAATAACATAACTTTATTTAAACCATTACGTGTTCTAAAATCTTGTTCTCAATCAACTCCTGAAGTTCATTCATCTTTTTTTCTGTGTCATCGCTTTCAACAAACTCTATCAAGTAACTATCACCTTCTTCATAAACATCCATGGGGTTGTTGCCTCCGGACACTTCCCTATACAATACCATTAAATCCTGTCTTTCAAATCCAGAGTTCTTTAAAACCCTTAGGCATGGACCTAAATACTCAGATGCTTTTTCTTTACGGCTATATTTATATTCTTTTTCCTCAACTTTATCTTTGGATTCTTCTTCTTTTATTTCTTGTGATTTATCGACATTGCCTTCTGAGCCGTACTTATCACTTTTAAGTGAAAATTTTTCTAAAAAACTCATATTAAATAAAATATATCAAAATTTTAATATAAATAAAAACCCCCACACCCATGCATGGGTGTGGAGACAAGCCCCGACTTGGCGAGGTTTAATTAGAAAGGATAACGACTGAGCTCGATGTGAATATACCACCGTTACCATATACAAGAGCTGAGTGTGGATTGGTTACCTGCCTCCCCTTTGCAACTCCCCTAATCTGCTCAACTGCTTCAATAATGCTAAACATTGCCGGTGCTTCCCACGGTGCTCCGAAAGATAGCAAGCCACCATGAGTATTTACTGGGAAATCATCAGGAGCTGACATCTCCGTATAATTATCATAAAACTCTTCAATCCATTGACCACCTAATCCTACAGGCACCAGTCCGGCATCTTCTAAAAATTTCAAGAAACAAATCGGGAAACAATCATAAATACCAAACCAATCAATATCCTCTACTCTTAATCGTGCATCACTAAGTGCGATTTTTGTTGCCCTGCCAACTGAAAACATGTCCTCGAATATCTCCCTTTGAGGATACGGGCATCCGACTCCTTCTCCGCACCCCCTAACATATACAGGATTATTTAAAGCTGAAAACTCTGAACTAACAATTACTGCTCCAGCTCCATCGGCCGGTCTAGCACATTCTAAAACATTCGTAACTGAGGCCACCTTCCTAGAAGAAAGAGCCTCGTCCAAAGTTAGAACTTTTCTATTTAAAGCATTTGGGTGACGTGAGGCCTGTATACTCATAAGAACTGCCACCATGGCCAACTGTTCTCTGGTTGTTCCATAAGAATCCATGTGCCATTGAGCAATTGAATTATAAAGGATTGGTATAACGGGTAATGATGGGTCATCTTTGGGGTATAAAGGATGGTTAATCTTACTGTTGGCTTTCAAAACCAGCTCCCTACCGCTAAGAGAACCAACTTTATCACCGGCAACTACCGCAACATTTTTAGCTCTACCTGACACCAAAAGATCGTTGGCAAGAATTAAGCCACTAACTGGCCCGGCTCCACCAACATCAACAGTGTAGCAACTTGAAAGTTGTCCCGATATTCCCAAAAAATAAGCCAATCTGTGAGCGGTCATAAAATTAGATTCAACCAAGGTCGAACAAACAATCAAAGCATCAATTTCTCTTATATCAGATTTAGCATTTAAAATGGCATTACAAAATGCATCAACCATTAAAGAAGTTACGGGTGTCTCCGGAAACTTACCTATCTTACTTAGACCCACACCGATAATCGCTGAGTTTTTTGTTTCTCTCAAGGTAGTTTCCTTTCCTCATTAAAATATTAAAGAACGCAAGATTATTTAAACATGATAATAATTATTTGTAAACAACAAAGATCCGACAAAAAAACAGCTCTTTGCAGAGAAGTTTTTTATTATATTTCTCTTGTAACAATCTCAGAATTCTTTAAATACAATCTCAGTTGTTTTGAAATATTTTTTAATGAATTCTACGGCATCGTCAGGCGAAAAACTTGTGCATGTATAAATTACAGAAGATAAAAACTTTTGTCTGGTCCAAACGCCAATATAAATACCAGAGTCTATTAATGGGATAAAAGCATCGTAACCGGAATTTTCTATCTTCCCATGCCCGTCTGCAGTATGAACAATAGGGTCTCCATAAACACGGAGTTTCAATTCCTTAGTAAGAGCAAATAAAAAATCTTTCACGGTCTCTTCTGAAACATCTATTGTATATTTAGCTTCTACAAGAAGCCTTTGCCTCATAATGTCCGGCGCAATATTTTTCATGTTGTTAATTATTAAAAAATTATTTTATCAGATTTAGTTTTTTATCTCTTGGCCAACTTTTAATTTCAGCTTCGCGTCCACGCGCCAAAAGCAATGTCAAAAATTCTTCAGAGTATTTTAAAACGACAGGTCTTCTTGTCTTTGTATAATGCGCTCCCCCTTTTGATTCATTATGCTGTTTAATTCTTCTTTCTAGATTGTTCGTACAACCAACATATAAAGTTTTGTCGGCACATTCTACGATATATACAAAATATTTCATTTTTGGAAAGTAATAATTTAAGAATCACATCGAAATTTGCTAATTTCGACGTGATTTTTACGCTTAAAAACTACCCACCTCGTCACAATACTCCTCGGGATAATACCTCGTCGAAATTTGCTAATTTCGACGTGATTTTTACGCTTAAAAATCAGCTGTCGGGCCAGGGCTCGAACCTGGAATACTTGGACCAAAACCAAGCGTGATACCATTTCACCACCCGACAATACACCTACCAAATTGGCAGGATGTTCCCATAATACCCCAAAAATAGCTTCTTTTCAACAAAAAAGCCCTCCCCAAATATTGAGCTGGCTTTTTACTAAATGTTTATCTTTGATGATCCTTAACTAAATCATCATATGGATTTTCTATCTCCATATTGTGAAAATGCCACTTATACAATATCCACCCTATTGGCATTGGGAACCAGAATGTAAATGCACGCAAGAGCAAGGTCATGGCAAACGCAGGCTGAGCTGGTACGCCAAAGCTTATCAATATCAAGGTCATGCCTCCCTCAAAAACACCGAGCGCTCCCGGGACGAATGCAACCATAGAAATAAACTTAACAAGAGTAAACACAATAAAAGCAACTTTAAACCCTATTGGGTTGCCTATGGCAAAAGCTATAAAATACAGCATGAAAACATTAGCCAAAAAAACCATGTTGTGCCAAAAATAAGCAAGCCAAAAAGGTTTAGGATGTTTTTCGAGACTCTTATAACTAAAGGTACTTTTAAATTCGTCTATGATAGCTGAGATGTGCATGCTGTGATCAGTTACATCATCGCCCTTGTCTTTCTTTTTTTCCTCAAAATATTTATGAAGTTTACCCACAACCCACCTACTTATCTTACCCCTGCTTTCTTTTTGAAGCATTAAAAATATGCTCACAGCAACAGTAGCCACAAGAACAAAGGCATAAATAAAAAACTTAAGCTCCGGGTGACTACCGAGTATATCCGTATAAAAAATCATGACTGATGATGCAATGAAAAATGTACCAAACGCCATGTAGAGAGTCATTATCTCGAGCAACGCCCTGCTTAATCCCTGCGAGACGCTCATTCCGTATTTTTTTAAAAATTGAATAAAAAACACCTGCCCCGACAATCCGGCGGAGGGCAGGGCATGATTTATAAACTGAACAATAAAAGCCATCGGAAATAATTCTGTTATTTTTATATTCTGATCCTTTATTTCAAGAACCTTCTTATAATTTAAGGCCTGAAAATAATGGCTGGCAACAGCAAGTATTATGATGAACGATAGCCAATAAAGATTAGATTTGGCAAAAATAGACCCGATCAACTGCAACTCCGCAAACTTTATATAGATAAGGATTAAAACTGCAAGAGTAATAAAATAAAAAACAAAACGTTTAAAGCTTAAACGAGGTCTGGATAAAAAAGAATGAGAATTGTTATTGTTTTCTGTTAAACTATCGCTTTTATTCATTATACGGATTTGTTGCCAGCCTGTGTAATTTCCCACACGGCTAGCTCTATTGGCAATTGAGGTAAGGGCGATGTCTTGAGCTCTGTCTTCGTTTTTATAAATGCCCTTATGGCAGATGCTAAAAATGCTGGTTCAAAACCTTCTCCGGGGGGCACATTAAATGATTCCAAAAGCTGTCTTCTTAAGTAAAGCAAAAATTGAGATACAAAATTCTCAAGATCAAGACCTGATTCATATATGTCCCCCACCAATTTTATAGCACTTTTGGTATCTTTTTTGAAAAGAAATTCCAAGAACTCCTTATTTGTTTGAGATGGCACAATTCCAAGAATCTGAGAAGACAAATCAGAAGTAATCTTGCCCTCTGTAAACACCACTAATTTTGCCAAGGCATTTTCAGCGTCCCTAAGGGACCCCTCAGATGCCCAAACAATCTGACTAACGGAATTGCTATCAATAACAATGTTCTCTTTCTTGGCAACCCTGTTTATCTTTGAAGCAATCTGTGAGTCTGTTAATTTTCTAAAATCAAATCTTTGAACTCTTGAAAGTATTGTATCTATAACCTTGTGAGGTTCCGTTGTTGCCAAAATGAAAACAACATGAGAAGGCGGTTCTTCAAGTACCTTGAGCAGCGCATTAAAAGCCTGAGGCGTAAGCATGTGCACCTCGTCTATTATAAAAATCTTATAGCCTCCATGAGATGAGGCCACCTGAGCCGAATCTTTGATATTTCTTATTTCATCTATCCCCCTATTAGAAGCGGCGTCAATTTCAATCAAATCCATAAAACGATTTTCATTCACAGAGCTGCAATTAGAACACTTGTTGCATATCAACTGTCCGTCTTTGGCACAGTTTAAAGCTTTTGCTAAAAGACGAGCCATTGTTGTTTTGCCTGTTCCTCTTGGTCCTGCAAAAAGATATGCGTGCCCTATGCGCCCCGAACCAACCGCTCCCTTGAGTGTCTGAACTACATGTTCCTGTCCTTCAACCTCATCAAAGGTTTGGGGACGATATTTTCTGTATAAAACCTGGGACATAATTTATAATCAATCACTAAAAACATCTTTTGTAATTTTATCAGCAATAATTTTAATATCGGAACGAGAAGACTTATCAAAATCTTCTGAATTTACCTTATCAGAAAAAACATACCACCTTTCTTTTTTAACACCTGATAAATTATGCTTACCATGTATTTCAGGTATGTGACTGCCCCCTGAAAAAACATCTTCAGCATCAAATAAATTTTTATCACCAATAAGCACGCTGCCTAAATGACCTATCGTTATAACATCGAATCTAATACCGATTTTATTTAATGCTTCTGAAATAGGCTCTATGGAGGCACCGGTATCTATTGTATCCGTAACCACAAGCACTTTGTGAGAATTGTCTTGATGGGATAATTTTTCAGTTATACTTTCAATCTTGCCCAAATAAGCATCGTCTTCTCCCCAAAACAACCTTCGTCCTCCAGCAAAAAATTTAACTTCAGGATATTTGTGACCATTTTTTTCATAAACCATCTTAATAACATGGCTTACAATAAGGGCGGGCACCCTGCCAGAAGCATCCTCTCCGATAATCAAAGAATATTCTCCCCCACGAATTCTGTTTTTAATTTGTTCTAAAATATTTTTAATTGGTTTATAAAGTTCCAAAATTTCTTTGTTTTGTACTTCTGACGCCCATTCTTCATTATGTTCTAATTGCATTAATCTCTCTGATTCCTCTAATTGTTCTGATTCACCAAATTTTTCAGCCATTTTTATATATTTTTAAACACAATCATTCTATAACCGATAAAATTCCATATCAAGTTGGCAATAGTACTAATAATTGCCGCTGCATTAATCCAAACCAAGTGGCTCAAACCAGAAGGAGCTCCAATAAAGCTAACGAGTACAGAAAATACTGAAACATTAAGCAATACTCCTATAATAGAAACAGAAAAAAACTTAACAAACTCTACGCCTTGTTGCATGTTGTCTCTGGCTTCAAATGCCCAATGTTTATTAAAAAAATAACTGTTGGTAGTAGCAACAAGAAAAGATATGCCCTTAAAAACAGAGATTGCCAATCCTATTTCCATACCACTGGAATAGATAAGCAAATTCAAAATACCAAGATCAACACCAGTATTTAAAAAGCCAATTATGGCAAAACGGGAAAATGGGACAAAAAAAGAATGCCAACCAGATAACCATCTGCCCAAATAAATACCTAACACAAAAATTAAAGGAAAAATTAAAATTAACAACCAAATATTTGAACCCAAATCACCCAAAAAAGAAACCTCATTTAAACGAACAAAAATTCCGGCCCATATTATGCCGGTGGCAATTCCTAATAAAATAGCTATAATTATATTTTTTTTATTATCCAATACGCTTTAATTAAACAATAATTCGACTTTTACGAATTTCTTGTTCAACTTGTTCCCGTGGTCTGCCGTACTTTTCTCTAGAATATTTTATTATTTCTTCAGCCTTATCACTCGAACCCTCGCCAAAAACTCCTCCTGTATCAATAATTATATTAAATGGAGTTGTGGTTTGACCATTAACAAGCAGGTTCAAATAGGCATTCAGGTTGTCTATGTTCATTAAATCATGTGCACCAAAAACAGGCTCAAATTTATTTTTCATAAATTCAGCATCATCAGCGCCAATACGAAATACAGCTATTGAACCCACATTGCCAAATACCGCATCTTTTATATCTTCTCTGAGCTGTTTTATAAACTGATGAGCAATTATTAAATTTAAACGGTATTTGCGAGCTTCTGATAATATCGTGCCAATACTATCGGTTGTAAAATTTTGAAACTCATCCATATACAAGTAAAAATCTTTTCTTTGGCCTTCCGGCATGTCACCACGAGCCAAAGCTGCCATTAAAAGCTTACCTGTTATTATCATGCCTAGCAAATTTGCATTCAAATCCCCGATTCTGCCTTTTGATAAATTGGCAATAAGAATCTTGCCGTCATTCATAACCTCTTTAAAATTAAAAGCGCTATTTTTTTGGTTAATTATCGGACGTAAAAACTCATTTGAAACAAAAGTGTCCACCTTTGAAGAAATATATGGCGCCATATTTGCTAAAGCAGCTTCCCCGCCTGCCTTTTCCGCTTCAAGTTCCCAAAATTCTTTAACTAGAGGATTTGTTTCTTTAGCTAATTTTTCAGCCCTAAATTTAGGATTTACAAGGACACGTGAAATGTCAGCCAAAGTGGGTATTTCATATTCGTAATTGTCCAATAATAACAAGACGGCATTTTTGAAATATTTTTCAAACATCGGACCTCCGGTTTCCTTTAAGTTGTACAGCTTGTCTATTATGCCGAACAATTCATTAACAACAGTTGTTTTTTGTTCAGGATGTTTCGGGTCAATTTCAAGCATGTTCAAACCCATCGGCATATCAACGTCTCCAGGATTAAAGTATATTACATCATCTTTTCTATCATCCGGTATAATAGATAAGGCAAATTCAGCAAAATCACCATGAGGATCAACCACACAAACCCCCTTGCCGCTTTCTATATCCTGTCTAATCATTGCTTTCATCAGTGTTGTCTTGCCTGTACCAGTTTGACCAAGCACATAGAGATGCCTTCGCCTGTCTTCTTCAGACATTCTTACTATAGTTTCTCCACCGCGAAAAATATTCCTACCAAGCATAATTCCTGAAACAGGCAGACCATGTGGAGCTTCTGCTGGTTTTGATTTAAGATATTTAACACGAGGCAAAAGAGACAATCCTGTGGGAAGATGATATAAGCTAGTAATTTCTTCCGTTGACATCACAACGGTTCTGGTTTTATCAAAAAGCCTAAAAGAATAATTATATATAAATTCCTTGAATGCTCTTCCTTTTAGCTTCCATGATTTTAGAGAATTAATATTCGCAGTTGAAAACTGGGCAAGAGACGCCAATGTTCCATCCAAAATCTGCTCTGCTCTTTTTTTATCATGGGCAGATGCTATAAACCTTATATTTACATCAAAGAGCTGCTTGGCAGATTTGACCTCAATGGCTTTTATTATGTCCCCATCTCCCGGCGTTACCTGTTTCATTCTCTCTTCCTGCTTTTTATTTTCTTCTTCTTTGCTTGCTGCCTGTTTTGGAGGATACTTTATTCGTCTTAGTGCTTCGTCTAATTTATAACCGTTTTTCATTTCTCGAACCGCCAACTGAGCTAAGCTTTTTGTGTCTGAGTGGGTAGGCCTCAATAAAATCTGCATTGCTGCACCCTCCCCCTCTGTTTCAAGTTGTGACATCGATGTAACGATACTACTTAAAGGATCTGTCTCAAGCTGTTGATATGTCCTAAAAGGTAAAATTTGAGGTCCTTCAAATGTCACATATGCAGCTGCGTCTGCTCCATCCGGATTAAAAATATTATAATCTCTTGAATGACTCACATCTGCTGTTGGAAAAATTCCGTTAATTTGCTTTTCTATTGTTTTCTCGCTGGATCTCGGCACAGCAATATAAAAGTGTATCTCCTCTCCCGAGTGATGAACCGCTAACTCTAATGAAACATAAGGCTCTCCATAAATAAATTTATTCCATCCTGTTGCATGAATATTTGAAAAACCAGATAAAAGCTGTTCAAAAACAGAAACCCATTCCTTTTCCTGCTTGGGTTGAATCCCCTCCTGTTTCAGAGCCTCTCTTGGTAATCTCACCAAAAAAAGCGTCATATTCAACGCTCTTTCAAGCTGACCTCTTGTCCTCATTCCTCCCAAAGACACAAAAGCAGCAATCGCAAGAATTACTAAAATAACCACAAGAATTATAATAGTTATTATGGGCAAAACTCTAAATTTCTAATTTATAATTTTTAATAAATTCTCATTTAATTAATTTTCAAGCAATTGGCTTTATAAAAATAAAATTAGAAATTAGAAATTGAATAAAAATTGTAAAATTAAAAATTTAAAATTCTACAATTCATTGAGTTTCCCTCTATCTACGAGATGCTTGTACAACTCATCTACTAGAATATCATGAAAAGCATCGATAAGAGCTGAATTTTCTGTAGCATTAGCTTTTTTTATGGCATCATCTATTGATTCCTCAAATGCAATATTCACTAATTCCTGAACTTCCCCACGAAGCTCATTGGAAAGATAAGACAAAGCATCACCGCTAGCCTCGGGAGGTTCGGGAGATTGTTGCTGATTGTCGTCATCTTGAACTGTCTCATGAGATGATTTACCCAGCTTTTCACCTATTACATCTCTTAGGTTTTCCTTTTCGTAAAGAGGCTCCTCTATTTCTCCTCTTTCATAGCGCTGTTTCGCAGCTTCTTTTTTAGCTGCAAGTTCCTTTTCTAGCTGTTCAATCTCTTTTTCAAATTGTTGATTTGGTTCACTTATTGTCATATTTTAATTATACACCAATATGAAATTAAGCAAAATAAAAACCCCGCACAGCGGGGCTCATGAAAGCCAATTAGAAATTTGTTCCTGGCTTAATCTTTTGTACACATCTCCGAATTTTTTTTCTTCCATTTTCGTTCTATCTAAAACAACGACTTCCGGTCCTCTGTCTCCTTTAACATGCTTTACCAAAGATCCATAAACCATGTCCCTAAATACCGTCTTCATATCCATTTCCCATGTATGCTCAGGGTCATCTCCCAAAACCTTGGCCATTTCGTCATCAACTGGCAAACAAGCAAAATTACTGCTTAAGGTATTGTCTCCCGTACAATCAACGCACCAAATCTCGTCTTCCGCGGGATCCTGTCCTATCACAGTAAATGCTATTTCTGCTCTGAAATAATTATTAGAATAAAGATTTCTAAATTGATTTGCTATCTGACTTGATAAACTTGTTACAATATTTTCAATAATATAAGAAACATCGCCCTTGGATCTCTCCATGTGGGCCTGAACTTTAGCGCTAGAACTAGCTGCGGCATAAAGATTTTTACAATCCAAAACTGAACCGACGCCAGTGAAAACTGACCTATCCAACATTCTGTAAATCTTATGGCCTTTTCGTTTACCACTTACAGTTGCACTCAAAATACCATCCCTGCAACTAATGACAAACGCTGGCGTTGTTTCACTTTTTAAATCCTTCCTTATTTCACCCGCTCTTTTTTCACAACTGCTATGAAATTTGATCATTAAATCCATGGTCATCCTCCTCTTTCAATACGTGATTTAATTGAGTTAATTTCTTCACTATCAATTTCCGAGACACCTTCATTAGAAACCTTTCTCATGGATATCGATGGACCAGTTCCTGAATCTCCCTCGCTAGCCGCAATTAGAGCCTGAACTGCCATTGATTTAATATTAAATTCGGAAAGATCTCTGGGGTTTGAATTTTTTAACATGACTCTTATCGCAGAAACCGCCCTTTGACTGCCTGAGCCAAGACTCCCAAATGCTTTTTCTGGAGCAATTGTGCCGTCGTGGTAAACCTGGAACATTCTACCGCAAGGGTCTTTCTTGTCTTTATCAAAAACAGCAAAAATCATAGATGCCACAACTTGATTAACATTAACAAGGGGTGTAATTCTCTTTATGGCATTTGATATCGCCTTTACTTTGGTTCTTGGCGGTATATAATCACCTTCACGCAAATCTTCTTCATAATTAAATCTAGCCCTTAAAAGACCCACCAAATCAAGACACGGCCTAACTGCCCCAGCAATAGCAACAGCTGAATGCTTATCTAATCTATAAATCTTGGGAAACTCGTCAGACATAATAAAGTTACCCATAGCGGCACGGCCATCAGAAGCTAAAATAACTCCTCCATTATATACAACGCCCACGTCTGTAGTGCCATGAAAATATGGAAAAACAGACCCACCTGAACAACCAGCATTAATTGAAGCCATTATTTCTTTTTCTTTATCTCTAAACACGTCTTCGGCTCTAATAAATTCCATGATATCTCCTTAGTTTTTTAAAGTTCTTTGCTCATAAAAGATACTACATCATAAGATACACCCAGTCAACAAAAAAAAGGCGGGTTGCCGCCTTTTTTAAAGAACTAAATTTTATTCTCCGCTTTTCTTTTTCCTTTTAGCATGCTGCTCTGATTCCTCGATTTCTCTCTCGGATTTTTTTAAAAGATCCTTAAATGATTTTCTGATTTGTCTTGATGGCTCCTCAGAACCCTTATCACCCTTATCTCCGGGCTTATAATTTTGTCTTTCTCTTTCTTTCTGAACTTCAAGCGACATCTTTTATTACCTCCCTAAAAGTTTCTGGAAAATCTCTTTCAAGAAGACTATATAACATCTTATAGTTTTTTACAAATGGATCAGTTAATTCAATTCTAGCATCATAATACAGCCCTCTTTTCTTCCAAATTAACCTATCCCAATCAACGGTAAGGATTTCGAATTTTGGAAATTCTCTCTCGACAACTTTTAAAAAAATATGTCTGGCCCAAGCCCTTGTGTCTCCGGGTGGAACCAAAGTTGCCAGCTCAATCTCTTCGTCATTTACAATTCTAGTCATCATTCCTTCAGATACTAATTTGTTGTAAATTCCCTTGCCTGTAATAGCGTGGTAATTGAGGTTTAAACCGACACATTTTTTTACCAAATCGCCAGGATATAAACCGCGCTCACAATAATCTATTCTCAAGCCATCGAAGCTTGATCCATTCTGTTCTAAAAAATCCTCGGTTAAACAAAATTGAGTAGGCCAATCTAATATACCCGCCAAAGAACGAAAATCGTCCTCTAGCATATTTAAACACTCCTCCCATAATTTTATAATATCCTCCTCTTCTTCTGAAAGATTATGACTTTCTGCGAAATCCTTAGCTTTCAACAAAAAATATTTTTGCATACTAACTGCAGTTGTTTCTTGTCCCCCAAAAAAATAATTAGGTTTTTCCAAGGGTGCAACAATACGAAGTGTCGGATCAGAATTAAACCTATATAATGCATCAATAGGATTTTGAAATGACGGCATGTTATTTAATATTCCAGAAGCCGTCATTTTAAAAACCAGCATGGTCATACCCGCTGTTAAATATATCGATGTTTCTGACATGTTACTGTCACCCCCTATAATATGAACTCTCTGGAAAGGAGGAGGACCCAAACCACCAGACAAGGTCCCAATGAGAGGTTCTCTCCTGCCAACGTTTATTAATCCTCTATTGCTCGTAGTGCTCTGACACAAAACCCTATCTAAAAATCTAACTCTGGGACTTAGCTGAAAAGGATATTCCGAATTAAGACTAAAATTCCCAATTGAAAACCAACCGGAACCGCTTAAAACTATCCTTGATATGAGAAAATTAGAAAGTATTTTTTGGACCATATTAAGTCCTACCGCACCGCTTTCAATAAATAAGCTCGACAAGCTTGACTCAAATTCAGTTGTGATTGAATAGTTTTCATGATGACCCGAAGTTGAATCATATGAATCAGAATCTGGACCCTCGCTTGGCGCAAGGCCTCTTACGTGTTTGTAAACGGCAACCGAGTCTTTGTTTTTCCCTTCTAATCCCAATAGATCTCTCATGATTATATCACCCGCCTTTTCATGCAAAACAAGATCTCTTGCAGAAACACATTCAGGAGTAGCATATTCTGGGGTCGGGACACCCACAACCCTTGAATTCCCCATGCTTACACCGGAACCATTATCATTATGATAACACCCGCCATTTAGAAAAAACATTTTACTTGAAGATCCTAAAAAATATTCAAGACAAGAATATTTTTTTGCGTATTCACGATCAAACAAATCCTTCCAAGAAATACTTTTAGTGCCATTGTGTCTGTTTAAATCTAAAAAATCTGCATCCTCATCAAGAATATAAAACGAATATTCTGTTTCTGTACCGCATATCCTTTTTCTCATTTTCTACTCCTTTCTTTTGTGATTTCTGGTTCGCAAGGATCAGAAAAAAACACCATCCTTCTAGGATTTACAAGTTCTGCATAATGCCAATTTATGTAGGCAATATTTCCCGTATTGGCTTTAATGATTTCTCCTCTTATTTTTGCTCTGGTATTTTGAGGAGGGTTAACACAACAACCTTCCACAGTTGCACTGTCCGTTATTCTTCTAAACATTCCTTGGGTTAAAAGCTGATTATATATTCCCTTATCATCAAGCCGATGGTAAGCGGTATCCAACCCTTTCATCTTAGAAAAAACTTCAGAATCTGCTTTAACCCTGCTCCAATCAAGTTTGTTGTCATCAAGAAATTCTTCCATTAATGCTAATTTTGTAGGCCAATCTAATACACCAACCAAATTGAAAGGATCTTCTTTTAAATCAAAAAGAACATCTTCCATTAAGGAAATAACATCTTGCGCCCAAGGTGCATCCTGATGATTGATATAATTGATTGCTCTTAATTCCTCACAGAAAACTCCCTGAATATCTATGGCTGTCATAAATTTTATATCACCCCTGTGATAAACTTTTAATTCTTTCTTACACCCGGTATCCAACGAGATTTCTCCCAAGGCGCTCAACGGGTTAACCAAAATAGGCAACTTGTGTCCTAGAAAAAGACCTCCTCTACACTCAAGGGCATTAAGCAAAAGCATGGCCATGCCAGTTTTTAAATAAGTAGCAACTTCTGACATGTTGGCATCACCAATTATGACATGTAGTCTCTTCCCTTTATTTTCATATTCAAACGATGTATAGGGCTCATCTCTTGTATTTATTAGGGGTCTATGATGTGTGGTTTGAATACCCAAATCACATTCAAAAAACTCTGCTCTTTGTGACAACAAAAACTTGTTGCGAGCCTCGGGTTTACAAAGGTGTTCTGCTCCCACCTTGCCTGAGCCACAATAAATAAATCTTGTAACAATAAAAGTTTTCCAAATTTCAGAAGCCAAAGTGGGCCTCTCAAGATGATAATTCTTGGTTAAAAGATCGAACAATATGTTTTCTACAAAATAATTCTCATGAGTACCCCAACTGTGGCCAAATCCATCGCTATTGTTTTTATAAACCGTAATCTTGTTTCCAATTTGTTTTTCGGCTTCTTCTCTTGCTTTATCAATAATAATTTCGCCCGCCTTATCCCAAGAAACTATGTCATAAGGGGTTAAACACTCAGGAGTGCATATCTCGGGGTGGGTTCCATCAAGATAAACTCTAAACCCGGAACGAGAATAGCCCCCAGAAAGACCGAACCTTCTTCTATACATCGTGTTAAGGCCTTCAGGTTCTAAATCTTGTTCTTCATCCCTATTAATATGTTCTTCTACTATCGATCGTACGCTTCGATGACGAGGATCGCCTTTAGATTCATGCATTTTCACAGACTCGTTAATTTTCTTACATGTAAAACTATCTGGGTCATCATCTTGGGGATTTAAAATAGCTTCTTGAACATAAGCAGCTTTTCCGACTATTAATGCCGGGATATCAAAATCTTCAAAACGTTTTTGGCTTTTACTATTTCCTACGTCAGCTCTTAATTCATTTTCTATTCCTACCACCTTTCTCATGAATTCACCTCCTTTGTGTAAAAAATGCCCCGCCGAAACGGGGCCATTATCATTATTAAGACTACTGCATTTTGCCAGAATATTTTGAAACTTCCACAACACCTTCTTCTTCCGTTATAACTTCTGCGATTTCTTTACCTTTGCGTCCTTTAACCAAAAGCCAATCACCCAAAGCTTCTTTTGTCTGAGGTGTCATAAGTCTTGATTCTTCATATAGAACATCCAAGGCAAATATGAAATCTTCCAGTATAAGTCCTTCTTGACTTTTGTTTTCTTCAGAACTTTCTATGTAACGGTTGCGAGCTTCTTTTTTTGCTCTTGCCGCTATACCTCCAATAATAGCTCCGGACATTAAATGACCCAGAGTTACCACTTCATTTGTCCCGTCTTTATATTCCAATTCGGCAATCTTTTTATTCGGACTCATGCATTCTTCTATAGTTTTGTCTATAAAGAATTCGAGAGCCTTTTCCGCACTACCGTGCTCATCAATGCATTTTTGATGAATTTTTACTGGTCTTCTGAAGTGTTTTAACATAATCTCCTTGATTTTATCAGGAGTATCGGGTCTGCCGATTTTTAAAATAAGATCACCGCATCTTTTTGGCCGTAACACAGCAGGGTCAATTAAGTCTTGCCTATTTGTTAAGAGAAAGACAATCACATTTGATAAATCCCTAACGCCGTCCATCTCGGAGTTAAATTGGGTAACAACCGTGTTTCCCACGCCTGCGTCTAGTATTCCACCGCTTCGTGTTCTAAGCAAAGCCTCTGCTTCATCAAAAATAATGAATACAAGATGGCCTTCTTTGGCCTTTTCTCTGGCGACTGAAAAAATTGTTTTTATTCGGCCAGATGAATGTCCGACAATGCCTCTTAAAACGTCAGCGGGACCGCCGACGAGAATAAAATACCCCTTAATATTCTTACCTGATTTTTCTCTTAAAAACTTAGCCGTCTCATTAACAGCTGCTTTAGCCATCATGGTCTTTCCGCAACCTGGAGGGCCTACTAATGTAACACCCTTGGGCGGATCAGTGTCAAAAAGCTTAGAAGCTTCAGGGTCAAGAATGGGAATTTCTACTTCTTTTCTAAGTTTTGCAATATTTTCTTCCTGACCGCCGACATCTTCCCATCCTATGCTAGAGTCATCTTCTCTAAGCAAAAGATCAGAAACAGCAACCTTATTAACAATTTCCACTGCAAAACCGTTATTAGAAATCAATACTGTATCTCCGGGGGTTATTTTTGAAAAATCAACATTTTCTGCTACAGAAACTATAGTCTCAGGACCGTCTTCACCACCGACTTTTAATCTATCAGGTTCGATAACTTCAATAACGGCTTTAACTTCACCCTGTGTGTCAAAACGATCCATTAATTCAAAAGCCACCTTGCTTTCACCATCCATGGTTTGAGTATTTGTAGCTCTTACATATTGACCTTTCTTAGCCTTTTTAAAATTCTCAACTTCTTCACTGAGAACTTTTACTGAAAATATTTTCTGACCATCACGCAATATAAGCCAATAGCCCATATCACCACGATCTTCCATGCTTTCAAAAACACCAAAAATATGGCCCGGGCTAAGAAGCTCCCTGATAATATTCGCGGCTTTTTCGAAGTTTTCTTTTAGGACTTCGTTTTGACCTTCCAATTCTTCGACTTCTTTTTTTAAATTATCTTCGAGTTTTTTCAAAAGACCAAAAAGATCTTTAAAAGT
Source organism: Candidatus Yanofskybacteria bacterium CG10_big_fil_rev_8_21_14_0_10_36_16 (assembly GCA_002794035.1). Taxonomy (GTDB): domain Bacteria; phylum Patescibacteriota; class Minisyncoccia; order 2-02-FULL-40-12; family IGHO2-01-FULL-4-A; genus 1-14-0-10-36-16. Next base: position 182,292 of record PCXQ01000004.1, read on the forward strand.
AGCTAGTGAAATTGTTACCTTATAATCTTTTTGGATAACTCCATTTATACTCTTACCATCTTGACCACTTTTGAAGTCATCCTCCAGCTTTTCAATAACAGCTCCTAATGTTTTGGCAAGATTGTCTGAGGGGTTAAGCTTATCTTTTAAGACACTCAGATATTCTAAAAAATCATTTAAGGTTAAGGCCTTTCTTTGTACCATGATCCACCTCTTTTCTCATTATTAATATGTAAATGTACTCAGATATATGTTTCCAAAAAATGCTCGAAAAGTCAATTTTTATTACCACATATTTTAAATATATGGTAAAATTAATCACATGAGACGGGAATGGATAATAATTTTAATAATTTTAGCTATAGCCTGTTTTTCCCGACTGTGGCATTTAGATTTAATACCTCCTTCATTAAGCGGTGGCGAGGCTGTTAACGCAAATGATGCCACAAAGATTCTTGATGCAGGAAAATATAATTTTGCGTCCCCTGAAACAAGCGGACAAAATGGACTCTATACAAATTTTGTTGCGGGGTCTTTTTATGTTTTTGGCAAGAGCGCCTGGGCCATGAGATTGGTTTCTGCAATAGCAGGGATACTAACTGTTTGGGGATTATTTCTTCTTACAAAAATAATATTCGGTAGAACGATTGGTTTTTTGGCAAGTTTTATGCTGGCGACATCTTTTTGGCATATTAATTTCTCAAGGATAGGTTTCGGACAAATTCTTGAACCGTTATTACTGGTGTTTGCTTTATATTTTTTGTGGCATGGTCTTAGAAACCACCATGTAGTTCCATTTTTTATAAGCGGTATTTTTTGGGGATTAGGTTTTTATACCCATGTCTCATTTAGAATAATGCCCATACTGATAGTTATATTAATATGGGCCTATCTACATTATGCAAAAAAACACAACGAATGGAGCAAGTACCAAAACATAAAGCAAAGCATCAAAATCGGAGCCACGGTTATGGCAATAACTGCTTTTACTGCTGCCTTCCCGATAATATGGAATATCTCTGCGGGATCGGCTGATTTTGCAGGGCACATGAAAACAGAACTAATTTTTGGTTCTGAAAATTTATTATCAGAATTTCTAAACAATATTGGCAAAACCTTAACCTCTTTTAATTTCAAGGGCGATCAAAGCTGGTTGCATAATTTTTCAGGTTCTCCCCTGCTTCTCTGGCCAATTGGAGCCTTCTTTGTTGTTGGTCTTATAAGAAGTATTTTCAAGTGCATCAGAATGAAGCGCCAACACGGGCATTGGTCAACCGCGCAGACACTAATGCTATCTTGGTTTATGCTTGGTATGTTGCCTTCGTTTTTTGTGAATGATGCACCAAATTCTCTTTGGCTTTTAATTGTTGCTCCGGTTGTTTACATTTTTGCAGCTGAGGGCATGTGGTGGTTTTATGAACTCCTAAGCCGTGAATATGAGTATAGGGATTCCATACACAAGGTAAGACACATGCATAGACACCTGAGTGAAAGCAGTATTGTGGCAGGTTTTGCCATTATTGTACTTTTATCGGCAATTGCTTTTGTAAATTCAGATAAATATTTAAATAAATGGGCCAATCATACAGAAGTCTATCACGCCTTCAACCAAACAGAACTTGAAATAGCTCAAAAAATAAATCGAATTTCTCCTGATGTAAAAAAATACATCTTGGTTAATTCAGAAGATGAAATTATTGTAGACGGCCTGCCTTTGCCAGCTCAAACTGTAATGTTTTTCTCAGACACAGCCACAGAAGAAAAACAAAAAACCAAAAACGTATTTTATTTAACTGAAAAAGAATTCACAGAAACAAAAATAGAACGAGATGCCCTAATAATTCCCCTTAGACGGATTGTTGAATAAAAAATTGTAAAATTTAGTATATAAAAATAAAAACCCAGCATCTGGAATCTGCCGATTGGCGAATTCTGATGCAGGGTTAAGTTGTAAAAAGAAACTACAAAATATCTATTGGCATATATTTGCGACGAGCAAAAAGATAATCCGGGTCAAATTCATCCACAACATCTATCCGACGCGCTTTGGAATCACCCCAAAGATAAAGCGCCATTGGATAACCCTTTTCATTACACCAAGGGCTTTCCGGTAAAAAAATACGCGGAGCTTCAATTTGAGCATTAGGAAAAGCCTCCTGAAATCTAAGTCCATCTTCATATGTGGGACAACCCCTGTAATTAGCATTGCACTCCTTCCAAACATCTTCCATATCAACAGAAGAAACACCCTCTGCAAATTTAAAAAATTCCAAGATTGAAATACGGTTATTACCAAACCCTGATGGCATATTCTTTTGGGATATCCCAGAATCAATATAAGCAATCCTGTTTTCTCCCTTTAAACATTTTGCATCCTTAATGATTTGGTCGGTATTTCTGCCACCGCCAATGTTAACAATAACCGTCCTTTCAACAAGCTTAATCCTGCGTTTGGGCATAGCTTCTACCTCCTTTAATAAAAATTTTATTTTAAAGAGCCTTAACCTTTAATATTCCTAATATAAACCGCGAATTGTTTTAAGTCAATTGAGGGTTGTATTTAAAAAATAATTGTGCTAATATTGATTTAAGCTATACATGACACTTATATTGCGTCTTTTAGGCAATTCTCTAGCTCTTTACGTTGCTCACCATTATATAAATGGATTTTCTATCGGTGGCAACGTAAGAGGTTTTTTAATTACTGGCATAGTCTTAGGCATTCTTAACATGACAATAAAACCGGTGATCAAAGCTCTTACCTTTCCGGTAATATTGCTAACACTGGGAATCTTTGTCGTGATTATTAATGCTTTGATGATATGGATTGCTGGAGAATTGACCGGGTATGTATTTTTTGATAATTATTATGCGTTACTTTGGGCGACAATCATTGTTTCCTTAGTAAATATAATAATAGGTCTTATTTTTAAAAAATAATCAAAACTATATGGATATTATTGCTATAATACAAATTGTTTTATCTGTTCTATTAGTTGTTGTAATCCTACTCCAACAAAGAGGTAGTGGCCTTGGAGGCGCTTTTGGTGGAGACAGTAGTGCTTATTCCACCAAAAGAGGTCTTGAAAAAGTGCTTTATTCAGCAACGATAGTTTTGGCAATCTTATTTTTTGCAATATCTGTAACTCGTTTGTTTCTATAACAAGCTTTAACTATGAAACTTGTTTCTCTGTCTACGTTCGCCCGTGTGGGAATCATACTGACAATAACCAGATAAATACAGATAAAGTTTCGTAACTTAAAGTTAACGCCTTATTAACGATCAACTCTTAGACGATTTTTTCACTTCTCCCAAAAAAGAGAGTGACGACCACAAAAAAACCAAAAAGGGTTCAGTTTTTAGTTTTCTTCCTACCAAAAAACAGCTATCACAACTTCCCAAACTTTTATCAAAAAAAGAACGTCATACATTGATTGTTCTAATTGTTATAGCTTTAGGATCTCTTGTTTCAATGCCTGTTACCGCCTACTTGCACTTTACTGATTCTGCACCTGCATATGGTGGATCATTTACAGAAGGAATTGTAGGAGCACCTAAATATATCAACCCCCTGTTAGCACAGGCAAATGATACCGACAGAGACATAACAGCGCTTATATTTTCGGGTCTAACAAAGTTTGACGAAAATGGAGAATTGGTAATGGATTTGGCTAAAACCTATGATGTATCAGATGATGGACTAACCTATACTTTTACTTTAAGAGACAACATATTTTGGCACGACAATGAACCAATCACAGCAGACGATGTAGTGTTCACCATATTAACAGCACAAAACGAAAACTATAACAGTTTGCACATAATTAATTGGAAAGGCGTTGAGGTTTCTAAGATAGATTCAAGAACAATAGCTTTCAAGTTAAAAAACCAGTATGCGCATTTTTTGAATAACACAACGCTTGGGATAATACCGAAGCATCTTTGGGAAAATGTTAAACCTGTAAATTTCGGCTTATCCGACCTAAACACAAAACCAATAGGATCAGGTCCTTATAAATTTGAAAAACTTAAAAAAGACGAGTTTGGCAACATTAAGGAATATGAACTAAGAGCATTTAAGGAATACCACGACGAAGGACCTTTTATAAAAACTATTATATTTAAATTCTATATGTCCGAAGAAGATATGCTAGATGCAAAGAATAATGGGGACATAAATAGCTTATCTGTTTCTTCACAGGGACTTAAAAAAATCAAATTCAAACAAAGAGCAACAATAAATAAGATAAAGCTTCCTAGATATTTCAGTGTATTTTTTAACCAAAATCAAAGCAGTGCCCTATCCGACAAAAATGTAAGACTGGCATTAAATTACGCAACAAACAAACAAGAACTTACAAATGAAATCCTCGGTGGCAATGCTGAAATTGTCAACTCTCCCATTTTATCAAACCTATTAGGATTAAAATCACCGTCTATTTCTTATAGCTATGACAAAAACAAAGCAATATCTCTACTGGAAGAAAAAGATTGGCTTTTGCAATCTCCGGAAAATTCAGAGGGAACATCTAAAGACGAAGGAGAGCTGTCTCCTTTTAGATTCAAGGGTGAGGAAGAAGATATTGAAGAATTAAGAATTGAACTCACAACCTCTGACTGGCCTGAATTGCTTAATATAGCAACCGAAATTAAAAAACAGTGGGAAGAAATAGGTGTAGGCGTTGATCTGCAAGTTCTGCCTTTGCCAGAATTACAACAAGTCATAAAAGAAAGACAATACGAAGCACTTCTTTTTGGAGAGGTGTTGAATATAAACATTGATCCTTTTAGTTTCTGGCACTCTTCAGAGAAAAAAGACCCAGGATTAAATTTATCGCTTTATGATAACAAAAGTGCTGACCAACTGCTGGAAAATGCCAGGCAAACGGTAAGTTTTGATGAAAGAATGCGAGTATATGAAGAATTCCAAGATATTCTTATTGAAGATGCCCCCGCGGTTTTCCTATATAGTCCTGACTATCTTTATGTTCAACCAGACAAAATAAAAAATAACAATACAAAAATAATATCGGTTCCATCAGAAAGATTCGGCAACATAAATAAGTGGTACATAAATACTAAAAGAGTATTTAAATAACACTTGGTCTTTGTAATTTCCCATATTGCCCAATCGGTGGAATTGGTAGACCTGCCCGCCAGTGCCTGACGCCGATGTGGTGCGTTACTTATACAAATGGAGGGCGAGTGGTGGAATTGGTAGACACGTAGCGTTCAGGTCGCTATGGACGTAAGTCTGTGAGGGTTCAAATCCCTCCTCGCCCACCATTTGTATGAAACACATCCCGCCAAGGCGGGATGTCGCAAGGCTTGTGGGTTCAACTCCCACCATCGGCACTAGACATTGACAGGCAGATACACCCCGCCAATACGGGGCAACAAATTAAATAATTAAAAAATAATATGAAAAAAGAAGAATTAAATTTCTCGTTAGAAAAAATGAAAGAACAAAATAAAATAAATGATACAGACTCACAAATTGAGGCTGTTTTAAGCACGGTCCCCCAACCTCCCCAACCTAATACATTGAGGTCCCAAAGCACATCCTCAGGGAGACCAAATCGAAGCAGGGGGAACAGAAACATGAGGACAACCAGACCAATGGGACCTACAAATAGACAAGCCCCTAGAGCAGGGTCATCCAGTTCAACCCAACAACCCAACACCCAAAGAAAAAAAAATCGTTATCAGCGCAACAGACGCGATCTCGCGCGTCCAATAAAACGTCTTCCAAAAGTAGAAAGAGAGCATGAAAGATACACAGAAGCTGAGATTGATTCGCTTAAAGTAATAGCCCTTGGGGGTCTTGGTGAAATCGGCAGAAATATGACCATCTTTGAATACAAAGATGAAATAATATTAGTTGATGCCGGATTGGGATTCCCTGAAGACGACATGCCTGGAGTTGATTACACCATTCCCAACACCTACTATTTACAGAACAGAAAAGAACACATCAAAGGGATGGTTGTTACACATGGACACTTAGATCACATAGGAGCTATCCCTTATATAATGAACAAGATAGGAAATCCGCCCATATATACCGCTGATCTAACAAGAGGAATTATACTTAAAAGGCATCAGGATTTTAAACATCTGCCCGAACTGGAAATTGAAGTTATAAAACCAAAAGAAAAGGTAAAACTTGGAAAATACTTTGAAGTTGAGCCATTTCTAATAAACCACACTATTCCGGATGATTTAGCTTTGATTATTCGCACTCCCGCAGGCACTGTTTTTCACACATCTGATTATAAATTTGATCCTCAACCACTAAATCAAGATCCCGTTGACTTTGGAGAATTAGATAAAATTGGCGACGCAGGCATTGATCTTTTGATGGCTGATTCAACAGGTGCAGAAAAAGATGAGCCATCAATGTCAGAAACCGTAATACAAGAAAACTTAGACAAAATTTTTGCAGAATCTGACAAAATGATAATAGCTAGCACCTTCTCATCTCTAATTAACCGTATACAACAATTAATAACTTTGTCTGAAAAATACGGACGCAAGGTTATATTGGATGGATTTAGCTTGAAAAATAATGTTGCAATTGCTCAAGAATTAAAACAAATCAATATTAAAAAAGAGACCCTTTTGCCTATAGCAGAAATCGACAAATACCCCAGGGAAAAAATAACCGTAATAGGTACGGGTGCTCAAGGCGAAGGCCAAGCAATGCTTATGCGCATAGCTTCAGGAGAACACAGATATATTAAACTTCTCAAAGGTGATTCCGTTATATTTTCTTCGTCTGTAATTCCTGGAAACGAAAGGTCAGTTCAAAGAATCAAAGATTTGTTTTATCGCATGGGAACCAAGGTGTATCATTACGGCATGATGGACATCCACGCGTCGGGACATGGCCACAAAGATGATTTGAAAAAAATGATAAAACTCATAAAACCAAAATTCTTTATGCCTATTCATGGACAATACTCAATGATGGTAAATCATAGTTATCTGGCCCAAGAAGAAGGAGTACCTGAAAAAAATATTATAATTGCCGATAATGGCTCAATAGTTCATGTTACTCCAAGCGAAGTCTGGCTAGATAAAAAAACTATACCTGCTGACAATGTAATGGTTGATGGCCTTGGTATTGGTGATATAGGAAATGTAGTACTTCGTGACCGACAAGTACTAGCCGAAGACGGAATGTTTGTTATAATTGCCTTAGTGGACTTTAAAACAGGAAAAGTTAGATCTAGCCCAGATATTATTTCACGTGGATTTGTCTACCTTAAAGAAAACAAAGACCTCCTTATGGAAGTCCGCAAAAAAGTGCGACACTTAATTGAAAAGAAAACTACAAAACCAATAAACCGCGACTATATAAAAGATCTTATAAGAGACGAGATAGGTCTATTCTTATTCCAAAGAACAGAACGAAGACCGATGGTTCTGCCGGTTGTGATTGAAATATAAAAGGTTCATTAAATCACAAAGAGATCCCGAACAAAGTGAGGGGCCGGTTGTCATCGAAATCTAATCTTGTGATTTGCGTGTTAAATTAGTAAGCCCCAATAATAATGGGCTTAGACTAATTTAACCACAGAGGCTTGTCCAATTTTTTCGTTGGAACTTTAGCATTAGCACTCAACGTACTATTTGTACGCCTCGTACTAATGCTAAATTCCGCCTCAAACTTAAACAAGCACGCAAATCACTAAAAACTTGGCAAACTAAGATTATGCGTATTTTTAGTGGAATCAGGCCCAGCGGTAATTTGCATTTAGGCAATTACCTTGGGGCTGTTAAAAATTGGATTGAATTACAAAATAAACCAGATACAGAGCTGGCGGTTTTTGGCGTTATGGATTATCACGGCATCACAACGCCTTATGATCCAAAAACATACAGAAATCAAGTTTTGTCCGTAGCTACGGAGTATATTTCTGCAGGACTTAATCCGGACGGAAAAAAGATATTACTTATTCGCCAATCTCGTGTCCCCCAACACACAGAGCTCGCATGGCTTTTTAACACAATCACACCCATCAGTTGGTTAAATCGTCTGCCAACCTACAAGGAACAGCTTGAAAAATCACCTAAGTATAATCATATAGGTCTTTTTGACTACCCAGTACTTATGGCAGCAGACATACTCGCATATAAAGCTGGGACCGTACCTGTTGGTGCTGACCAAATGGCACACATTGATATAACCAATGAGATAGCCAAGAAATTTAATTCTATGTTTGGAGAAACATTTAGCTCTGTAAAAGTGCCCAAGATTGAAGGAGCTCGCATAATGTCTCTTCAAAATCCAAACAACAAGATGTCCAAAACCACTTCGGCAGGCTCAGGACAAGCCGGAGATGAAGCAATAATGCTACTTGATACACCAGATGAGGTCAGAAATAAAATAAAAAAGGCAGTAACCGACTCAGGTAGCGAGATAAAATTTGATATAAAAGAAAAACCCGCAATTTCAAACCTTCTCTCAATATTCAGCTTGGTGGTCAACAAAGAAATTCCTGAACTTGAAAAACAATATAGCAATAAAAGTTATTCTGAATTTAAAAACGATTTAGCAGAAGTTGTTGTATCATTCTTAAAGCCCTTCCAAGAAAAATATAAAGAAATTAATTCAAATCCAAATGAAGTAGAGGAAACATTGATTAAATCTGAAGAAAACGCTATAAATATAGTGAGCAGTACACTAAAAGAAGTAAAAGAAAAAATGGGTTTATAGCCCTGACAAAAACATACACAACGAGGAGGACGCCATGAAGAAAGCACTATCCTTTATTATTATGATGCCCCTTTTCCCTCTTTTTTGCATAATGTGTGCCGAAACCCACAGAGTAAAATTTCCTCATTTTGAATAAAAATGCACCCCCGCCTTGGCGGGGTCTTTATTTGCATATAATCCATTTTTATGCTATATTGTTAAGTATTATACAGGTCCTTAATGAAATGATTTTCGTAGCGAGGATTTCAAATTTTTAGACATAAACTATTAAAATTTGAGATGCATACTGGACGTATGTTGAACAAATTTTGATAGTTTAGAGCAAAAATTTTTAATCCGCAGTAGAAAAATCATTGCGTTAAAGATCTGCCAGCATGCCAGAACCAAAGAAACACAAAACTAGAGGCGGTAGTAACCGCAGAAGAAGCCACTTAGCACTAAAGAAATTAGTGCTGGTTTCATGTGGCCACTGTGGAAAGGCTAGAACTCCTCACCGTGTCTGCCCTAACTGTGGTTTTTACAAAAACATAGAAGCAGTAAACGTATTAGAAAAAGAATTAAAAAAGAAAGAAAAGAAAAACCGATCCTAATGTACTAATTGATACTAGTGATGCTAAGATGTTCTAACAATTAACACCACTAGTATATTGGAACAGTATCAGTGGCCTCAAGACATTTGTCACGTTCAATAGCAATGCAATCACTCTATGAGTGGGATTTTGGTGGGCAAAAAAATGAAAAACTTCCCGAAATTGTCGAACACAACATACAAGAATTTGCTTCCGGCTTAAAGGAGGAGCATATTGAATTTGTTAAATCACTAGTTGAAGGAACAATCTCAAAACAAAAAGAAATAGACGCTATCGTAGAAAAAGCCGCTCCTCAGTGGCCAATAAAACAAATCGCGATGGTAGACAAAGCTGTATTACGCCTTGGTATTTATGAACTTCTATTTGGGAAAAGAGATGAGGTTCCTCCAAAAGTAGCTATAAATGAATCAATAGAGCTTGCTAAAACATTCGGTGGTGATGCATCAGGCAAGTTTGTAAATGGAGTACTGGGAACTATTTACAGAGAAATCGGTGAACCAGGCAAAGATGATAAGCCAAAAGAAAAAGAAGATTCCCCTGACCCAGAGGAATCTGAAGATAAAAAAACAGAATAAGTTAATTAAAAATAAATTTGAATTAGGAATCAGGAATTAGGAGTTATGAATTTTAATTACAATTCATGATTCATGCTTCGTGATTCTAGTTTTTATGCACGAAGATAAAGTGGCCGATTTAGAAAAAAATATCGGCATAACCTTCTCAAACAAGGACCATGCTTTACAGGCCCTTACGCACAGGTCATATCTCAATGAAAATACAAAATGGCATTTAGATCACAATGAGCGCCTAGAATTCTTAGGTGATGCGGTTTTAGAATTGGTTGTAACCGAATATTTATACACCAAATACCCCGACAAACCCGAGGGCGAAATGACGAATTGGCGCGCAGCATTAGTAAACTCAATAATGCTAGCTAAAATTTCGTCTAAATTCAGCCTGAATGACAATGTGCTTTTATCACGAGGCGAAGCTCGAGATACAGGAAGAGCAAGACAATATATACTGGCCAATGCGGTTGAGGCACTAATAGGAGCTCTTTACCTAGATCAAGGTTATAAGGTATGCGCGGAATTCATAAATAAATTTATTATTTCCGAACTTGACGATATACTAGAAAACAAACTCTACAAAGATTATAAGAGCTTATTCCAAGAAGAGGCTCAAGACAAAGTTGGTATTACCCCTACATATGAAGTGGTTGATGAATGGGGTCCGGACCATGCCAAAACATTTAAGGTAGGATTGTTCTTGGAAAAAGATAAGATATCTGAAGGTGAAGGCAAATCAAAACAAGAGGCCCAACAAGAAGCTGCGAAAAAAGGGCTAGAAGCAAAAGGATGGGGAGAAAAAATTTGATATTAACCTAAAACCCCTCCGCCTAAGGCGGAGGGGTTTTTAAATTTAAACAAAATTACACTAAATAATAAAAGGCAAACGCATAATATACCCGACAACAATCATTGTTATGCCCCAAATACCAATAGCGTGCTCACGACGCATAATCTTAAAAACAGCATCATCAACTTGGTGTTCTTGTCTGAAACGATAATGAACCATGATTGCCGTATAAGCAATCATGATTTTACCAACAACATCTAATGTTTCTCCGATTAATTCCATGTTTCTAAAAAAATAATAAAAATATTTTAATCCCCCGATATTAATTAATTTTAAAATTGTCTTTTGTTATAATTAAAATTATGCACAAGAAAAGCATCTTCGTAATAATATTTGTTGGAGTTTTGCTGGCCTTATCTTTTTGGCTTTCAGAGCTTTTGGCAGAAAATGACGTGGTAAAAGAATTGGTATTTGGTTATGGTTATGCCGGAATGTTTTTAATCTCCATAATAAGCGGATTCAACATCGTAATACCCGTGCCAGCTATTACTTTTTTACCAGTATTCACCGGAGCTGGACTAGGTTTTTGGAGCTCAATCATTATAATCACTGCTGGTATGACAATCGGAGATGGACTGGGTTACATAATAGGACGCACTGGCAATAGATTAGCAAGGGACAAGAATAAAATTAAAAGATACATAAAAGAAATAATGAACACCAAAAAAAAATACAATCTTGGTGTTGTGACCCTACTCTTTATTTATGCGGCATTTATACCGGCTCCCAATGAAGTAATAATTATACCGCTAGGATTTATGGGGTATCGTTTTAAACACATTTTTCCAGTCGTATTAGCGGGCAACTTAGTTTTCAATACCCTCTCAGCCTTTGGAGTTACAAATCTTTTTAAAATAATCTAAAAACCAGGCAATCTTATAGACCCGGGCTTTGTTGGATCAAATCCGTTAAGCACTTCTTCTCCATCATCATAACCATCCCCATCGGTATCGGGATTTTCAAGATCAGTTCCATAAATGCTTTCATAACTATCTAATAGCCCATCTTCATCTGTATCTCCAGAAAATATACTTCCAATCAATCCCTCAAACAACTCTTCGCCTGAAACAGACCCAGAAGGAACAGCAACTGAAACTGGCTCATTAAATCCGTTAAACCCATATGCAAATGTAGCAGTTACAGTTGACGTCTCCTGAGGATCTATAAACAGTAAGTCAATACTTATCTTTCTGGGCAACAAATCATTTTTACCTATCCAAATATCTCCCGCCATTTGTATGGCAGATAAAAGTTGGTTCATCTGCTGCTCAGAATAATTAGAATATTCTGAACTAATTCCCTTTTCTTCAGCTAGAATTTGTAAAACTTCACTAATATATTTAACTAGGGCTTCACTATCTACAATAAATCTTAGGTGTCGCGTCTCTATGCCATCTATATTTTCGGAGCTCAATTCATCTCTCAGTTTTAAAATTCCTGATTCTTTGAATTTGTCTATAAGCATTTGAGTTTCTTCATCCGTCAGCTGTTTACCGCCTATATCTAAACCTACGCCTTGATTCTGTACTTTGGTAGCATCAAATTCATACCATTGGCCTTTTATCTTATTTACAACTGGCACAAAAAGATTATTTACTTCTTGGCTATTCTCGCTATTATTGCCTAACTCAAAATCAGATAGGTTTATGTAAAATTTGTGACCCGCACTTATTGTTTGAGCTGAAAAATTTACAAAATCTCCTACATCAATTCTTCCACTCATATCAAATTGGAATGTTGACTTTTCATTACCTGGAATTGAATGGTCAAAAACTCCCTCTGAACTTAATCTAAACGAACCACTCAATCCATTAAATTTACCCACGTCTCCGTGCCCCTGCTCCTGAACTGAAACCTCTCCAGAAAATTGGGCCACTTCTACAGCATCTAGAACAAGTGAGCTCAACAATATATTAGCAAAAGAAGATTTGGACCTAACAAAACCGTTAATATTTGAATCCTCCTGATTAAAGGCTGACTGGCCAATAAAGAAATCAGCATTAACAGTTACCGAATACTTCCCTGATTTAACTTCGCTTAATTTCTCTAATGAATTTATCAAAACAAACTCTGGAGTGCTTTGCCCCAAATACCAATATCCTGCAGCCGCTCCCGCAGCCAAAACAAGAAGTACAACAAACACAATAGCCGCTTTTCTACCTGCAGATGATTTTCTAGGAATCGAGGAAACAACACTACTCTGAATTTTTGGCTGAGCTTGTTCGCCAAATGTCTGATTAACTTCTCCACCGCTTGCCGACTTTAAATCATTTTCTGGAATACTTTTTTTACCATCAACTTCATTAAAAGCTTCCTCAACATCTTGCTCTTGCCAACCAGAACTTAAAAGAGCTCTTTTTATCAAAGAGTCGTCCGCGATTGTTTGTCTAGCCTGTTTTATATATTCTGTTATCTCACTTTTTGCCATCTATATTATTATAACATTAATTAATTTATAAAATTATATACTTAGTGGATAAATACTATAAAACATGGTGGTATAATATAACTAGCTAAAAAATTAAAGCCTCCATGAGCGATCAAACACAATTAAACACAATCTATCCCAACCAACCGCCGCCGCCAAGACCACCATCTCCCCCTTCTTCTGATTCTCAGACGAACTATCAAATAACACCCGAAGCGGAAAGCCAAAAAACCGCTAACCGAGAAAGATTAGCCAGTTTTTTGATTTTGCTTTCTGGTTTTGCCATAACATATCTTGCATTTGCACACATAAACAACCTCTGGCCTTGGGAAACAATATTCAACAATTCCATAAACGCCAAAACACCAAAAATAGTAAGGGACCTATGCTCAGCAAAAGTTTCGAAATCACTATCAGTTGATAGTATAAAAATTACATTTCAACCAGTAAACCCCAGGGCATATTCTTGTGATTATGGAATATGGAGAGTAACAAATGGGTCTTCATTTGTTGAAACATCTTATTATTTTGATTCCCAAGGACGCTATCTTGATCACTGCAACCAAATAGAGCACCCCTCTGGATGCAATACCTACGGGTCATTGTTGTGCGATAATACAGTAAATTTTTGCAGATAATATAACAAATAATCTCAAAAATTAAATATTGAATATCAAGTCAACCTTGATATTCAAGTTGTTATTTTTGAACTTAATCAGTGTTTGACAATCATTTGTACAACCTAATGCTTCAAATAACCCAAGAGCATAAATCATTATGGAGAATCAAAAACAATTACGAAAAAGATGCTGGCGAATGCCCTGAGTGCCAAGCATTCTGGGACAAAATGGAAAAAGACAAAAAAGATCACATAAATGAATTGCAGGGATTAATAAAAAAGCATATGGAACAATAGCAACCAGCACGAAACAAAAAAGCATAGAGTTATCTCTGTGCTTTTTTTATAAAAACAAGCCCCTCCTAGGAGGGGCTATTTTAATGTAGTAATTAGCCTTTAAACCATACCGGATTTTACTCGCATTAGCGACACAAACGCTGACCTTTCCTGTTCGTTAAGCTTTGCAGTAATATATTTCATGGTTTCCTCAATATTTGGGATCAGAACATGTTCCAAAGCATTAACTCTTCGGCGGGTTTTTTCTATTTCTTCTGCTAAAAGTTTTGCCGAGTGTTCGGTTTCAGCAAGTTCTACCATATTTTTTAATGTTTTTGAAAATACTCTCAAAGCCCTGTCCATGCTAGAGCTGGTCGTAAATAAATCATAGGACAATATTTGTCCTTCTTCTTTATATTCAAATTGGGGAACCTGAACACCCATAACATTTTTTGCCTCAGCTTTAAGACTTATTTTTTGACCCGGCGAATAAAAAGATTCTTTAATTACAGATCTTCTCATCTTGGCCGAGCTGAAAATAAACGAGAAAAACGCTAACCCTAAATCACTTTCAATCACCTCTCTCAAATCACGAGCTTTCTTAATTATGCTCATGAAGTGTTTCATCAAGCCATCGCGCTTCTCTTTAAGGAGCTTGTATCCCCTTCTGGCGGTTACCAACTTGGCCCTTAATTTTAAGAGCTCTTGGCGAGTAGGATTTACATTTAGCTTGTTGGCCATAATTTAAATTAGATAATTAAATAATTTGTTTCATATACTTCTCAATATACTCTGGTTTCAACCTCTTAAGTTCTGATTTGGGCAAGATAGATAAAAGCTTCCATCCTATGGTTAGTGTTTCTAAGATACTCCTGTCTTCATCAGCGCCTTGTCTTATAAATTGGTCTTCGAACGCTTCGGCAAATCTAGCGTATTTTTTATCTACATCAGATAAAGCTGCTTCTCCCAAAATTACAGCCAATTCCTTAGCTTCTTTTCCTGAGGCATAAGCAGCAAAAAGCTGGTTCAAAATACCCGAGTGGTCCTCTCTGGTTTTACCTTCTCCTATGCCTTTGTCCTTAAGTCTTGAAAGAGAAGGCAAAACATCAACAGGAGGATAAATACCCTTTCTGTATAAATCACGGGACATCATTATCTGACCTTCCGTAATATACCCGGTCAAGTCAGGGATTGGATGGGTTTTGTCGTCTTCAGGCATTGTTAAAACAGGGATTTGAGTAATAGAACCCGGTCTGCCCTTGATTCTTCCAGCTCTTTCATAAATAGTTGAAAGATCAGTATAAAGATAGCCGGGGTATCCCCTTCTACCGGGTATTTCCTTTCTTGCTGCTGACACCTCTCTCAATGCCTCACAATAGTTTGTAAGATCAGTTAAAATAACTAAAACGTGCATACCTTTTTCATATGCGAGATATTCTGCAGCGGTAAGAGCTAAACGAGGTAAAGTTATTCTTTCAATTACGGGGTCATCAGCTAGGTTAACAAAAAGCGTTGATCTTTCTATTGCTCCAGTCTGCCTAAATTGATTGATAAAATATTCGGACTCCTCAAATGTGATACCCATAGCTGCAAACACTACAGCAAAATCGCCCTCACTCTTACCATCTACCCTTACTACCTTTGCCTGCCTAGCAATTTGAGCCACAACTTCAGAGTGCGGAAGTCCAGACCCAGAAAATATAGGTAATTTTTGCCCACGAACCAGAGTATTCAAACCGTCTATTGTAGAGATACCAGTCTGAATAAAATCATTAGGGAAATCTCTTGAGTAAGGGTTCAAAGGAGAACCATTAATATTAAGCTTCTTTGAAGCAATCGGCGCAGGCAATCCGTCTTTAGGACTACCAGCCCCATCAAACACCCTGCCCAACATATCATCTGATACTCCGAGCTCCATTGGTTTGCCCGTAAACCTAACTTTTGCATTGTCTACAGCAAGCCCTCTTGATTCTTCAAATATCTGAACGACTGCTCTGTCTCCAGATACTTCAAGCACGCGACCTCTTCTTTTAGAGCCATCAGTTAATTCAATTTCGGCCACCTCTTCATAGCCAACGCCCTCAACCCCCTCAACAACCATAAGAGGTCCTGCGATGTCACTTATTGTCTTGTAAAATTTTGTCATATTACTTTATATTAAATTAATTTTTAAAATTAAAACCATTAGACATATTTTTAATAAGTTCTTCTAGCTCTCCGAGTTTTTCTTCCGGCACAAACTTAGCTCTAGCAATTTTTTCCTTTAGATCTGTTGGAATTTCTTTCAAATTAACCCCTTTATCAAGAGCTCCTTCGGACAGTCTGTGCATAGTTATTATCGCCTTTAAAAGCAAGTACATTTTTCTAACTGAACTATAAGTATCAACATCATCAAAAGCGTTCTGCTGTAAAAAGTCCTCTCTTATTGATTTTGCAGTCTCAAGAGTTAACTGCTCTTTTTCCGACAATGCCTCAATACCTACCAAGCGAACAATTTCCTGAAGCTTAGACTCTTCTTGCAATATTTCCATTGCTTTAATTCTTACATCACGCCAATCATCACCGGCGTTTTGAACCATGAATTTTCCTATCTCATCTAAATATAAAGAGTAACTGTTTAGCCAGTTAATTGCCGGGAAGTGCCTGCGGTATGCAAGCTGTGCTTCTAATCCCCAAAAAACCTTAACGACTCGCAAGGTGTTTTGGGTTACCGGCTCAGACAAGTCGCCACCCGGAGGAGATACAGCACCAATAACTGTAAGAGAACCGGTTCTATCCTCAGTGCCTAGACACCTAACATAACCAGCTCTTTCATAAAAACTTGCTGTCCTTGAACCCAGATAAGCAGGATACCCTTCTTCACCAGGCATTTCTTCCAGCCTTCCTGACATTTCACGAAGTGCTTCAGCCCAGCGAGATGTAGAATCAGCCATCAAAGCCACATTGTAACCCATGTCTCTAAAGTATTCAGCAATTGTAATACCTGTATAAACAGATGCTTCACGAGCAGCAACGGGCATGTTTGATGTGTTGGCTATCAAAATAGTTCGTTCCATCAATGGTCTTCCGGTTTTTGGATCCTTAAGTTCGGGAAATTCCAACAAAACATCTGTCATTTCATTCCCTCTTTCACCACATCCTATAAAAACAATAATGTCGGCATCTGACCACTTGGCCAGCTGGTGTTGAACAACAGTTTTACCGGAACCAAACGGACCGGGCACACAAGCTGTGCCTCCTTTTGCCACAGGGAAAAATGCATCTATAACCCTTTGGCCTGAGATTAACGGCTCAACCGAAACCAGCTTTTCTTTAACAGGTCTTGGCTCTCTAATTGGCCAAACCTGCATCATTGAAATCTCCTTACCGCCTACAACCGCTATGGGTTCGGTTACTGTAAAACTGCCCGATTCAATTTTTTCTACTTTTCCAAAAATACCGGGAGGAATCATTATCTGGTGCTTAAACAAATCAGTCTCCTGAACTTCACCAAGAGGATCTCCGGGTGAAACAATATCTCCGGATGAAACAACAGATTTAAACTGCCACTTCTTTCCGCGATCAAGTGCGGGAACCTCTACTCCTCTTTCAATAAATGGAGAGTTGCTTGATTCAGCAATTCCCGGAAGCGGACGCTGAACACCATCATATATGCTTCCCAAAAGACCGGGACCCAACTCCACCGAAAGAGGCATGCCGGTTGTGCTAACCGGATCACCAGGCATCAAACCTGCAGTATCCTCATAAACCTGAATTGATGCCACATCGCCATGAAGTTCAATTATTTCACCAACTAATCTTTTATCGGATACCTTAACAACATCATAAAGCTTAGCATTTTCCATGCCTGAAGCCTCTACAAGCGGACCTGAAACTTTTTTGATTGTACCTGTTTTTGTATTCATATTAATTATTTTAATTATTAATTAATTATTAATTTGATAAAATGTCCGACCCTACTGCTTTTTCTACTATCTTTTTTATATTTGCCAAACCGGCACCTGTTGAACCCTTGTGGGATGGAACAGCAATCAATGCCGGCAAGGCTCTTTTTGATAGCTCGCTAACAGCGCCTGATAGTTTGACATACCAGTCCTCGGTAATAAATATCACTCCGTAATTTCCACTATCGCAAAGCTTAATAAGTTCTTCCAGTGTTTTTTCAATAGTTTCCGCAGGGACGACATCTAAACCTAGGGCTTTAAACCCTATTACTGCTTCACCTGATCCAATTATTGCTATTTTATAATCCATGGTAATGTTAGGTTATATAGCCCTTAGTGTTCTCTTTATCTCGCCTGAATCAATTTCATTCATTTTGCCTGCCATTATCAAACGAATATTGATAACAGCAGAATGTTTCCTCTGGAAATATGAATAAACTTGTTCCGGTCCATAACTTAAATATCGCGCTTGATTAATATATGAAATAAAATAATTATCTAAATCACGTTCAAACTCAAATAAATTTTTGTTTTCTAAATACTCGCGCAACGATTCTTTAACTTCATTGCTCTCATAACTTGCCAAAAAATTTGTGACACCGTCTTCCCCGCTCTCATAGGCAGTCATCAACTCACCAACGCTCCAAAAAGAATTATCACTCAACATTTTTTTAAATTCATTAGCCGGCAATTCAAATCTAAGAGCTCTCATAAAAGCAATCACTGTCGCATTACTTATTTTAATTTGAATAGATCTTTTAATAAATTCATTGCCCAAATTGTCGGCAATTTCATATTGCATTTGATACATGGCTTTAGTAACAGCAACATCTACTATCCAGGGCGCGCCAGAATTTGCTTCAACTTCTTTTTCTACAGCCACAATCAAATCTTTAAATTTTTCATCAAGGAACATAGACTTCCTTTCATTCATATAAGACTTAATGTCTTCCGGCGGGTAAACAGTCTCTCCTTCAAAACTTTCAACCTCTTTTACGCCTAAATATTTTTCTTTAAGCAAAAGACGCAAATTCAGAAAATCCCTCTCAATAAACAACAACCGAAAAAGGTCATAATCTGGAATATCGCGTTTTAAAAATTCATAAAGCTCTGTAAAATCTTTCCTCATAGCATCTCTGTATTGTGCTGGCTCAAGATCTAATAAATTATCCGCGTAATCTGTATCATTTAAAACTCTGTAAGCATCATCAAAAGAAGGAGCATCAACCATGCGTTCTATATCTGTGTGATCGAGCATCTTTGACTCACGAGACCAGACAAGAGAGCTAATTGTAATATATTTATCAGAATTCAATTTATTGTTTATGAATTGTTATTAATTATTTTTAAAAATATTTTCTGCTATTTCTTCTTTCATTTTTTCGCTAGCGCTTACTACCAATGCCTTATATGTCATATCAACCTCAATCCTATCCGTCCTGTAAACAAACCCGCCTGAAACACCCAAGATTTCATTGGAAATTTTGTCGTTTCGACCGCTCTTGCCAAGGGCTTTCTCGAGTATATTCTTGTTGTTGCCTGCACCAAACAATATACCTTCCGTTTTGGGCAGTTTCTTTAATGCTTCAGCCAAAAGCCCAACCTGTTTTTCTTCACTCATTTCTGACAAAAGATTCTCTGCTTTGTTAAAGACATCATTTAAGACTTTAACTTTTTTATCAAGAATCTTTGCAGAACCTTTTAGCTTAAAATTAAATAAAGCACTTTGTGTTTTACTTATAAGTTCCCTTCGTTTCTTTTCCAAAAGTTCTTTTCTGCGATTGCCTGTTTTGATATCCCACTCCGAAACTAGCGCTTCATATTTTTTAGCGTACTCTCCTTTTATTTCATCCGCCTTTGCCTCGGCGTCAGATTTAATAGATTTTAATATATCAGATAAAGCCAAGTTTTAATTAAACATTTAACCATTTCGACATTTAAGCAAGCTGAATTTATGCCAATTGTTTTTATGTTTAGATGTTTAGATATTTATGTAATACTAAACTGTTATACCAAATATCAAAAGAATGCTGATAAGCAACCCTAACACAGCGTATGTCTCTACCATAGCAGAAAGAATAATTGCCTTACCCATGGCCTTTGGCTGTGTTGCCACTATTTTCATGCCTGAAGCAGATACCTTTCCTTGGTACCAACCTGAAGAAAAACCAGCGATAGCAATGGGCAAAGATGCGAAAAGCAAGCTCAAGCCATTACTCATTGTCAGTGCGACAATCTCTCCTCCAAACAGCCCGATTTTCTGTAATATTAAAAATGCTACCAAAAAACCGTAAATACCCTGTGTGGCTGGAAGGGCCTCAAGGACCAAAACCTTCCCGAACTTATCGGGGTCTTCTGATATAACGCCAGCGCCGGCCTGACCAGCAGCACTAACGCCGAGAACCGAACCAGCACCAGCAAAACCAACTGCCAATCCTGCTCCCAAAATAGCCAATGAAATTCCTAATTCCATAATTAATTAAACTTACAATATACAACCTACAAATCACAAAGAGTCTTGAAATTTGTGAGTTGAAATTTGTGAGTTATTTTTGTTAAATTTTATTTTTAAAAACTAAATTATTTTTCGTTAAATTGTATATATTTGCTTTCCATCTTCATGGGCTGAAATGCCCTTCCTCCACCTTCCATAAATTTTGGGAAAAACTCTATATACTGTAAACGTCCTGAATGAATAAATGCGCCCAAAGCGTTAATGCCGATATTAAACACATGCCCACCAATCAAAACCAAAAGACCGGCCAGCCAGCCAACAAAAGGCATCTCCATCGCAAGCCCAGCAACAATATTTACTACCATACCGATAATGCTCGTGGTTAATCCTAGTGCGAGCAAACGTGAATAAGACAAAACATCTGAAAAATATCCGACAACATCATAAAGCCCTAAAACTCCAATTGGCAATCCCAGCAATTTGTTTTTCTCGGCCATCCATTTTGATACCACAATTCCAACAGCTATCAAAAGTGTCAGATACTTAAATGGCACAGCAAGAGCTACTGGCAAAAGCCCTCCTGAAGAGGCGGCAAAAACCAAAAGTGAAATAAGCCCAATCAGCCACAAACCGCTTCCCAACAAAGCACTCTTAATCTTTCCTTTTTTTATCTGCCACCATGTATTAATACCGAGGCCGAACAATACCTGAATTATTCCTAAAACCAAAGAAAGATAAAGTATGGCAATCGGATTTTCAAGAGGATTTAATATTTGCATTGATTCAAGTGGACCTCTGAGGAACCCTGGCATCTTCGAAAGTTCAACACCGAACCATCCGCCAAATACAGCGCCCAAAACAACCGATGCAATACCTCCCCAAAACACCACTCCGAATAATCCTCTGTCTTCTTTTGGAATTTTAAATATTTTTACCGCAAGATATGAGATTAAAGCCAAAACAATACCATACCCAGCATCAGTAATAGCTAAACCAAAAAACAAAGTGAAAAATGGAGCCAAGAAGGGTGTTGGGTCTGGCTCTGAAGGCTGAGGCATGCCATACAAACTAGTAACAGACTCGAAAGGCTTACTCCAAGTATTTTTAAACTTAACAGGAGGAACCTCTTCATCATTGGCCCCTATCTCTTCTATGTGATACAGCGTTGTAATTTGAGCCAAAGACACATTGAGCTCATCAATATTTTCCTTATCTATCCAACCATAAATTGTGAAAGTAGAATTTGTTTTACCTTCTTTCTGCTCGTTTTCAGCTCTCATCTTTTGCCAACTCAAAAAATCATGAACAATTTTAAGTTCTCTTTCGTGTCTAGAAAGCTTGCCCGCTTCTTTTTTCAAATCATTAAGCTCTGTTGAAGATTCTTTGATTTTATTATTTAAATTTTCAACATATTCAGAAACACCCATATCAAGCTTGGGTAACTCCATCTCCCTTACCTGCATTGTCTCAAATAAAGCCTTTAACTTATCTTCATCTTCTTCCTTGTGAATTACATAACTGTATAATTCTTGGTTTTCGATATTAGTTTTTTCAAAGGCAGAAAAAGGTAAATCTCTTGAAATATTGTCCGAAAATTCATCAACGCTTTTTTCAGACAATAAAATAAAAGATATCTTATATCCAGCAGGCAACTCTTTGCCCGGTATTATATTAAGACTGTGCCATGGCCTTAATATATTGATTTCTGAATTGTTTTTGTCTATTAAATTAACTCTCTTGTTGATTTGTTCCTCTAAATCCTTTGATTCCTTCACAACCGTCTGATAATCAAAACTTTCTGCTGTTTTAATGGCATCCTTACGGCTAATAAAAATTCCACTTTCGAGGAATTTTTTAATACCTTTCTGGGGTGGTTTATAAAGCGCAATGAAATCTAGAGCAAATCTTAACTCAGCAATGTTGTAATCTAAACCAGAAACAATATGGCTTCGGATTTCCTCTCCCCCATCTTTCTCACTCTCTATCTGAACAACCTCAAGTTCCTGAATTTTTTTCAGTATTTCATCGTGTTCCTTTTCAAGGGCGGTAATTTTTATTTTTACAATATCAGCAAGCACAGAACAAA
This sequence comes from Candidatus Yanofskybacteria bacterium CG10_big_fil_rev_8_21_14_0_10_36_16, assembly GCA_002794035.1. GTDB lineage: Bacteria > Patescibacteriota > Minisyncoccia > 2-02-FULL-40-12 > IGHO2-01-FULL-4-A > 1-14-0-10-36-16. The sequence continues at coordinate 204,832 of PCXQ01000004.1, forward strand.
TTTTTAATTTCTAATTTATAATTTTTAAAAAAATAATCTACAATATTTAAAAATTGAAAATTTAAAATTATAAAATTAAAAGTCTTTAAGTTCGGTAATTTTTTTAACAACAAAATTGGCCATTTTATTAATTCTGTCGTCTCCTATTTTATCCAGCTCTTCCAGCTTTGATTTTGTTTCACTTTCTTGATTTTCCTCCGCTTTCTTTATGTGTGCACTTGCCTTATCTTCCATTTCTTTAATCTCGTTTTTTATTGATTCGACAGCGTTTTCATATCTGGCCTGACCTTCTTTTATTGCTTTTTCAAGTCTTCCTTCTTCGTTTTCCTGGGTTTCTTTAATTAAAAGTTCTGCTTCTTTTTCAGCTTCAATTATTTCTTCTGCTGGGTTATTTTTGTTTTTAGTCATGTTTTTTATCAATACCCAAGATTAAAAAAATAAATTTGGGTATAAAATTACGATCAACATTTATAAGCTCAAAATCATATTATAATACACAAATAAACTAGGCGTGTCAAACATAATTATTGGATAACCCCGTCCTTAATTTTGCAAAAAACAAGACAAAGACAACACACTCCCTCGCCAAAACTCGGTCGGGACTATTCGCCCACTGCGTCGCAATTGTTGTTTAAAATCAAAATATAAATTTATATCAAATAACTATTTTTAAAGGCAAAATTAAGGAGGGGTTGTTATTTAAATCAAATACTCAGCTCGTTCCACTCGATTGTGCTTTGGTAAAATAACAAAAAGAACGAAGCAAACTTCGTTCTGTATAACAAAAAAAAACTATTTCCGGAATCTTTCAATAAATAATATCTTTAAAATCCCGAGTGGTACAGAAGTCTTTTCATTTTTTACCGAGATAATCAAAGCCTTGGCATCTTTAGGCCTGAGTTGTAATAGTTGTAATAATAGAAACGGTTTTTTCATAATTCCTTTCATCCTTCACTCCCAATAAAAAACAAAAGCGCAACTTAATGTCCTTAATTTACTTATATATTAATACTAACAAACCACTGGGTCAACAAAATATCCTTAACTTTCTTCATGAATTGTTTATTTTATACCTTTAAAATAGTAAAATAACAGTATAAGTAATTAACAAAGTACGTGCCGTAAATGTACGACAACTGCTTTAAAAAAATGAATAAATTTTATAAGTACTTCGCTTTTACCTCTCTCCTCTTTTTGGTGCCCTTTGTGGTATTTGGCGCAGAGTTTGTGTTTGGTAAAAGCACAGGAGTATCAAAAGGCGTTGTGGTTGACAATGACCTTTACTCAGCTGGCAGCACTATGGTTATCTCTGGAGACGTTTTAGGAGATGCCTATATCGCCGGAGGAAATATAATAGTAGACGGCTTTATATCAGAAGATCTTGTAGGAGTCGGAGGTAATGTAACGATAACCGGGAACATAGGAGACGACATAAGAATGGCCGCCGGAACATTGATTGTCCGCGGTAGTGTAGGTGGAGATATGATAGCCGGAGCCGGAAATATTGATGTTGAGACATCTGTTGAAGGTGACATTAGAATAGCAGCGGGAGAAGTTTATCTAAACGGACCCGTAACTGGCAGAGCAAGAATAGATGCCGACAAAGTTACCATAGGTAGAAATGCAGTAATAACAGGTGAGGTCGTATATCACGCTTCACAAGAAGCAATTGTAGAAAATGGCGCTGATATTTCAGGTACGCTAACTTATGAACCAATAGGGATCAAAGATAGCCGAGATAAACTAAACGAAAAAGCTAGGGCGTTTTTCGCATTCTTCACTATAACCAAATTCTTAATGATTTTAGCCGGAGCATTGATTTTAGGATTAATGTTTAAGAAATACATGGTTGAACTAGTAGAAAGAGTTTATGACAAAACACTTGTTGAGATCGGAAGAGGTTTTGCCTTCATGATTCTTGCACCAGTTATTTCCATTATACTTCTTGTTACTGTTATAGGTGCGCCAATTGGATTTCTAGGACTTATAGGAATTTTGGGACTAATGATATTTACCTGCCTCATGGCTCCTGTAGTTCTGGGCAGTATTCTTTACAAGTGGTTATCCAAAGGCAAGGTAAAGGTTGATTGGAAAACAATATTGCTGGGAGTTACTGTGTTCTCCCTACTCTCCTTTATCCCTATTATAGGATGGATTATCCAATTAATAGTAGCCATCGCCACAACAGGCGCTATTGTCTACACCAAGTGGCAATTAGTAAAAAACTGGAGATAAAAACAAAACCAACCGAGCAAAAAAAACCCCGCTATAGCGGGGTTTTTAAGATACAAAACAGCCTCAAAGACATTTTCTCTTACAGGCATCCTTTATATTAGAATGACTGTTGAGTTGATTTATTTCACGGGAGATTGGAATGTTTTGATTGCCGATTCAAAGACTTTTGTGGCTTCGCTTTCTGTGTCATATGGAAAATGCAAAATAGTTAAAGCCCATTGAGTATTTACCAAATAGACATATCTTATAGCCTGCCCGCTGGCACCGGCAGCATCCAGCACAGCTCTTTTCATTGAAAGGCCATTTATTGTTATATCCTCTCTGTCTGCCATAGCATTCTGCTCAAGCCAATCTTCATAACTTTCAATAGCAGGAGAATCAAAAATATTTTCTACGTTGATAATAAAATAAGAACCAAGCGCCCACCCCTCGGTATCCTGAGGAATTTGAACTGTTTCAGTAGGTGTAAAAATCACACCTTGATCTACTTCGTGCCAAAACCAATTTGTTGGAATATCGATAGAATAACTAACTGGTGATTTAGACTGAACAAAAGTTTTTAAGTTTGCACGACTTATGACAAGAGAATCAAGAATCTTTTCAAATTCTTCCAACGAAAGCTCTTCCGGATTGGAATTGTAAAAAACTATTCCTGAAAATTGACCGCTCTTTAAGTTCACAAGTCCTGCTAATCTGCCCTCGCCTACCCCAAACACAGGACCTTCGACACCACTTCTTTCGCCTTCAAAACTTTTATCATCTAAAATTAACATTTCTCCAAAGTCTTTTTGAATTACTTTGTATGGCTCTATTTTCATATCCGGTTTTACTGATACAAATTTAAAATAATATTTTCCGTCTTCTTTTCTAAAACCTCTAGTATCAGTAATCAAGCCTTCTCTACCAGCGCTAAAGTCATCTGTGATTCCCCCGAATTCAAGACCTGAGAAATTAGAAAAGGTTCCTACCAATTTGTTTCCCGTTGTTCCGCCAGGCCTTCTGCCCGGTTCATATATATCAGCAGATACATTTCCAAACTCTGCAGGATATTCAAAATATAGCCCCAAATCTTCGTCTTTAAAGAAAGACAGATTTTCATTATTTTCAACATCGTTTTTATCCCTAGTTAAATAGATTGCAAAAAAAGTTCCAAGCAATAAAGATATTACGAAAAATACTAAGGTTACAGATTGTTTTTTATTCATCCCCTCACTCATTAAGAATAAATCTAAAGCCAAATCTTGACCTATGATTATATTCTTAAAAATTAATTAAATGATAGCAGTATTTTACAAGCGAAACCCCACAATACAAAGACAAATTCTTCATGAGTGTGGGGATTCATGTTTTTATTTAACCAGACAATAGGCAAAAATAAAACCCCCACAACGGCGAGGGTTTGTGAAAATATACAGAGAAATTAATCTAAAACAGGATCTTTAAAACCAGATTCTCGGATATTTTTAGAACTAGAGACCCTAGAAAAACTATCTGGCGTTATATTGCCCTGTTCTAAAATTGAATCTTGTAATCTTTTTCGTCTTTCTTTGTCTTCCTGTTTATATGATCTATGAAAGGGCCTCTCGGAAGCAATCTTAAGTTTTCTTAAAATTCTTTCAACGTCAATCTCATGCAAACTTAAGGCAATTCTTAAAACATCCTCATCTGATGATTTTCTTTCAGGAGCAAGCGGACAAACCAGTTCTCCAGTTTCCAAATCAACAGAAACATGATAACAACCATCACGGCAACTACTTGTTATTACCCAATATCCAGAACGATAAGCACGCATATACTGATCTGCATATCCTGTCCTACCATCGGCCTGCAAGGCAAGGTAAGGAACTTGTTGCCAAAGAGATCTTTGCAGTCTTGAAATTTCACGTATTTTATCAATTAATTCTTTTGCGGTAGACCCAATTTCTTCGAAAATATCTTGTGGTATCATCGAAACTCTCCTATATAAAAATACTACTGACATACTATAGTAAAAGTTAGCCTTTTACAAACAGTCTTATATACACAAACAAAAACCCCGCCAAATACGGGGCTTCTATATAATTTTATCTCTTTCCAGTTAGTTCAGCCCAATGGGTTTTAGGTCTAAACCTTTGAGACCCATTGGCACACAACTCGCATTCACTTGCCTCTACTGCCCAAACCCTTTTTTCAATCAAAGATATAACCCCCCTATCTCCATAATAACTTACGGGCAACTCAGGAGGACGATGAACCAAAACACCGATAAAAGGCACCCAATTCACGGGGCTGTAATTACCTTCATCAACTGCTTCCTTGACTGCGTTTAATGTTGTAGAGGTAGTAATAAGCTCCTCAATCTGTAGCACTGTCTCCCCTTCCGGAATTTGGACTCTTTTCCAGAGCATTTTTCCATTTTGGCTAGGATCTTTTTCTGTGAACATAAAAATCTTTGCACCAAGCGCTCTGGCTACATCGTGGCCAAAAGTTATACCAGCCATTGGTGAACCAATTACCCAATCTATTTTTTCATTGGGCATATAAAATCTAATTTTACGAGCCATCTGATTTGCCAGAATCTCAGAAAGATTCAAGTACTTTAACACCCGCAAACAATCAAAAAAACCATTACTGCACTTTCCTGAGGTAAGTTCCACATGAGGGTCTTCTATTTTACCGCTATGCATCCAATAAGCATCGCAAACATCAAACCATTTTAACATTGTTGAGATAGGAACATTTATATCTTTAAAATCCTCAGGTCGTAATCTCTCCACTTCTTTTAAAGTCATCTTAGCCTCCAACCTAAACTATATGCCCCATTTTTATAACAAAAAAGGCGCGCCAATCGTCAAGCCGCCCTTAATACAAATCTTAATAAATTTTTTATTATTCTTCAGGTGCTATTTCTTCTGCACCATCCTTATTCTTCAAATAGGCCTGAACTTCTTCATCAGCAGGATCGTTCTCAGGAAGCCCTGAGGAATTAAGCGCATTAACAAGCGCTTCTTCTATCTGGGGTGAAACATGTGTAATACTCTTTAAATGTTCAAAAAATAGTCTACCCATTGATAAAGAAAAAACGGCAGGCCACCTCATATCTCTTCCTTCAAAAAATAAATAGGCATGCGGAAAGGGACTGCCACAATTGCACATTTCGAATTTTATTTCTGACACCTCTTTCGGTGTTTCTTCCGGCATTCGGGGCTGTTCCGACACTTGGTTTCTTCCTCTCAAATATTATGATTATTGTATGGCTTTTTTAAATGTGCTGAAAATATTTTATATTATTTCATAAATTATGTCAAATATTTATTATTCGGTTTCAAGCCAACTCTTTCCATATTCTTTCAGCCAATAATGCAATATCTTTTCTTGCCCTATTAACACATGATTGTGCCTTCCTTCTATAATTAGGCATATGCTGACGAGTTATAATTTTTCTGGGGAATAATGAATCCCCATACTTTATAACCCCCGAACCGCTGTAACCTTGAAATGTTGAACCAGCCCATCCCTCACTTCCAAAATATAATCGCTTACTTGTTTGCTCAAGCAAACTGCTAATATTTGACATAGAATCCTCACTGCCTGATACCGTTGCTATGTCAAAATCCAAGTTTAATTCTCGCAAAATATTGCTAAGTATTAAAATGCTTCTTCCGGTATCTATGCACTCTGTAACTAACAATACGTGTGTTGGAGCAATCTTCTTTACCAGCTCTTTTATCTTGCAAAATGTTTCCGTATTGCCATGTCGGCCACCGGAAACAAAACGAATATCTGTTTTAGACAAACCCTTCCCCATCTGAAACCTGTCGATAAGCCTTTTTATAAAAAGACTTACTAATCTACCGCTGGCATCATCGCTTAAAATAAAATCATAAGTTTTTCCTGATTGAATAATCTTTTTAGCTAAAACAAAAAGAGTTGGCGCTATCTCTCTAATCTTTTCTAATTCAATATCTTCAAGCATAGATTCTCTGAAACTCGGCTCATAATTTCCAGATTCTTTCTGAACTTCGTACATCTATACCTCCATCCAATTTTTAATTTTAAAAAACTATATTGATAATACCACAAAAATTAATACTGGTCAATAAAATACTTCCTTTTAATAACCCCCAGATCAAAACAAAAAGGGGCCAATAAATAGCCCTTTGAAAATATTTTTAAAGTTTTAAATAACTCTTAAGCAAAAAGAAGCCAGTACCAAACTCCGAGAAATAGCGCAAACACAAAAACTCTTAGCAGCTTCGAAAAAATAAAACTTGAGCTATTGAAGCCATTATCTTCATACCCCAATTTATCTAAAACCGAATGATTATCTTTTTCAAATCGTTCAATCCCCAATCTGTAAGCTTCTGCTAACAAATTAACGAATCCCAGACAAAAGAAAAACCATGCCAACACAATCTTAAAAAACAACATTCTTCCACCTCCTTTACGTTTTCGTAAAAAAATCTACCTTAAAACATGCGCATTAAAGAAACTAAGTAGCCAAGACTGGTCTGTAGATAAATAACGAGTGGCCCACATAATAATATTGGCAATTACTGCACAAACGGTTATTGCATAAGCAATAAGAAACCCAATTTCTTTAGATGTCTTAAGTGCATAAACAGCAACGACTATAGACACACTGGTAAACCCAATCAAAACAGGCATTTGAAAAAAGTACCCAACAACAAATCCAACAAGAATCAAAAGGATAGCCGTAACTAAACCCATTACACACCTTCTCTAAATTGTTAAACAACTTGCTAGAATATACTACATGATTATATTTATGTCAAGACAAATTAAAACCGAGCTAAGCTCGGCTAATGTGTTCTTGTAAACCTTCCGCGGGCGGATAGATCATACGGGGAATTTGTTCTTGGTATATTTTTTCGTATATATTTTTGAGCTTGGTTTCTTTCACGTTCTTTTTTGATATAGTCTGCCGTCCTATTAATATCATATGGATTTCTGTCAGCACTGGAACCCTGAGAATCCTTTGCCACCTTTCACTCCTAATTATTATAGGTACTAAATCAAATTTAACATATAAAATTTAAACCGTCTACCCAACATCCCATCTATTAAAAAGGCCCGCCCTGGCAGGTCATTTTAAAAATTAAAATCAGAAACGGCCACTTGAAACAAAGTGTTCAATTTCAGTTATTAAATTGCACTCAAGACATAGAACAAAATATTCTGTTAGCCAAGAATCCCCTTCCGGGCTATCCACAGTTTGCACATAATGCTTAACGACTGGTTGCATGTGATAACATTTTGAACAAGTGTATTGATTAACTTGGTCTAAACTTACTACTAAATACCCATGGGGCACACCATCATACCTTATACCGGCCCATCCCCCTGTTTGAGATATTGATGCTAAATATTTTTTCCACTCATACTGTGTCTTATACAACTTTATGCCTTCAGGTAGAAATTCTAGAACAACCACTGGGTTAGAATCACGATCAACAAAAAAATATATATTCTTGTATCTTTGTCAATATTAATTATTTTTTAAATTAAAAGGGTTTCCTTTGAAAAATCCAAAAAGCAATCACAAGGTTTTTTCTTTAGAATTTCTTACTGTAAAAGTTTTGTGAATAAATATCCCACAACCTTATGGTTTTATGATTGAGGCAACTAACCTAAAAATTAATTGAGGGCCCAAATAGCGTAATTTAAATATGTTGCAAAGCTAACCCAAAGAAGATAAGGAACCAGAAGATATGCAGCTAGCTTTGATATTTTATAAAAAACCTTGATTGTCCAAACAATAGCAAACCAAAGCACCACAATATCAACCAGAGCCAATCCTGGATTTTTAAAGCCAAAGAAAATAATTGACCAAATAGCATTTAATAAAAGTTGAAAACCAAAAATACTAAGCGCCGTTCTTACACTCCTTTGACTCCAGCCATTCCGCCACACTAAAAATGCAGCAACACCCATTAGTGTATAAAGAATTGTCCAAACGGGTCCGAACACCCAAGCGGGAGGGTTCAATGCCGGCTTTGTAATTGTAGCGTACCAATTTGGAATTGCAGAAAAAGTAAACAGAGAACCGATAACCCCAGCTGACTGGGAAACAGTAATAGCAATTACTAATTTAAAAAAAATATTTATCTTCATACTATAATTATACAAAAAAACACTGTTTTACACAGTATCCCTTACCCCAACTACACAAAAAAAAATAATCAAATTAAAGTAAAGCCCCGCTATAGCGGGGCAAAATCATCTCCAGACAGAAAAACCTTTTTGTTTAAACCATTTCTTAACTTTACAGGTATCACGATCAAAACTTTCAATAGAAACAAAATAATCTCTCACTTCGCCATTTATAGCCGAAGCGCAAATTTCTGCATCTCGCTTATTCTTAAAACTCCCATAAAATTTTAAACCACCTTCATCAATAAGATCAAACACCGCCATACCACATACTCCTTATGTAATATTAAAATCTTGTGTTTTTTTAGGACTAACCCAGACAGAAAAACCGACGGTCTTCTCCCATGAAGTAACCCGGCCAGTTTGTGGATCATATGAGATAATATCCACCCCATAATCACGCACTTCGTGATTGCCACCAAAAGCACAATCTTCAGCATCTTCCCTATTGTTAAAGGTTGCGAAAAAATATTTACCGTCTTTGAAAAATCTATAGAGTAATTCATGATCCTGTTTATCACTTGGATCAAACATTCTTGTTTTCTCCTTCAATTAAGTTTTAATTAACTGAAATAAATATATCACGACAATACACTGCTGTCAAATATAAGTGTCCATACATTTTCTGAGGTTGTAATCAAGGACAGATTTGTAATTAAAAAGACCGATTTCTCGGTCTATAAATTTCATGATGCCTTTAAAATATTCATCAAGCTTTCTATTTTCTCATTAATCTCTTTTGCCTCATCATAGCTTCTTTCTTTAACCACCACAAACAGCTCAGTCTCCAGCTCATTGATCAGCACCCTTATAAATGTCGGATTGCCTGATTTCAAATATACCCCGTTCACTCTTTCATCAAATTGATTAACTTCATACCTAGCATCTTCAAAATCAAACTCACAGCTTAAAGCTTCTGCAAATGCTGATTTACTTCCAGGAACATGTTTAACCCTATCTGCCTCAAGAGCATCAAGAAATAAATTGAGCCTGGAAAATGGTAAATTCGTTGCAATATGTTTGCGATTCTCTGGAACGGCCATTTCTTTCTCCTTTCATTCACTTATTAAAGTATTGGAATTATAGCACCGAATTATATCTTGTCCAGCCAAACTGGATTATCATGTCATGCATTTATCTGCATTTTCATTTTTCTCCACCGTTGAATCCCGCCAAAAGCAGTAAAGACAAAGAAATAACCCTGCACAACGAATGCTCGCCACGCTTCAGCGTAATAAGTTTCAATGCCTGTACCCAATTGTCCAATGAGCATTCCTATAGTAAAGATAATGAATTTCTTGTCGGAAAGCTTTCCCCCACAGTAGGAAAACCATCCCCATGCTATAAGTTGAGTACTTATCATAACCCAAAGAATCATTGATGTTCTCCTTGTTCTTGCAAATACTATAAAATTACCTGCCGACCCAACCGTGGCGGGAGAAGAAAGCTCACAACATACAATTTGGCTCCCGAATTAAAACTTTCACAAACCCCGAAGGAGAACAAGTTTCCTAAGGTGCATGCTTTTGAAATTATTTTACCAAATCTAATACATAAATCCGAAACCCTCCTTCGCACAAAACTACGGAAGAGCGCAGAGCGAAACCTGAAATGATGCACCCGCCTCTATTTTTCTGGAGCAAAGGAGGTAGGACAGCAAACTCATCCAAGCGGACTTCTGCTTTCTTTTTTTAAAAAATTGACATCTACTGTATTTGCCCCATAGCATCACTAGCGGATATTGTTTATAGAATTCTTTGCTGTATCATGTTTGACTTTCATGATATTGCTCAGCGTCTCTATAGTAAATGCTCTTGTTTCAAACAAAACAAGCACCTCATCGTCAATTTCTGGTAAAATTGCTTTTGTTTCAGATTCTATATCACTGACAGCAACGAGTTTCTTAAAAAGAAAAGAGTGCCAAGGATATGCAACCTTTACCAACCTGTCCTGTATAACCTCGGCACGCACAACAAGAGAAGTGTTAAAGATACCGAGAAAACGGGCTGGCATTTCATATTCAATTTTCACTTTTTCTTCATCAACTTGAATGGATTTCACATTTTCGTCTTTCAACAAAATTCCTTTGGCAAAATTTTCCAGCTCTTGTCCTGATTTCACTTGAGAGTGCTCTTTTACAGTTTCAAGAAAATCGCTTTTCTCTTTCTCATCCCATTCGCGAATCTCTCGTGCTTCTATCGAAATAGTATTCCTCTGCAAAAAATCTAAATCACTCTCATTATATTGAACAACTGCTTCTCTTTCTATATGGTCAGGGTCGCCTTCTACTGGATCTATTTCTAAAATAGCAGGACCTGCCGCATTATCGTTTGTGCTATCGGTCACAGAGGATGGATTTACTACCTCTATTATGGCAGGGCCTGGAGCACTTTCACCCTCACTCTCAAGAGTGCTCACAATCTGCACAGCGCCAACAACGATTGTTCGTCCGTTTGAATCGGCAGTTACAAATTCAAATTCATATGTTCCTGCCATGGGTGGTGTTACGTAAATTACATTTCCGCTTTGTGTACTAAATTTATATGGACCAGACGTTTGACGCCATGAATAGGTACGCATAGTTCCATCGTCTATACTCGTTGATCCGTCGAGTATGAATCTTTGTCCAACCATACCCTCAACACTTGTTGCCTTAACCTCTCCTTTAATATCGCCGAGTTTTATATAATAATCAGTCGCCGCGTACACTGATGCAACTGTCCCCAAAAAGACCACAAACATCAAGGTAGAAAGTATTGTTTTTTTGATATATATTTTCATACTATTTCTGTTACATAGTAACAGAAATGGTGATAAATAGCCACCAGAAGAATCTAAAGAAATCTCTTTGCCAAAAAGTTTCTTTTAAACATTGCTTATTCCCCCGAAAGCATTAAAATCTGTTTCATTTCCCGCCAAAGTGTCCCGCCGGAGGCGGGACACGGAGCGAAGCCCAGCCCCGCCAATGGCGAGGATGAGCAACATGCTGGCCGGCAAGGCAGAGCGAACACTTTCATCTTCAAAAAATGAGTTCATGTCTATTTTTTGGCTCTGGGAACATGGGGCACCAAAGGACAGCAATAAAGACCCCGAAAGGGATCTGACCCCTTTCGTTATTTTAAAATTTTGATTTTGGTATAAAAGTATGTTAAATAATTTAATATACTTAAGTACTTTGACAAAAGGAAGAAAAAATGCCAAAAAAATATACCCCGGGAAAACCCGGTGAATTTCCATTTACACGAGGAACCCGATCTCTAGGGTATCAAGATCCTAAGAAAAAGTTTTGGACAATGAGAATGTTCTCTGGTTTTGGATCTGCTGAAAACACTAATGAGCGTTTTAAAAAACTATTATCCGAAGGTGAAACTGGATTGTCAACCGCATTTGATATGCCCACCCTTTTAGGACTTGATTCTGATGATCCTAGGGCCAAATGGGATATCGGAAAGGGAGGGGTCGCAGTTTGTACTCTCGAGGATATGGAAGTCCTTTTCAAAGACATACCATTAGACAAAGTTACAACCTCTATGACAATAAATGCTCCTGCTGCAGTTTTATTGGCAATGTATATTGCTGTTGCAGAAAAAAAAGGGATTTCAAAGAATCAAATTGGAGGAACAATCCAAAATGACATTTTAAAAGAATATATTGCTCAAAAAGAGTGGATTTTTCCCCCATTACCTTCAGTGCGTTTAATAGTTGATACGATTGAATATTGTTCTGAATTTGTACCACGCTGGAACACTGTTTCAATCTCCGGCTACCACATTCGAGAGGCAGGAGCTACAGCAGTACAGGAATTAGCTTTTACTTTGGCAGATGGCATAGCCTATGTCGAAGCATGTATAAAAAGAGGCTTGCGAATTGATGATTTTGCGTCCAGACTTTCTTTCTTTTTTGATTTTCACAATAATTTTTTTGAAGAAATAGCAAAATTAAGAGCCGCCCGATATTTATGGGCACACATTATTAAAGAAAGATTCGGCGCACAAAACACGAGATCGATGATGTGTAGAATGCACGTCCAAACTGCAGGCTGCACACTAACTCACCAACAACCCTTGAACAACATCGTCAGAGTAGCAATACAAGCTCTGGGTGCGGTTTTGGGGAATACCCAATCACTACACACAAATTCTTATGATGAAGAATTGTGCCTACCCTCCGAGGAAGCTGTCATAATTGCCTTGCGTACTCAGCAAATAATTGCCCACGAAACAGGCATTGCAAATGTTCCTGATCCCCTTGGTGGCTCTCCCTACATAGAAGGTCTCACCAAAAAATTGATAGAAGACGCACGAGATTATATAAAAAAAATAGATGACATGGGAGGCATGATAAAAGCTATTGAAAAAGGTTTTCCTCAAAAAGAGATACGAGACTCGGCTTGGCTTGATAAAAAGTTTCAAGACGATAAAACCAAAATCGTAGTTGGTGCAAATAAATTTAATGACACATCAGAAGAAGAAAGTTGTGGAAATTTTGAAATTGATCCTCAAGCTCAAACACGTCAACTAGAAAGACTTAAAGCTTTCAAGGCAAGAAAAAATTCTAAATTAGTTAAAGAATCTTTATTAGAAATAAAAATTGCGGCTATGGAAAATAAAAACCTGATGCCCTATTTAATTGAAGCTGTAAAAAACAACGTTACTCTTGGTGAAATTTGCACCAGTTTAAAAAAGGTATTTGGAGAGTATCAGGAGGTGGCAAATTGACTACAAAAATATTGCTGGTAAAGGGTGGACTAGATGGTCATGATCGTGGAATTCAAATTGTGACTAAGGCTCTGAGAGATTCTGGTTTTGATGTAATTTATGGTGGCCTTTATTGTTCTCCCGAAGAAATAGCAGCAATAACCATTCAAGAAAATGTCGATGTGGTTGGAATTTCCACACACAGCGGAAATCATCTGGGTATTTTTTCAGAAACCATAAAAATTTTAAAAGAAAAAACAAATACCCACTGGCCCATTATTGGCGGAGGAATTATTCCAGCAAACGACATCCCCGCTCTTGAGAAAATGGGTGTAGATAAAATTTATTTACCAAGTACTAACATTACAGAAATTGTTGAATTCATAAAGGGGCTGAAGTTAATGAAAAGAAAAAAAGAATCACAACAAAAAACAATTGAAAGAATTTTAAAAGGAGAAGTTTTTGCGGCAGCGTCTTTAATGTCATTAGTTGAACAAGGCGACAATAACGCAAAGAAAATAATTTCTAAATTACCAGATTTATCCCCCCAAACTATTGTAGTTGGCATAACTGGCTTCGGCGGCGTTGGAAAAAGTACTTTAATTAACAAACTTATCGAACATTTCAGAAAGGACAGAAAAACTGTTGGGGTTATAGCATGTGACCCAGTGAGTGTTTCCCGTGGTGCAGTTATGGGAGACAGAATAAGAATGAAAGATCACGCCCAAGATGAGGGTGTTTTTATAAGAAGTATTGTTCAACGCCAAAATTTCAAAGGAGTAACACCGACAACCCCATCAATTATAAAAATTTTGGGAGCAATGAAAAAAGATATAATAATTGTCGAAACTGCTGGAGCCGGACAGGAAAATTCAGGATTTAAAGACCTCGTAAAAGTTTTAGTATGGGTTTCTGTTCCCGGACTTGGTGATAAAATCCAAATGCTTAAGGGTGGAGGTATTGAAACTGCCAATATTATAGTTGTAAACCAATCGGATAAAGCAGCCTCGTATTTGACATTTCAAGATCTTAAAGAACATTTTGAAAACACCAAAAAAATATGCAAAACCAATTCTCTGACAGGAGAAGGCATTTCCGAATTAGTCAAAGCAATAAAAGTGGTTTAAAAATAAACCGCTTTTTTATTTAATTTAAACTGTCCAATTCCTAATAAAAACAACAAAATGGACACTCGTACATTTTTAGGTCTTTATTGTTGTACTACAGCGGCTCCGGGAAGCAACGTCTCAGCAGGACAAATAGGACTCCCCGCCTCTGGCAGGACAAACTTCTCATCCTGCCCTCAAAAACTAGTTAAAACAAAAATACAGGGTTAACTCTGTATTTTTATTTTACAAGTTCTGAACTGCTTGCGATGAGTCCGTCGAATGGTTGCCTGTGTCCTAACGTGCAACTAAGCAAGAACGAGGAAGTACTGAGCACAGCAGTGCGAATGTAGATTCGAGAGAATCATCGAACATATTATGTGTCTAAGTTAGAGAAACCAGGTTCCTATAATTTGTTATCCAAACACTAAAACCTTATCTGACTCATCAATCATTTTTACCAAATCGATCATAGTGGTTATAGGACAAACCTTACTTTCGGATTTAGAACGAATTTTAAGACAAGTCTCGCAGGCCACAAGAACACCTTTTAGGTCTTTGAACTCCTGGATTCTCTTGGAGATATCAAACTGTTCAGTATCAGAAATGTCTTCAACTTCAACTCCTTCATTCATAAGAGAGATTTTAACCGAATGACCCGCTTTTAATGCGGTAATGGCTAAACGAAATGTATTCCAGATATGTTCTGGATTTTTAGATTGTAAAATAATGCCGATTTTCATAATTATTTCCTAGCCCACATCCAAAACCTCTCATGCAGATAATAAACTAGGGTTAATATAATACCAGCAACTACGGAAATTTCTCCCGACTTCTTGATTTCCCCGGTATACACATAAACAACCACGCCAGTAATAATCATGGCGAATATTCTCCAACTTACTGCTTTTATTATAGGTCGAACACGATTGTTCCGAACCATCGCTCTGATAAAATTTATCGTCATAAGTATCTAACTTAAATCTTTTTTCTTTTCCTCAAATTCTTTTTTATCAATCTCGCCACGGGCATAGCGTTCTTTTAGAACATCTAGGGCAGATTTGGAACCTCCGTTTCTGCCTTGGCTCATCAACCATTTTACAAGAGCAACTATGCCAGCAATAATCAGAGCCCACCATAAAAACATAAAAATAAAACCGAGACCCCCGAAACCACCAAAACCAAAATTCATCATATTGTTTGTTGAATTATTATTGCCGAAGGGAGACGACCACCCTCCCCACATCATATTCATCATGGGCATCCAACCACCGCTTATTGCCGGGAATGCCGCCGAAGTATCACAACCAGAAAGACGCTTGCCCATAACGATATGAATTTGTTCTTCACCGTCTTCACCGTGTGCCTGAATCATCATAGCGTTCATGGCGACGTGAGATTCACCAGCCATCTGTCCCATAAAATACTCGCCAAGAACTCCATACTGCTCATCATTTAGATCGGCACAAACAACCTCTTTTGCCTGAAGTTTATTCCAAAGTTCTTTGCCTTCTTGTTCTTCGCGAGCAGTGTGCTCAACAACCTCGTTCCAATCAACAGAAGTATTGGAAAACCCACCCATCATTTGGGCGTTGACTGCAGATGTTATTACTAGAAGGGCACCGAAAATAAATATTGCAAGTAGTGTGTTTTTCATAAGATAAATATAGCACACCTTACTCTTTCTAGCCATATTTTTCCGACCGAACGTGCGACTAAGCGAGAGCGAGGAAGTACTGAGCAAAGTGAGTGAATGAAAGTGAATGAATACTGAGGTTAGCAGGCCGAACGTGCAGTGCGAAGTAGATTAGACAGAATTATTGGACATATTATGTGCCCAAATTGGAAAAGCAAAAAACAAAAAAGTGCGCAGTTATCGCACTTGACTGTAGTAAATTATGTTTTCCTGTCAGATGTTTGCTTTTCTAAATAACAACCCAGATACCGCAAAAATTGCGGCAAAAATAAAATTGACAATAAATACACCAACAACACCTGCATTCCCCCAAGAAACTTCGGGCGAAATAATCAAAGCAACCACTGGAACTAAAAACTGGATGAGTGCCACAACAAACAATGTGTATGCCATTCCATGTGACTTAAAGCGTGAAAGCAAAGAGCCGATGAACCCAACAATAGGTACTGCCCAATACATCGAGTTGACTGAGTTATCTTCGCTTCCGATAATACCGACAGCACCACTGACCCAACCGAGAAGAAAAACCCCGAAGAACCCCATAATAAAAGCGAAGCAGTATAACTTATTGCGGGTCTTTAACCATTGCCATAATTCATAGGCGCCGCCGACAATCAAAAACATAACACCAAAAGCAACAGTTTCATTCCATTGAACTTCGTCTGCGAATGGTTGAAACTGTATTGCTAAAAGCATTATCAATATAAGTGCCACAACAACAGCCCACACTCTTTGTCTTTTTGTAATATTTTTCATAATTCTCCTATTTAAACAGTACTTTGATAATTTAACCACACTTAGGTTCATCAGTCCATCGAGCTCAGCTCGGTCCATGCTTGGGTTCTTCGACTAAACTCAGGATAAATAAAATAAAACACTAGGAAAATCCTAGTGTTTTATTGTGGCTCCGGGAGCAGGACTCGAACCTGCAACCATCTCCTTAACAGGGAGCCGCTCTACCATTGAGCTATCCCGGAATGTTGTTATCTAGCCATTTTCTACCTTGGCCAGACTTCAAAAAACGTTCTCTCGTTATCGCTTCTTTTTTAGTATTGAATTCTTCTGAGTGAATTAGTACGAATGGGCCATTTGACCTAGTCCATCTGTTACTACCAGCATTATGCTCCTTTAATCTATTAAAAACATTTTTTGAAGTTTGACCAATATATCTCTTATTATTTTTGTTACTTCTCAATACGTAAACATAAAACATAAAATTACCATTGTCAGCCAGAGGCTGATCAGCCTACGGCTGAAGCTATCCCGGAATGAATTGTTAAACATTTATCCGGCCAATGGTAGAGCAGCGAACTGATCCACCATTGAGTCCCGACGTTTTAGTCGGGATCCTCGATTTTGTAATCCTGCTAAAGCAGGAAACAAATATCGGGACCATCCCGGAATGTTTCCATATTTAATTGTACGTCTATTCTAACAAAAATTACGATATTTGCAAACCAAATCAATGTTTTTTTAGAAATAAAAAACCTGCAAATGCAGGATTTTTATAGTTTAAAACTCTAAAAGCTTACTTAAACCAGAAACAATTTTACCAACCGTAGGGAGATAAAGCTCTTCAAGCTCTGGTGAAAATGGTACTGGCGTGTCTTCAGCTGCAATCAATACAACTGGTGCATCCAAATCCTCAAAAGACTCTTCGCTAATTCTACTCACTATCGTTTGGCCAAAACAACCAGTTTTAGATGCTTCGCATGTTACCAAAACTCTGCTAGTTTTTTTGATTGACTCAGAAATGCATTCAAAATCAACAGGAATTAAAGATCTCAAATCTATAATCTCTATTGTCTTGCCTGTTTCGGCTTCCACTCGCTTAACCGCTTCAATAGCTCTAAACATCTGAGAGCCATAACTAATAACAGTTGCATCTACCCCCTCTTTTAAAATTCTAGCCCTACCAAAAGGAACAGTATAATCGCCTTCAGGAACTGGGGTGTTGAGCTCGGGAGGAATCATGCCGGATTCCGGATTTAAATTATAAATCCCCTTATATTCTACAAAAATTACAGGACTGTCATCTAATATAGCAGAATTTAGCAAACCCCTTGCATCAAATGATGTTATGGGAGCAACAATCTTAAAACCCGGCGTAGAGGCAAACCATGATTCTGGGTGAGCACTATGAAAAGAAGATGAGCCCTTGGTCCAGCCAGAAGGCATCCGGAAAACAATTGGCATTGGACCGAAACCTCTAGCAATCTGATTGGCTACAAAATTTACCATAATCATAAAAGCAGATGATGAAAAATCAGCAAATTCAAATTCAACAATAGGTCTGAGATTTAAATAAGTAGATCCCACAGCCATTCCAACTATTCCTGATTCAGCTAAGGGCATATCAATTACACGCCTTTGATAAATTTTGTTAATTTTATAAAAATCTTCTGGCCATTCAATATTATCAAAAATACGAGAAAGTCCTTCTGTAACCTTAAATGCACCACCACTTAATCCAATGTCTTCTCCTAGAAGAATCACATTGGGGTCTTTTGTCATTCTTGTTATTAATGCTCCCCTGATTGCTTCACGGTATGTAATTAAATCTCCATTGTTTGGAGGTAAAACAATTTCATTTTCGTGAACAATCTCAGGCATAAAAATAGACCTCCTGATATCTTTCACTTTTGGTCCAGAGCATTTTTCAGATCGCGCCAAATCTTCTTTAACAGTTTGTTCTGCCCTTTCTTCAATTTGATCAAGAGTCTTATCATCAACTTGGAATTCATCGGTAAGACGTTTTAACAAAGCATCAACAGGATCCTTTTTTCTCCACTTCTCTAGCATTTCTTCTGGCACATATTTGTGACTATCAGCAAGTGAATGTCCCGCCATTCTCATGGTTTTTGCAACAATAATAGAGATGATTTTTTCATTTCTTGCACGATCAAGAGCCCTAGAAACAGTGTTATAAACCATACCAACATTCGTACCATCAATTAAAAATCCTTCCACATTTCTGCCATAACCCAAAGCCCTGAGAGCTAAAGTTGGAGACCTAAATTCAAAAAAGTTAGGAGTACCAAATGCCCATTGATTGTTTTCGATTACAACAACCATAGGCAACTCTTTTACAGCTGCAATATTCAATGCTTCATGCACAATACCAATACTAGTTGCTCCATCTCCTAAAAAAGCCAGTACAGCATCCTCGGAATTGTGAAAATTTATTCCAAAAGCACAACCTGAAGCAATTGGCAACATTATGCCCAAGTGGCTAACAAAAGGAATTATTCTTTTTTCAAAATCTCCAAAATGGAGGCTAGCATCCCAACCATGAGTAGGGCCATCTTTTTTTGCACAGATCTGGCACATTATTTCGTAAGGTGTTAGTCCGCGGACCAAATGAGTGCCTAGGTCCCGAATGGCTGGTGCAAACCAATCTTCTTTTTTGAGTGCATAACCAGCACCAACAGCAGTTGCTTCATTTCCTAAACTTGAAAGATGCTTGCCCAATGCCTTACCTTTTTTGATCAAAAGTTTAATTTCTCTCTCTGTCTTTCTGGTAAGATGCATATAGTAATACAATTCTTTATACAGTTCCCTTAAATCACATTGAGATTCAGTAACAACTTGAGATTCTATACCCTCAGCAGATATACGATAAACAACATCGTTTAAATCTTTAAAAGGATCAATCTTCTCTAATTTTCTATACATTTCTGCAAAATATCTGGGCATTTTTAACCTCCCTCAGAAGATAAACTGGTTCAAATTTACCCCATCTTATCAAAAAAGTAAATATGTAATTACTAAGCACAGCCACTAAGCTTCCGGGCAAAAAATATTGTTCTATGCTATTATTTATGTAATGGATAATTACCCCAAACTACAAGAAAAAGAATTGCCCAAACCGCCTCACTGGACTAAGGCCATAGGCGTTGGTGTCGTTGTAACAGGTCTTGCAATAGGAACAGGAGAACTCATTTTGTGGCCACACCTAATAACAAAACATGGCCTTTCTCTTTTGTGGTTGGCTCTTATCGGAATAACCTGCCAATATTTTATAAACAGAGAAGTTGCGCGCCACGAAGTAGCTACAGGCGAAAGCTTCTTCACTACTTCAGCTCGGATCATTCAGTGGTCTGTATTTTTTTGGCTTTTTTCAGCTATTGCACTTTATATCTGGCCGGGCTGGGCCTCAGCCATTGCTACAACACTAAAAGAGCTCTTTGGATTTGGGAGCCACCTTGGATGGTCATGGGCAACACTAGCTTTAGTTTTGGTACTAACTTTTAGCGGAAAAGTGGCATATAGCATGCTTGAAAAATCACTAAAGATAACTGTGCCGACATTCTTTGTACTTTTGTTAGTTATCAGTTATTTGAATTTATCATGGGGAGAAATTAAAACAGCATTAGCTGGGGTAGTTGCTTTTGGCACGATACCTGAAGGCGTTGATATAAACGTCCTACTGGGCGCTATTGTTTTTGCAGGTGCAGGAGGAATGCTTAACCTGACAGTATCTTTGTGGTACAGAGACAAACAAGTAGGCATGGGAAATTATATAGGCCGTGTTGTTAACCCAATAACAGGCAAAAAAGAAGCTGTTACAGCAACAGGTTTTAAATTTGACACAAACAATAAAGCAAACATGCAAAACTGGCGAGGTTGGATGAGATACGTAATGATAGACCAAGGATTAATATTCTTATGTCTTGGATTTGTAACCTTGTTCCTACTTAGCGTAAATGCACACTCGGTTCTCTCCCCTATGGGACTAGTGCCTGAAGGTCTTGAAATAGCTGTTGTCCAAGCAAATATTTTTGGAAACATATGGGGACCAATAGGATTTAAATTGTTCCTTGTTATGGCGTTCTTGATGTTATTCTCTGTAATGTGGACCGTAATAGATGCTTTAACAAGAATGGTATCAGATATTATTTACACCAACGCAAGAGAAGGCAAATACAAAGGAGTGTTTAGGGTATTTAACAAATTCTCCATAGGACAGCTTTATTATGGAGTTATAGTAATCGTAGCTATCATTGGGGCTTTTCTTATACCGCTAAAACAACCCCTTACACTTTTAGTAATATCGGGAGTTTTATCTGGTCTAACCATGGCTATTTATACTCCATTCCTTATATACATAAACAACAAACACTTACCTAAACCACTAAGACCTTCGTGGTTTACAAATGTTGCCATGAGTGGAATTTCAGTTTTCTTCATGTACTTTGCTTATAAAGTTATCGTTGATGCATTTACTAAAATAATATGATAAGCGATGCAGTAGGGTTAATTTTAATATTTGGCATATCAGCAGGCACGATTGTCTGGAGATGGTATTTTGGCAGGAAAAATAAAATTTCATTAAGAACCGATATTTTTATCGGTATTTTTATTATTTTACTTACCGCTCTGCTTTTATTATTAATGGGACGACTGCCTTGGTGTGCATGCAATCAAATATGGATTTGGTCAGGCGATGTTTTTTCCGAACATAACTCACAGCACATTACAGATCCCTATTCCCCTACTCACTTTATACACGGCATACTTTTTTACTTATTGCTTTGGGTATTCGCTAGACGAATCCCCATAGGAGTAAGGTTGCTTATGGCCATAGCTCTTGAGTCAGCATGGGAAGTAATTGAAAACACAGACGCAGTTATTGAATATTATAGAGCAAACACAATATCTCTTGGTTATTATGGTGACAGTGTTATTAATTCCATTTCCGATATTGTCGTTATGGCCATAGGTTTTGTTTTTTCTTGGAAAGTCCCCACCTGGGTTTCTGTCTTAGTACTGGTTGTTATAGAAGTATTTTTGGCATTTTGGATAAAAGACAATCTTACTTTAAATATAATAATGTTTATTCATCCATTTGAAGCCATAAAAAACTGGCAATTAGGAATGTAACTTTTGTAAAAATATAATTTACATGTAATAATTTAAAAAATGATAGAAGAAAAAAATAAAAATCAAACAGTTGTTTTTGGCGGAGGGTGTTTTTGGTGTACAGAAGCAATTTTTAAATCATTAAAGGGAGTTATTTCAGTTTTGCCCGGGTACGCAGGAGGTACCACAGACAACCCTACATACGAAGATGTATGTACCGGTATCACAGGTCATGCCGAAGTAATAAAAATAGAATATAATCCTGAAACTATATCATTTGATGATCTTTTAACGGTTTTCTTCTCTACGCATGATCCTACAACCCCAAACCGGCAAGGTGCTGATGTGGGAACACAATATCGATCAGCTATTTTTTATACAACAGGCGAACAAAAAGAAGAATCGGAAAAATTTATTGAAAAATTAAATGAATCAGGTCCAAAAATAGTAACGGAAATCACGAAACTAGATAAATTTTTTGAAGCAGAAGATTATCACAAAGATTATTACTCAAAAAACACTTCAGATTCTTATTGCCAAGTTGTAATAAATCCCAAACTTGAAAAACTCAAAAAACGATTTTCCGAATTATTGAAATAAAATACCACCCCGCCTTAGCGGGGTGGTATTTTTTATTGTGTTACTTGCCTAAAATAATTGTTATTTCAGTGCAGTCACATGAACAGGACTTGAAGTTGTACGGTTGCCAGAAGTATCCTCTGCAACTGCTGTTAATGTATATGTTGTATTGGGCTTGCCTGGAACGCTCCAGCTGCAAGCATAGTTTACAGTAACATCCGTACAGACAAGACTACCATCAACATAAAACTCTACTCTCGATACTCCAACATCATCTGTGGCGTCCGCATTTATTACTAGAGTTTGTCTTCTGGGAACACCTGCGCCATCTGTAGGATATGTTATTGATACACTAGGAGGCGTTATGTCTTGTGAGGGTGTTGGAGTTGGAGTGGGAGATGGGGTCGGCGTAGGCGTGGGGGTAGGTGTTGGGGTTGGATCAATAGAAAATTCATAAGCTCCAATTTCGGGCGCACCGCCTTGCGGAACCATCACACCATTAATATCAGCATTTAAACCGACATAAACACCTGAATCAATTGAAGACGAAGTGCTCTGCAAAGTAAAGTCACCTGCTGGTGCGTTTACGAACTGAGGATCTTCAGCAATGTTATTGTCGGGATTGCCGGAAGAATTTAGATTGCTGATAAGTTGGGACATGGTCCAATCTATGGTGTTGGAATGAAAAACATAGCCGGAGTCGCTACGGTAGTAGGTATTGTTTGTTGTCACATATTCCGCTGTACCATTAGTGTGATAAAAATCTTCCTCTAAATTCTCAGCAAAAATGTTGTTCTTGATTACTATTGCTCCATTAAAAGCATTGTCATTGTATTCAAGTTTGATACCCTTGCCATTATTGCCATAAGAGACGTTGTTTAAAACATTTACCCCCGTTCCAAAACCTAGATATTCAACCTCTATACCAGCTATACCATTACCATAAGAAACATTGTAATAAACCTCAACATTTTGAAAAGCATTGATATTACTGATAACAATTCCCCAATCCCCATTATTGCGGGAGATATTGTACCTGAAAGTTCCACCATCAGAAAGGTATGTATGGAATCCTGCTCTAAGATTGTCTTCAAAAACAGAATTCTCTATTAACCAGTTGCCAGCTGCGTAACCGCCATAATTTCCAGCGTAAATTCCATGGGATCGAGGATCTCCATTGGAATCAACATAGCCATTGTTCTTCACTAAAACATTCTGAATTACCGCATTGTCACTGGTAAAGATAATACCATTTCCCCCAGCCTTGATAGTTGTAAGGTTTTTCAAAGTAACATTGTCTGCTCCGTTGTGAAGGAGTATATTCCCATCACCATTTGTTTTTGTCACATCTATACTATCAACAACTATATAGTCAGCTCCACTGACATAGATAGCACGATCGCGTAGCGGTACCTCAATACCCGGATTTGTATAATACTGATTTGGGTCTGAAGGAGAGTAAACATATAGAGTTGAAAGTTCCCACACCCACTGACCGTCAGCTACCAATTCTCCAAGAGTAGTTTTTTCTACACCTCGTATGCCATTTACAAAAATTTGTCTTGGGTCACTAGACCAAGGTACATACCAAACATTTTGCAAGCCAGGATACTGAGTCCAAGTTGGAATAAATTCAGAACCGTCTATAAGAGGATTAGCTCCGCTACCATAAGCTCCATAAGTTATTGGACTTGAGGATGTCCCGCTTGTGATGACATCCAATTGCTCTTTCCATGTCTCTCCTCTTTTGAAAAACACAGAATCACCAGGAGCAAGAGCTTGCGACTCTACCCTAGCAATAGTCTTCCATGGACTAGATGCAGATGTACCTGAATTTGAGTCATTGCCGGCTGTTGAATCAACATAATAAGAATTGCCAGCAGCTGAGCTCACGTTTGTTTTAAACAAATGCGCATTCATAAAAACACCCACTGGAATTATAATACCGAGGGTGGAAACCAAAAGAATTGTTTTAATTTTTAAAACAAATTCCCCTGCCTGAGGATTTTTGTCCTCATTAATATTTAAATCTTGATTCATTTTTTGAATCTGTAAACTCATAAAAATAAAGAGGAGTAAATCTTAAATCAAACATATTTAAGGAGATATTTATTCCGCGACCTTCTATAAGTTTATATTAAAAATTTTAAAAATAACACCTTTTTAGAATACCTGTTTTTTTTATAAATTACAATGAAAAATCATGCGCCACCAAAAAAGCCCGGTTGAATCCCAACCACTTAGGTCGGAATCAACCGGGCCTTGCTTGCCGTCGAGATGACGGCGTCAAAGGTTTTTTTCTAGGAACTTGCGGACACTCTTTATGACGTTGTCCGCCGCTCCCTTGAATGTGTACCCGTCCTCCTGGATTTTGACCAAGGGCTTCCACTCGCCGTCGGGCGACTTTGCCATCACGGCGACCTGGAGGTTCTTCTTTAGCTCCTTGGACTTGTGGTTCATGAAGCTCCCATTTCGTTCCTCCATGCCCCGGCCGACAACCACGACCTTGTACTGGGCCTGGTCTTCGTCAGGGACAACCTGGAATTCCTTGCCCGCCCTCTTGGCGAGATCCGATGCACTGTCTTCCCAGTCTTGAACCGGGAATCCGTCGTCCAAGCCGGCCTCGAAGAACACGGGGTATCCGCCAGCGGAATTCTTGTCTCCCCCGCCGAAAGGCGAAGTGAACATCTTGCCGACCTTCTTTGCTGGCGCCATCGCCTTTGCGGCGAGGCTGGTATCGTCGGATTCTTCGGAGGCTTCCGCCGGCTGGGCGGGAGCCGCCTGCTCCATCTCTTCGATCTCGGCCTTAGTGTAGCCCGCCTTGGCGAGCTCCAGCTTCTCCTCGACGGTGAGCGTGGCCGCGTCGGCCGTCGCCACTGCGAAGAAAATGGCTACCACGATGCTCAACACTGTGTTGAACTTCATCTCAGTCTTCCACTCCATGTCTAAGGGTTGATTTGAGGTACCTGCATTAGATACCTGTAAAGTACTATATTATTAATACTAACACATATTTAAAGCTAAGTCAAATGTTCGTTTTTTTAAAGACTTGTTGATAATATTAAACATAAATAATGTTACAATTAATATATAATTAATCATTGTCAATATTTTTGGTAGTATTTACCCTATCAAAGCATTACATAGGACTTACGCGTTTGGATAAGTTCAAGGCAAAATGGCTAAGAAATGGCGAGTCGTACTGAAGTACGATAAGTTTTTTCTTAGCCATTTTAACGTAGAAATTAGCCAAACCCACGTGGCTTGAACAGGACAAGCCCAGCATTTTAGGGCTTCCTGTGAAAGCGCGTAAGTTCTAATTTATTAAATGAAAACATCTCACGTATGGATAATCGTAATAGTCGTCGCATTCTTTGGTCTTGTTTGGAGCCTTTCAAAAGATAGGGCGCCATCAGAAGAACCAAACGCAGAAGGAGAGGAACAAACCCAAATGGAGCAAAAAATGGAAGAAACCAAAGCTACTACAGTTAAAACTAGTACTGAAACAAACATAAATAAACCCCTTCTTGAATCAGGAACCGCAGAAGACACTGCAAGATACTCTCAACTAGTAAAGGAATATGAAACCAGAAGAGTTCAGTTTGATGCAAATTGCCGAGTAAATAGCCCGAACAGCACATTCAAAAACAACACAGCAGTTATGTTCGATAACAGATCAGCTGATACAAAAATCATTACAGTTGGAGGCGTAGATTACAACTTCCCTGCTTATGGTTATAAAATAATAAATATTGCAGGCATTGATTTACCCGCAAATGTTTCAATAGATTGCAATGGTGTGGTAGTTGAAACATTTTTGATTCAAAAATAACAAATTCATCAAAATTTGCGTTTTGGATTAATATATGTTAGGATAAAGGTATTATCAGGTACAAAAGATACAAAACAAAAGCCCCGCAAATAGAAGAATCGGATTTAACGACCCCTGAATTTAAGGAAAAATACAACGAAAACATACCCCCTGAAACAACCCCGGTATCAATCAAAGCATTGAATCAATTCCGCAAAAAACATCCTCATCTTTTCAAGCAAAGCAACTGGTCCATAGACAAACACCGCAAAAGAGTTATGGATTGGATATTCTCAAACGAAGTTTAAATAAAACCCCTATAGGGGTTTTATTGTACTCAAAAATAAAAAATGATTTAATTAATTATATATAAGAAATTATAAATAATTAAAATGAAGATAATCAAACTTAACAACATTATTGGAACTTCCCAAGAGGCCAAGGTGCCGGGTGACCAAGGGTCAAGCAGGCGCCTGCTTTTGGCAAAAGATGGCTTGGGGTATTCATTTCATGACACAATTATTACTGCAGGAGCTGAAATGAGACTTCACTACACCAATCACATAGAAACAGTATATTGCGTTTCAGGAAACGGCGAGGTTGAAGATCTAACCACCAAGAAACGTCACAAAATTGAAGAAGGTGTTATGTATGTTTTAGATAAACACGATGACCACATTTTACATGGTGGAACTGAAGATATGCGCCTAATTTGCATATTTACCCCAGCTCTTGTAGGAAATGAGCGCCAAGACGAAAGCGGAAGCTTTCCCATAATGAATGAGGTCTTGCAGGAAATAAAACAAATTAAAGAAAAAGTTGAAAAAATTGAAGAACAACTTTAGCCTTACTTAATATTTAAAATATATTAAATCCACCCTAAGGTGGATTTAATTTTTATTATAATTTTTAATATTAATAACCACGTAGCTTTTCTATCTTATGATGCTGTCTTATTTTCTCAAGAGCTTTTGCCTCTATCTGTCTTATTCTTTCGCGGGTAACAGCAAAAACCTTTCCAACCTCTTCAAGGGTATGCCCGATACCATCAGCTAATCCAAATCTCATTTCTAAAATCTTCTGCTCCCTAGGAGTTAGATCATCTATTATGTCTTTCAATCTCTCGCGCAATATCCTTCTCCCTGCCGATGTTTCCGGGGATATTGTTTCATCATCTGCTACAAAATCCGCCAATGAACTATCCTCATCATCTTCACCAACAGGCGCTTCAAGAGATACTGTATCTTGAGAAATTTTTATAATATGATGAATTTTCTCAACATCCATACCCATTTCAGAAGCAATCTCATCAGGCAATGGCTCTCTACCAAGATCCTGCACTAAACGCCTGACCACCTGCTGATATTTGTTTATAGTTTCTACCATGTGCACAGGTATGCGAATAGTACGTGCTTGATCTGCTAAAGCTCGGGTAACTGCCTGCCGTATCCACCATGTTGCATATGTTGAGAATTTATAACCCTTTGTATAATCAAATTTTTCCACCGCCCTAGAAAGGCCTATATTCCCTTCTTGTATTAAATCCAACAAGGTAAGATTTGGGGATCTTCCAACATATTTTTTAGCTATTGAAACAACCAGTCTGAGATTTGAAAGCATAAGCAATTGTCTGGCAGCTTCATCTCCGTTTTGTATCCTTTTGGCGAGATCAACCTCCTCGTCTCTTTTTAGCAATGGATAGTTGCCTATTTCTCTTAAATACATCTGAACAGAATCAGTACCACCTGCCTTATGAAGCTCTTTTTCTAACTTTCTTTTTTCTTCAAAATCTTTTACAGCTTCCTGCTTAAATACTTTGGAAGTATCTACGATGTTTATATTTGCTGCATCTAGATGGTCATAAAGAAGCTCAAGATCTTGTATATTTTTTTCTACATTAGGAAACTGATTCAATATCTCAGATTCAGTAATGAATCCTCTGTGGCGCCCCCTATCAATTAACTGCTGAATCTTTTCCTCTACAACATTTACCTTCTTAATCTTTGTTTTTGATTTAGTACTGCCTTTAGCAGAAGAGTTCCTCGAAGATCTAGTTTTTATATTTTCTTCTGAAGAGTGGGCTGTTTTTCTTTTGGTGGTTTTAGGAGAAGCGGTTTTTTTGTTTACTGCCTTTTTGGGCTTTGTTTTTGATTTGGTCTTATTGCCTGTTTTTTTACCGCCAAATTTATTATTATTTTTTTTTGTTTGCTTTTTTGCCATAAAAATAACGCTTTGTTTTTTATAAAGCGCTTGCTGTTTTTATTTTAACTTTGCAAGTTCGCCGGATAATTCGGTAAACTTTGCCACTAATGATGTTAGTTGCTCTTTATTGCCTGTTTTTTCGGTTTCCCTAATCTCAAAGCTTAAATCCCCTAATTTTTTTTGAATATTTCTCAATTTCGCCTGATAAATAAGTTTAGCAAATTCTTCTTTTTTTGATTCATCACTGAAATCTTTCCATATCTCCTCAGCTCTAAAATGCAATAAATCAACCTTTTTCTTTGTGTTTTCATTAGTATTTTCTTTACCGGATTTATTGTTTAGATAGTCTAATAATTCTATTAATTCATTAGACCAGAAATCATGTTTAAAATCAACCCCCCTTATCAACTCCGGACTTAAACAGACAAGCTCAGCGATACTTTGTTCATAATGCTTAAACTTACCAATATCGCCTGTTTCTTCAGATCCTTCGTCATCATATTCATAATTTGCAGACGTTTCAGAAAATACAGGCTCTGCTATATTGTTTAATTCATTATAAATCAAATCTTCTTTGGTCTTAACCTTTAATGCAAGCTCCGCCACCCAGTGAGCCTGCTCCACCTTGCTACTTATAGATTTTATAATGGGCAAAAGTTTTTGAGTAACCATCTTTTTGCCAAGAGCAGTTGCGGTATCGGCACCAGTTGTTACTTTTTTAAAGAAATACTCCATAAACGGTTTTGATTTTGAAGAATATTCTTCCCATTTTGAACCGTAAGCCTTAACATAATCAGAAGGATCTTTTAATTTGGGATCGTCTATCGAAATGACTCCAACATTAAAATTCTGGGCAAGAGCAAGATCGACACCTCTTTGTGTTGCGATCTCCCCCGCCGCATCCTCATCAAAACAAAGATCTAAATTGTCAGTATAACGCTTTATAATTTTTAAATGACTAGCAGTTAAAGCAGTACCTGATGTGGCCACGGCATTACCAACGCCAGCTTGGTGAGACATCACAACGTCCATATTTCCCTCAACTGCCAAGCATTTATCCTTGCTTCTTATTTCCATTCGCGCCTTATCTAAGCCGTAAAGCAATCTGCTTTTGTCATATATTGGGGTTTGAGGTGTGTTTATATACTTGGCCACAGCTTCACCGCCAGAGGTGGGTCCACCTCCAACATCAAAAATCCTACCAGAAAATCCCACAACCTGACCGCTTAAATTAGTTACAGGAAACATGATCCTATTTCTAAATCTATCATAAATACCACTCCCAGACCCTCCACCTTGCCCATCAACATTTCTTTTAATGCCCATGCCTGATTTTGAAATCTCTTCCTCAGAATATCCTCGTGTTTTTGCAAAATTACTAAAAGAAGACCAATCATCAGGAGCAAATCCCAAACGAAAATTTTTAATTGACTCGTCAGTCGTTCCCCTTTCGTGTAGATACTTCAAAACATTCTTTCCTGTGTTTGAATGCCAAAGTTGTTTTTCAAAAAATTTAGTTGCTAATTCAGATATCTCAAAAAGTATTGTTTTTTCAGATTGAAATTCCTTATATTCCGGTGTTGACTGCTTAAGTTCAACCCCAGCTTTTGTGGCAAGCATTTTTAATACTTCAGGGAACTCTAACCCCTCAATTTCCTGAACAAAGGTAAACATATCCCCGCCCTTTGAACACCCGAAGCAATGAAATATTTGCCTTTCTGGGTTAACAAAAAACGAGGGGGTTTTCTCGTTATGAAACGGGCATTGTGCCTTATAGTTAATGCCTGACTTGTTAAGCTTTACATAGCCACCTATCACATCAACGATATCGAGGCGATCTTTAATTTTTGACACATTATCTTCCATATGATTTACAGAAATTAATCCTGAACAAAGCCGAATGGGTTAATTTTTGACACACTATCTTTCGCACAAGCAATATTTAATAGTTATTACTATACAATAACCAAAATATCAAAAACACTAGACATTTACCAGTTTATATTTTACAAGTTAATTATTTTGTGATATAGTATAAATAGCGATATTGAAAATAAAAGGAGAAGAAAATGAGATATCCAGAATTTAAACCATTACCTTTGCATGTAGTCATTATATGCATATTAATACCGGAATTTATTTTCATCTTAGATAAAGAAATAGAACCCTGGATGCTCTTGGCAGGCTTTTTAGGAGGTTTATCTTTTTATTATTTTATACTTTTACCTATTTTAAAATTTATTGATGGCTTGTCAGCAAAAGCATACAATAAAATATTTTCCCATTAATAGTAAGCCCGCTTCAGCGGGCTTTTTTGTTATACGGCGAGCCATGTACCAAAAACTCTAAATAAAAATTTTATTATTCTGGAAGTTTTTCTTTGATTTGTGATTTCTTAGGTTTTTGTTGGCTTAGCCATTCCCTGATAAATAGTGTGGCTCTCACATCATCTTCGTTGTATTTGAGAATTTTATCTTTTAATTTTTTATCCTTATTATTAAGCCAATCATTATACCAAACAACCGACTCCGCTCCCCCAGCATCTTCCGCTTCCCAATCAAAACCTAAATAACGGGCAACATCTTTTAAACTATAAAAATACAACGGCAAAACAACGGAACGCGTCAATATTAAATGCAAATCAAATGCATTATCTTTGAATTTTTTTTCAAGATCCCGAGAAATGCCATACCTTGCTGCAAACTTATTAAATACCTGCATCTCATAACTTGAATAATAATAAACAACAAAATCATCAAGTTCTTCCAAATATTTTAGAAAATCCTCCCACATTCTTTTTTGATCATCTTTGCTGTCAGCCCAAAAATATTTGTATTCAGTCTTATTGCCTGTTTTTTGTAAGAATCCCCACAAATAATCAATATCGACAGTAGGGTCTGATTCAATATCAAAATGTATCTCGTTTTTTACTTCGGGAAATTCTGATTTTTGAACAACATAAAATTCATTGCTAATTAAAGCATTGGCCTGACTTTGGAAACGCATAATCTTATCAAAATTCCAAAAAGTTAAATCACGCTGCAAATCATTTACATCAGTATTTGCAAGATCCCGAACTGTTTTTATGCCTATATCATAAAGCTGGCGCTGATCTGACTGGCTTATTCTATAAACCAGTGAAACATCATCACAGTCCTTAGCTTCTGATTCACAAAGAGCATACCATGGAGAACGCTTGCAGCCACTCTTCAAGAAAGGAGCGGGTTTTTCACCATTAAGTATTTTTTCAATTTCAGTAAGTGACATCTTAAACTGATCAACAAAATCATCAACCAAAAATGACCTCTCCTCCCCTTCTGCATTAATAATGTAGGCATCTCTGGGTCTTACACCTTGAATACGCTCAAGTATTAAACTATAAAATACAAGCTGAAATTTATATTCTGTTCTTACTTCTGGACCAAGTTTTACATCATAAACCACATAATAATGATCTCCGAAGTTAGACTTAACATTTCGTCCTAACTCTGACGTAGGACGTGCCTCCAAAAGATCGGGCATACCAACCCAATCCTCATCCATTAACACGCCATGATAAATATTCTTACCCTCTTTCATTAGTTCTACAGTGGCCAAGAAAGCCTCGTCGAGATCTTTTAACAAAGAAGGGTCAATTTCTTCAAATTTTTTCGAATTTATAAGTTCCTTTTCGTGATTTAAACCTCCCTTGTGGATCATATCAATCAAAGGGGGTGTTTCCTTTGTCTTCTTAAGTTCACTATAAATATCGTACCAAATCCAATGGGGGCACTGAAAAAACTTATAAAAATGTTCTCCAGTAATAACAAATTTTTTATCTTTAGATTTTATCATTATATTAATCGTATTATAAAAACAAATAAAATAAAAGTTGATTTTTTTACCAAAATAATAAAAATCCGCATTTTTACGGATTTTTATTATTTTTATATTTTATAATTACTGATTTTCAGGCAACTCAACACTTAATACTTCATCTCCTTTTTCTATTGATCTAACTAAGTCCATACCATTTGTAACCTTGCCGAAAACCGTGTGAAGACCATTAAGATGTGGCTGATCTTTTATTGTTACAATGAAGAACTGGCTGCCGTTTGTATTCGGACCCGCATTAGCCATAGCGATTGAACCAACGGTAACAGGCAAAGATTCAAGATCATAATCATACTCATACCCCTTAGCTTCGAGTTGTGAAATTTGAGAGTCAGACAATCCAAATCCAGGTGATTTTGGATTTATCTCATCTTCAAAAGCATAACCGGGACCACCTGTTCCATCATTAGAAGGATCAGTATCTTTAGAAAGAGGGTCGCCTCCTTGAATCATAAAGTCAGAGATAACTCTGTGAAACTTTGTACCATCATAAAATCCCTGGCCAGCAAGCAACATAAAGTTGCCCACGGTTTTTGGTGCAATTGTTGGATAAAGTTCAAGTTCTATATCTCCCTTGGTGGTATTTAAAACTACTCTTACTTTATCGGGTAAATTTTCCTCGGTAACTGTTTCAATATCTCCGTTTTTATCTTCCATTTTTTCATCTATTTGGGCCACGGAACCGTCGTCATTTAAAGCAATTTCCTCTGATCTTTCGGAAAAAAACAAAAAATACCCGCCAACGACAGCTAAGACAGCCAAAAATATGGTTAAATATCCAAATTTAGTCATAAATATTAATTATCAAGTATGAATGCAATACGCAAATAGACATACTTGAATAATTGTTTTATTTTAATAAACCTTTTATTTTCTAAGATATTTTTTAATGGGCAATAAAAAAATAGTGCCCAATACAGAAAAGAAAACCATAGAAATAATCAAAAAATTAAAACCTATTGATATTGCAATGAATCCACCTATAGCAGCTAGGGTAGCACTGGATAAATCAGTAAGTGTAAAATACACTCCCCATTCTGTACCCTCCTTGTGATTATCAATATGTCTGGTAAAAATTGCCACATAAGAAGGAAAGGTCATGGCTGTAAAAAACCCCAAAACAAACTGTATAATATAAAGCTGCCATGGCAAATTTATAACAAGATACAAAAGAGGAATTACCGACATCACAACACTTCCCCAAAATAAGAACATAAAATCATCCTTTTCTCCTTTGATTTTATCAATAAATGCAGCAAGGGGTATTTGCAAGGTACTTTTGGTAAATAAATATACAGCAACTGAAACACCGACAACAGCAGCGTTACCCCCAATAATAAAATCTTCTATAAAAATAGCAAAAACTGGAGAAAAAAGACCCGCCGCTCCAACAAGTATCACATCGGATACAATAAGCAACCTAATAACAAAATTTATATCTTTTAAAAAGTAATGTTTTAACGCTAATATTTTTTTGTCCATTATTTTAGTTTATCTGAAAAGTAAGATGAAAGCTCATCTATTTTTATTCTTTCCTGCTTCGCAGTATCTCTATCGCGCACAGTAACTGTACCGTCTTCCAAACTATCGAAATCAACAGTAACACACCACGGCGTACCTATTTCATCCTGAGCATAATAACGCTTACCTACATTTCCCCTATCATCCCAGACAGTTGTAAATTCAGAACTCAAATTATCAAAAATTTCCTGAGCCTTTTTAACAAGTTCGGGTTTATTTTTCAACAATGGAAAGACAGCGACTTTATATGGTGCAAGCTTAGGATGTAATTTCAAAACAACCCTCTTGTCATTGCCTTCTCCCTCTTCGTAATAAAACTCAAGCATAACCATGAGCATCAAACGAGTAAGGCCAAAAGTAGGCTCTATAACATGGGGGGTAAATTTATTACCCGATTCGGGATCCGTGTACTCAAGATCAACCCCAGAGTGTTTTGAATGATTTTTAAGATCAAAATCAGTCCTGTAAGCGAGTCCGAATAATTCTTTCCATCCTATCGGTGTCTTATATTCAATATCCGCAGTGCGGTTA
Source organism: Candidatus Yanofskybacteria bacterium CG10_big_fil_rev_8_21_14_0_10_36_16 (assembly GCA_002794035.1). GTDB lineage: Bacteria > Patescibacteriota > Minisyncoccia > 2-02-FULL-40-12 > IGHO2-01-FULL-4-A > 1-14-0-10-36-16. The sequence goes on from PCXQ01000004.1 coordinate 239,098, forward strand.
CTATAATGCGATAATTCTTCTTTTTCGTGCTCTCTTACCCTCAGGTTGTCTTTGTTGAAACCGATTTCTTTCAACCAATCCTGCTGTTGGGCAAGCCAATATTCAAACCATTTTTGCCAATCATTTTTTTCAATGAAGTATTCAAATTCCATGAGATCAAATTCTAAAGTACGAAAAGTAAAATTACCCGGAGTAATTTCATTGCGAAAAACCTTACCCACAGAAGCAATACCGAACGGCAGTCTTATACGAGTTGTATCAAGAACATTTTTGAAGTTAACAAACATTGATTGAGCAACTTCCCCACGCAAATAAACAACACTTTTATCCCCCTCAACCGAACCAATAGAGGTTTGGAAAAGCAAATTAAACTTTCGTGCCTTGGTAAACTCCCCTTTTGCTCCGCATTTTGGACAAGCAATTTTATGAGTTTCAATAATCTCTGACAATTCATCTGCAGATTTGCCTTCCACCTTCTGATCTGGCAAGGCATTTTCAATTAAATGATCAGCGCGGTGCCTGGTTTTGCATTTTTTGCAATCAACCATTGCATCACTAAAGCTCGAAACATGTCCTGATGCTTCCCAAACTTTTGGGTTCATCAAAATAGCAGCATCTAAACCCACCATATCTCGTCGTGACTGAACAAACCTCTTCCACCACCAATCCCGCAAATTATTTTTTAATTCCACGCCAAGCGGGCCATAGTCCCAAGAGTTGGCCAAACCGCCATAAATCTCAGAGCCGGGATACACAAAACCCCGCCTTTTAGCCAGTGAGGTTATTGTATCTATTAAATTGTTATTCTTTTCTTTGCTCAATATATAAAAGATTAAATCTAGTTTTCTTGAACAGTCCCACCTGCTTTATCTACTGCCCTTACAGTATTAATCAATGCCTCCCTTCTGGTAATTTCCTGACTTGTTATTGTGTCGCGCCCTGTAAATATCGTTTCTTTTAACAAATCGGCTGGCGAATTAATCTGGTTAATTGATGGTACTATTGATATCTGGAAATATGCCTCATAAGGAGGAAATGAAGTACCCACACCCCCCGGAACAGAGCCAATGTCCCAGAAAATAGAATTGCTATTTGAATCATATTGAGGCAGAGTACCTGTTACATTTGAGCGAGTATTCCCAACCCACTCAACTCCGGGCAATAATTGTCCTGTAATTTCCGCGGGTGCTATCAAATTAACAGGATTGGCCACTGACCACCTTATTGTAAGAGTTGTTTTCTCGTCAACTTTAGGAGGCCAAGGACCTGAAGAACCCCACTCAAAATCATCAACATAAAGTTCTTGTCTAAATGAAAGATTGGTTGCAATTCTTGTCAGAAGCTCGTCTTCTGCGATCAAACGATCAACGCCAAGATCGGGAGGAACATTAGTTGTCTCAATTCTAGGAGTAATTTTAACCAATGAATTTTGACTTCCTATTACTCCTCCTGGAAATTCTTCTTTAAGTCTTACCGTGAATTTAACAGATCCGGTCTGATTTGCTCTTAACACACCCAGCTGAGGAACAACTGAGGCATTCCAATAAACAGTATTTAATCTGCTGTCAAAAAAACCATCTGACTCAACTGATGTTAGATCAAACATCTCGCCATCAAGTTTTGCAGACAATCCCACGCCCAAAAGATCTCGGGTGGTATTGTTTTTAAATTTAATCTCATAACGCAAGGTTTCTCTTAATCGAGCAACATATTCTTCAACACCATTGACGGTAGCCGAAATAGACAAAAAAGGACTGGCAATAGCTGTCGAAGCTGTCACCCTCTCGAAATCAATATAGGTTTCCCCTTCTGGCGTGCTTACCTTTCTTCTCACTGTTGCTGATATTGTTTTGGAATCTCTTTCATCTCCAATCAAAATACCTGAGATGCTAATACGAGAACCCTCCCCCGCCCTCAGTCTTGGGATAAGCCAAACGTTTTCTCCTTTGTTATAAATTGGCTTAGTGGTAAACACACGAAAAGTATCCGGCAATTCAATCTCAATCAAGACATCTTCAAAATCTTCCTCTGTTTCGTTTCTATAATCTAATATATAGGAAACATCCTGACCGTTAACTGCAGTTGGCGGAGCAACCAAGGTCAAACTAATAGGCAAAGAAGTAATAGTGGTAGTGGTGGAAGCTTCTTTTGCTATTGTGGTAACCAAATTTCCCGGCTGGAATGACAACACAGCCTTAACCTGCTTAATATTACCCCTGTCACCAACTATATAGGCAGTGAACTCTCTTTCTCCCTGCTCACCAGCTCCGATCTTCCCTATATCAATAACCTTGTTGTTAAGATCAATAATTTCTTCATCAACAATAACTATAGAATCGGCGGGATAAGTAAAAGTAAGTTTGGCATCTATCAAATCTACCCTATTGTTGTTTTCATAAGAAACTTTATAAGTTACGAATTCTCCCCCTTTAACTTCACTTGGACCATCAATACCAACATTGACCTTGCTTTCACTAAAAGAACTCCTCCCAAGGAAGAAAAACAGTACACCAACTGCAACAATCAAAACAGCACCCGCTATCACATGCTTTATGCCAAACTTAAAACCCCGTTTCTTTTCTTCTGAATTGGGTACTATTATAGGCTTAGGAATTGGAGTTACATCAAACCTTGGTTCTGAAATCTGATCTGAGCTTGGATTATCCATTTTTATAAGGTTAATATATTTTTAGAATTTAAATATTATTATTAAACTAGTACTATATCAACATTCATCTTACCACATTTTGTATTAGTTGTAATGACCCAAATCTTCTCTCAACAGCCTCTTCTATGCTCAATCCCTTACCATAACCGAGCACATTAACTGCTTCCGCGTGTATTTTTTTAAACTCTTTTTGCCAAAATATATCTTTTTTATTGGCAAAAAGGTTAATATCATTAAGTTTGTTACTTAAAAAGTCCCATAAACTGCCGTCTCTCTCTCCCTCCATTACAACCTTGTCCATTAATTCAACAATAAAAAATGAAACTGCAAGCGCCTTAATGTCTGACTTTATCTTGCTGAAAGCATTTAAACAATAAGCGCTAGTTATTATAGGATGTCCATTGCCTTGAACCAAATTAAAATCAACCAAATTCAAAATATCCAGATGGCTTGCCTGTTTTGATGTCGAACGAAGAACACTCTTGGCTTGATAAACTTGTTTTCCATCTTCCTGAGTATAACAAATCACCAACTCATCATATTCACGAATAGGTATTTTTTTAATAATAAATGCACGCATAGTATTTATTATAGAATAAATATCTTTCAATACCTAGATTTACAAAATCCCAGCCACTAAAACAGCTAGGATTCTATATTTTTCTTAAATTTAATAAAAAATCTATTTATTTTTTAATTCCAATCCAAACCTTTTGGTTTTCTATTTCAAATTCTTTCTCAACATCAAAAGCCTCTTCTGTCTTTTTACCCTGTTCAAGATGACTCAACACGGATGCTTCTTTTATTTCGTCTGAAAAAACACTGAAGGTGTTAACAACGGAATCACTTTCTGAATACCACACAACTCTAACCTTTTGCTCATAGTTATACCCTGCCTCCTTCCTCATGTCCTGAAAATATCTAATTATATCTCGAGCAATACCTTCGTTTTTCAATTCAGTAGTTACATTGGTGTCTAAAATCACATCATCTTCTTGAGTAGTGTTATAAATTACCTTTTTAACATTAAGCTCCTCCTTTATCAGCCCTTCGAGTTCTGAGCCAAATGGCATAAGTTTTTTGTTCATTTTAACTGAGACACTCATTAATGGCTGACGAACCTTGATTTCTTTTTCCTTTCTTTGTGCCAAACCAAGAGCAACAACGTCTCTAAGGGCAACCATTTTTTCCTCAAGATCATCACTTTCAAACTTTTTATGGTGGTGAGGCCAATCTTCAAGATGTACTGATTCCACATTGTCAGATATTTTTTTATAAATATGGTCTGCTATAAATGGGGTAAATGGCGCCAGCAATTTACACACCTCTATTAAAAGATGTCTGAAAAATCTTAAGTTTTCTTCAAGGATTACCTTGTCTTCAGGTTTTTGAAATCTGCCTCTAGATCTTCTCAACCACCACTTGGACAAATCATTAACAACAAAATCTTCAATTGCCCTCGCAGATGCGGTGTAATTATAGTCATCCAAATCATTACCCACTTTTGCCTTAAGTCTGTTTAATCGAGACAGCACCCATTCGTCAAGAATATTTTGAGGAGTATTTGAAGAAGTTTTTTCTTTAAAACCGCCGTATAATTCCAAGAATCTTAGAGTGTTAACGAGTGTAGTTAAAAAGCCATTCATGTTTTTCTTAACATCATCAAGAGAAAACAACTTTGTTTCACCGGGATTGTTTACCGTATAGAAATACCAACGTCCCGCATCTGCTCCAAACTGCTCAATAATGTCATGGGGATCAACTGCGTTACCAAGCGACTTGGACATTTTTTTGCCCTTGTCATCAAGGACATGGGAATAGGACAATACATTTTTGTATGGAAAACCCTTATCTAACAAACTCGATACTGCAAGCAATGTATAGAACCAGCCCCTTGTTTGATCAATCCCCTCTGCAATAAAATCGGCCGGAAAATTATCCTCAAAAACTTTTTTGTTTTCAAAAGGATAGTGCCACTGAGCATAAGGCATGCTCCCCGAATCAAACCAAACATCTACAACTTCCGGAACTCTTTTCATTTGCTCTTTGCATTTAGGACATTTTATAGACACTTCGTCTACATAAGGCCTATGCAAATCTATAGATCCCCCTTCGTTGTAGGGATAATTTTTAAACTCAAATTTTCTTAATTCACCCCTGTCTGGATAATTCTTCTTTCTGATGTCTAACATTTCTTCATCGGACAAGTTATCAAGCGCGCTACTCAATAACCAAATTGGGTCGCCGTGGCTAACCAAAAGAAATTTCTTGCCTTCATGTTTATCGTCTAACTCTTTTACAACTAAAAACATCCTGGCTTTTGCCTCTCTCCATGTCTCACCATCGCCATAACGCATATCTAAGGTTCTATTTATGTTTTCTGGTATGCAAGCATAGTGATTTTTACCCTCGCAAATACTGCCGTGATCAAGTTCTTTTAATCTATCGTCAGTATGTACCTGTTTTCCTAATACACTAGCAACAATGTGTGCGGAATGCTGAGTTCTCTTAAACGGAGAGGCATATATATAATCTACACCTCCTTCTTTTTTAAGTTTTTTAGCAACTTCTTCTACTTCTTTTATTCCTTCGGGTAATAAATCATAACTATCATTCTCAAGACGTGAAGCTATTATGTCCTTGCCATCAATATTGTTTTTCTCGCTCGTACCATGACGTAAAATATAAAAAGTATTCTTTTCACGATATCTGTTTTTATCAAGATCTTCCAAAGAACTAATTACTTTATGTTCCTCGCATTTACCACATTCCCAAACAGGCAAAGGTGTTCCCCAAAATCTCTCTCTAGAAAAAGCCCAGTCCTTTACATCACGCAAAAACTCACCAAATCTACCCTCTTTCAAATTTTCGGGAACCCAATTAATTTTATTATTGTTCTTTAAAAGATTATCCCTAATCTTGGACATTGCTACAAACCATGAATCCTTGGCATAGTAAATCAAAGGACTCTTGCACCTCCAACAGAAAGGATATGAGTGTTCATAATTCTTCACATCATACAGGAATCCTTTTTTATCTAAATAATTTATTATTTCTTTATCGGCATCTTTTACATATTTTCCTTCAAAACCCTTAACATCCTCTGTAAAAAGACCTTGCTCGTTAACAGTGTGGTGCATAGGCAATCCGATATTTTTACCAAGCTGATAATCATCCTCTCCGTACATTACTGCTGTATGTACAACGCCTGTACCTTCTTGAGTTGTGACAAAGTCAGCTCCATAAACCTTGTATGACTTTTCCGATTCTAGAGATTTAATGTCAAAAAGAGGTTCATATTCAATGCCTACGAGATCTTTGCCTGTAAATTCAGCAACCACATCAAGAGGTTTATCTTTTTTGACATTAACAACAGCATCTTCAGCAACAATTAAATACTCAGGGCCATTTTTAACCAAAAGATATTTAATCTTCTCCCCCACTGCCAATGCAACGTTGCCGGGCAATGTCCATGGAGTAGTAGTCCATGCCAATATATAACTGTTGTCCTTTAAATTATGGCTATCAGGATTTTTAATTTTAAATTTTACAAAAACTGATGGCTCTGAAACATCCTTATACCCTTGAGCCACTTCGTGACTGGACAATGCCGTACCACACCTCGGACACCACGGTAAAATCTTATGCCCTTTATACAAAAGGCCTTTTTTGTTTATCTGACCCATCACCCACCAAAGAGACTCCATATATTTCCAGTCATAAGTAACATAAGGGTCGTCTAAATCAATCCAGAAACCAATTCTATCAGTAAATTTTTCCCAAAGATCTTTATACTTCCATACGCTCTTTTTAGCCATTGCGTTAAATTTGCCAACACCATATTTTTCAACTTCGGTTTTATCTTTTAGACCTAGCTCCTTTTCAACCTCTATTTCAACAGGTAGCCCATGCGTATCCCAACCGCCCTTTCTTAAAGCATAAAATCCCCGCATTGTTTTGTAGCGGTTAAAAAGATCTTTTACTACCCGGCCAAAAAAGTGATGCATGCCAGGCTTACCATTTGCAGTGGGAGGACCTTCAAAAAATACAAACTTCTTCCCCTTTTTTCTGTTATTAAGGGAACGTTCGAAAATCTTTCTTTCTTTCCAGAATTTAAGAATTTTTTCTTCAATTTTTGGGAAAATGTTTTCTTTAATCATTGATTATATGTAATAACTCAATTTAATTATAATATATCAAATTTTAACAATAATAAAACCCCGTTGAATACGGGGCTATTTTTCTATTTCCCTATCTTGAGATACTTCACTTAATATTCGTTCTGCCTCTTCTACCGCTAACCAACTATAAATTTTGTTTTCAACTTTAAAAACCAACCTAACCAACAAAACAACAACCATAAACGAAAAGGATATCTGACTGGCCCAACCCCAAAATAAATCAGGGAATATATTACTATGCATTGCATTGTGAAATATTTCCAACTGAGACAGAATGTAAAAATCCATTCCTAAGATTCTTTTTAGTACCATAAAAACATCAGGCAAAATGTTAAAAAATACACCCAATGAAGCAAGAAAAAATGGACTGGCTAATTTAAGATTATCAGCAACTTCAATTTTTGAAACATTAACAGACACAACGACCCTCAAAAAATGCATCAAGGGTTCTCTAAAAACAAAAAGTATTATACACGAACCAATCATCATATCAATCAAGAGATAAACTGAGCTTAAAAATAAAAATTCTGATTTAATAGCATAATCTTTGTGCGGAATTGCATCCAACAAAAAATGACAGAAAAAAGAAACTGAACAAACAACAAAAACCATAAGCAACTTTTTGTTCATCCATTTCCTGCCAATAAATATTTTCTTGACCAAAACTGCTATCAAAGAACCAGCCAACATATGGGGCGATGCAACCAAACCAACCTCCTAAATTATTATTTAAAGTACCGTTTTCAATAATAAGGAATAAAAAAAATTATGGCAACTAAAAAACTCCGCCTTAGCGGAGTTTTTTAAAAATAAAATCCGTGTTTACAATATGGCTACATTTCCTCAGGAGCTTCTATACCCAAAAGCCCAAGACCATTTTTGATAATTTGAGATACTGCCATTATTAAGCCCAACCGCAAAGCACGCTTTGTCTCATCAGGCTCATTTAAAACAGGGGCAGCTTCGTAAAAAGAGTTAAACTTTGAAGCTAAGTTGTACAAATATTCACAAAGTTGATTTGGATAATGGTTTTTAGCGACATCAGACACAACTTCAGGAAATCTCACCAAATAACGCAAAAGCGGTTTTTCCTCATCACCCACAGAATCAACAAAATCAGAATCATCGCTTAACTCATTAGATGAATTATCTGCTTTGCGAAGAATACTTTTTATACGAGCATGGGTATACTGCAAATACGGACCAGTATTGCCTTCAAAATTCAAAACCTTATCCCACTCAAAAACAATATCGCTGTGTCTGTTGTGAGATAAATCAAAATATTTAACTGCTCCAATCGCAACCTTCTTTGCTACTTGTTCTTTGTTTTCTAAATCCTGATTCTTTTCCTCTATAATTTTAAGAGCTAATTCATTTGCCTTATCCATAAGCACCTCAGGGCTGACATCTGTCCCCTTTCTTGTACTCATGGCTCCTTCTGCTAATTTTAATATACCGTAACTTATATGTTCCCCCTCGCCATTGCTTTTAATATGTCCCATCAAATCAAGAACCTTAAACAGCTGTCTGAAAATATGTTCCTGCCTATTGTCTACAACAAACAACTGGCGCGAGAAGCCCTGCTTTTTCTTAAAAATAAATCCGGCAATATCCCGCAAAAGATACATAGTAGCACCATCTGATTTAACGAGTAAGGCAACACCTAGCCCATATTCCTCAAGATCAACAATCTTTGCTCCTTCTGATTCCTTAAGTAATCCCTTTTCTTCAAGCTCATCAAGGACTGCCGGCATCTTGTCTTCATAAAAACTTTCCGGCCAGTTGTGATCAGATTTTCTTATATTTAATAATTCATAAGTTTTCTCAAATTCCTGCCAGCTTAATTTTGCAAATTTTTCCCAAAGTTTTTTATTTTCCTCATCACCCTTTTCTAATGCAGCAAACTCTGCCTTTCCTTTCTCTCTAATATCAGGGTCATGTTTAGCTTTTTCATTTATATCAATATAAAGCTTATTTAATTCCTCTATTGGATTTTCTTCTACAACCTTTTCATCACCAAAATTTTTATAAGCATACAGTAAAAGCCCAAACTGAGTTCCCCAATCACCTATGTGACTGTCTGATTCAATGTTATAACCGGAAAATTTTAATATTCGATAAAGAGCATCACCTATGATGGCTGTTCGCAAATGGCCAAGGTGAATAGGCTTTGCAATATTAGGCTGGAAATATTCTATTAATATTTTATCCTTTTTGTCATCTCCCCTGCCGAATTCTTCCTTTTGTTTTAAAATCTCTTTGGCGTTTTTTAACAGTACATTTTTGGAATAATAAAAATTTATAAATCCAGGTGCAGCAAATTCAATTTTTGAAAAAGCTTTTTTAATATCACCGTCATCCTTTAATTTTTTTATGATTAGTTCTGCTTCGTCTTTTGGATTTGAATTATTTTGTTTAGCAACAACAAAAGAAACGTTACATGCTAAATCACCCCTGTCTTCCAGTGGATATGATATGTCAAAATTACTAATATTCGTAATTTTTTCTATTATTTCATGCAGTGTGGCTTTGGTCATAATTTTATGAACTTAAATCTACTAATATTATTCTAACATTTTTAACAAGATTTTGGCATATTTTACTTTTTAGTCAACAATGACTTAGCTTAATTAAATTATATAATTTGTTATAAGTTGTTCTTTTACAAGGAGAAAGAAATATGACAAAAATCATTTTTTTGTTTTTAATTTTTACTTTACCTAGTTTTTCTGCTGATTTAAAAAAAGAAACAATGGTGGCAGCCCTAACCTTTGATGACGGGCCCAACCCTGAGTTTCTGAAAAATGCCCTGCCTTATCTAGAAAAGGAAAACGTAAAAGCAACTTTCTTTGTTATCGGTTTTAAAGCAAAAAAATACCCAGATTTTATTGATAAAATGTTCAAATCTGGCCATGAAATAGCCAACCACTCCATGAACCATGTTTGCCTTGTAAGGCCAAGTCCCAAATGGAGCGGATGCCCCGACCTTTCAGAGGAAAAAGCAATAAAAGAGGTCAACGATGCATCTCTTGCTATTCAAAAAATCACCGGTAAAAAACCAAGCTTTTTAAGACCGCCTCATTTTGCCATGACCCCAAGTCGAAAAAATGCAATTGAGGAATCTTTGGGCATCAAAGTTCTTATACACGGTTCTAATTCAGTGGGTTCTCTTGATTGGAGCTTTAATGATAAGAATAAAATATTTAACCAAGTCAAAAAAACCATTACGGAAAGGAATTTCAAACCTGTTGTAATAGTTTTTCATGAAAGAAACGTAACCCTTGAAGCATTACCTGAAATTATAAAATTTATGAGAGAGGCTGGATACAAATTTGTAACGCTTGAGGAATTTGTAAAAATAGCACCTAAGGCCAATATTTAGAAAAGGAGGAAGAAATGACAACGAAATGCACAGCACTGATTATAGCTACTTTGTTCTGTTTACCCTTAATGGGCGAAGAGCATGATCCCAATCCCCCATCTATAGTAAAAGCAGTATATTTAACGGTAACTTCTGTATCAAATTCTGATAAACTATCGGGGATTTTAAAAAATTTAGAAGGCACAGAAATAAATGCTCTTATAATAGACATACGCTCTAACGGCCAGAATGTTCTTTTTATGGAAAACGAAAAAGTAAAAAATATATTAAACCATTTACACTCAAAGGGATTTTATCTTATAGCTCGCATAGTGGTCTTCAATGCAGGCAAAAGCTGGTATGATCCGGGGAACAAAAACAGATGGCGAGTTGTGGCCGACTCCTCTCTTCTCGCTTTATCTCTTGGATTTGATGAAATAAATTACGATTATGTCAGATATGGTTCGGTAAATGAACCCAAAAGCAATACTCCAGTTTCAGAACGAAGAGGAGTTATAAAAAGCTTTTTTGAATTTTTAAGAGAAGAAGTCGGAAACAAAACCGGCAAACCTATTTCAGTTGATATTTTTGGAATTACCTTCCTTAAACCTTCCAATACAATCGGCCAAGCACTTGAGGATGCCGCTGAAAACTTTGATTATGTAATGCCAATGCCCTACCCCTCGCACTGGTCTCAAGGAAGTTTCGGTTTTGAAAATCCAGCTCACCACCCATATGACGTAGTTTATAAATCATTAATATCCGGCTGGAACAAAACAAAAGACAACCCTGCCACAAGAGCAAAACTAAGAACTTGGGTTCAAGCTTTTAATTTGGATTCTCATTACAGATACTATAAATATTCAGAAGAGCACATAAGAGCACAAATAAATGCCTGTTATGATGCCGGATGCGTCGGCTGGGCCTTGTGGAACCCAAACAATAGATATGACCGAGAATCTTTAATACCAAAAGAAAGGAGGTCACCATGATTTTGCTTGCCAGAAATCTTTTGTTAATTTTATTTTTTACAGTTTTAGCCACAGGAGCAGATTTAGAAGCCTCGCCAAAAAACAGATGCAGGGTTAGTTTCCCAAGCGACAGCTCTATCGACTGGTTTTGCTACCAAATTAAACAAAACGAGACAGCCGAAAGCTTATTCGGTAAACACTGGGAGAACGTTCTTAGGTTTAATAGAATAGACCGAAACCATTTAAGACCGGGTAAATACATAAAAGTTCCAAATGATTTAAAAAGCGTTGTTGATTTTAATCCCATGCCGTTGAAGCTGGATAGAGCAAAGGATTACAGAAAATATGTGTTAATAGACTTAAGTGAACAGTTTTTAGGGGCTTATGATTACGGTGAGCTTACGTTATCACTTCCTGTTGCAACCGGTACTCCAGGCCATGGCACGCCAAAAGGCTTATTTAAAGTTTGGGGCCGAGAAAGATGGCACCGATCAACCAAATACACGATATCAGGCACAGGCATTTTATACCCCATGTACTGGGGCATTTGGTTCCACACATCGAAAAACTGGGTTAGATTTTGGATTCACAGCAGAGACATGCCCGGACAACCAGCATCGCATGGATGCGTGGGTTTATATGACGAAGAAATGCAAAAGAAATTTTATAAAAGACCAGATAGTCCGGAATTAATGGATTCAAAAAAATTATACTTATGGCTATTCCCCGATGGCTTAAAAGATGATGTTCCCGGCAGTAAATTAACAGAATATCCTGAGGGCTTACAGGGTGCATTGATTGAAATAAAATAAAAATCCCTGTTCAGGGATATGTAGAGGCCCCACCTAGCTAGGTGGGGCCATTTGTTACGCGGAAAACCCGCGTCGAGTCTTCCGTTGAGACGTCGAACGCCCCCCGGAAGTGTGGCGACGAGCCTGTCGGGTCGCCCAACTCCCCTTACCCTTCCAGGAAGGGTCATTGAGGTGCCGCCGGGCCTTCATGACCCGCGCTTGTCGCTTGTTTTTCTTTCGTCCGTTACCCTTCTGCATGTGTCGAACCTCCGTATAGTACTATAATAAGTATAACATAAATAATAATTTAAGTCAACAATTCAATAGTTACGCCATGATTTAAAATTAAATAGATGAAAAAGAAACCAAACCAATCCCCCATTAAACTAAGAAGCGGTCTGCACCGCCCAACTCAAGTTGAAAAAGACAAAAGAAAAGGCCGAGGAAAAGAAAGGCAATCAATAAAAAACTCCTTAAATAGAGAGCCCGCACACTAACAAGCAAATTCCTGCCAAATTTATCCCCACACTCATGCATGAGTGTGGGGATAAAAACACCCCCGCTAATGCGGGGGCTTTATTAAAACATCCATCCAATTTTATGGATATTTTATTCCCTATCGGACATGCCGAGATTGGACCAAATTCGTGGATTTTTAACCCAATCTACCTTTCTAATAAAATCATCGCTCATGTATAGCCCGGTACCACCTTTACAAACATTCATTTTTTTATAAGACGTCTTGCCATCTGGCCATACCAAATCAAAGTCCATGACCGCACATCCAACTTCATTAGGATAAACCTGGCCTGGATCAATTTTCACACCCTCAGGTGTATTAAATAATTCTGTTATTGCTACCATCTGGCCAATCCACGCTTGGCGATATTCTTCACGATAAATATTATCTTCATCTTGATGCACAAAGAGATGAAAACCAAAGACACCAATAACAGCGCTGGCTCCTGCCATAAAAAAGAAAAGGTTAGAACCTTTCATCTCTGCCTCCTATTTCTTACACAACCTACTGACAAGGCAAGGTTTCAATAGGCATATCTGGAGCAAAATGCTTGCTCTCGTCATAGTCAAAATACTCAATACTAATTTCAGTTGAACCTTCTTTAGCTTCCATTAGTGTCTCTAAAAATTGTGTATCAGTTAGTTTGGCAAGCTTAAAAACCATTAATTGTTCGGGCATACTCTTAACTTGAAAAGCCGTAATGCCTCTTTCTTGGAGACGAGCCCAGGTTCTAAGCATATAGAATTCATGGCCTAAGTCTTGCGGGTTAAACACAACTTTGCCTATTGTTGCTTTGGTCATTTTTCCCTCCAATTGTTAATTTATACTGGTCAAAATATAACACATTATCATGTTTAAAGTCAAGCATTAAACGATAAGTAATCGGATCCCTCCAAAGGCGGGCAAACAAAGACGGCCCCGCCTTGGCGGGGCCGTCTTTGTTATTATTTATCTCTTGTTGTTAAGATTTACTTTTTAATTCTATCCTTTGGTGTTACCCAAAATCCCATATACTTTCCTAGCATCAAGCGTGTTTGAGCTTCCAATCCCGGGAAAGCCCCAAGCAATATCATAGTTACAGGCATTAGAGCCCATTGTAAAATCATTAGAAGATGTTTGAACCTGCCAAGTTTTGGAGGACGAGGAGGCAATATCAAAATTGACAAAATAGCTGACGAAACAAGACCAACCATAGCAAAGGTCATTATGCCTCTAGTAATAAACGGTAGGTTGTAAGACAACACCGTCTTATTAAACTCCACTCCCCCAAGTGCAATAGGTAGCCAACCAAGAAGGAAAATAATAATCGCGTTTGTGGACCACGACCAAAAACTTTCTATTATAGTAAAGCCGAGATACAACTTTTTCTTAAGAGGAACAAGTTTATTTTTAACAAAACCAAACATGAAGTAAGGCACATTTTCAACTCCCCACCCCCAGCGCCTTTGCTGTTTGTAAATATTTATCATGGTCTGCCAAAAAGAATGCGCAACATTTGCATCCATTGATACGGGAAAATATAGCGACTCATTTCTGTAATTACCGTCATACCTTAAAAACGCCTGCCAAAATATTCTTGAGTCCTCCGAGACCATATTGTGTTGCCAAAAATCTATATCAACCAAAACCTTAAACGGCATTGAATGGCTTGAAAAGGTTGTTGAGCTTTCTACTCTTTCTTGTTTTATTGTGTGCCAAAAAGTAGCAGAAAATGCCACCACCCTAGCAAATGCAGGCGCTTCCCAAATATTATTAACATAAAAAGGAACCGGCTGATATGAAGCATAGAGCGGATCCTTTGTTGTCAGATAAACATACGACAAACGGCCAAAATACTCAGGCATTATAACTGTGTCTATATCAAAAGCAGAAGTAATTATTTTCTCATAAGGAATACCGTTTTTGTCTGCGTAATTTTCTTTAAACCATTTACCGGCATAGGCGATGTTTGAACCCTTCCCCGCAAGTTCACCCGGTATGTTGCCGGGGTGTTTAACAACAAAAAACTCACGGAAAATATTTTGATATTTAGATTTTAGTTCATCGGCTATTTTGTCATTAAATTCATCCCCCGCCCTGTCTTCCTGAGCAATAACCACCACTATTTTATCCTTTGGATAGTTTGCTTTTGCTATTGATTCTATGCCTGCCTCTACGGTTTCGAGGGGTTCCTTGTACATAGGCAACAGCACTAAATGTGTTAGGTCTTCCCATGAATTCATCCCTAGTTCCGGACTAGCTATTTTTACCACCTTAACCTTTTCTAGCCAGTTATCATTCATATTTTGACGGACCTTTCCAAAAGCAACACGAAGATGAAGTGATAAGTAGACGGTTTTAATAAACCAGTAAACATCGAATATTATAATAAAAAGAGCCATGAAAACCGGGGTCATGGCAGATAACAAAAAAATTAAGATTATTGTCAGCCAAGCCAAAACACCCGGCAAAATTTCAAAAGACCGGTATAACAGCCGGTCTTTCTTATTGGCCAAGTCAGAGGCCTTTGATAATTTTGAGTAATATTCGTAAGGAACCATTATTTATTAAAAAAATAATAATAAATCTAAAGTCCTAAGCTCAAAACCCAAACCAAATCCAAAGCACAAAATATTTAAATAAAACTTTTTTAATTATTAAAATTTAATTATTGGTTAGGATTTTGAATTTTAGATTTTAGATTTAAAAAATCTTTGCTTCAATTTTATTAAAACAAAAGGGGCAACAAACAAATTTAAAAATCAAGCAAAAATTGGTATAGCCCATCCTCTTTGCCTATTTTACCACTTTTCATATTAATGTCTAGGTCTGCAAGATGAGTAAATCCGCTTTTAAGCTTTTCGTAACTGAAATTTCTACAATACCCATATGATTTTTCCATAACCCAAGAATTAAGTTTTAATTTTTTAGCTATACTTGAATAAGGGTGAGCTTTTTCCATTAAATCTTTAATGGATATCAAGGTTCTCAGTTGATATGCAATCATTGAAACAATATATTGAGGATCTTGCCTATGAGACAATTGTTGTTCAAGCAAGAAAAGGGCGTGTGCCTTATTATTTGCAGACAAAGCATCAAGCATCTTGAAAATACTATCCTCGCTTGAATCTGAAATGAGTAGCTCAATATCATCTTCAGTTATTTGAGATCCATTTTTAAAAGAAGCGAGCTTTTGAATTTCATTATATAAACGCCATGAATCATTCCCCGTTACAGATATTAATTTATTAGCATTTTTACTGCTAATACTCGCACCCGCCGACTTTGCTTCCTTTATAACCCAATTATTCAATTCAGAGCCAGATATTGGCTCAATTGATTGGGCCTGTGATGGCTTTGAGCTTAAAACTTTCCATAATAAATTATTTTTTTGCTTTAAGGCCCCCGATGTTAAATTTTCTATAAAAACTAAAGTTATTTTATTATCCTTACTCAAATGCCTATCTTTGATCATCTCATAAACATTTTTGCTGTGAGAAGATATAAATACATTTTCACAAATTATTAGCTTTTCCGGCTCAAATAAAGAAACGGCCTTAATTTTATCAGACAATTCTTTAAATTGACTGTCTTCCTCCTGACTTAAATCAAATTTAAAAACTGCGGTATTATTACCGAGTTTTTCCTTATACTGTGATTCAATCAAATTAACAGCTTGCCTGAGCCTATAGTTGTCTAAGCCATATAAAAATAAAAGCATATGCTACAAATCGTAAGCTATGTAAATTATTGTCCAACTTATTATGTTAGAATTCATCCTCAAAAACTATTTCAACCCAAATAGGGCCTGAGACAAAATTAGCATCGGCTCCAGAATTGTCATAAAAATGAAGACCGTCTGTGCTTTTTTCTTTTGACCACTGTCCTTCTATTTTAATACCATTTTGATAAATTACTGCCTTACCAGATCCTGTGGTTTTTACTCTTATATAATCTTTGTCTACTGGAGAATAGTCTGTAAACATAACAACAACATTTTTTGCTTCTACTTGCTCCCCCGTTAATAGGTCAATCTCCTCTTCACCAGCCCTTGCCCTTAAATAAATATTTTCATTTGGATTATACTTCCAACGAACCTCATAGTTGCCGCCATAAAGCGGAGGGGGGTCAGTTATTCCTTTATTTTCACCCTCAAGGGCATGTTTATATTTTGTTTTAGAACCCTTGGTTTCGTATTCAAAATCTTCAATTGCCTCACTTAACAACTCTTCTGAAATAAACCCATTATGAGGACGAGGTACTGATTTTTTTCTAAAAAAGTAAGTACTTTCATATTTTAAAGCATCAATATTGTCGGTCGCGCCATTATTTAAATGTTCAAGAGCCTGTTTTTCGCCGCCCCAATGTATATAAATAGCATCAAGACCCTGCACTAAAGGTATGAAATCCAGACGCGAAGAACGAATAGAACCAATCTCCTTTGGAATTTCACATTGAAAAACTGCCATAAGCCTTGTTATACCGCTAGGCGCTACGATCATTTCAAAAACCATATCAGCATTGCTTAATCCAGAAAGGGGCCTAGCCTCAGGGTCCATGGCTATCATTACCGCAATAGGTCTTCTCTCTGCATTATCACACTCAATTCCTGCCAATGCGCTTTGAGAATAAAAGCCCTCAAGATCGCTATTATTTTGAGGCAGTATGCTTATATCTCTGCTTGAAAATATCACGAACAAAAAAACCGCCAATGCAATTATCGGTGTTAAAGCTATAATTATATTTAAAACTAATTTACGATTCATTTTTTTGTTTCGTTTGCTTAAATATTAACCTCTATTATTTTTGATGAACCGGACCCGCCAAAATTTTTATTTCATAAAAACTTAAGCGGGCAAGCAATATTATTTTTGATGAATTGGACAGTAGTGAGCTGAACGTCCACCTACTTTCAATCTTTTTATTATACCTCCGTCATTTTTTGAGCATTTTTGCCCAGTTTTTTGATAAGCCTTAGTCATGTTTTGAAAATCGCCCTTAGTGCCGTCCAGTTTCCTGTAATCCTGCTCGCTATCCCCCTTAGCCTTGATTGCTTTTTTTAAGACGAATTTAATATATTTATAGATTTTTTTAAGATCCTGTGTATCTAATGATTCGACACGGTGAGTTGGCAAAATACCTGAGTACCACAATATCTCATCTGAATATATATTGCCTATGCCTGCTATAAAAAACGGATCCATCAAAACCTGCTTTACCTTGCCTTTTTTATTTTTAAATAATTCTTTAAATTTTTTAAAAGTAAATTTAGGATCAAGCGGTTCAGGACCCAACCTGCCTATATCCCCCACACTACCTATTTTATCATTATCTGCCAGATATATCTTCCCAAACCTCCTTAAGTCAGATAGCCCGATCATTTTGCCGTTATTTAAAAATAAAATAAATCTTATGTGCCTATTAAAAGGATCATCTGCCAGAGGGCCGTTTTCTGCAGGCAACCATTTTTGATTATCAAATTTATCATTGTTTTTAATTTTGCTTATTAATTCCTTATCCTTAAGTTTGATCAATTCTTTCCTCGGAATCCACTTGCCGTATAATAGATGACCGGATATTTTCTGGTGTATAGCCATAGTTTTATGTCCTGATAATTTAATTATTATATATTTTGCTCTTCTTTTTACATGCAAAATCTCCCTGCCCTTAATCTCTTTTCTAAATTGTGGCAAAGAATGAGTTTTTATTGTTTTTGGCCAATCAGTCCAAGCATCGGTTAATTTAAAACCTTTAACCTTTTTATTTAATTGGCGCACAATTGTTTCTACTTCCGGTAATTCAGGCATAATAATTTATTTAATTACATAATAAACATAGCCAATATTAAGACAAAATAAAACCCCCTGAAATTTATTCAAGAGGTCATTTATTAATCTCCCAACGAATCCAATGCCCGCACACGAGAAGATGCGGGATCAATACCTAGTCTAATTAAAAAATCTTTGACCCTTTGTTTGCTGCCTAAAATTGTGGCAGCTACATGATCTGCTGCCTTATCACTGTCACCATTTAAATAAATATGTGCTAATTCATGCGCGATAAGAGTTTCAAGATCCTCTCTGCTAAATGACTCAACTACTCCCGGAAGAAGATACACGTAATAAAATTTGTAGTTATTGTCATAACCAACCAAAGCGGGAATATTTAAATCCTCATAAACAAAAAAATGCACATTATTAAAGTGAACAAATGGTTCCCTTTGATTAACAAAAATGCAAACATCCAAGGCTTTTTGATTTATCAGTTCTAGCCTAGTAGGAGTCTTCGAATCAGAAGAACTCAATGAGTCTGGAAAAAACAAAGCTGCAATCAATACTACTAATAAAATTAACCCCAAACATATAACAACAACACCTGCCCATACCAAACAAGATCTGAAATGTTCTTTGAATTCTTCAGGCACAAAATCCTCCTTTTAAAAGTTCTGCATATTCTACCAACTACTTCCAAATTCTACATCAACAATTAAGGGTACGTCAAATTTATGCACCGATTCCATAACATTTTTTATTTTTGGAGATAATTCATCAATTAAGCTGTCTTTTATTTCTATCACTAGCTCATCATGAACCTGCAATAGCATCAGAGCATCTTGTTTAAGATTGTTTTTATTTAAATAATTATAAACCTCTATCATGGCAAGTTTCATAATGTCAGCTGCCGTTCCCTGTACGGGCATATTTACTGCCATGCGTTCAGCATAAGCTCTGACCTGAGGCATGGTTGAATAAATATCCTGCATGGAACGGCGGCGGCCAAATAAAGTTTCTACATAACCGTCTTGCTTAGCTTTTGCTTTTGTTTCTTCAATATATTTTGCAATACCGGAAAATTCCTCAAAATAACGGTCTATAAATTCCCGCGCCCTAGCTCTATCAACACCCGAGGCTCTCATAAAACCAACCGGCCCCATACCATAAAGGATGCCGAAGTTAAGAACCTTGGCCTGTCGCCTCATTTCAGAATTTACTTTTTCCGACTCAACCCCAAATATTTCGGCAGCTGTAATTTTGTGTATGTCATCCCCTCTTTTAAATGCCTTTATTAGTTTTTCATCACCCGCAAGATGAGCAACAATTCTTAGCTCCACTTGTGAGTAGTCAAAAGAAACCAATTTAAAACCTTTTTCAGCGACAAATGCCTTGCGAAACTTTCTCCCCAGCTCAGTTCTTATGGGAATATTCTGTAAATTAGGATCCTGTGATGACAGACGGCCCGTTGCTGTTCCCATTTGGTTATAAGTGGTATGTAATCGGCCAGTTTCCTGGTTTATCAATGTCGGGAAAGGTTCAATATAAGTACTTTTTAGCTTTTGAAGCTCTCTGTACTGTAAAATAAAATCTATTGCAGGATGTTCGCCTCGTATCTTCTCCAATTCCGGAGCAGCAGTTGATTTAGCTCCGCCTGTGGTTTTCCTAACTCGTCCTTTAATTTCAAGCTTATCGAACAAAACTTCCCCGAGTTGTTGAGGGGAATTAATATTAAATTCTACCCCGACCAGCTTGTGTATCTTCTTTTCAAGTATCGAAAGTTCCTTAGTAGCTTTTGCAAGAAGCTCGGATAAAATTTTGGTATCAATTTTTATACCATTTAATTCCATCTCTGCTAATACTCGGACAAGAGGCATCTCTATATCTTCAAAAACCTTGTTTAGTTTTTGAGAATCAATCTTGTTTTCAAGTACTCCTTTTAAGCGCCAAAGATTATTCCTGTAATCTTGAGTGGGCATTTCGTTAAACTCACCATAATAAATCTTTTCAAATTCATAATTCCTAAACTCAGGATTTAATAAATAAGCAGCTATTTTGGTATCAAAAGATTTTCCCTTAAAATCCTCACCGGAACGAATCATTTTTTTATAAAAAGTCTTAAGGCCATGACCTAAAATCTCCTTGGCTCCTCCCCTAACCTCTTTTAATGCCTCATCTTCAAGGCCCAAATGATAGTAAGCCAAACTTTCATTATAATCTTTCTTTGTTTTTGAGGATTTTGTATTTTCATCAAAATCTGAACCAATACTCAGTCCGATTTCAGGCAAACGCCTTACCAGACTAGAAAACCCTAAATCTCTAAATATTTTTTCTACTTTTTCTCCATCAATATTTTTCTTCCAATCAGTATCTTTTATTGAAAATCCAACATCAAGATCAGTAACTATAGTTGAAAGTTGTTTTGAGAAAAATGCTTGGTCTTTATTTTCAATAAGTTTTTCTGCCAATTTAACGCTAACGGGCTTTTTTAGCTTCTTAACATCGGTTTTTTCAATGTATTCATATAATTTTTCTAAACTGCCATATTCTTTTATTAAAATCGTAGCAGTTTTCTCGCCTATACCTGGCACTCCGGGGATATTGTCTGATGGATCTCCTTTTAAACCTTTATAATCATTCATTTGGTCAGGCCTTAAACCATAACGCTCCATTATTGCTTTTTCATCGTACAATATTGTATCGCTCATGCCTTTTCTTAATGTAAATACAACAATCTTGTCATCATCTACCAGCTGAAGCGTATCTAAATCCCCTGTTGTAATATAAACCTTTAAATCTTTTTCTTTTTTTAATGAAGTCGCAACAGTACCAATGACATCGTCAGCTTCATAACCCTTTTTTTCATAAACAGGAATACCAAAAGCTTCAAGAACCTCTCTCACCATGTCCATCTGACTGTAAAGCTCATCAGGCGCTTTTACTCTGTGGGCTTTGTAATCTTCAAATTCTTCATGCCTAAAAGTAGGACCTGCCAAATCAAATGTAGCCGCAATATAATCTGGCTTAAGCTCCTTTATCATCTTCATTAATATTGAAGAAAAACCAAAAACAGCGTTGGTAACAACGCCCTGTGGAGAGGTCAAAGGAGGCAAAGCATGAAAAGCTCTGTGCACCAATGCATTACCATCAATTAATACAAGCTTTTTAGCCAAAAACTTGCAGAATCAAGAATCTAGAATTAAGAATTAAGGCTTAAAACTTAATTCATGAATCATAATTCATAACTCTAATTAATCTTTCCGTTTCTGCGATATGATCAATGTGGATTTTAATATAATTTTTAGGCAAAACCTTTTTAACTCGATCCGACCATTCAATAAGTATTATATTTTTAGAATCGGATAGCATTTCTTTTATATTAAGTTTCTCTAAGTCTTTATGGTCCTTTAATCTATAAGCATCTATATGAACCAGATTTTCATAATTTTTAATTTTTAATTTATAATTTTTAATTAATAAAAATGTTGGGCTTGTAATGTGGTGTTTTATGCCAAGCTCTTTGGCAAAACCCTGAACAAAAGTAGTTTTGCCAGCCCCAAGCTCACCCTCAAGAGCAACAACAACTGCACTTTGAAGATGCTTAGGATAAACCCCGTCTTTGATTATTTTTTTTACTAAATTAACTGCGACTTTTTGAGTTTCCGCAGCACTTTTTGTAGTTATTTCCATGGTTGTAGTACTTATAAGATTAACTTTTTCTAGGTCCATATTCAAGTTAGACCTTTTAATCTATACTCGAGTTCTTAACCTGCCTGCGGTAGGCAGGGAACTTGAGAATAGATTGTCTAAATATCTAAAATAAAAAATCCCCCCCGCCCACCAAAGGCGAACGGGGGGGGGTGATCATCGGCGGTCAATCATTCGACGCCAGCCGACGAATCCCCTGATACAACGACTGTAGCCGTACCCGCTGTAGTAACCGCCACGAGAGTAGGTATCCACCTCGTAGCGTTCCTGCTCAAGCCGTTCCCAACGATTGTATTCGTTGAGAGATTCGCGGTGGCTTCGGCCGTCTCGGCCGTAAGCGTTAACTAGAGCGCTTGTGCCACCGCCGATGCCAGCGCCATAGAGCGCCCCTTCAGGACCGCCTACAGCACCGCCTATTGCGGCACCGAGTGCAGCCGACGCGATGGCCCTGACCACCTTCTTTTGCTTGGATGGTGGCCGCTTCTCCCTGATTTGGTGTTCGACGCAGTTGCCACCTCCGTCGCAATTTGTGATCACGACATCGCGGTACTTGCCGTCCTTCTTGTCGGCATGGGAAGTAATTTGGTCCACCTCCTTCCGACTTTCCAGAACCTGACCGAACTGGCCGAATGCCGGAACAGCAAACAAGATGAACATCACCAGAAATGTGCCAATCTTGATCATCTTCTGACCCTCCTTTTTGAGTACTTATAACGAAACTTTCATTTCGCTATACTATAATAATACACTATTTTAATAAAAAAGTCAATCCACGCCCTTGAAAATGAGTGCTATTTGAGTATTTCTAGTTTTTTAATATTAATTTTCAAGAGCGGGATAAATCCCCACTACCCAATTTGGGATATGGGGACAATATCTATATAATAACAAATTTTATCCTCTAATTTTCTTTAATATCTTGATGTCACTTTCTCTACCATCATCTTTTGTTTCTAATATCCAGTCAATCTTTTTAAATTCCTTGGTTTTTAATAGCGAAGACATTCCCTCATCCCCTATTTTACCTTTGCCAATATGTTCATGACGGTCTTTATTTTCTCCAAGCCCAAATTTTGAATCGTTAACATGGGAAAGTTTTAAATATTTTAAACCAATCTTTTTATCAAATTCCTCAAGCATATCCTTGGCTTTTTTTGAAGTTGTAAAATTATATCCTGATGCAAAAGCATGGCAAGTATCAAAACATATCCCACCAAACTTTTCCTTCAAAAAACTCGGACTAACAAGTCCGCTAATTATATCACCCATCTCTTCAAATGTATCGCCAATAACATCCCCGGCACCGGCAGATATTTCAAGTAAAAGCTCAGTTGATCCTTTGTAACCATCTAGTATTTTGCCAACAGCTTTAGTCACCTTGTTAATCCCCTCTTTTGCTGATTGACCAGAATGAGAACCAAGGTGCGTCATAATATATTTTGCACCAAGCAAGCTCCCCCTCTCAAGTTCTTCTCTAACAACTTTGATTGATGAGTGTCTGATGGCAGGATTTATGGAAGCAAAGTTTATGTAATATGGCGTATGAATATAAAAGTTATCAAGCCCATATTTCTTCATTTCAGACTTGAATTCCTCAATTACCTCTGGGGTTAACTTAGGGGCCGGGCCTCCTTGAGGAGAGCGTGTAAAACATTGGAATGTTTCGCAACCCAAATCTGCTGCCCTTTTGGGAGCATTAAAAATACCACCAGTAATAGATACATGACATCCGATCATATGAAAATATATTATCAAAATAAAAGCCCTTTCACAAAGAAAGAGCTTTTTAATTATTCCACTATAACTCTGGGATTCACAAAATATCCAGACTTGTGAAACACTGTCACGTCTTTTCTTTTGCGCCATTCGCCATTAAAATCTGCGCTGCCAATTTCTACTCTCAACTCAATAAAATCATTATTGCTTGGCAAATCATTATAATCCGGATCAAGAGGATATCCAATATAATATCTATCTCTAAAATTTCGGGCAATTCTATGGGCGATATCCGCGATTTTATTAGGCCCGGGCAATTCATTGAACTGCCCCCCAGTTTGATCAGATAACGACTTTAGGTTTGATATAAATTGCCTTCTGGTAATAACATCGTAATAATCAGGAATTACAGCAATAGTATAAATAGGAAGATTAATCGCTTGGGCATAGCTAATCGGTGCTAAACCGTTTGTGGACAACGTATTTTGACCATCTGATATTACTATGAGCAAGCTAGCACAATCCTCACTATTTATATCAGAGTTTTGGCCAAATTGTTGAATAGCAGCACCTAAAACAGCGGCAAAAAGAGGACTGCTGCCTCCAGATTTTTGTTTAGATATAGTATTTACAACCTTTGAAATATTGCTCGTCCAATCAGTTCTAAGTGTAAAAAAATTTGGCTCCCCATCTCCCTCATAACCTATTTCACCTAAAAAAATCTTGTTATTGTTGCCGTTATCATTTTTTAACAACTCCCAAATTGTCGCTATTGTTTGAGACGCAATAAGTCCACCTCTTTTAAGAACACTTCTTGAGGGATCCTTGAAACCCCTCAAGGCGTCCGAATAAGAATTAGGGACACCCGAGGAACCACTTGAATCAATTAAAAGACCCAGTCTAAGAGGAAGATCTTGGGATTTATTAAAGTAATCTGGGATTCTTTCTATTTCTTGCTTCCTGCCGTTCCTTGTTACAATCTCAACCACCCTTACCTGATCAGTGGTTAAATCAAGGATGGCACCCTTATTATCAAAAGCAGAAAAAGAAATATTTACCTGCTCAACACCTACCCTAAAAACAAAACTGTCATCATCACTCTGATAAAGAGCACCGCCTTGTTTATCAAGTTCTAAATTTTGAGCATTCAATGAATAACAAACAAAAATCAAAAACAATGGAAACGTTTTCATTTTAATGCCTCCTTTTTAAATAACTAAAAGTATTATTGCATGTATTTAACAAAATTCGCAAATTAATCCCCGCTCTCACCGGCAATAATCGTTAAAGACGCAAAAGACGGCCCAGTTGTCGGTGAGTGCGTAAATTAAAAACCCCCGAATTATAACGGGGGGGGTAAACATTTAATTCTTTTCTGTATTTTTAAAAACATCTTCATAATTTACATCTTTTGTGGTTTTTCTTTTAGAAATATGAACATGGGTACCAGACTGAACCAATTCTGTTAAGTATTTTTTTAGAAAAAACTTATCTCGCCACTTAGGATTTTCTTCTGTTTCATCGTATAGCTTGTGATAATGTGGGTCTTTTGAATGAACGGCCCCCTTGCCAAAAAAAGGAAAGTCATATCCAAGAATATATTGATCAGTTAATTTTGAAGCGAATACAGTTATCTCATCTAAACAAACCCTCTCGCTAATTTTCTTGTCTATATCCAACCTGACATATATACAAGAAAAATCGTGATCTATGCTATCTACAACACCAGCTAAAAAAGGAAATCCTTCCGAACTTTGAACTCCTTGACCATTAATATTGGGCAAGCAAAAAATTAAAAAAAACAATAGCAGAGAAACAAATTTATTCTTCATTCTGGCCTCCTTTTGCATCATTTTTTCCTTTCGCTTGCAGGTAAAACAGTAAACTCAATAATGGGGTTGTTTACACTACTTTTTCTTCTTACGTTGTCTCTTACCCTAAGTTCAAGACGATACTCGCCTTTTGATAAATGTCTTATGCCGCCCTTTTGAGGATCGGGCTTAAAAGGCACCTTGATCATAAAACTGGTAAGCCTAGAAAAATCTTTAGCATAGTTGTTAACGTCTTTTATTTTAACAAAGTCATCCATGGCTAAAATAGGTTCGGCATATTTAGTTTGAGACCAATAAAGCTTATAATATACGTCCAGGTCGGGAGTCTCTTTCTTAATAAAACCCTTTACAGTTTCGAACTTAAAACCAACATCTTTTAATAAAACAGCAATGATTAAAACAGGGTCATCATCATAAAAAATCAGCTCATTATTTTGATCATTATAATCTCTTTCGAATCTAAGCAAATTCTTTTTTACGCCCTCAAGCTCTACTTTCAAGGCTACAATAGATTTTTCATACGAATCAATTGTCTGAGACAATGTGCTTGAATCAGGATCATCCAACATTATAAGCAATCTTTTTTTATGATCTTTGTCAGGTAAAAAGGTTACTTCCCAACTCTGAATCTTTAAGAATCTTTTAATAATTTCTTCTTTTTTATTTTCATTATAATTTTCTATCAATCCCCCGATTCGGGTTCCATTTACTTCTTTTCCAAATATTATGTCAATAATTTCATTTAAAGCAGTATTTTTAATTTGTAAAACATTCTCTAAGGTAGTATTAAAAACTAAGCTCTTAATCTCAAGGTCTTCTAGTGCTGCCGCAGCTTTTTGGCCCTCAAGTGCAGCAAGACCAAACTGATCGGCAAATCTAAACCGTCCAGTAATCAACTGTTCTAAATACTGTTCAGGCGTACCAATAGGAGTGGTACCAACCCTATAGGCAGATATAAGCTTGTAATTTTCATACCCTGAACCTTGAGTTTTACACAACGTGTCAAGAGCTAAGTTTCTTGTATTATCATCAAGTGTCTGACTCATTATGAACCTATCTATACCTAAAACATTTTCAATAAAAACAACGTCGTAACAGTCGCCGCCATCTAAGCAAACTCGCCAAATTTTAACTTGAGGTGGAAAATCAAGAGAATAATTACCCATACCATCCCGACACTCAATAGGAGGTAAGTATCCTAAAATCCTGGTTTTAAAAAATAAAGGGCCTGTCTGAATAAGACTAGGACTTGAAGGATATCCCAAATTTTCCCTAACAAAATCTCGGTCATCATTAAATTTTTCACCACCATCTTTATCCGAATTATCTTTTATCTCAAATTTAGAGGCTTTTTTAATAAGACTTTCAACCTCTGTTTTTAATTTGGTATCAATTTGGTCTAAAATAGCTTTGGGCTGATCAAGATCTTGGATAGTAAGAGCTGAAACAATCGAAGAAACTGCGAGATTAAGTAAATTTCCCAACTCTTGCAATGCCTTATTGGACTGCACCATATCAAATCCATCATCAGATTTTTGATTAATTTGATCTTTAAATCCAGAAATTCTATCCGATATGGCTCCGGCTTTCATCATTAATTTTTCAGCATATTTAATCCTTTTTTTAGACTCTTCGATAATGACATCATCATTTAGACTTGAATTGCCGGGTGTTTTATTTTTTTGTATAGCACCCACGGCATTATCATTATTTTCTTGTTTGGTTGGTTTAGGTTCTTCTTTTTCTGTTTTAGTTGGTGCGGGAGGAGTATATACTCTTGGTTTATTATGACAACCCGCACCCAATAAAATTAAAAACAACACAACAGACAGTGCGGGCTTCATCATGTCTTTTCTCCTTATTTATTTATAAAAGGTCTCTTAAATTTAAATTAATCGTAGCAATTGGGCATTAACAATGCAAATATATTATACGTTTTTAAAGTGTTTTAATTTTGCTTTTTGATTTTTTTTATCAAAAACAACTGATACTATATCAATTCGCCATTCCAAATCTACTCCCCCCAATTCCCTATCCATGTAATACATTGCGGTTTTAACCAACTTTTCGTACTTTTTGGAATTAACCCTTGTCTCAGGGTCAAATTCAGGTCCATAATCTTTTTTATTTGCTTTTACTTCAACAAAAATGATGACGCTGATAGCGTCATCATTTTTGTGGTCACCTATCTTGCCTGCCCCGAGTATTTTCGAGGGGAGCACAGCCGAATGATCATCATTCGAATCACCTTTGGCTATAATATCAATCTCACCAAATGACATCTCGTAATTTTTTTCTAATATCTCATAGCCCTTCTCCTGAAGGTATCTTGTTGCAATATTTTCCGCGAGGTTGCCTAAATCTTTAGTATTCATTGCAAAAATTCTAGTATATTTGGGTTTTTAAGGCAATAAAAAAGCCTACAAATCAATAAATAATAGGCCCAATAAAACTTTCATGACAAATTGTGCTGTCTTTTAAATTCTTCTTTTTCTTGTTCTGTTGAGAAGAAATAGATATCACTGTGCTCCAGACTTTTAAAATCAAAAACAAAAAACAATCCTGAAATAAAATAAAGAAAGCCAACAAAGTAAAGTCTATTGGAATCAACAATTTATTTCATCCCAAAAAGAGGCATTATTATCACGGAAACAACAGTAAACAGAATTAATGAAACAAAAGAAATTCCAGACAAAACATTAAAAACAATACCTCTTTTGTTGTAAACAATAAGGTTTGATGGAAACTTGTATCCCATCTCTCCCCTCCCAATTTTAAATAAAACTACCAAAAATAGTACCACTAAAAATTTATGGCGTCAATTATTTTGTTATCTCCCCCATCTATTGCGTAACGTGCTACGTAACAAAGTTTTACAAAATTATTTCGCGAGAAACAATTGGAATGTACCCCTTTGAGTATTGACACAGAGTAGTGCATTATGCTATTATTTTATAATAATTTAGCTCTTTTATATGTACAAAAAGGAGGCAGAACAATGTCTTTCTTAGAAAACAGGCTTGAAGTGGCAAGAAAAATTATTGACCACATAAGAACCGAAGGATGCATAGCTGGCAACATTTCTGGAAAACAATTAGGAGAAATAATTAACGTACCAAAAACCACGGTTAATTATTATCTCAAGGCCCTAATTGACGTAGAAGTACTAAAACTTGAAGGAGAAAGAAGCCGTGGCAGAGGCAAACAGGGCACCATTACACTAAAAGATGAATTCAAATCTGGTGATAATTGGAAAGAAAAAGTAATGAGAAAAAAACTTGCTGAAGATAATTTTGGCAACTCATTAAACCGTCAGTACCGAGAAAAAATAGCAACAAAAGGTAGTGTTGCCAAAAAAATTGTTGAATATCTAAGGGTTAATGGTGGGCAAGTTGAAGCAACTGGAAAAAAGATTTCTTCTGAACTAGGAATTAGCCAGCCGGGATTTTCTTATGGTCTAAAAATGTTAATAAAAGCGAATATTGTCTCAATACCACAGGGATGTAACAAGGGTCCTGGTGACACTCTTTTTGTACTAGAAGAGAAATACAAAGAGGGAGATGACTGGTTTAAATTAATCACAAAACAGAAACAAGTCAAAGAAAAACCCAAACAAAAATCTCTTTCGGCAGAGAAAAAATCAACAGGGTTAAATTTCCGATCCAAAAGTCTAAAAGAGCTCATTGAGGTTTATGAAGCTCTCAAGAGTACCCTAAAAGAAAATAGTATTTTAAAATCCAACAACGAAACGTTGAAAAGAGAGAACAAAAATCTAAAATTAAAGAATGAGCGCTTAGAAGAGTTCTTAGCGAAAGCAAAAAAAAGCAAAGAAGAAGAGCGTCAAGAAGTGGTGGCCCTTAATAAACGTATTATCGAACTGAGGTCAGAGGTTGGAAATGTTGGAACAAGATTGAGGTTTGATTCCTCTGGCGTTCAGGTATGCGATAGTGAGCTTTAACTAAAATTTAGCTAAAAAGCCATTGAATGCGCGGGTTAATAATCCCCGCGCTATTTTTTTACAAAATTATTTCGCGAGAAACAATTGCATGGTACATAATACTTACTACTTGATACAACAGACCCAAAATTTAAACTTTGGGTCTGTTCATATCCCCTATTGACCTATCTTCATTAAAACTTTAGGATTGAATAGACACTTCATTTAAGATTAAACAGGGTTAAAAGCCCTATTTGCTTATTAGTACGCTATCCACAAAATTCACTTCATTAAATAACAAATTTAAAGGCGACAAAGTCGGCTTTTTCTTTGTATTTACATTGGTTATGAGCGTCCTTATTTTTAAAGGATCCCCTCATGATGGACAAGCAGGCGTGTTAAGCGCCTTTTTTGATAATTACATAGAAGAAACAGCTTCTTATATAAGAGGCGCGACATCTTTAGAGCTCGCTGAAGTTAATAGCTTATCTCAAAATTTAAATAGCCCAAGCCAGAGAATTGGCAATTTATTTGCTACAATTCAAGGAAATTCCTTAATTTCTTACAGCTCAATAGATACAGATGATGAAACAGACGAAGATATTACAACAAAAACAACAAAGATATCTATTTATACAGTCCAGGAAAGCGACACTCTATCTTTTATTGCTGACGACTATGGTGTAAGCGTTAATACAATTGTTTGGGCAAACAACATTAGAAACATTAATAGTATCAGCCCAGGCACAGAACTTAAAATACCGCCTGTCAGCGGTATTGTTCATACAGTAAGAAGCGGAGAAACCATTAGTTCCATAGCTTCAAAATATGGAGTTGAACAAGACTCGATATTGTCATACAACCTACTACCAAAAGGCGTAGACAGCATACAAGTAGGCCAAGAAATAATTGTTCCAGGAGGTAGTATTAGCGTATCATCATCAACAAAGGCAGTAACAACAAGCGTTACAAGGTTCGCTTATCTCCCAGACCTTGGAGGATATTTTGCCCAACCAACAACTGGTTATAACTGGGGATATATACATGGCAGAAATGGAATTGATATAGCAAATTCTTGTGGAACAAACGTTTATGCAGCAGCATCGGGAAATGTTAACTTTGCAGCAACTTCGGGCTGGAATGGCGGATATGGCAACTTCTTGAGAATAACTCACCCCAATGGCACAGAAACACTGTATGCCCACCTAAGCAAGCTTTTAGTATCCCAAAGCAATTGGGTAGAGAAAGGGCAATTAATTGCCCTCATGGGCACCACAGGACGTTCTACAGGCTGTCATTTGCACTTTGAGGTACATGGTGCTAGAAACCCTATGGCAAAATACTAATACCCACACATTGATGATTATAAAAACATAAGTAATTGTTTCCCACGAAACAAAATAAATACACAAAAAAACGGACATAATTGTCCGTTTTTTGTTTCTTAAGAAACAAATATTAAATTTAATTAAACAGCACACAAATTTTTATAATTCATTTTTAACTATTCTATACCCAATAGCTTCTGCGATGTGCGGGACCTGTATCTGATTACTTTCATCGAGATCGGCTATAGTGCGGGCTATCTTTAATATCTTGTGATAACCTCTGCCAGAAATATTATGTGTCACAAATGCACTTTTTATTAATTCCTCAGCATCTTTTGGCAACTTACAATGTGTTTCTATCTCTTTAATGCCCATTTCAGAGTTTGTTAATGTTTTAGAACCAAGAAACCTTGCTTTCTGGATAGTCCTTGCTTTTTCAACAATTTGTCTTATTTCGGTACTGTTTTGACCAGTTGAAGGGCCTGTCATTTTGTCATATGTTTCCCGCGAAACATTAATTTGAATATCAATTCTATCCAAAAGGGGACCCGACATTTTTTTATGATACTTATTTATTGAATTTGCATTACAAACACATACTAATTTGTCATCACCAAAATTGCCACATGGACATGGGTTCATAGCTGCCACCAACAAGAATCTGGCAGGAAATTTTGCAGTACCAGATGCACGCGACACGACAACCACCCCATTTTCAAGAGGTTGTCGCAAACTTTCAAGAACGCTTCTTGGAAACTCCGGCACTTCATCAAGAAAAAGCACTCCGCGATGAGCAAGGGTTATTTCGCCAGGTCTCGGAGAAGTGCCACCGCCAATAACAGCAACAGATGATGTCGTGTGATGAGGGCTTCTAAAAGGTCGGGTTGTAACAATGGGGGAGTTAGCACTAAGCATTCCGGCAACACTGTAAATCTTAGTTATTTCAAGTGCTTCGTCATAATCCATAGCAGGCAAAATACCCGACAACGCTTTAGACAGTAACGTTTTACCGCCTCCTGGAGGGCCTGACATCAATATATTATGATTCCCTGCAGCTGAAATAACCAAAGCCCTTTTAGCGCTTTCCTGCCCCTTTATTTGCGATATATCAATAAAGTCTTCTGCGTCATCATTATTACCAATAAAATCATTATATTTTATATTTTCATGAGGAATTAAATTAATTTCACCATGTAAATAACCAACTGCCTCACTAATGTTTTTTATAGAAATAACGTCTATTCCAGAAACCAAAGAAGCTTCATTAGAATTTTCAGTTGGTAAAACAACTCTTTTAAAGCCATTTTTTACAACCATTTGTACAATAGGCAAAACACCGTTTATTTTCTTAACGCTTCCATCAAGAGAAAGTTCTCCAAGAAAAACAGTTTCCGAAGCATCAAACTTTATCTGAGAAGTAGCCAAAAGATATCCCAGGGCAATAGGCAAATCATAAAGTGAACCGCCTTTTTTAATATCAGCAGGGGCGAGATTTATGACAATACGCCTGTTTTTCTTTATTGGGGGAGTAAACCCGCTATTTTTTATAGCTGAACCTATCCTGTCTTTTGACTCATCCACCGCTTTGTCAGTTAAACCAACGATATTAAATGAGTGCAGTCCAGGGCTTGCATCTGCCTCAACCTCAACAGGAAAAGCATTAAGCCCCACAACAGCAGCAGAAAAAATTCTTACGGAAGTTGGCTTTGGTTTAGTTTTTTTAGAGTTATTCATTGAAAGGAATATAGCGTAAATTACATTCAAAGGTCAAATTTTCAATTTTTAATTAATAATTTTAAAACTTTTAAAACCAATGAATAAACTGGCTAGAAATTAATAATGCTAAAAACAAAACAACCCTTAAATACAGGGTTGTTTTTAAAATTTAGACAAATATTGACCTAGAAACTTACGCCAAGGTTGCTTTTTCTGCACAATCAACACAAAACTTGGCCGTTGGAATAGCCATTAAGCGTTTTTTTGGTATTTGAGAACTGCAGTTAACACAATCGCCATATTTACCAGAGTTAATCTTTTCTATTGCGTCATTAATCTCGGCTAAACGAGTTTCCAAATCATGCTCAAGAGCACGATTTTTCTCATAGTCAGCAACACTGTGGGCCTTCTCATCAAAAGTATCAGAAGAATCGCTTGAATTATGCTTAGCTTTCCAATCACCCTCAATGCTTGGATTTTTGTTTGCTATAGTACTCAATTCTTCTTCTAAACGGACCTTTTCTTCTTCAAGATCTTTCAATAATTTTTTTTGAGATTCTTTGTCCATTACCTTAAAAATAACCTAGGAATAAGCATTTAACTAAATTTTCGCTGTATACCCAAGGTCAATGTTATTTAATAAGCAAACCAAATTTATTTTTTTATAAAAACCATACTAACCCCGCATGATACTATAGCATATGGGCCAACTCAATCAGGGAACTAAAAATAATATCATAAGAACAAAGCAAAATACAATAGCTGCATGTGAACAACATGAACAGGGGAGACAAGAAATCCAGTACTCCAAATAGCACAAATTAAGACGAAAAATATAAATAATAGGGGTGAAAAAACAAAATCTTTTTCAAGTAAGCAAAAAGGAGCGTTAAATATAGCTCCGACGACGTTGTTGAGAAGCTATTTAACGCTCCAAAATAAACTGGGCCAGCTGTCCCTGAAGTGGGAATAATAGAAACAACCAGCAGAAAAGTACTGATTTAATTTTAACATTTTTAAAAAACACTACAAGCTTTTTTGTGGATAAGTCTCAATTACTTCAATAAACTAAGTTTTAACAATCTAGAGACTAATTAAACACCCAAACAAAATACGCCTTATCAGGCGTATTTTGTTTGGGTAAGATGTTGGAATATTTAAATTAAATACTACTTTGCACCTGATTCTAAAAGTCTATCTATGATGTTGTAGATACTCTTTTTTGAATTAATTATTATTAAATAACTGTCGCCATTTGCCATTGTAATAACAGAGTAATCAATGGTATCAATAGGGTCAGGAAAATTTCTATATCTTATGGTTATGCCCTCGTGAACGTTATCAAGAAAGCCCGGGGAAGAGGCTCTTTGAACATCAAAATCAAATAGGTCTTCAAAGTCATCCGACATAGTACCTTCCCATATTCTTAAATTAGCAGTAGCTCTAATACTATCATCGGTCTGTATCACAAAACCAATCTCATTTTCTTCGTCATCGCCGGGATTAAAGACAAGCATAATAAAGTTATCCTGATTTAAATCTTTTAACACATCGTTGGGTATTTTAACTAAAAATTGAGACAATAGTTTATCAAATCTATATCTAATGTTGTCCTTGTTGTGCACCACATATGCCTTAATTTCTCCCTCGTTTAACTCTCTTGATTTAATAAAGTTAGTAAAATTGCTTAAAGGATCAACTCCAAGATCAAGCTTAAATATTTCCTGTTCTCCAAATGCAGCAGTCAAAACATCTGAAATTGGTGATGGTGTAGCCGGTTGCTGAGTAGGCGTTGGACGAGAATCAGGAGTAACCAATGGGGGAGTTATGTCTATAAGGAACTCCGGTTTCTGATTTATAAAATACCAACCTCCACCTCCTAACGCCAAAAGAAATATTACAACAATTATTAACTTGGGATTAATTTTTAATTTTTTAATAGTAGGAATTTTTAGACCACCACCAGAAGAAGAAGTGGAATAAGTTCCCAAGGAATCTTGAGAAGGCTGTTGAGAAATCTTTTTTCTGTTAAATAACGCTGTGATACGGCCTAAAATAGAACTTGCAGGGTTTCCAGAAGCACCGAAATCAGAACCGATATCGTGCTGTTCCCTCTGCTTTTGAGACTCATCTTTACTTCTACCCCTAACCGAGAAAGACTGTTTTGGTGATGATGTCTCCACAACTCCATCTTCTTTTATGTTTTGGTTCTTTTTTACTGGATCTTCTTCATCAAAACCAAATTCATCTTCATCATCCTTCGAAGTCAAAGTAAAAGATCTTGGCCTTTCAGGATCAATCGACTTAGACCTCTCTATTTCTCCAAGCTCAATTTCAAGTGTTTCATCTTGTATAGCACCTCGTTCTTTTGCCTCCTCTTCTTTCTTTATTTTATCTTCGTCATCCAATTCAGACATTTTTTCAACCTCTATTCCTTTGGGTTTTTCACTCTTTTTAATTGATTCCAAATCACTTTTCATTGTTCTTATTGAAGATCTCAACATGGTTGGCTCCATTAATCCCTGTGATTGCTCATTATCTGTTTTTGAAGATTCTTTCTTTGGCGCGGGAAAAACAGTATTTGAGCTAAAAGAATCTTCCTTTTTAAAAGATGAAACTCCCTGGTCTGGAAGTATCTGGTTTTTCAACTCTTTTTCAACATCACTTAGCTGAGGACTTTGTTCTTCATTGGAAGTACTCTGTGGACCCAAGGTACCAGAACCCGAGGTGTCCTGATAACTATTTTTTTTAATGTCGCCAGGAATAGCAAAACCACCCCCAGGAGAATATCCTACAGGTTTTTCACTGCTTATATTACTTGAAGAAAAGCTAGTATTATCCTGAAAAGGAGAAGGTGCAGGCCGTTGATTCTGAACTTGATCAAGTCTCCCCTGAGGTATTCTAAGTGGAGGTGGTTGATATGAAGACGGTGATGCACCCCTAGTTGGCAGATTAGATGGCACAAAATCACTTAATTTCCTAGGTTCAGATGACCTTATGGGTGGAGGAGAAATATTGTTTGTAGAATTATTATTAACCACAATTTTTAATTATAATATGAGTCGAGAACCAAAAAATTATAACCCATTATTTATAATTACAGACTTAACAAAAATTATTTCATTGTTAAGTTTATTCTACCATATTCATCAATTTTTTTCACAGTAACTTTTACTTTTTGGCCAACCTTCAAAACATCTGAAGGATGTTTAACGTGCTTATCTGATATTTCGGAAACGTGGACCATACCGTCTTTACCTGGCATAATCTCAACAAAAGCTCCGAAATCCATTATTTTTACAACCTTTCCTTCAAATTCATCTCCGGCCTTAGGTTCATAAGTAACATTCTTGATCAGTTTAATTGCTTGCTCCATTTCACCATTACCATTTGGTGCGGTAACAAATACACTACCATCGTCTTCAATATCAATCTCAACTCCAGTTTTTTCTATTATTTCATTGATCATTTTACCTCCGGGACCTATTAAAGCGCCAATTTTATCTGGGTCTATTTTAAGTATTTCAATTCTTGGGGCAAGCTTTGACAACTCTTTTCTTGGTTCACTTATTGTCTTCAACATAACATCTAATATTTCAAGGCGCGCCTTTTTGGCCTGCTCAAGAGATTTCTCAAGTATATCCTTTGTTATGCCATCAACTTTTACATCCATTTGCATTGCAGTAATACCTTCTTTGGTTCCCGCAACTTTTAAGTCCATGTCCCCATGATGATCTTCAGGACCTTGGATATCAGTTAAAACCTTATGGTTTTTACCTTTATCATCCATTATTAAACCCATAGCAATACCCGCAGCAGGGGATTTTATAGGAACTCCGCCATCCATTAAAGCAAGGGTTGATCCGCAAACAGATGCCATTGAAGAAGATCCGTTTGAAGATAATATTTCAGAAACAACCCTTATGGTATACGGGAACTTTTCTTTGTCGGGAATTAAAGGTCTTAAAGCCTTCTCAGCCAATGCACCATGACCTATATCTCTTCTACCAGCTCCTCCAATTCTACCTGTTTCACCAACGCTAAACGGTGGAAAAACATAATGGTGCATGAACCTTTTCTTTGTTAATGCAATTTCCATAGTTTCAATCCACTGTTCCATGCCCGGCGCTGCCAAAGTCAAAATGGTCAATGCCTGAGTAGTGCCCCTATTAAAAAGACCTACTCCATGAGAATAGGGAAGAATACCAGTTTCTACCCATATGTTCCTGACCTCATCTAATTTTCTGCCATCAGGCCTTTTGTCTGACTCAAGGATATTTTTGTGCACTATGCGGTCTATTTCTTCTTCAAAAATAGCGCTGGCCTGCCTTAGTTTTTTACCCAAATCAGCCCTGTCTTTGTATTTATTTTCAACTTCCACCATAAGTTCGCTTTCAAGGGTATGAGATCCTTCGATGTACTCCATTTTATTAGGCGCATAAATAATCTTTTCAAGCTTGGGAGAGGCGAAACTCCTTACAAATTCAACCAATTCTGGGTCTTCCTCATCTACCTCTAATTTTCTTTTTTCAACTTTAAAATCAGAGGCAACCTTGTTCTGAAAATCTATTAATTTTTTAACCTCATCAAAACCAGACATTATTGCATCAGCCATTTCTTTTTCTTTTATTTCTGCTCCGCCTGCCTCTATCATGTTTATCTTTTCGGCAGTTCCCGCCACAACAACATCAAACTCAGATGAATTTCTCTGATCGTAAGTAGGATTAAATATAAATTTACCATCCTCTTTTCCTACTCTAACACCTGCCACAGGTCCGTCAAAAGGAATATCTGACACCATGAGCGAAAGGGAAGCACCAATAATAGATGGTATGTCCGGATCATTGACTCCATCAAAAGATAAAACCGTAGCAACAATTTGTACCTCATTCCTTATTCTGTGATCAAAGCGTGGTCTCAAGGTTCTGTCTATTACTCTTGCACTTAAAATTGCCTCTTCTGAGGGCCTAGTTTCTCTTTTGATCCACTTTGAACCCTTTATCTTGCCGGCTGCATAATATTTTTCTTCATATTCAACAGAAAGAGGGAAGTATCCTGCATCTTTAGGCTTGTCAGACATGGTGGCAGTAACCAAAACAGCACTATCACCATAACGCACATAGCAAGAACCGCTAGCTTGTTGAGCCAACTTACCAAATTCAACCGAAAGAGACTTACCGCCTATTTCGGTTTCGTATTTTTTCATATCCATTTAACCTGTAAAGCCAAGAAGAAGAAAGAAAAATAACAGGTTCATTCTAGGCCCAAAGTCTGCATGCAGATCTTAGGTTTAGACTGAACCACTAAAGCTTTTAAACTCCCTTCTTTGATGACTTAATTATTTTTTAATAAAAATATATTAACACATTCGAATAATTTAATCTAGTATATGTTATAAAAATAAAGAATATGATAAAATAATATTTTAATTAATAAACTATGAGTTTTTTATATCAAAACCAAGGCAAAAAAAATGATAGTGACAATGAAGAAATAAGCGAAGCAGAAAAATTACGTATACAACGCGAAAAAGAAGAGGAGGAAAAGCAAAAAGCAGAAGAAGAAAGAAGGGCAAAAGAACAAGAAGCTAGGGAAGAAAGAGTGAGGCAAGAAAAAGCAGAACAAGAAAGACTACAAAAAGAACTAGAAAAAAGAAAAAAAATGGAAGAAGACATGAGACAACAACGTTTAGAACATGAATACAGGGAAGTTCAAGGAAACATAGGCAAGCTAGAATCAGATATTGCTAATACAAAAAAAGAGATTGAAGCATTGCGCGAAAATGCAGTTAGCTTAAGACCTCAAACTAAAAATATGAATCCAGACAGTGAGGCTGCTAAATCACTAACAAAAACAAAAGGAGAATTAGACAGAAAAGCCAAACAAGAAGAGGACAAAGTAAACGAAATGGAAAGAAAACTCGAAGAACTAAAAAGAAAAAAAAACGAGATAGAAACCTCGCGAAGTGCCCTTTAATTCAAAACCCTCCGCCTTGGGCGGAGGGTTTTGAATTATCATTTAATTAAATATCGTTTTGAGTCCTCACCCATATCTATAAATCTATCCGCAAAATCCTTAAGCTTTGCTGATGTTGAGCGACCAAATGCCATAACCTCCACTCTTAACCCGCGAGAAATACGGAGGTATTCAACAAGAGGCAAGAAGTCGCCATCTCCTGTAACCAGTACTGCTACATCTATTTTGTCAGATAGGATAACAGCATCTATCGCCATCCCCACATCCCAGTCACCCTTTTTCATACCTCCGGGAAATACCTGAAGGTCTTTTTCTTTTAACTCAAAACCTCCTTTTTCAAGAGCTTCCAAAAATGCCTTTTCTTCTCCTGATTCAGTTCTAACCACGTAAACAAAGGCCCTTACTAACTGTCTAGAACCAATTGCTTCCTCTAAAACTTTTTTAAAATTAACTTTGGCCTTATATAGATTTTTTGCTGAATGATACATGTTTTGAGCATCAACAAAAACTCCGACACGTTGGTCTCGAAACAATGAATCTAAGGGACTGGTTTTTTTATTATTTTTTTGTGTAGACATAATTTTATATATAATATTAATATGCTATTATGATTTTAGCATTAAACCTTAAAAACATGAAGGAGACAAATATGAATCAAGAGTTTAATGAGTTAATCGAAAAAGCAAGGCAAATCAAAATGTCAAAAGAAGACAAAGAAAGACAAAGAATAAGCTTTGCTTATGGTAACTTAAAAATAAAAAATCCTAATACCACAAGAGAAGACATAGAAAAGGCAGCCCAAAAAATAAGAAAGCAGGAAGAGAACAAAAATTAAACACCCCGACAAAACGGGGTTTTTATTATAAAAGATGAATCTAGCAATTTATCTCTTGAGCCCCAGCTTTTTAATTATTTTGGAGTGTTGTCTTGGCTGATTTTTTTTAAGGTAATCCAAAAGTCTCTTTCTTTTTGAAACCATCTTTAAAAGGCCAGTTCGAGAACTGTTGTCCTTGGGGTGCTTTTTGAGGTGTTTTGTTAATCGATCAATCTCCTTAGAAAATAAAGCTATCTGAACCTCTGAAGAACCGGTATCTGCCTTATGCCTTGAGTAGTCTCCTATTATATTGTTCTTTTGTGTTGGACTAAGCATATTATTACTTTATTATTTTAGCATAACCATTTTAAAAAGCAAGAGAGTTTTACCCCCCCCTGATATCAAATAATTTCTATTGTTGAGAAATTCAATTGTGCGACACGGTTTAAAAAGCTATAATTAAGCCAAAGTTTAACTTATTAAATCATGAATCTATCGGATTTAAAAAATCAATTTCTGGAATATCTTGAAATAGAAAAAAACCGATCTCCAAAAACCGTAGAAAATTACAACCACTATCTAAACAGGTTTATTTTATTCAGCAAAGCAAAGGCACCATCTGATATTGATTTGGAGCTTGTTCGCAAATTCCGCATTCACTTAAATCGTTTTGCAGATGAATCAGGTAATCCCCTAAAAAAAGTAACACAAAATTACCACATTATTGCCTTGCGTGCATTTCTAAAATACATGGCTAAAAGAGATGTTAAAACTCTTACAGCTGAAAAGGTTGAATTGGCCAAACAAGAAGATAGAGAAGTTACATTTCTTGAATCCCATGAACTTGACCGGCTTTTAAATTCTCCCGAAGGAACATCCCTCTCTGGCCTTAGAGACAAAGCCATACTTGAAACTCTTTTTTCAACAGGTTTGCGCGTATCAGAGCTTTGCTCACTAAACAGAGACGAGGTAGATCTTCAAAGAGGGGAATTCGGCGTAAGAGGAAAAGGATCAAAAATAAGAGCTGTGTTTTTGTCTGATACCGCAATCAAATCAATCAAAAACTATATTGATAAAAGAGTTGATGTTGATAAGGCACTTTTTGTTCGCATTCCACCCGATGAAAAATTTGAAAGATTTGAAAAACTACGATTAACACCGCGTTCTATTCAAAGAATTGTTAAAAAACATGCCATTAAAGCCGGAATAATAGGCAAAAAAGTAACTTCACACACCCTTCGCCACTCTTTTGCTACAGATCTTCTCCGGAACGGAGCCGATATTAGGTCGGTTCAGTCACTGTTGGGTCATGCATCTGTTACAACAACTCAGATATACACTCATGTTACCGATAAACAACTCCGCGAAACACACAAAAAATATCACAGCAAACAAAAATAATTAAACAAAATAAATAAACGCCTCCCAAAGAAGTGTTTATTTATTGCAACAGTCAGCATTTTATTTATCAATAGTTGAAAACTTTATTTTTAGTTATACTAGAAAGACAGATTAGATACAGAAGTGCCTACGGGCAAAATTGTAATTTTGTTTTACTTAAAAAGTATTTTTGATGTGCAGTTAAAATATTAAATTAAAATTTGTGCTCAAATTACTTATAGATGATGAGCCAGTCAGAAAATAAAATCAAAGTAGAGAAACTGGGCATAATCCTTCAACCAACAGAAAATAAATTCGAAAAAAAATCGGTTTTAAATCCCGGTATTTACCAAGAAGGAAACAATGTTCATATATTTTACCGAGCAATTGATAAAGAATTTATATCTACAGTAGGATACGCAAAATTAGAGGGACCCACAAAAATAATTGAAAGATGGGAAAAACCCATCATCAATATAGAACATCCGCATGAACGAAAGGGTATAGAAGATCCCCGAATTACAAAAATAGATGACACATATTATATGACTTATGTGGCACATGACGGTAAAAACGCACTCGTCGCACTTGCTGAAAGCAAGGATCTAAAACACTTTAAAAAAAGAGGAATTATTAGCCCACAAATGCCATATGATGCCGCTGCAACACTTTTCAGAGGGTGTGGTCTTAAAGATGCTTATTTCATGTTTGAAGCATACTATGAAGAATTTTCAGGAAAGGACGTTTTTATATGGGAGAAGGATACGGTATTTTTCCCCAAGAAAATAAACGGCAAGTATGCAATGTTACACAGGATATTGCCGGACATCCAAATAATTTACTTTGATAAATTTGAGGATTTAATGGATAACAGTTACTGGGCGCAGTATTTGGTTAGATTGGACAAATTTGTACTTCTTGAAACCGAATATTGGTTTGAAATGAGGCACATAGGAGCAGGTGCGCCTCCGATAGAAACGCCGGACGGATGGCTTTTAATTTTCCATTCAACAGAATCATCTAATAATGGCAGAGTATATAGAGCTTCGGCTGCATTATTAGATAAAAACAACCCCTTAAAAGTAATAGGCAGACTTGATTATCCTTTGTTTAGCCCTGAAGAATCTTGGGAGAAGACAGGGTTAGTAAATAATGTTGTATTCCCAACAGGAACTGCAATATTTGGGGATGACCTTTATATATACTACGGTGCTGCGGATAAAATAATTGCTGTAGCAAAAGTAAGCATGAAAGAATTAATAGAAGAATTAAAAACCAAACCACCCAAAATAGGAATTTAGCAATTATAAAAAATGAAGATAATAAAAAAAGAACATGGTCCAGTAGTTTACATAAGCTCATATCCGCCTAGAGAGTGCGGTATTGCAACCTTCACACAAGATCTGGCAATAGCTTTTGATAAAAAATACAACCCTGTTATACGAACAGGTGTTATTGCTTTGAACGAAAGACCGACTACTTTTTATAATTACAACCCAAAAGTTTGGGGCTATGTTGTAGCAAGCGAAATAAATGACTACGTAGCTCTTGCCAAAGAACTCAACCACAATAAAAAAATTAAAGTTGTTAACATCCAGCATGAATTCGGATTATTTGGCGGAAGCTGGGGTGATTATATTGTTCCATTCCTACAAGTAATAGAGAAGCCAGTTGTCATAACTCTCCACTCTGTATTGCCCAACCCTGATGACCACCTTAAAAAGACAATGGAGTTAATAGCCAGAAATGCCGAGGCGCTTATTGTTATGAACCAATTATCAAAAGAAACCCTTGAATCTGACTACGACATCCCCGGGAGAAAAATCTTTCTAGTTCCTCACGGCATCCCGCAAACATCTTTTGAATCTACTGAAAAATCTAAAGAGCAATACGGACTTCAAGGCAAAACTGTTCTTTCTACTTTTGGACTATTAAGCCCAAATAAGGGAGTAGAGCACACCATAAGAGCACTACCTCCTATCGTTAAAAAACACCCAAACCTAATTTATCTGGTTTTGGGCATAACACACCCTATCGTTAGGGGACACAGCGGAGAATCATACAGAAACTTTCTCATGAAAGAGGTTAAAAAATTAAAACTTGAAAACAATGTTAAGTTTTACAACAAATATCTTACGCTTGAGGAAATAGTAGATTACTTAAAGGCAACAGATATATATATTTGTTCAGCCAATGATGTCGGCCAATCGG
Organism: Candidatus Yanofskybacteria bacterium CG10_big_fil_rev_8_21_14_0_10_36_16; assembly: GCA_002794035.1. Classification (GTDB taxonomy): domain Bacteria; phylum Patescibacteriota; class Minisyncoccia; order 2-02-FULL-40-12; family IGHO2-01-FULL-4-A; genus 1-14-0-10-36-16. The sequence continues at coordinate 281,958 of PCXQ01000004.1, forward strand.
TTAGCGGAACCCTATCTTACGCAATGGGCTGCGGCAGACCCATTGTAAGCACTAGGTCAGTTTATGCAAAATATTTAATAAATAAGGATAGTGGCATACTTGTTAACCCGGGTAAGCACAGAGAAATATCAAGGGCAATTTTGAAACTTCTCTCTGACCCAAAAAGATTAAAAGAAATGAACAAAGAGGCTTATGAGATAACCCGACCAATGACATGGCCGAATGTTGCTACTTCTTATTTTAAAATTTACAAAAAATTTGCAGACCTGGAGCCTGAAGAAAACAAACTGCCAGAAATAAACCTAGGCCACACAATGCACTTAACAGACAAATTTGGTATGATACAATTTGCCAAATACAGCAAGCCAGAGCTTCGTCACGGTTATACCCTCGATGACAACGCCAGAGCACTCATTGCAGCAGCTATGTATTATGAAATTGAACCAAAGCCAGAAACTCTAAAGCTAATCAAAACATACTTAAAATTTATAAAATATGTTCAAAGAGGTAGTGGGACTTTTGCAAACGTAGTATCAAGGCACAAAAATAAAGACAGGGCAAAAGATGAGGATGTTCAAGGCAGAGCAGTGTGGGCGCTTGGCTATATATCCTCATGTAATTTTCTACCCGAAGAAATAAGGGACAGAGCCGAAACCATGCTAGACAAAATCATTCCTCACGCCAACAACCTTGAGTCACCAAGGGCTATGGCTTTTTCAATGGTAGGCCTATATCATTACATGAAAAGATACCCACAAAAAACAGCTAGGATTATATTCTCTGATCTAGCTGAAACTTTATTTAAACAATATAAAAAACATTCTACTCATGATTGGAAATGGTTTGAAAATTATTTTACATATTCAAATAGTAAATTAGCTGAGGTTATGTTTTATGCTTATGAAGTAACGGGGAAAAAGAAGTTCCTTAAGGTAGCAAAAGAATCATTGGCTTTCCTTAGTCAGGTAACAACAGAGAAAAATGGCCAATACTGGCCCATTGGACAAAATGGCTGGTACTTCAAGAATAAACAACGGTCATTCTTTGACCAACAGCCAGAGGACACAGCATCAATGGTACAAACAAAGGTTGTTGCATACGAAACAACAAAAAACAAACGATATCTTCAAGAAGCATTTTCAATATTTAACTGGTTTTTAGGTAAAAATCACCTTGGCCAAATGGTATATGATGAAACAACCGGCGGATGCTATGACGGCATACATCAAAACCGCATTAACCTTAACCAGGGAGCAGAATCAACCGTATCGTATTTACTGGCAAGATTAGCACTAGAAAAATACAAAAAGAAAGTTTAAATTAAAAAAATAATTTTATAATTTTATTAAATTAATGTTACAATTCTAAAATGAATTCTATTGTTGATACAACTTATGACAAAGCACTAAGAGCCGTTGAGTCGTGCATACGCGACGTTGGTTTTTGGGCTTCTGGATTACCTGGGGGGTATGAATCAATTTGGGCTAGGGATAGCATGATAACCTCTCTTGGAGCCTCAACAGTCGGAAGTGAATCTGAAAATACCGAGTCTTTCCAAAAAATAAGAAAAAAATTCAAAGAAGCATTTAAAAAAAGCATTGAAACATTAAGCGAACACCAAACAGAGCTGGGACAAATACCAAACAATGTTGGTTCATGGAATGAAGAACGACAGTCTGATATTACATATAACACAATTGATTCAAATCTTCTCTATATTATAGGCCACAATACCTACGTCAAAGCATATAACGACAACACCCTGCTTCAAAAATACGATAGAAACATTAAGAAAGCCCTGTTGTGGCTTCAATATCAGGACCCCAATGAAGACAAACTCCTTGTACAATTGCCAACGACAGACTGGCAAGATGCTTTTCCCCATAAGTACGGTCATACTATTAATACTCAAGCACTTTACTATGGTGTTTTAAAAATTCTAAATAAAAACAGAGAAGCGGAACACATAAAACAGGTAGTAAATGGTGAAACAAAAAAATACTTATCATTATATGATGAGGAAAAAGGATTCTACCTGCCTTTTGCCTGGAAAACTCACGGACCGGAATATCGCGAACAAGGCAATTGGTTTGATACTCTGGGCAATTTACTTGCAATAATCACAGGCCTCGCGACACCAAAAATAACTAACGAAATACTTGATTATATTAAAAAAGAAGAAATAGCAAAACCATTTCCTTGTAGATCAGTTCACCCGCCCATCAAGCCCGGTGACGAATTTTGGTTTGATTATTATAAGGCATCAGATGCTGGAGAACCTTATGCTTACTTAAATGGGGGAGTATGGCCATATATTGGAGGTTTTTATGTGGCAGCACTAGTTAAAGCCGGCAGACAAGAAGAAGCCGAAAAAGAACTTGAGAACCTGGCCAAAGCAAACATGCTACCCCAAAAAAAGTCTGATGGCACAATAGAAAAGCACGGCTTCCACGAGTGGATACATGGCCAAACAGGCAAACCCGGACCAAACAGCAACACTTATCAAGGATGGTCCTGTGGTATGTACTTATTCGCCTACGAATGTATAAAAAGAAAAGAGGTACCGTATTTTTAGAATAAAAAAACTGTGCAAATAAATGCATAGTTTTTTTATTTAGTATTTTTTTAAATTTTATTTCAATCTAAATCTCTCTTTCATTATTTTAGTTGCTTTATCTGCTATGTAGTGATACTCGAAGTTGAGAACAGCGTGTTTGCGGGCTTGGTGGCCCATTTTTTCACGTAAATTTGGATTTGTTAATAGTAAAAGCAGGTATTTTGCCAATTCATCAACATCGGCACGATAAGCGAATGTCTTCGGCTTGTCAAAATAAATCTTGTGATCTTCTTCAAAACCCATAAATTTATATGCCCACTCTTCGGTCAAATCAACAGTTGAGGCAACTTTGGCCAAAAAACCAGTTTCTCCGTGCTTTATTGTTTCTTTGGGACCCATCGCATCAATTGATATTACAGGCTTACCGCAAGCCTGAGCTTCAACCTGTATCATACCGAATCCCTCAAGACGGCTCGGTGCAATATATACATCACAAATTGCCAAAAAGTAAGGCATGAATTCAACAGGGAAGGAACCATCAACATAAACAACCTTATCTTCCGCATCTTCGCTAATGTCACGGATTAAACGCATCTCGTCTTCGTAATGGTCATCTGCACTTGCTCCCCCCCAAACCTTACAAACATATTTCCAGTTTTTAAACTCCTGATTAACTTTTTTCAAAGCCTTAAAAACCTCCTGTGCACCTTTTGATGTTACATCTCCGCCTGCAGTCATAATAACTACCTCATCCTCTCTGATGCCAAGCAACTCTCTAATTGCCCTTACTTTTGGATGCGTTTTGGGAATAGGCCTGTGGTTGTTGATGTTAAGGCCAATCTGCAAAGTTTCAAAATTTTTAGTATCTACGCCATCTCTTTCATATGTTTGAGTTACCCAATCACTTGTACTGAACACCAAAGGCAAGGAACTTAAGGTGTCCTGATAATTAGCAACCCAACCATTAGCCACAAGCCAGGGGACAGGGGTAACACCCCATACAGCGGGATGCTCAATTATGTCAGGGGTAAAGCTCCACTGACCCACACCCAAAGCGACATCAGGATTAAAATTTTTAAATATCCAATTTTTGTGAAACTCCGAACCAGAATTAGCGGGCAAAACCCACTGACCATTTTCTTTCATGCCACGATAAAGCATATGACCCTGCATACTAAGACCATCTGGTTCAGGAGGGTAAGCGTATAAGATTACTGTTTTCATGTTTTATTATTTGAAAATATTATTTAATTTAATATTAATAAACCCAAAGCTCCAACTTCAAAATCCAAATCAAATCCAAAACTTCAAATTTTTAAAAAATAAACACCTTTTAATTGTTTGGGGTTAATTATTGGTTTGAATTTTAGATTTTAAATTTTAGATTTTAAAGTTTGATCAATTACTTTAAATAAAAATTATCGGAAAGTATTTTTATTTTTTAAACTTACAAAATGTTTCAACTGGGTGGCAACTCTTAACTTCAAAGGTGGGCGGTAAAAACCCATAAATATTCTGTATTACATGCAGTTTTTTATTATGTAATTGTTTGTTTAAATTTACAACAAAATCAGCTCTTTCTTTGTCTGTTACAGCGTATTTTCCGTTTTTTCCCATATTATATGAAAACAAAAACAGATTATCAGCTGTTAGCTTACCTGACGTAATAAGGTTTTTAACTGCTTTATGAACACCCTTGTGCCTTATATGGCCATATTCGCCATTAACGTTATGCGTAAACAACCATTGATATGTTTTGTTTGGTACATATTTTATGATTCTTTTTTCAATCTCGGGCACACTTTGCCTTATGTTCATAATACCCTCATCCTCTAAATCAGATATCATTCCTTTTGCACCGTAATACCTGCACACCTTTTCGTATTTTGGTGCTCTATCTGGATCGTCTGAACGACACAAGGTAAATATGGTCCAGTTAATTTCCGGATATTTCAATATGGTTCCGCCCATCCATATCAATTCATCGTCGGGATGAGCAACAATAACCAAAGCATTACCCTTATCTAACTTTAATTCCTTAAACATAAATTATTACAGCTTATCATTTCGTCTATATTATCTCTCAGAAAAACAAACACAACTTGCCAGCTAACGGATTGCCTTGTTTAATTTTTTTTCAGCTATATTAATTTTATTGTGTATAACTAATTTTTTTAAATATCATAATAAAGTTATAATTAAATCAAGAAGTCGATTTTTTATAAATTAAATTAAATTATTTTTATGAGACAAGATATTTTGATGATGCCCCTTTGGGCAATAGTAATAGCGCTTGGTATGATGATCGCTACAGTTAATGTAAATATAGGCGACAATGTCACAGCCAAAATAAGTGGATCCCAAAAATTTGAGTGTACAACAATACAAAACGGAACGCTACAGACATCAGATGGCAACCTTATTCTCCCAGGATTTGATATGTGGGGGTACAATTATCAAGCCCGCATGTTTAACGGTTTTTATTGCGATTCCTATCGCGATGCCGAGTGGTGCCAGCCATATAAAGATGTACAGCTTTCTATGAAGTGGAATGAAGCTTGGTTATCAAACCAAGACTGCGATAATAATGGACTTCTTGATAGACATTATGGATATGCCAATTACAAAGGTTCAGGCGCATGGCTAACCAATCACCAAAGTGGAATATATGAGGACAATGATGGGGAAGGATGTTTCTGGAACTACTTCACAAAGATAGTTGCCGCACCCCTAGATGCCCAGCGAGACGGGGGAGTATGGTACACACCAAGCGGTAAAGAAATAGGAGATGTCATCTGGGGAGAATTTGCCGTAATACAAGAAATATATAACGACAGTTGTGGAGGAGAGCATGGGGTTCAGTATCTCTCTCCAAATGGACCCGGTTTTGGTAAATTTTAAAAAAATTAATTAAATACTAACTGAGCAACCATCCCGCCAAAGCGGGATGGTTTTAGATTCCCAAAACAAAAACCCCTAATAGAGGTTAAGTACAATTTAGCATTCTCACATAAGCTCCGCACTTTTTACAATAAATATCTCCCTCTCTTGATACTTTATCAACATTCCTTACCTCGTGATCCTTAGGTTCAGAACTGCATTTAGGACACAAATTCCATTTTTCTTTCTTTTGATCTTCATTTCCGGGAATGTTCCCTGCAAGTATAATTGGCATTTCTCTACCTCCTTTTCACTATTAAAAAGAACTATAAGATTATAATATAAACAGTTATGCAAAACAATGATTCACAACATAAAGCAAGCAAAACAAACTGGCCACACACATCAAAACCCTCTTTAATGAGGGTTTTGATGTGTGTGAAGCAACTGCTTGCTGTATATGTTTTATAGATATAATACTCCAAAAGAAATTTAATAAATAATTTTAATCAATGTAATATTTTTTTGCATATAGCAGATAACTTACAAGAACGATATTAAATAAATAGTTAATATAAAGAGGGTAATGTGTTATTCCCAACAGCAAATCATCTACAATAATATATGTGAAGGTTAGTAATTCTCCAAAAAACCAAAAAAGTAAGAATAGCAATGATAAATCTCCTGCCTTTTTTGTTTTCCAAGTTTTTACAACTTGTGGAACCGCGCATATCGCAAACAAAAATGCTCCAAAATAACCTATAATCTGATGAACCATATTTTATTTCAATTAAATATTTATCTTAATTGGCGGTGTTTTTTGGACGAAGTTCGAACATTCTTTGAGCAAACCCCCAACTAAGGAAGCCA
>PCXQ01000003.1 GCA_002794035.1 Candidatus Yanofskybacteria bacterium CG10_big_fil_rev_8_21_14_0_10_36_16
CCAATTAAAATTCTCTATATTTTACTAACTAATTTTACGCAGGGCTAGGGGACGGCAGAAACCTTTGACTAAATAAAATATGGTACTTTCTGATTATCACAAAAAACATGCTAGTCGTTCTGATGAGGAAACCGATAGGAGGATTTTTGTAAAAGAGCTGGAGTTAAAAAAGATACTATCGGAAACTAATTATAAACCTAGATTTGATACAGTAAGAGTTGCAGTCCTTGGCTGTGCTGATAAAAGATTTGTAAAAAGACACAATACTATATTTGAAAAACTATTTCAAAAAATCGTGGAGCAAATTACTTTTGATATAACCACTGAGCATCTTAAAGGCGAAGACAATATAGTTCAGCACGACATTACTACCCCAATTCCCAACGCTCCATTTGATATAACATTTGGTCACGTTGTCCTTAAGTTTATTGAAACATCAAAACAATGGGATGCACTAAAAAGTGCTTATGACGCTTTGCGTTCTCCTGGGCTGGGCATTTTCGTTTATGACATGGAAGACATAACAACCCAAGCTTCTATTCAAGCCGACGGCTTCTTCTCTGTGCCCGTAGGGATATATAAGAAAAAGCTTACAGAAGAAAATATAAAGTTTAAGGATTTAAGATGGGACATAGTTCTTGATAATGTTCCAATTCCTATCCGTGGACTTAAGGGCGGAGCATTAGTTTTAGAAAAATAAATTACCAATTCCTAACAATGGCGAATGGAGAAACTCCAGTAATCTGCATTAAATGGGTTCTAACTTCGTCCAGTCCACCCTGAAAACGAACAAAGACGAGTGTTGAGCGTAACAATGTGAAGGGCTAATCAACAAAAAACATCATTTGACAAAAATGATGTTTTTTGTTACGGTACCAACAGTGTAGGCGGGTAGCTCAGGTGGTTAAAGTGCAAGACCGATAATCTTGAGGTCGTCCCGCCACGGCGGGATTCCGCCTACTAAACCCATCGGTGGGGGCTTAGCCAAACGGTTAAGGCAACTGGTTTATAACCAGCTTAGCGTCTGATAAACGCGAGATTGGGGGTCGCCCCTACTAAATCGTCCTTTTTTTTGTTTGGGGCGCGTAGCTCAATGGATAGAGCATCTTTTGAGTTGCCCTGTCGTGGCGGGGTGGCGCTTACCATGCCGAGGTGGTGGAATTGGCAGACACAACGGACTTAAAATCCGTTGGGCGAAAGCCCATGCGGGTTCGAGTCCCGCTCTCGGCACCAGCAAATTTATTTGCTGGTTGGGAATCATAGTCTTGGTGAGCCCATAACTCAATGGTAGAGTACCGGACCTTTAATCCGGCAGTCAGAGTTCAAGTCTCTGTGGGCCCACCACCCATCTTATGCGCACAATCAAGTGCGTATTTTTTTGGAATTAAAATCCCCGCCAGTGGCGGGGATTTTATGTTCTATTAAATATTAGTTTGCGGTTTTAGACATCTCTATCAATCTTTGGAATATTGCGGGATCTTTCTGTGCCAAATTGGCCAAAATTTTTCGATCTATATCTATGCTTGATTTCTTTAGGCCGTTAATAAATTTATTGTATGGCATGCCAAGCTCTCTTGATGCGGCACCAATTTGAACTTGCCACAATCTTCTGAAGTCACCTTTCTTTTTGCGGCGGCTGTTGAATTGGTGGCTCCAAGCATGATAAAGAGCATCTTTTGCAAGTCTGTATTTATTTTTTCGGCCCCACTTAAAACCCTTTGCGTGTTTCAGCAAGTTTTTCCTTCTTTTGTTTGCGTTTGTACCTCTTTTTACTCTTGGCATTTCATCGAAGGTTCAAGTTGATATCAATAGAATTGTTTTAAAGAAGTCCCTCACTTACTAGTGTGCTTCCGAGAGATTTGCTTCTTTAAAACAATTCTATGTTCGGTGATCGGCCTCTGTGAAACAGAGATGCCGATTAATCGCCGAGATATTAACTGGAATCGATGTTATTTAGATTATTAATTTTAGGCTTATATTACTTGTCTTATATTTTTTTCGTCGATTGGTGAAATTTCAAGATTGCCTCTTTTGCGACGCCTTTCTTTGCCTGATGCCTTAGCATTAAAGTGATTTAATTTGACTCTTCTGCGCATTATTTTACCAGTTCCTGTTTTCTTAAAGCGTTTAGCAGCTGATTTAGAAATTTTAGACTTTTTCATGAATATTTATATGTTAGAAAATAAAATTTATATAGTAAAAGTTTTTAATTTGGTTTAATTGTAACAGTGAATCCCATGGGGCCTCTTTTGATTGGCGACTCAATTTCGTGGATTTCGGTAATGAACTCTAGGAAATGGTTTAATTTTTCAGCACCCACGTTCCCTTTTGATTTTTCGCGACCTTTTAATTTCAAAATTATGCTAACCCTATGTCCTTTTTTTAAAAATTTATCAGCTTGCTTTGCTCTTACTTCTAAGTCATGAATTGAGGTTTGAAAACCTATTTTTATGCCCTTAACTTCTTGTGCAACAGATTTTTTCTGGTTTCCTTTCTTGCTTTTTTGGTACATATATTTACCAAAATCCATTATTTTAACAACAGGAGGGCGGGAACTTGGTCCAACCTCTATTAAATCGAGACCTGCAGCCTGGGATATTTTTAAGGCTTCGTGTGTTTTCATCACGCCTAAATCTTTGCCCTCAGCATCAATGACTTTGACTTCCGGGACTCTTATCTGATTGTTTGCTCGCGGACGTTTTTCGTATATTTTAAATTTTTTCATAAAATTAATGACTGTGCTATGTTAACAAAATTTTAGTAGTTAGTCAACATCAAAACTTAATATTTTTTATAACTATAGATTCAATATGGAGGAGTATAGCTTTATGTGGTCGCTAAGCAATCTTGGCATTAAGAAGTTTTTTCTTACCGATTCTTTGGCTTTTGTCCCCATTTTTTTGGCCAGCTCAGGATTTTTAATAAGTTCTATTATTCTTTCCGATGCTTCTTTTGGTGTTGATACAAGAAATCCATTAACCCCGTTTTCTATTTGAAGTTTTATGCCTCCGACATTACCGCCTATTACGGGTCTTCCTTGCCACATTGCTTCAGCAATAGAAAGACCAAAACCTTCTTTTATTGATTTTTGTAAAATTATATCTGATGCTGATTGCACTGTTTTAACCATCATTTCGTTAGATGTTTTTTTGCTTGGGGGTTTTTTGAATAAAAATATATCGGGATCGCCTGAGGCATATTTTTTAACTATTCTAAAAACTTCTTTAGCTTCAGGGTTGTCTTCGGTGAGGATGTTGCCAAGCAGTATTAGTTGAAGTCCTGGGAGGGTGTTTTTAGCCATATAATAAGCTTGTATTACTCCTACGGGGTCTTTCCAAGGGTCAAATCTGGAAACTTGAGCAATGATAGGTCTTGAGGTATCTATGCCAAGTATTTGAAGAATAGATTTTGCATATTCAGGATTGATGGGCTTGTTTTTTTCAGCAAGAGGATCTATCGCTACGGGGTGCACTTCAATTTTGTCTTTTGGTAAATTATTAAGAATAAATTCTTTGGTTGTAAAAACTATTTTGTCATATTCAGAAAGATAGGGCATTATAAGGCCTACTGCTTGGTTGTTTGGTTCAGAAAAATCAAAATGAAGACGGGATATCATCGGAACATTATGATAAAAACCTATAGCTGCTAATGGTTGTGGATCATGCAAGATTAATAAGTCTGGAGTTAATTCTTCCAAAGATTTTGCTATTAACTTGTTTATATCGAGATATCTTTTAATTTCTGCAGTGCTTAGTGTTATGTTGGCACCTTGAAGTGCGTTTAAGATTCGTTTAGTTATTATGGAAAATACGGAGTCAGTTGGTTTTATTGAGTACCACTGACTATCTATTCCCAATGCTCTTTCAAGCGGGATAACTGATTTTAATACTTCGGTAATGCCACCGCCTCCAAAAAGGGGAGAGGCGCTAATGTGAAATATTTTTTTATTTTGAAGCGGCTCAGAAGCTTTTTTTAATGAATCTAAAAACCCATCATTAACAAATGGTTTATAGTCATCAATATTTTTCGGTTCTAATTTGCCTAGCTCAAGCATGCTTTACTTTAATTTTACAAATAAATAGTCAATTAGCAAAGGGGACGACTCTTATTGACTATTTACATTTAATATTGTAATATAATAATAGTTAAAAAATATTCATCTTGCCTTCATGTCTTAATACTTAGATTGTTTTTTAAGGCTCATACGCAATTTGGAGGGTGTATGAGACATAAATTTCATGAGGATTTTAATAGTAGAAGACGAAATAAAATTAGCCAAAGCTTTAAAAAAGATACTTGAGAAAGAAGGCTTTGCAGCCGACTTTGTTACTGACGGCGAGGAGGCTGAAAAAAGAATATTACTTTTTAGGAAAGAATATGATCTTATAATTCTTGATCTCATGCTTCCTAAAAAGAGTGGTTTTGAGATCTGTCAAAATATAAGAAATGAAGGTGTTTATATTCCTGTGCTGGTCTTAACAGCAAGAGGATCAATCGAAGACAAGATAGAGGTTTTAGATAGCGGAGCAGATGATTATATGGTTAAACCTTTTTCCTTTGAAGAGCTTTTGGCAAGAGTCAGGGCTATCTTGCGAAGACCTGATGAGGCTTTGCCCGAAAAACTTAAGTTGGGCAATTTAACCTTGAGTCCTTCAACAAGACAGGTTTTTTATAATAGTCATGAAATACATCTAACCCTTAAAGAATATAGTTTGCTTGAGTATATGATGCGTCATCCCAATCAAGTTCTTAATCGAGAGCAAATATTAGATCATGTGTGGGATTTTAATTTTGACTCATTTAGTAATGTTATCGATGTACATATTAAAAATTTAAGAAAAAAAATAAGATATGGAAAAAATAACCCAAGTTTGGAAACAATTAGAGGAGTCGGTTATAGACTTAGGGAATAAGATAAAAGACGATGTGTTTTTCAGAGCTAGGTTAAAATTCTCTTTTCTTTATGCTGTAGCTATTTTGGTGGGCTTAACCGTTTTTGTGATAACTTTAAACTATTTCAGGGTGGCAGACTTAAGTTTAAAGAGCAATATTGATAATTACGCAGACTTTTCTGTCGGGGAGCTTGTAATGACAAGAACAATAAGTGATTTAGAGTCTGGCAATTTTTTATTGCACTTATCAGTTGTGGCAGGTTCGCTGGTAGGAGGTTATTTTTTTTCTTCTGGTTTTTTGAAACCAATTAGGGAGTCAACAGAAGTTCAAAAAAGATTTGTTGCCGATGCCTCGCATGAGCTTAGGACCCCTTTATCTGTTATGAGGACTAATTCTGAGCTTGCCCTTATGAATATAGAAGAATTAGATTTATTTTGTAAAAAAGCTCCTAAAAATATAAAAAGTGAGGTGGGTGAATTAAAGGACAGCATAAAAAGTAATATTCAAGAAATAGACAGATCGGCAAGAATAATAAAAAATTTACTAAACCTTTCCCACTTGGATAATAAAAGCTACGAGATGTCATTTACTCGTGTTGATTTGCACGATGTTGTGGTTGAAGCAGTAAAACAGCTTGAAGATTTTGCCAAAAAGAAAAAAATAAAACTTGTCATTGTTAAAGATGGTCATGCTAGGGTGTGGGGTAATCAAACTGCTCTTGAAGAGATGGCTTTTAATTTAATTAAAAATTCTATTAAGTACACATCTTTAAAAGGCAGAGTTGAAATTAAAATCGAAGATTTAAAAAATAAAGTACGTTTAAGCGTGATTGATACCGGAATGGGTATGACGCAAGGGGATATTAAACATATTTTTGATCCTTTTTATAAGGCAAAGACATCTGGCAATTATCGTGATGTTAGCCCAGGTCTTGGATTGGCTATTGTTCGGGAGATAATTAAAAAACATAATGGCACTATTAATGTTAAAAGCATATTAAACAGAGGGAGTGTATTTTCAGTTAACCTTAAGACCAGCAGTGTTTACTCATAGGGGTTCATAATAATTTCACCTACATTTTTATATAATAAGGGTAGAAAATTAAAAAATAGGATATATGATGAAAAAGTGGGTTATCGTACGAGCCTGTGAATTCATGCATTATCCTTAGTTAGTCAAAGTAACTAATATCAGATTTTAATATAAGTTAAATAAATCCTGGTTTAAAAAGAATGATCAGAGAGACATAACAAAACACGCTAGACCAATGGTTTTCTTATGATATAACCATTTTGTCGGCGTGTTTTGTTTTGTTTGGATAAATAAAAACTCGTTTATGTAAACGAGTTTTATTTAGGAGATTTAATATGCCCCCAAATGCTTAATAGTGCTAAACAAGTAGATATTATGAGAAGGATTATTCCTAGTGAAACTAAGAACATTGCATGAAATGCTCCTGTTGTACTAGTTAATGCCATAAAAAAACATATGGCTGAGGCAACCTCGGTCGCCATTTTAAATTTGCCATATTGGTTAGAACCTACTTCATACGAATATTTTTCGGGAAGAATTTTTACTACTATTACTAGAGATAACAATATTATAGCAAAAGTAAGCATGGCTCCGAACGCTATCCACAAAGGAGCAATCTGGAATTTAAAAGCAAAAATTAAAAATATGGGAATATGGAGTATTTTGTCTGCTAGCGGGTCAAGCCATTTTCCTAATTGGCTTATACTGTTTTGCCTTCTGGCAATGAAACCATCGAAAAAATCAGTGACAACAGCCAAAAGATAAAGCAAAAATGGCAGAGTGGTAAAATTTTTACACAAAAGATAAATGATAATACATGTAAGAACTATTCTTAACTCTGTAAGTAAGTTTGGCAAAAAAGAAAATCTTTTTTTTGAGATACGTTGTGTTTCCATCAGTAAAGCTCCCTTACAAAGAATTTTGTAACCTCATCATGTTTTTTATGGTGTTTATGTTGTTGTAGTAGGTTCCCATCCTGTTTTGTTAATGAATTAAATTTTTTAGACCCAGCATCTAATTGATGACCGGACGCGACGAAAGTGAGTCTTAAATTTGTTTCATGACACATGTCATCAAATAGATCTAAGTATAAATTATCAGCTTGAATTCCGTAGGGGAAACCCATGCCCCACTCTATGTTTAGTGGGTTGTTGCCTTTTACTCTTTGATCAAAGACATAAATAGTATCACTGTCTGTTGTGATGGATGCAGCAAAAGCTATATCTTCGTTCTTGCAAGATGAATCAAGGGATGAGTAGCTTAGCATTCCTTTTACTCCACCCTTTATTAAGAAGGGTTTATCAATGGGGAAACTAATCCGCACGCCTTTGCTTTCTCTAATTACTAACTCTACAATGAAAGACATTGTGCCTTTAGTTACCTTGGGACCGAAGCCATTTTCGGCACCGGGACCATATGTGATTTCTACAGGTAATTCTTTTCTTTGTTTGTGAGTTGTTTGGGGGTATTCAGTAAGTAGCACCCAGGTTACTATTGTGGCCCAAAGAATAAATAATGAGGGAATCATATACTTGATAGTCATTTATCTCTCCTGAGTAGTTGTAAAAGTCGCTGGTATTGTTATAATATAATAAGTGGTAAAAGTCAATAATGAGTGTTTTTGCAATTAATAAAAAAGCAAGATTTGATTATGAAATTAAAGAAACTCTGGAAGCAGGGTTGGTTTTGTTGGGACATGAAGTAAAGTCTATAAAGATAGGGAAGGTTTCAATAAAAGGTGCATATGTAAAAATAATAGGAGGGGAGGCATGGCTTATAGGTGCTGTGGTACCGCCATATCAACCAGGCAATATTCCTGCTGATTATGATGAACAAAGAAATCGAAAGTTGCTTTTAAAAAGGCAAGAGCTGGATTATGTCGTAGGGAAAGCCAAGGAGGGGGGGTTGACTTTAGTGCCTATAAAATTGTATAATAAAAAAGGATTAATAAAGCTTGAGGTAGGCGTTGGTAGGGGCAAGAAAAAGGCTGACAAACGTGATACCATTAAAAAAAGAGAGACAAAAAGACAGATAGGCAGAGCAATGAAGAGTTAATATTTGTGGATCCACGGAGCCGATTTATTTTAAATCGGCTCCGCAGGTTCGCTCACCTAAGTTTTTTAGTTTTTAAATTAAAAAATTTTGGCGGGAGTGCTTGGCTTCGATAAAGTTTTCTTTTAAAATTTGCGCAAGTGGTGTATGGGTATAATCACCTAAATCTTTTATCCAAAATCATAATTGCCAAATCAAATAGCAATTACGCTTTAGCATACGCTTAAGGCGCGTCTTGCCGGTGATTTCTGTTAGCCGGGCCAAGATGTCATTAACAGGATAAGATTTTATCGTCTTTTAAATGTTTTAGCGGTAAGGTACTAAAAATACAAAATAGCTTATTGGTTGTTCTGTCGGATTTTTAAACCAATAAGTAATTAGTCCGGCTAAACTTGTAGTGCAATTTTAAATGAAGCTTTAGACGCGGGTTCGATTCCCGTCACTTCCACTCGACTCGCCTTGTTCGAACGAACAAGGATCGCTCGTGGCAAGCCACGAAAATTAAAACACCTTGAGGTGTTTTAATTTTGAGTCGAGTGCTCTGAGTGAGATTTCGACTTGTCGAAATCGAATCGAATGGGCATAATTATTTTTATGTTTTATGTATATATGATTAAAAATAAATACGACAAGTTATATATCGGGGTTACCGAAAATTTAAAAGATAGACTTTATTACCACAATACAAAGCAAGGCGCTCAGTATACAAAATCAAATAGTAAATTCTACATCGCTTTTAGTGAGCAATATAATACTTTGGCCGAAGCAAGAAAAAGGGAAATTCAAATTAAAAAATGGCGCAGAGATAAGAAAGAATTAATTATTGAGAGATTTAAAAAAGGTCTATCGACAAAACCTTGAGTGGTTTTTAGTTGCCCGTCCCGAGTGAGTCGAGGGGGGAGTTGGTGTGAGTTAAAATCAAAAATGCACAATAATTTGTGCATTTTTCAGTGGAGAGTCTTTTTGGGAAAAAGATTAAGGAAATCTTGTCTTGTTAAAACAATTGGGGACTCTGTTTTTTCTGTCGCATATCGGAGAACACAGCCTTGTTCAGTCGCCAGAATAGCCTGATATCTGATATCCCCAGCAAAATGGGTGATGAATTCATTTCGGTAAATTTCTTTTAAATCCCTACTGCGGTCTAAGAAAAAACTAAGCATTGAATCAACTATATCCACTGGGGTATAGGGTCCAGAATTACTTGATACAAGAATTTCTAAAAATTCTCGTCCAGGAAAATGTAACCCCGCAAATCCACAAAGCTCATCAGTGCTAAGTTCTTTAATTGTATCAATTCCACTTTTTCCTATCCAGCCACCCAGGCATTCATTATTAGGTATTTTCCATCGAAATGAGATAGAGTCCAAAGGAACTTGGTAAAAAAGAGAGGGGGCAGTCTCATTTAAATACTGAATAAACGATGGGCATATTCCAAGCATTATAAACCTCCAATCAATGAACTTTATTGATTATAGGTGATTTTTGTCTTAAATCAAATTATGCTTAATAATTAAGTCGTATACCCTGAAAATCAACCTCTTATTTTTGAAAAAGTCAGATTCTATACTACTTTTAATATATTTAAACATTATCAGCGAGTGTTCACAACATTAATTAAAAACCCCGCTAATGCAGGGTTTTTAATTAACCTGAAAATATAAGCAAAAAAAGCCCCGCTAAGAAGCGGGACGAAGTGTTGGGGAGGGTGTGGGATTTGAAATCCCAAACGAACTATTTAAATAATAACATATTAAAAAATTCATACAACATAAATTGTGGATAACCTTCTTTAACAAAAACTCACACTCATATATTGGTGTGAGGATTTGTTTTTAGTTGTTCTTTTTGTTTTATTTTACAACTTCTCCGCCTGCTTTTTCCCAGTCAGATAATCCGCCTATATTTGTTACATCGGTGAATCCATTTTCTTCAAGAATTGTTTTTGCTTTTCCTGCGCGTGCACCGCTTTTGCAGTATATGTATACTTTCATATCAGTTGGAATATAGGGGAATTTGCCTTCTTCTAGTTTTGCAAGTTCAAAGTGTGTTGAATTTTTTGCATATCCATCTTCCTTTAGTTCGGCGGGTGTTCTTACATCAAGCAAAACTGCATTGCCTTCCCCAACTTCCTTATTTATTTGGTTGATTGTGTTTTCATCAAGCACCACTATTCCATTGGAATTTCTTTGCTCATTTTCTTGTTTATTAGAGTTTTTATAAACAAAATATGCAGTTACAGAAACAGCTAAAATTATAATTAAAATTAAAGTTTTTTTCATAAAAAAATAAAATATTATTTTTTATAACGATCACTTATATTATAGCTTTAAACAACAAATGTTTTTTGTTCAAAGTGGACAAATTTAATATTTAAAATTGAATATATACAAGGCCCCGCTTTAGCGAGGCCTTGTGGTGTGTCGATTTTTAATTAAAGACTTAGTTCAATGTTAATGCTTCCGTTGGCATCATAGTTACCGTCTTTATTTTCCTCATCCTGCTCTTTGGTTTCGTCTTCATTGGCATCATCGTGATTGCCATTAATGTTAATTTCCAAATTCATGTTCCTGCTTGCTTCAACTATAAGTTTTGCTTCTTGAGCTAATCTGCTGGCTTTGTGGTACAAATTAAAGGCTTCTCCGTAGTGTTCTTCTTCCATTTCGGTGTTGGCTTCAGCCATAACTTCGATTGCAGAGTTGAATTTTGCTTCTGCTTTGGCAGAAACGTTTTCATTTACTCTGTTTTTTGATTCTTCAATGAAAGTTTTTACTTCTTGGAGTTTGTTTTCAGCCGCTGTCATAGCTCCTGCAGTCGCTTCTTTTATGTTCGGATTTATAGATGTTTCCGCAGAGGTTTTGGCTTCTATTTCAGATCTGCGTTTTGCAGCTTTTGATATTTTTAATCTAACTTTTGCTGCGACCGAATTTACCTGTTCTTCTTCATTTTCATCATCGCTTTCTTGACCTAACTTGAGCAGTATTTGCTCGTGGGCCTTAAGAGAACTTTCTAAGCGAGAATTTAAATCAACTGCTGCGTTTAGTTTATCTTTTGATTCAAGTTCTGCAATTAATAATTCTATTTTTTCATTGTGTTTCTCAAAATTGTTTTCTATGTTTAATCTTACTTCTTCTTTTAATTCAGAATTTACTGCAATTTCCTCAGCTTCTTCCAATCGTCTTTCTGCAAGACGATATTGCCATTTGGCTTCAGCTTCATCAGAAAGTGCAATCCAACCTCGTACCTCCTCGTTTATACCTGTTTTGATTGGGTATAAAGTATCTCCAGGGAGAGAGTTTTCGGCAGCGAACGAAACGCCACCTCCGAATATAACTGCGATAATAATTGCTATTGGCATAATATATGAATAGTTAAATTTATAATTTAAGAATAATTTCGACCATGAAGCAGTGGTCACTTCTGTTTTTTTATGACGAATCAGGTCGGTTTTTATTTCAGGGTTATTTTTAATGTATAACAAAATCTTTTCACGCATTTGTGTTTTTTGTCTGCTTGATAGCTTTATTGCTTTGCTCTTTTTTATAAATTCTTCTATTTTCATCCCCACACTCATCAAGAATAAACTTATCGGCGTCTTTATATTGTAAGCTTATTCTTAAAACTTAATGTTAATAATTATTCTGTTTTTTATCCCCATCAAAACATCAAGGCCAATTTTTGATGAGTGTGGGGATTCATTTTGTATCGATTAATTCTTTAAGTTTGTTTAATCCTCTGTGAATTTTTACTGACACTGTATTCTCTCTTTCTCCTGTTATTTCTGATATTTCTTTTACAGATAAATCTTCTATGTATCTCATGGCTACTATGCTTTTGTAAGCACCGCCCAACTGATTCAGTGTTTTTACAGCATCCTTGGCTTCAAGTGCTGATATGGTTTTTTCGTGATCGTTTGATGATAAATTTAAATTTTCTTCCAGAAAAGTATCCTGTTCCATTAGATCATCCAATGATACAGGTTTTTTTCTTCTGTATTCGTCTATGATTAAATTATTCGCTATTTTATAAAGAAAGGGTTTTGTGTTTTTTATTTCTTTTCCTTCAACAAGATATTGCCATGTTTTTTCAAAAGTTTTTTGAGTGATATCTTGCGCTATGTCACTATTAGGCAATCTAAAATAACAATGCCTATATATGGCATCGGCCATCTCTTCGTAAATATGTATGAATTTTTCTTCCAATTTAGTATTTATTTCCAAGCTTTATTTAACAGAGGGATGCCATATAGGATATGACGTTAGAAAACCCCATGTATTACATTGTTTAGTTTCCTCTAAAATAATAAAAGACACCTTGTTGTTTGTAAAGATGCCTATTTTGATAAAACTAATTATAAAACCCCCGTGCTTAAGCCAGTAATAAAGTATAGTGCTGTAGATAATAGTACGCCTACGCCAAAAATTATTATTGCACCTATGAAGCCATGAAATATTCTAGATCTGGCTCTAGCCGCTCTTTCTGAGTCAGCCCCTGCAGCCATGTAGGTTATGCCACCCCATACTATGAAGATTACAGCAATTATAGGCGCTACACCTATTAGAAAATTAGTAAATTGATATATGACAGCAGTTAAATCAGAAAGTTCTATTGGTTCTGAATTGGCAAAAGCAGAAGCGGGCTGGCTTACTTGTGCCACAACAAACAAGGGCGAGAATGCCCATATAGCCAAAATAGCAAAAAATATTTTTGTTGAATATCTAAACATTGTATATATTATAACATATTATATAGACGTTAGAAAGGTAAAAAAATTACATTAAGAAATAACACGTCTTAATATAATGTAAAGTTGAGGCGGGTTATTTTTGTTGCTATACCAATTAAGTCATGAGATTAATTATTGCTACAGGAATTTCAGGCTCCGGACGAAAAGAATATTTAGCAAAATGGGAAGAATATTGTAGAATCCGGGGCAAAAGAGTAAAGGTTTACCATGTTGGTGAGCTTATGTTTAAGTTGGCTAAAGATATGGGCCTTAATTTTAATCCGGTGAATATTCTAAATGGTGATCAAGACATTCTTCACATTTTAAGAACCTCGGTTCTTAATAGAATTGAGGCGGAAATTTCAAACAAAGACAAATATGATGCGGTTATTATATGTGTGCACGGATTTTTCTATTGGGGCTCTGTATATATTAGGGGTTTTGATAGGTTCTTAAATAAATTTGATGCTGATACTTTTGTAACTTTTATAGAAGATTTCAGAGTTGTAAAAAATAATTTAAATAAAAGGGAACAATGGCGAAATGAAAAATTGTCCGACAAAGATATTTTGTTGTGGCAAAATGTAGAAGTAGAGATTACAACATCAATAGCCCAATTTGCAGATAAACCGTATTTTGTAGTACCGGCTTCTTCAAAAGAAGGAATGTTTTACAAGCTAGTTTTTCATCCCGAAGTTGAACCAGTATATATTGCTATGCCAATATCTCATTTGAGAGAGCCGGAACAAAGAATTGGGATAAACAGATTTATAACTAAGCTTGAAAAATATTTCACAGTTTTTAATCCCTTATCGGTCGAGGTTGTTGGTGCAGTATTTTTTGATGCTGAAAATAGAAGTAGTCTGGTTGATGATTTTATTGTAGAGCGCCACGTTGTTTATCGTGATCAAAATTGGTTTGTCAGGCAGGCAAAGAAAGTTATTGTGTATTGGCCCAAGTCAGAATTGCCTGAGGTTATAAACAAACACAAGTGGTTGTCTAAATTATGGCCCAAAGCCATTGCTTCTCCTGGGGTTGATCATGAAACCCACGAGGCTTTTTCCAAAACAAAGGATGTGTGGGTTGTGTTTAATGGAAAAGAGGCAAGCCCATTCGTGGTAAGCTATTCAACGAGGGGATTGTTTTATAGTGAGGATGAGTTTTTTAATTTTTTAGATAAAAAATATCCAGACCGGAAATGATCTTGTTAAAATTTTGACATTAAAAATACCCCATGAGGGTATTTTTTATAAATTAAAAATTTAAAATTGGAAATTAATAAAAATCTGCCAGGCAGATTTTTATTTGTGCTCTTCTAACTTGGTTTTTAGTTTTAACTTCTCCTCTTTTCTTATTACTTCAAATTCTACCTCATCTCCAACATCGAATTGCTGAATCATATCTGAAATATCATTTTTATCATCAACCCTTTTGCCATTTGCAGCAAGAATAATATCGTTTTCCTTTATGCCTGCTTTGTCTGCTGGAGAGTCGGGGATTACCGCTTCTGAACCGGGTACGTGGTCCTTTACTACTAGAGCTCCATAGTCAACCGGAAGTTGGTACATATTTTTTAGATCTTTGTTTAATATTATATAGCGTAATCCTATAAATGGTCTTATAATTCGGCCGTGACTTTTTACATCATCAAGATCTGCACTTGCCCAATCAATGGGTATGGCAAAACCAATATTTTGAGCACCGTATATAACTGCTGTGTTTATTCCAACAACATGTCCTTCAAGGTTTATTAATGGTCCGCCTGAATTGCCTTGGTTAATGGCCACATCGGTCTGTATTACATTTCGAAGATTTTCAATTTGAGGTTCTGGTGTTTCTCCCATTTCAGGTCCTCCGCCCATTGATGCTGATATTTTTCTTCCAAGACCGGATATAATTCCTTTGGATACGCTATTTGAAAAAATACCTAGAGCATTGCCGACTGCAATGGCTGTCTGCCCAAGTTCTATTTTCTTAGATGTTCCTAATTCTGCTACTGGAAGATTTTCGGCTTCAATTTTAACGAATGCCACGTCATTTACCGGATCTCTCGATAACACTTTTGCTGAATATTCTTTTTCGTCATTAGTTATCACTGTGTAATCAGCATTAGTATCAAAGACAACATGCTTGTTGGTTAAAATTAAGCCATCAGGACTGACTATAAATCCAGAGCCGCCTCCGATTTTTACTTTTTCACCATCTCTTGGTCCTACTACGGAATCCATAATTTCATCATCGGGGTGAGGAATACCAAAACCAAAAGGCATACCGCCAAATGGCATCAGGGGCATCTGCTTTATTTTAGGCATGTATTTAGATACTACAATGCTGACTACTGCGGGGCTTACCTTTTTAACTGCTTGTATTGTTTGTTGTTCTTCGTTCATCCTCACACTCATCAAGAATAAACTTCGTGCCTTTTTTATGGTATAAATTTATTCTCAAAATTTAGTTTTATTAAATTATTATTTTTTGTCTCCGCCACAACATCAAGGCAAATTATTTATGAGTGTGGGGATTCATGTTATATATCTTAACATGAGACACAAAAAACTTACAAGAGAATTTTTTTATCAAAATACCAGGGAAACAGCCAAAAATCTTTTGGGTAAGGTTTTGGTTAGAAAAATTGATAGTAGAAAATCCGTAGATGGTGCTCGGGATAATCATGATAAAGATTTAATTTGTGCCATGATTACAGAAACAGAAGCTTATTGTGGACCAAATGATTTAGCAAGCCATGCGTCTAAAGGAAAAACCCCGAGGACCGAAGTAATGTTTAGTAAACCGGGGCTAATTTATGTTTATATGATATACGGCATGTATTATTGCTTAAATATTGTTACAGAAAAAGAAAATTATCCTGCAGCAGTGTTGATCAGGGGGGTGCAGTTAATAGATCCAAAGCTTAAATTTAGTGAAAAATCATTATTAAAAAATATTGATTTGGGTGGCCCTGGTAAACTTTGTCGTTATTTTAAAATAGATAAATCATTAAACAGCCAAGATCTTATAGGTAATAGGGATTTGTGGATAGAGGATTGGGGAATAAACATAAAACAAAGAGAAATTATATCCGGGTCTCGTATAGGTGTTGATTACGCAGGAAAGTATAAAGATAAAAAATGGCGATATTTTATAAAGTTGTAAATATTGATTATGTTTCTCTATGAATTATAACTGTTACAGTACCTAAAAACTTAAATTGTGGAGAATGACCATGATTGAACGCAAAAGAGTTAAAAAATACGGCGTTGGACTAAGTGATTGGCTTTGGGGAATACAAGAATGGAATTTAGATATACACAATTTTACCCTTTGGATTACTGGTGAAGATGTTGGTTATTATGCTGATGACTTTAACAGGCAAGAACCCGGCGTTGAATATAAGATGTCAGCTAGGGTTGCTAAAAATTTGCGCATACTATCAAACCTAGACCCAAATAGAACAATATTAATACACATGAAAAGTTGCGGCGGTGATTGGAATGAAGGTATGGCAATATTTGATGCTATTAAGACTTGCCCTAATAAGGTTGTAATTTTAAGTTATACCCATGCAAGATCGATGACATCGCTTATCTTTCAGGCCGCAGATAAAAGAGTCATGATGCCCAACAGTTATTTTATGATTCATAAGGGGGATTTAGGTTTTGGTGGAACATATACTCAGTTTTTTTCATTTGCAAAGTGGATTGAAAAAACTTATAAGACAATGATAGACATTTACGTTGATAGCATGAAAAAGAATGGCAAATTTAAACAATGGGGCAGAGGTCGTATTGCCGAAATGATTGAAGAAGAAATGAGGAAAAAAGAGGAGGTTTACTTAACACCTCGTGAAGCAATAGAATGGGGATTTGCTGATGAAATTTTTGATGGTGATTGGGACAAATTGAGGGTTTTTCCCCAAAACAGAAATGTTCAATCAAGAAAACGTATCAAGCGTTGATTAATTCAGCGCTTTTTATTTTTATTTGAGCTTAAAAATATATTGGACTATTAAATTATTTTGTGGTATTAAAACACCAGATACTTTTAAAATAAAATTTTGGAGATTTTTATGAATAAGGAATTAGAAGAAAACGTTCTGGCCTATAGTATTGACAAAAGAATGATTTGGATGGATATACGAAATAGCATAACAAATAGAACTGCATTTTCTTTCGGACAAATCCTCAAAGCTTTGAATAGGAAGTCGAATCGGGATATTAAATTTTTTATAACTGGAGTAGGCGGAGATTTTTTTGCTGCTCTTAAAATGATCGGCTTGATCAAGAGCTCACAAAGTAAGGTTACTATCGTAGCCCACAAATTCGTGAGATCAGCATGCTTTACCATGACACAGGCGGAAAATACTAAAGAGGTCTTAGCAACTAAAGATACCGAGTTTATGTTTCATAGAGCTATCGGTAGTACAAAAACAAACGGTAAAAAATTCTTAAGATTTAACAGAACCGACCACTTTGCAATGATGGAGTGGCTCGGTTTAATGGATGGGTTGCAGGCTGCTTTGTTTATTAATAGAGGTACGCCAATATCAAAGATAATGGGGTTGTTTTATGAAGATGCAACAATTAGTTTTCAAGAATGTAAGCAACTCAAATTAATAGATGGTTGTTTTGATGAAGAAGAACTCGAAGATATTAAAAAAGACCTTCATAATTGGCGGCATGTAAAAGGATAATTATTACATGCCGTTTTTTATTTTTTTTGGTATAACAATAAAAAACATGTTAAAATTTAGTTATGGCTATGAGTCGGCTGAAAAAAATAAGATTATTGGAGTTTTTAATAATGGGTTTAGTGGCAGGTATTGGCGAGGACCTTTTGGCTATATTTTTTGCTACTGATGCCGAGATAAACTTAAACGTAATCTGGATTGTTTTTCTTGTGGCTATTCCGTTTGCTTTTTTGAGCGAAGTTATAGTTGACCATCCTAGATTTTGGGAAAAATTAATTCCAATAAAACCAGACTTTGCGGCTAAATTTAAAAAGAATTCAAACAATAAAATAATAAAAAATAAAAAATGAGCAATTTAGCAAAAGTAGAAGACATAATGACTAGGGAGGTTGTAACTCTAAGCCCCGACGATACGCTTGATTACGCATCTCGTCTTTTTAGCTCTCATGATCTTGATGGGTTTCCGGTTGTTGGAGAACACAAAAAATTAGTAGGTATTGTTACTACATATGATATGGTATTTCAGAGTTCACAGGTTCATTTACCAGCTTTGTTGGATATAATAGGGGACATGCAAGAAGGCAAACTAGATAGGGGTGCGCTTAGTGGTCATTTTAATAAAATTAAAAGCATAAAAGTAGATGAAATTATGAACCTAGATCCTCTTACTATTAGTCCCGATGTAAGAATAGAGGATTTGGCTAAGGAATTTACGAATCACCACAGGGTCAATCCTATTCCTGTGGTTAACAAAGACAAGCAACTTCTCGGAGTCGTTAGTCGTTTTGATGTCATAAAATTCTTTAACGAACAGTATATGGAAAAAATATTTGGTGACAGGGAACATTCGGGGGTGCTTAAGAGGTTGGGTGAGTCAGATGTTGATTTAGATATTGATAATGATAAGGAAGACGAGGAATAAATAAGATTATTTAAAAAACCGCATTTATTAGGCGGTTTTTATCCCCACATTCATCCGCAACAACTCAAAATTGAGTGTTGGGACTCATGTATGAGTGTGGGGATTTGTTTGCCTTATTTTTAAATATGTGTTATTGTCAACAGTTAATAACCGTCTAATATAGGATAGCAGATGCTACAAAAGGAGAGTTTGGATGAGAAAATGGTGGATTGCTATTTTTGGGTTTATTCTCCTTCTCTTTATAAGAGAAGTTGCAAATAAGAGTAGTGCCGTAAAAATATTTAAAGAAAGGACTGAAAATACTTCGGTTATAAAACAAATAAGAACCTTAAAAACTTCCTGGTATGGTCCTGGGTTCAATAAAAACAGAACTGCAAATGGAGAAGTCTTTGATCAGACAAAATTAACGGCAGCTCACAAAGACCTGCCATTTAACACGCGACTTATATTAACGAACCCAAACAACGGGAAATCTACGCACGTAAGAATAAATGACCGCGGTCCTTTTTTTGGAGATCGTGATCTGGATGTTTCAAAAGAGGCTGCTAAAAAATTAGGCATAATCGCCGATGGTGTAGTTGAACTTTATGCTTTTATTGTTCGTTCAGATGGCACCGTAGTTCCTTTATTGGGTGATTAACCCTTCCAAGCCTCGACTATCGATAGATAGGCGAGGCTTTTATTTTATAAATTTATGTTTTGATAAACCCCGGTTTTGTTGTTTGACTTTGGTTGGCAATAGTGTTTTAATAGGTGCAGTTATTTTTAAAAGAAGGGAGGTATCAATGCTTAAAAGAAGTTTTCAGCAAAATCTTGAAACATATGCCGATGTCGTTATTTCGCTTGGTGTCAATTTGCAGCCGGGTCAGGTTTTAACAATTTCAGCTGAGCCGGTTCACAAAGAACTTATAATGGCACTTATGGAGCGTGCTTACAAAAAAGGCGCAAAGGATGTAATTGTTGATTTGTCAGATCCAGAATTTGATCGCATAAAAGTTTTAAATGTTAAAAATCAGGATTATTTAGATTTTTTACCAGAACATGCTAAGGCAAAATTTAAAGAAATTGTTGATAATGGTCATGCTCGCATAAGGATTTGTGGCATGGAAAAACCTGATATTCTTGAAGGGCTAGACGTAAGCAGGATTGAGAAGGCGAATTTTGAAGCAATAAAATATTTTTATGATGAAGGCATAGACAAAGGCAATGTTCAGTGGTGTGTTATTGCTGGAGCAACTAAGGGGTGGGCAGAAAAAGTTTTCCCTAAGGTTCCACCTGTTGTAGCTCACACCAAGCTTTGGGATTATATTTTTAAAATTACTCGATCTGATAGAGATGATGCTCTTGATGCTTGGGAAAGACATCTTGATTTATTAAGAAGCAGATCCGAAAAATTAAATGATCTTGGTATTGATATGTTAAGATTCCAAGGTGAGGGTACTGACTTAACTGTTGGCTTATCTCATAAAGCTTTATTTATGAGTGCTTTTGAAAAAACACATCGAGGTATAAGTTATTGCGCCAATATTCCTACCGAAGAGGTTTACACGACTCCTGATCGTAGGAGGACACGAGGACACTTTGCTGCAACAAGACCTGTCTTGGTAGGGGGTAATTTAGTTGAAGGTCTTAAGGTTGTGTTTGATAACGAAGGCGGAGTTGCTAATTTTTCATGCAGGAAAGGTCATGAAGCATTTGAAAAAAATATTACCGCAGATGAGGGTGCCAGATTTTTAGGAGAAGTGGCAAAAGTGGGTGTTGATTCACCAATTTTTGAAAGTGGAATCATATCTAATGAAATTCTTACTGACGAAAATGCCGCATGCCATGTAGCGCTAGGCGGTGCATATAGAACATGTTTCAAAGATTTTGCACAAATTAGCGACGAAGAATATAAAGAACTCGGCTGTAACTATAGTTCCAGACATTTAGATGTGATGATATCTAATAAAACTACAGATGTTACCGCTGTAACGAGGGATGGTAAAGAAGTATTGCTTCTTAAAAAGGGACGTTGGCAGATTTAATGCCGTAATTTAAAACCAGCTTAAAAAGCTGGTTTTGTTTTTTGGTGGACCCGATGAGACTTGAACTCACAACCTCCTCCATGCCATGGAGGCGCTCTGCCAGTTGAGCTACGGGCCCTCACACTCATAAACAATAGGCTTCACTTGTGCCTTAGGGCGTTATTGTTTATGAGTGTGAGGACTGGCCCTTTTTATTTTAAGTATTGTACTTCTTCTTCTAATTCTATTCCGAATTCCTTCCTTACCTTATTTTTAAGGATTTTTGCTATTTTTGCAACATCAGAGGCTTTGCCTCCGCCTTGGTTTAAAATTAAATTGCCATGGTAATCAGCGACTTTTATTTTTCCAGTTTTAACTCCTTTTGCTCCCACAAGATCAAGAAGGTAGCCACTTGCTAGTTTGCCATATTTAATTTTACCTTTATCAATTTTTTTAAACAGATCTATGCGAGTTTTTGCAGGCAGATCTTTTAAAATAATATTTTTAAAAAAACTGCCGGGGCACAAAAGTCCGGGTTGGTATTTTTGTTCTCGTAATTTAATAATGTCACTTGAAATCTTTTTAAGTTTTTTTGGATTTTCTTTTTTGAATTTAAATTCTGCACCCAATATTACCCAGTTTAAGTTTTTTTTAAAGATACTGTTTCGGTAATCAAATTCACACCGGTTTCGAGTAAGCCACATTGCTTTTGGGTTGCTCGTGCTGAGCTGTGCCGAAGCATCCACAACTTTTACTCTAAGTAAGCAATCCTTTATTTCTTGTCCGTAAGCCCCCGCGCATCCATATATGGCTCCGCCAATTGTTCCGGGTATGCCTGCCATTTTTTCCATTCCTGTCAATCCTAAAGAATTTAATTTAAAAATAAATTTTAATAAATTTTTTCCTGAGCCAACATTAACTTTGTTGTTGGTTGTTTGTATGTGTTTAATGCTATTTTGAATAATAAGACCATGGTATCCTTTGTCACTGGCAACTATGTTTGATCCTTCGCCTATGATTTTGCACTTTATTTTTTTATCTTTGGCCCATAGCATTGCTTCGATTAATTTTTTTTCGGTTTTTGCTACAAAAAAATATTTAGCCGGACCGCCTATTTGCATAGAGGTTAGTTTGTGGAGAGAGTAGTTTTTTATAAATTTTTTATTAATGTGTGCCAAATAAATTATTATTAAATCTAAAACTAAAAATCCAAAGCTCAAACCAAATATAAAATTTAAAATATCAATTTTTTTATTTTAAAGTCTAGGGGTTTAAACATTGGTTTGGATTTTGAAGTTGGGATTTTGGATTTCAAACCTGAGCCACATACTACATCTGATCAATACGAGAGTTGCATATTTTTATCTATAGTTCGCCCAATACGCGGATTTGAGCTCCAATTGAATTTAGTCTTTCAGCAATTTCTTCATATCCGCGGTTTATTGAGTAAACATTTCTTAGAACCGATGTGCCTTCAGCTGCAAGCATGGCAATTAGAATTATCATGGCTGGCCTTAAGGCAGGGGGGCATACAACTTGGGTTGCTTTTAATTTTGTTTTTCCAGATACAAAGACTCTATGAGGATCAGCAAGGGTTATGTTAGCGCCAAGTCGATTTAACTCAGTAAAATAAATGGCTCTGTTTTCCCACATCCAATCATGTATTAAAGTAGTTCCTTCGCTTTGTGTGGCTATCGGGACAAAAAAGGGCAGGTTGTCTGAATTTATGCCGGGGTAGGGTAGGGCGTGTATTTTATCAGCCGAAGACTTTAGTTTTGAAGGCAAAACAGTTATGTCTACCAATTCTGTTTTGCCATTGTATGACTTATACTTTTTAGATAGTGAAAATTTAAGCCCCATTTTTTCAAGCTTCAACAGCTCAAGTTCTAAAAAGTTTATAGGGGCTCGTTTAATGGTTAATTTGGAGCCCGTAGTAGCTGCAACCGATATAAACATCATGGCTTCAATGGGGTCCTCGCTGTTGTGATATTCTAGGGGTTTATTGAATTTTGATATTCCATGAACCACTAGGCTTGTTGTACCAATGCCGTCAATTTTTACGCCCATTTTTTCAAGGAAAAAACAGAGTTCTTGAACCTGATAGTTTGGGGGAGCGAAGCTTATCTTTGTTGTCCCAGGAATAAGTGCTGATGCCATTAAGACGTTGTTTGTTGCCGTATCGCTTGCTTCATACATTGTTATTTCGGCAGGTTTTAATTTTGTTGTTCGTACGTCATAATATCCTCTTTTTGTTTCTATATTTATTCCTAGTTTTTCAAGACCAAACCGGTGTGCAGTAATTGTTCTGTTTCCCATTTTGCATCCTCCTGCATGGGGAAGGCGGAATGATGGCTTGTTGTGTATAGAAGGCCCTATAAGCATTAAACTAGACCTTACCCTGGAGGCAGACTGACTGTTTATTTTGCTTAGGGATAATTTTTTAGGCGGAGTTATTTCTAGACTATGAGTTCCTACCCAGCGAACATTAACCCCCATGCTTTCCATTATTTCGATAAGACGATTTATTTCTTCTATTCTAGCTATACCGTGAAGAGTTGTTTTGTTTTGGTTGAGTAATGATGCACACAACAAAGAAACTGATCCATTTTTTGAAAAATTTGTAGTGATACTGCCCGAAACTTTTTGACCTCCCCTTATTTCAAAGTCTAGGGATTCAGGTATTGCCAGTATTTTTCTATCCAGAATCCTGCTTATTTTTAATAGTTCGCCTGTGCTAAAATTTTGCTTTCCTGATTCCATGCGGGCAACAGCTGGTTGGGAGGTAGCAAGAGCTTTAGCAAATTGAGCCTGAGATAAACCACGTTGTTTGCGCAGGTTTTTTATAAATTGTCCTAATTTTTTTTGGGCGGTGGAATCGTATGTTTTCATATCATTTATATCATATATGATATAAAGTAAAATGTTATCAACAATGAAGTCTTTTTTTTGCTTAAAAAAAATTATTGAAAAAATGCTTAAAAAATGGCATAATTTAGTAACATAACGATGTAATTCTCCCTGTAGTTCAATCGGATAGAACGGAGGTTTCCTAAACCTTAAATCCAGGTTCGATTCCTGGCGGGGAGACTGATTGAATCATTTTCTAAAGTTAATAGGCTGGGTTAATTTTTATAAATATTTTATCGAGCTTAGCTCGATAAGGTTCGACAGAATTTTTTAACGTTTCGCGAGGACGCTCCACTAAAATTCTGGACAAAGTGAAACAGTTCACTTTGTCTCCGTGGCGGGGAGACTGATTAAATGAAAATTCCAGAAGAAATAATAAAAATTTTAAATAAGTTAGAAGAGGCCGGCTTTGAGGCCTATGTTGTGGGCGGATGCGTACGCGATTTTATTTTAGATATAGAGCCAAAGGATTGGGATATTACCACTAATGCAAAACCAGAGGAAATACAAAAAGTTTTTGGTGAAGAAAATACTTTTTATGAAAACCAATTTGGTACTGTGGGAATTAAAACGGGATCAGAACCCGAGGCCTTATCTGTAGTCGAAGCGACAACCTATAGAACTGAATCGAAATATACCGACAAACGACACCCTGATGAAATAAAATTTGCGGATAAATTGGAAGATGATCTTGGTCGCAGGGACTTTACTGTTAATGCAATGGCTATGAATAGCAATGGAGATATCTCAGATCCTTTTGGTGGAGAGGGTGATTTAAAAAATAAGATATTAAAAGCCGTTGGGGATCCAGAAGAACGCTTTAATGAGGATGCATTACGAATGCTTAGGGCGGTAAGATTTGCTGTGACTATAAATTTAAATATAGAAGAAAAAACTTTTAAGGCCATAGAAAAACATCATGAACTTCTGAAGATGATATCAAAAGAAAGAATAAGAGATGAATTTAGAAAAATAATCGATTCCAACGGTGCAACACGGGGAATAGAAATACTAAAAGATACAGGGCTTATGAAATATATAATGCCAGAACTTTTAGAAGGAGTAGGGGTTGGGCAAAATAAGCATCACATATATACGGTTTGGGAACACAACCTTAGGGCCTTGCAATATGCTATGGATAAAAAATATTCAACTGTTGTCAGAATGGCCTCTCTTTTGCATGATGTTGGAAAGCCTCAGACGAAGAGAGGAGAGGGAGAAGAAGCTACTTTTTATGGGCATGAAATAGTTGGGGCCCGCATGGCAACTAAATTTTTGGACCGTTTGCATTGGCCTAAAAAAGAAGCAGAAGATATTGTGCGCTTGGTTCGTTATCATCTTTTTTACTATAATGTTGGAGAGGTTACCGAAAGTTCGGTAAGACGGCTTGTTGCCAATATTGGAAGAGAAAACGTTGAAGATCTTATAAAAGTTCGAGAAGCAGATCGTATTGGCTCAGGTGTGCCCAAGGCCAGGCCTTACAAATTGCGCCATCTAATGTTTATGATAGATAAGGTTTCTCGTGATCCGATATCTCCCAAGATGTTGGAACTTAATGGGGATGAACTTATGAAACTACTTGGTCTTGAGCCGGGGCCCAAGGTGGGGCTTTTAATAAATGCATTAATGGGCGAGGTTCTTGATGATCCAGATAGAAACAATAAGGATTATTTAGTTAACAGAGTGAAGGAACTAAATGAGATGCCCGACAGTGACCTTTTTGAACTTGCAAAACTTGGACAAACAAAAACTACTGAGGAAGAAGATAGGGAAATTTCAAAAATTAAATCAAAACATTATGTAACATAATTAATTTATAAGGTGGGTTGGGAGGGGTACAAACAAGCCACTTTTGAATAATATGAAATTTGAAACATTCGAAAACACAGTTGGGGAATACGAAAAGGAAGTTGAAAGAATTCAATTAGAATTAGAAAAATATCTTAATAAGGATGACGCACAAAAAACAACTCGAGAAATATATGATATGGTTCTTGATATTGATGAAAATTTGAATGAACTTCTTAGTGACCCCAAGGTTTTAGAAAATTATTACTATGACGGTTATATATTTGAATCAAAAAATAAATCTGTAGAAATACACAATGCACCAAATGGTTTAGTAATTTTAAAAAGTCTAGACGGTGGCATACTGGATAAATTAAGGGAAGACAAAGTGGTAGCAACTAAAGCTTTGTTTGAATGGATTAAGAAATATGCGGATCGTTCCAAATTTTTATTAACAAGATGGAGAGAAGATAAAACTTTGCGTATGTTTAATCCGAAAGAAATTAAGGAAATTGCAAAGGAGGCAGAAAGATCAAAAGTTACCTCTCTTTCAAATGAAGAGCAAGAATTCTTTAAATTTTATGAGGAGCAATTAAAAGGGAAAAATGCAGAAAATGGAGAAGATGGAGAAGATGGAATTAAGTAATAAGGGCGTTGTGTGTGAACGGGCCATAGTGTAACGGTAACATGCACGATTCGGGTTCGTGTGATTCCCGGTTCAAATCCGGGTGGCCCGACTGATGAGTTTTGGCTAGGAAGTATTGATCGGAGCGATTGAGTGGGAACGAATGAATACTGAGGTCAGCAAGTCGAACGTGTAGGCAGAATATATAGAGCGAAAAAAATTAAAATAATTTTAACACTTTATTATGTTTAAAAAATTTTGGGAATGGTATGAAAAACATGAGGAATTAAATACTATCGTTTCTGCAGGGCTTTTTGTCTTGCAGCTGGTCCATCTTTATTGGTTGACTACCGATGTTGTTTTAATGCGTATTTTTGGTATCAGCTTCTTCTTTCAATGGGGAGAAATAGGGGATACTTTGTTGGCTGTGGTGGATTATACAGAGATCCCAGTTTTAATTTCTGTATCTTTGATTTACATAAACTCAATTAGAAAAAATATGGGTAGTAGAGGCAAAAACATTCTTTACCTTATCTTTTTAAATTCACAATGGTACCATATATTTTGGATTACAGACGAGGTTGTTGTAGAAAGCTTTTTAACTGCCAGTTGGCATCCGGTTTTAATTTGGGGAGCTATATTGATTGATTATTTAGAATTGCCAGTTATCTACGATACAATTAAAAAAACAATAAAGACCTTTTTGGTTAGAAAATAAATTCAAAATTTCGCAAAAAAACATCCCCGCCAAGGCGGGGATGTTTTTGTTTGAAAGAATAAAAGAAGGTAATTAGAATCGGTCTCTACCAAATCTGCCTCCATCTCTCCTCTCTTCTTTAGGTCTTGCTTCATTAACTACTAACTGTCTGCTCTCAAAATCACTTCCATTTAAAGTTTCCACGGCTTTATCAGCGCCACCATCTTCATCAATAGTTACAAATCCGAAACCTTTGCTTCGGCCTGTGTTTCTGTCTGATATGACGATTGCTTCGCTAACTGTGCCGTAGGATGAAAATAAATCCTTAAGCTGGTCATCAGTAGTAGAGTAGGGCAAGTTGCCTACGTATAATTTTTTAGCCAAAATAATTGTTTAATAAATGCGATACACACAAAGTGCGCATCTTTAATTTATTAAACCTAACTAATATTCTGTTTTTTACGACCTGGCTGATTCGATAAAATCCGCCTTTACCTACACGTGATCGTAAGATGGTTTT
Organism: Candidatus Yanofskybacteria bacterium CG10_big_fil_rev_8_21_14_0_10_36_16; assembly: GCA_002794035.1. Lineage (GTDB taxonomy): Bacteria > Patescibacteriota > Minisyncoccia > 2-02-FULL-40-12 > IGHO2-01-FULL-4-A > 1-14-0-10-36-16. The sequence goes on from PCXQ01000003.1 coordinate 26,853, forward strand.
TAAACTAACAGGCCTTAGCATACTAGCTCAAGAACCACCTCAACGAAAAGAAACGCTTCGGAAATAAAAACAGCACTTTTTAATATTAACACATCTAAAATAAATTTACAAGGGCTAATAAAAATGATAGACTATTTTACGGAGGAGTCGGATAGTGGTTTATTCCACCGCACTTGAAATGCGGCGGCCGCAAGGCCTCGTGGGTTCGAATCCCACCTCCTCCGCAATACCCAATCAGCGAATATGCAGAGTAAATAATTGACACAAACTATAAGTTTGTGCTATTTTATTTTATGGTTACTTAATCTAGATTATAGGGGAAAAACAATGCTTAGAAAGATACAAAGATTTTTTGAAAAAATTATCATAAATTATTATTCTGATAAAATTTGGTCAATTCCTATTTATCATGACGGGGATCAATTTCCCAATCTTGAAGATTTAGAGGAAATGGAAGGGGTAGCTATAGATGCATATAATTACATGCGTGGAACAGATAGACTTGGTGCTGGTGATTTTTCTGATGATTCTAAAATCCTTGCAGTTAGAACAGTCGCTTATCAACTCGGTATTTCTATCAGAAAAGTAATTAATCAATGTGAAATATGTATTTTGCCATGGGCTGGTTTTCACGGTAAAATTATGGCGAGAATGAAAGCGTAGTCATGAGTATGCGCCTGTAATTTATTATACGGGCGTTTTGTTTTATTTTAAAAAACCAGCCCGTGTTAGGGCTGGTGGGGAAGGGAGCTAATTTACAGAAGTTCCGGAAGTTAAATATTGAAATAAATTTTCTTCATTTACCTCTCCTTCGTAAAGTTCATAAACCTCTCTTAAAATATCCACGACTCTTCTTTGCGCTCTTTGAGCAATATTTTGTAAAAGTTCATCAGCTTTTTTTGATAGGTTAACGCTTTGTGCATTTGAGTCTTCGTCATTTGTCCAAAAAAGAATTCTTGGCATAAGGCACCTCCAATCAGAAAATATCATTTGTAGGGTATCATTAGTTGCTATTTTAGCGCAAATTAGATTTAATTTTTTATATAAAAAATGATTATAATAAGTATATAAACATTAATAAATAACATTATTAAAGATTGATAGTTATTATTAAATAAGATCTAAATTACTTAAAAAATAATAAAGACATACAACAACATATAAACTAAGAAAGAACTATTTGAATTATAAAACATGATAAATTTAAGGCTTTTAAATTAATTAATATTAATATATAAAACTTCTAAAATCTAAAAAATATAAATTGAATATTGTAAAGATAATTTTAATTATTTATAGGTTATTTTTTATAAAATTTTATGAATTTGACTTATTTGGGGAGTAGATTTGTATTTGGACAATTTTGAATATCCTTGTAAAGTTAGCGTATTTTTTAGACAACGTGACTTCCTTACCGGTAATTATTTTTAGCAAACTTGGAGGGATGGGGTTGAATAGTTATTGAATAGCTTTAAATTTTGGTTCTGTTTAAACTTTTGGGTGTAGGTTGTTTTATGGTTTTTGTGCAAAATTTAGTCATTTTTTATAAAAAATTTAAAGGCACTTTTTATTTCTTGTTTTTTAAAAATTATCCACAATTTTTATTGCTGGGGTAAATTATATGTGAGATAATGATTGTAGCACGAGATAGTTAATAAACACTAAGGATATCGGTGTTTGGGAAAGCCTTTGAGGATGGTTTTTTTGGCTTTCAATCTCAATAATTTAAAATTGAATACAAAGTTCAGTAAAAAGAACAAAATAAACATCTGGCAACCAGGTAATACTTTTAAATTTGTCACTCAACGACTTAACGAAAATCTCGATAAAGATTTGCAATTTAGTCATGTACCAAGATTTATCTTAACCGTCATGGCGGGGATTCCGATAATATTCTTTGGTCGTATAATAGGTAATATTGCAAAATCAATAATAAGAAAGAAAAGAGAAAAAGTGGATCCTTTAGGGGAGTTAATTCGTTGGTTAGAAAGAGATATTAAGAGAAAATATTGGATTGCTTGTACCGATTGTGCCGATGAATTTATTGACCATGCTCTAGTTACTTCAGGATTATTCTTGAACGCATTAATTAGACACAAAGGCAATGTTAACCTTTTGGGGGAGCAATGGTTTAATAAGTTCAATATGTTTATTAAGAGGATCGACGATAGGATACATGACTTCTTGATTCTTGAAAGACTAGAGATAGAGGAGCTAATATTAAATCCTTCTCGAAGGACAGTTCCTTCAATTGTTCTTTCTCAAGCGACCGATGAATTCGTGCAGAGAGCCGGTAGGGCGTACCTTAGGACTGTTAAAACAGTTTTGAGGCATGCTCTATCGGCTTTTCTTTTTGTTGCAGGAGGAATTGTTTACGCAATAGAGGAAACTGTTTTAATGGTAGTTGATGCTGGAGAATTTGTCCTATCTATTTTAGGTGAAGGTTTTGTGTATTCTACTTCTTTTGTATACAAAGGAATAGTAAAAATACTTGATTTTATTAACGATCTCGGACATAAGTCTGCTCAAAAGACTGATATTATAGCAACAAATATTGTTTATCACGCCAGAGAATTTGCAAAGTTTGAGATGGAGGTGTTTAAAGATGCAAGTTTTGCTGTGGCTAAATTTGTTCAAGACTCAATACCGCCCGGTTTTTCCAATCAGACCCGAGATTCTTATAAAATACTGGCTAAATACGATTCTTTGAGTGCCGGATACGACTCTTATATATTAAATGAAATCAAAGCTAATGTTTTTAAATTTAAACAATCTTGGCAGAAAAAAAATAAAGAACTTTATATAACCAAGGTTTTGTGGCTTACGCGTCCGTCTCCTGTTACCGTAAAACCCTTATATCCTCCTATTAATAATAAAGAAATTGAAAATAAAAATATTACTGAACAAATCCCAGAGGATATAAACTGGCTGAGTTCATGTGAATTTATTAAAGATAATAAAAATTATATTGCTATTTCTGTTTTAGCAAATGAATTTGAGTATGAAACCGACTATTTGGGCTATTTAGCAAGGAAAGATAAGGTAGAAGGCTTTAAAATTAACAAGAAGTGGTACGCTAATAGGGATTCAGTTTCTAATTATAAGGAGATTATTCAAAAGAAAAAAACTGCGGATGCATTAGCGAGAGTAGAGACAGCAAGGAATGATGTTAGATTTAAGAAATATGTTTGGATTGATAATCTTTTTGCTTCATTAACTAATTAATACAAAGTTAAATTAATAAAAAACCCGCTTTTTTTGCGGGGTTTTTATTTGGGTAAACCTTCAAATCTTTGAAGGGCTTGTTTTACAATTAGTTTTAATTTTTCTTTTTCAGCAGGAGTGAATTTGGAAAGCACGAATTCCCCAACTGAATCTATTTTGCCTCGCCCTGGTTTTCTTTCTTGGCGAGCCTTTTTGAGTTTTGTATTGGCTAGTCCAATCCTTAGGCGCCAAAACTTATTTGTTTTCAAAGCTTGAATTATTGATTCAACACCTTTGTGTCCGCCGGAATTGCGAGAGAACGACATTTTGAATTTACCAAAATCTATATCTAAATCATCCTGTACTACTATAATATCTTCAGGTTTAATCTTGTTTTTTAATTTTAGTTTTTTAACTGCATCTCCTGATTTATTAACAAAGGTATGGGGCTTTGCCAAAAGAGAAGGTTTGTTTGCTATTTTGCATCTGGTTATTTCAGAGTTAAAGCTTTTATCAAACTCAAATTCACATTTTTCTGATTTAGCAATTTTATCTAAAACCAAAAAACCGACATTGTGACGAGTGTCTTCGTATTTTTCACCTGGGTTTCCAATGCCAACTATTAATCGCATATTTATATGAAATTTTAGCTCATAGAATATACAAATTCTATCTTGCGTAGCTTGATTATTTATGATATTATCAATCTTAATGGAGGAAGAAAATAAAGAGTTAAAAGAATTGGATGAATATCCAGAGCAAATAAAATCCCGCCGAAAGGAGGCGGTTGCTTTTATTTGGGAAACAATTAAAATAGCCATAATATCGCTTGCCATAATAATCCCTGTCCGATATTATCTAATACAACCTTTTATTGTCAGGGGGGCTTCAATGGAGGAGACTTTCCACGAAGGCGACTACATTTTGATAGATGAAATAAGTTATAGATTTAATGAACCCAAGAGAGGAGAAGTTGTTGTATTCAGATTGGCTGGAGGCAATTCTAAATTTTTTATAAAAAGAATAATAGGACTACCCGGAGAAACTGTTGAAATATCAGGAGGCAAGATTACAATTTTTAATGAAGAAAATCCCAGCGGATTTGTTATAGATGAACAGGATTATTTAGAAGCAGGCGAGCATACAGTGGGCAATGTTAGAACTGAGCTTGAGTATGACGAGTATTTTGTTCTTGGCGACAACAGGGCTCAAAGTTCTGATTCAAGAAGTTGGGGGCCTGTTCACGAAGATCTAATTACGGGTAGAGTTGTTTTTAGAGCATACCCATTTGATGTATTGGGCAGAGTAAAGCCGATAGAGTATCAATTTTAAAAACATTCGTTATTATTAATTTTAGTTAAGAATTCCCGACGCTTTGCATCGAGGATCCTCAATAATTTAGAAGAGGATCTCGAAAGATTGTCGAGATTTCGAAGAGATGCCAAAGATAAAACCAAAAAAAATACAGGCTCCTAAAGGGATGAAGGACATACTGCCAGAAGAGCGGTATTTTTGGAATCATGTATTTAAGAAATCGACACCTGTAATAGAAGATTATGGTTTTAGGGAGATAGTTCTCCCAGTTGTTGAAAAGACTGATCTTTTTATAAGATCAGTTGGTAAAAACACAGATATTGTGGAAAAAGAAATGTATAGCTTTAAAACAAGGGGTGGCGATATGCTAAGTTTGAGACCAGAATTTACTGCTGGCACCTTGAGGGCTTACATAGAAAATGGAATGCATGTTAAGCCACACCCAGTTCGTTTATGGTCAAGCGGGCCATTGTTCAGACATGATAATCCTCAATATGGAAGACAGAGGCAGTTCCACCAGTTAAATGTTGAATCAATTGGAGATGAAGATGCTGTAGTAGATGCAGAAATGATATTTATGGCATATAGAGTTTTGCAGGCCATAGGTCTTAAGGGTATGATAGTAAAGATTAATAGTATAGGTGATGACAGTTGTCGTCCTCAGTATATTAAAACCCTTAAAGATTTTTACAGGAATAAAACCAAGAAAATATGCGTTAAGTGTAGAAATCGTCTAAAGTCAAACCCCCTTAGGGTTCTTGATTGCATGGAAGATACCTGCAAAGAAGTGGCAAAAGAAGCCCCCACGATTGTTGATTCTCTTGATAGCACCTGCAAGAAGCACTTTACCAGTGTGCTGGAATTTTTAGATGAAACTGGGGTGCCTTATTTATTAGACCCGCATTTAGTAAGAGGTCTTGATTACTACACGAGAACTGTTTTTGAGTTTGTTCCAGAGGGAGCGGGAGAAGCAGAGGAAGTAGGGGAAGTAGTAATCAAAGATGATTCGTCTGAGATAAAAGATGATTTAAAAACTGAAGAAAATATAGATGAAAATGAAAATAAAGACGGCCAAGAAGATAATAACAACAACGATGATAATAAAAATAAGAAGAATAACAAGCCATCTGTTCCTAATTTGGCTGTAATATCTGGAGGACGTTATGATAAGCTGATAGAATATCTTGGAGGACCAAAGACTCCAGCAATTGGCTGGGCAATGGGAATTGAGAGAGTGGTTTTGCTTATGAAAGCAATGGGCGTTAATGTTAGCAAACCAAGATCAAATGCCAAAGTTTTCCTAGCACAATTAAGCGAGGCAGGTAGAAGAAAAGGGCTTATATTATTTGATGAATTGAGGAAATCATCAATTGCTGTAAAAAGTTCATTTGGCAGAGATAGTATAAAGTCTCAGCTTAGGATTGCTGCTAAAATGGAAATTCCGTATACTTTAATAGTAGGACAAAAAGAAGCACTTGAGGGAACAGTAATATTAAGAGAAATGAATACCGGTATTCAGGAAACAATACCTACGGAAAAGATAATAAGAGTGCTTAAGAAAAAGATAAAAAAATAATTTTATGAGCGATATTTTTTGTAAAATTATATCCGGAGAAGTTAATGCCGAGAAGATTGATGAAGGTGAGAATTGGATAGCAATTCACGATATTCATCCGGTAGCACCAGTTCATGCTTTGATTATTCCAAAAAAACACGGACCCCTTAGAGATTATGAGAATGAGGAAGATGGCAAGCTTATGGGCAGGCTTATATTAGCTGCGAACAGAGTTGCAACTAAACTCGGTCTTGACAAGGACGGATATCGTTTGATAATTAATTATGGAGAGGACAGTCAAGCTCATGTGCTTGATCATCTGCATATTCATTTGCTGGGGGGTAAAAAACTCGGCAGTAAAATTATTCAAAATTAGTAATTTAAACTAAAAATTAATAATCAAATATCAAATTAATTTTTATCATTTATTTTTATGGATGTTAAACGAAGACAAAATGAAAGTACGGGAGCAATGCTCCGAAGGTTTAGTCGGTTAACAAAGCAAACCGATTATTTAAAGAACGCTAAAGAAAAACAATATAGCAAAAGAAATGAGAATGAGCGTAAGGAAAAAAACAGAGCTATTATGAGGGAGCATTTAAGAGGTCTTCGCGAAAGACTTAAAAAATTTGGTGAGTATAGCGAGGATAAGTTCAGAGAAGAAAAGAAAAAACTAAAACAGCATCTGGATATATAATATTTGGGTATGGCATTAAAAGAACAAATAAAAAAAGAATTAAATGAATCATTGAAAACTGGTGACCAGGCAAAGCGCCTGGTTTTAAGCACTTTAATGAGTGCTGTTAAAAACAAGGAAGTTGAGAAAAGAACCAAAATAAGCAAGGAAGTTAGCGACACTACTGAACTTGAAAAACAAAGCCAGCTTACAGATGAGGAAATGATTCAAACAATTGCCAGTGAAATTAAAAAGCGAAAAGAGTCAGTTGAACTATTCAAGCAGGGAAACAGAGAGGAATTGGCTCAAAAAGAACAGGCTGAAATGGAAATTTTACAGGCATATATGCCCGAACAGCTAAGTGAAGACAAAGTTCGCGAAGAAGTTAAAAGCGCGATTGATTCAGTTGGTGCTTCGGGTCCGCAGGATATGGGCAAGGTCATAGGTCAAGTAATGGGTAAGTTTAAGGGACAGGTAGATGGAGGTTTGGTTAGTAAGATAGCAAAAGAATTACTTAGTTAGAAAGGTTTAATAAAAATTGTGATGTAAATACCCCAGTTTTGGGTGTATTTTTTTAGATAAGTTTATTTGTAAACAATACGTAATTTATGATAATTTAAATTTTACCCATGCTTTTAATTGTGAATGGCATAAAAACTATTTTACAATCTTTAAGCAAATAAAAAATTTGATAGATTTAGTCTTAAATACTCAGACGGATGATAAAAAATATGATAGGAAATTTTTTTATGGCTTGTTAGAGACTGCTGTTCATGAGGTAATTCCTTTTGTAGATAAAATCAGTGTCTCTATAAATTTAGTAGGTACAAGCAGAATAAAGGATTTAAATAAAAAATATCGTGGCAAAAACAAGATTACAGATGTTCTGTCATTCCCAATACATTCCGCTAAAGATTTTAGAAATTCGGACTCATTTAACGGGATAAGAAAAGAGGTGGATATTGGTAAAGAAAAACATGCTATAATGGATTTGGGTGATATTTTTATATGTCTGCCTGTCATTAAAAAAGAAGCGAAGCGGGAACATCTTTCAAAAGGTGGTTTTTTAAACAACCCAGCCAAAGACGAGAAAGCGGTTGAAGAAATATTAAGGCATAAATTAGCACAAATGACGGTGCACGGTTTTTTGCATTTGTTGGGATATGACCATCATTCACCCGAGGAAGAGAATGAAATGTTTGGGTTGCAGGATAAAATAATAAACAATATAGTTCTCTAGTTTTTGGCTATTTGAATCTCGGAGCTATTTACTAAGAACTATAATTTGTAAATCATTTTTGCGTCGTAATATTGTTTGTGGAATTGATGTCGGTAACTCTGCCGTAAAGACAATCATAGCGGAACTAAACCGTGATAATTTGCGTCCTCATATATTAGGCGTTGGAAGTGTTGAGTCTACCGGCTTGAGAAGGGGAACTGTTGTGGACATGGAGGAAGAGGTCAAGAATATCGGAGCTTCTCTTGAGCGTGCTCAATCAATGGCCGGAGTTAAGGTTAGCCAGGCCTATGTATCTTTGAACGGTCTTCATATTAGAACTCAGGAATCACGAGGTGTCGTTGCTGTTGCTAGAGCTGATTCTGAGATTATGCAAAGCGATGTTGATAGAGTTGTTGATGCCGCGTCAGTTATAAGTTTGCCCCAAAACAGAGAGGTTATACATGTTATACCTAGAAATTTTATAATAGACGGCCAAGAGCATGTTAAAAACCCTGTTGGTATGAAGGGTGTTCGCCTTGAAGCCGATGTGATGATAATAGATGGCCTGTCCACATATATAAGAAATTTGGCTAAATGCATAAACGCAAATGATATTGAGGTTTTAGAATTTGTGTATTCTCCTCTTGCTTTAGCTAGGTCAGCTTTAAACAAACATCAGAGAGAGCATGGCGTATTAAGCTTAGATTTGGGAGGTGGCTTTTCAACAATGTCTATATTTCATGAGGGAGAGATTGTGTACACAGGTGTTATTCCTATAGGTTCAAGGCATATTACCAATGATCTTGCTATCGCGCTAAGATCCCCAATGGATATTGCTGAAGAGATTAAAAAGGACAGCGGTTTTATATCTGATAGTGTTATTCCAAAGAAAGATACAATTGATCTTTCAGACATAATGCAAGAAGAGGGCTTCATTGTTCCCAAGAAGCATATTGCTGAAGTTATAAATGCGCGTACGGCAGAAATTTTTGAAAAAGTAGATAAAGAACTAAAAAATTCAGGACACAATTTATTGCCTGCAGGATTGGTTTTGTCTGGCGGGGGCGCTAATCTTCATGGTCTTTCAGATTATGCCAAACACAAAATGAAGTTGGCTGTTCGGGTGGGCGGGGACTATTTCTTGGAAGGTATAAGTGATAAGGTGACAGACCCTTCTTTTGCAGTAGCAGTAGGGCTTATCGTATGGGGCATGGAAAAAGAAGCCAGAGGGGGGAGTTATAAAGGGAAGTTTTCAATAGGCGGTCCATTGAAAAAGTTTGGAGATTGGTTAAAAAACTTCGCCCCGTAGTAGAAATTCCTAGTACCATTAGAAGGTTTTATTGAAAATTATAATTACGATTGGAATTAGATAAACTCAATTATTATTAATGTTGAGTTGTTATTCTATGGCCAGAAAATCTATCAGAATTTTCACTGCAGGGTTCGCACCCTAGTTGGTCGGGCATATTTTTCAGTACCTTTAGCTAAGTTAGGCGTGTATTGGTGCTGTATCAACAAGTTGTCCACAGGTAATGCACCAAACTGTTTGCAAGGTGCATTTTTTCGTGATAAACCATAGAAAACCAAAAGCTTAAAATGCAAAGCGTAAAACAATAATATTTATTTTTCGCTTTCCTACTTTAGCTTCTCGCTTTTGTGGCTCAAGTAAAACCGCCATTTGAAACCTTTGCAAGGATTAAAATATTCGGCATAGGTGGAGGTGGAAACAAAGCAATACAAAGAATGATGGACTCCAAGATTCATGGAGTCGATTTTGTTGCAGTTAATTTGGATGCTCAGGATTTGAATGTCGCTAATACGCCAACCAAAATTTTGATCGGAAAGAACTTAACAAGAGGTCTTGGTGCAGGCATGAACCCTGCAGTAGGAAGAGAGGCTGCTGAGCAAAGCCGTGATGAGTTGCATGAAGTTATAAAAGGATCCGATATGATTTTTGTTGCATGTGGTTTGGGAGGCGGTACAGGAACGGGAGCTTCTCCTATTGTTGCTGAAATTGCACGGGATGCAGGAGCGTTGACTGTAGGAATTGTGACTAAGCCTTTTTCATTTGAAGGTGCTGCCAGGGCAAGAATAGCTGAAGAAGGCTGGAAACAGCTTCGTGACAAGGTAGACGCTTTGATTACTATTTCCAATGATCGCTTGTTTTCAATAATAGACAGAAAAACACCATTGCTAGAGGCATTTACAAAGGTTGATGACGTGTTAAGGCAGGGTGTTCAGGGAATATCAGATTTAATTACCATTCCCGGATTGATAAATGTTGACTTTGCTGATGTTAGAACGATTATGTCTGCATCGGGATCTGCTTTGATGGGTATTGGAAGAGCAACAGGTGAAGACAGGGCAATCGAAGCTGCTAAAATGGCTATTAATTCTCCATTGCTTGAAATCTCAATTGAGGGTGCCAGAGGATTGTTGTTTAATGTTGCGGGAGGACCCGATTTGGCCATGGCAGAAATAAATGAAGCAGCTAAAATTATAACTGAAAGTACTGATCCAGATGCTAGAATAATATTTGGTGCGGTTCAGGACGATAGTCTTAAAAAGGGTGAAATTAAAATTACTGTTATTGCAACAGGTTTTAATAATGGAGAGCCAAAGATTGCCAGGCCCATTCAAAGACCTATGCAGCCTTATATGCCAATAGAGCCTTCAGGAAATGGCGTGCCTGTGGCTGTCAATAGGTCATACAATGAAGAACCTCCAAAACAACAACCACAAACACTGTCTTCATCCGATGGTTTTTCAAGCAATGATCAAAGAGAGCCCAAGAAAGAAATAATAGATGAATCTCTAGAAAAAGATGACGATGAGTTTGATATCCCAGCATTTATACGTAAAAAAATGGGAAGCAGGTAATAAAATGAAGGCAAAAACCGTCATTTTAGTATTATGTATTGTCTAAAAAACCGGGTTAAGCCCGGTTTTTAAGGAAAATAAAATAAGTATCTAATAATGTACGACATGGCCATTGTGGGGAGGTAGTTTTGTGGATAAGTCATTAGAGGTATTGTTTTTGGTGGCTTTGATTAAGGATGGATATGAATTAGAATTAAGGCAATGAAACTTATCAGTGAAACTGACTAAATCTGATAAGGTGTGCACTCGCTTTTTGGCGAGTGCTTTGTTCCCAATAGAAATAAAAATATAAACTGATTAAAAATTAAATATCAAAATTTATAAATATTGCTTTATTATTTTTTAATTTTTAATATTTAATTTTTAATTTAAAAACATATGGAATCACAATATCAACCACAACCGCAACAAAAAGATTTTTTTACAGAGGAAGCTGAATATCAAAACAAAAACAAAGAAACAGGCAATGGCATTGCTCGTGGTTTGAGTTGGCCAAGATCGTTTGGTTATGGTGATCCATATGAACATATTGAGTGGGATGTAAGAAATGCAAAAATTGCAAAACATACAGGCGAGGTTGTTTTTGAACAAAAAAATGTGGAAGTGCCTAGTTTTTGGTCTCAGACAGCGACAGATATAGTTGCTTCTAAATATTTTAGAGGACGACTGGATTCGCCTGAAAGAGAACGAAGTGCTCGTCAGATGGTTGATAGGGTTGTTAATACTATTTCTGATTGGGGCTGGAGGGACGGTTATTTTGCTACACGGGAAGATAATGAAAACTTTAGACAGGATTTAAAGTATATTCTTATAAATCAATACGGTTCTTTTAACAGTCCCGTATGGTTTAACGTAGGTGTTTATGAAAAACCACAGTGTTCAGCCTGTTTTATATTAAAAGTTGAAGATACTATGGAATCAATTCTGGAGTGGTACGAGACAGAAGGCTGGATTTTTAAGGGTGGTTCCGGTTCTGGTCTTGATATCTCAAGTTTGCGTTCTTCTAAAGAAGCATTGTCTAAGGGGGGCTATTCTTCCGGTCCTGTGTCTTTTATGAAAGGAGCTGATGGGGTTGCAAACAGTATACGCTCCGGGGGCACCACAAGAAGAGCTGCAAAAATGGTTGTTCTTAAGGTTGATCATCCAGATATTAAATCATTCATTTATTCTAAAAAAATAATTGAGGATATGAGTAAGATGTTGGTTAAGGCTGGAGTTGAAAATTCAATTGAGGGCAATATGTTTGATCCATACACCCTGTTGCCTTATCAAAATGCAAATAACTCAGTTAGGGTCACAGATGAGTTTATGCATGCAGTAGAAAATGATGATGATTGGGAATTGAAGGCAATAACATCTGGAGAAATTCTTGAAACAGTTAAAGCTCGAGAAGTTATGAACTGGATTGCTGACGCAGCTTGGCATTCGGCAGATCCCGGCATGCAGTATCATACAACTATAAACAATTGGCACACTTGTCCGAATTCCGGTCCTATAACCGCTTCAAATCCATGCAGTGAGTACATGCATATTGATAATAGTGCCTGCAATCTAGCATCTATTAACCTGATAAAGTTTTTAAATGCCGATGGAACATTTAATGTTGATGGATATAAAAAAGTTATAGATACATTTATAACGGCCCAAGAAATATTGGTTGGAAATTCGTCTTATCCTACTAAAAAAATAGAAAAAAATGCCCAAGATTACAGACAATTGGGTCTTGGCTATACTAACTTGGGGGCTCTTTTGATGAACATGGGCTATGCTTATGATTCAGAAGAGGGCCGAGCAGTAGGCGGAGCTGTTACATCAATACTTTCGGGACGAGCTTATTTAATGTCTTCTAAGATTGCAGCCATAGCCGGTCCTTTTGCGGGATATGAAATGAATCGCGAGCCCATGCTAAATGTTATAAAAATGCACAAAGATTCAGCAGAAGATTTGGGCAGGGATATACATGAAAGAAGTTTGCTTAGAGATTTTGAACTTTCAGGGGAATCGGTTAGGGCTTGGCATGAGGCATTAACGTACGGAGAGAAATACGGCTACAGGAATGCTCAAGCAACAGTAATCGCTCCAACAGGTACTATCTCCTTTATGATGGATGCCGATACAACAGGAATAGAACCGGAGCTGGCTTTGGTTAAATACAAAAAACTAGTAGGGGGCGGAATGATTAAGCTTGTGAATCGTCATGTTCCTTCAGCTCTTAAAAAACTTGGTTATTCCGATGATCAGATTCAAGAGATATCTGATTATGTTGTTGAAAAAGATACTATTGAAGGTGCGCCGGGATTAAAATCAGAGCATTTTCCTGTTTTTGACTGTTCATTTAAAGCAGTAAATGGGCACAGAAGTATATCTCATCATGGGCACTTAAAAATGATGGCTGCCGCTCAGCCTTTCGTTTCAGGAGCTATTTCTAAAACTGTTAACTTGCCTAAAGATGCGACTGTGGACGATATTAAGGATTGTTACATTGAGGCGTGGAAGCTTGGATTGAAGGCAGTTGCTGTTTACAGAGATGGGTGTAAGGGTGTGCAACCAATGAGCACTTCAAAAGACGCTGATTTAGTTGAAAAAGTTAATGGATATACACGAATAAAACTTCCCGACGAGCGTCCTTCAATAACTCACAAGTTTTCAGTGGGTAATCATCAGGGTTACCTTACTGTTGGATTTTATCCGGGTACAAACAAACCTGGTGAGACATTTATAACTATGGCCAAGGAGGGAAGTACTATTTCAGGTTTGTTTGATACTATAGCTACTTTGACATCAATGTGTTTACAGTCCGGTATTCCTCTTAAAACATTAGTTAAGAAATTCCGCGGACTGAGATTTGAGCCAATGGGGGCAACAACGAATAATAATTTGCCTTTTGCAAAGTCGTTTGTTGATTATGTATTTACTTATTTAGGAATGAATTTCTTGAACGATAAAGACAGAGATGAAATTTTTGGTCCCGGTCACAATTCAGCAGGATCTTCTTTGCCAAATATGGAAAGCAATGACGAGGATGATGACAGCAAAAACAGTCTCAAAATAAAAACAAGTAAAGATAATAAAATCATGGTCCAATTGGCTAGCATTAATATTTCCGAAGGTGATAGCGATGCGCCACTATGTGAGTGCGGGACTCTTATGGTAAAGGCTGGTTCTTGTTATTCATGTCCTAATTGTTTTTCTACTACAGGTAGTTGTCAATAATCTGTATTGTTGAAATTTGAACAGTCCCGCTAAGGCGGGACTGTTGTTGTTTAAGTGCAGGAATTTGCGGGTTAAATATTTTTTTGATACGATTTTTTAATGCATAAAGCACATATTTTCTTTGCGTTTTTGTTGGCTTTTATGGGTGGGGTATTTGCCGGCTCATTTTTAGATGTTTCAAAAATTCTTGCATTATGGTTGATGTTGCCTGCGTCTATTGCTGTTTTAATTTTTTGGAAAAGGTCATGGCAAGTTGTGCTTGCCGGTTTGATGCTCATATTTTTTATTGGCGGTGTATTAAGATTTGACAAAGTTTATTCCGAAAGAAGTTTATTGGTCAACTTTAGAGAAAATGTTCCTCTTGTCCAAGGTCGTGGATATGAAGAAGCACTTTTTCTTAGGGGGTATATTGATGGTGAAGTTAATGTAAAAGAAGACAAGCAAACTTTTGTTTTTAAAGTTAAACAAATTGAAGCTGGCGGTCGTCTTGCGCTAACTAACGAAAAAGTTTTAGTAACTACAAATTTATATCCCCAATATGAATATGGTCAAGGTTTGGAAATTTTAGGACCTCCTCCCAAAATACCAGAAAATTTTGATGGTTTTGATTATCGTTCCTATCTTAAAAAAGACGGGATTTTTACAGTTAGTTATTATCCCGAAATAAAACCTCTTGAGGTAATCTCGCCCTATGGGGAAACAGAGATATATAAAAATGAAAGTTTTGATTTAAAAAACAGCTTGTCTTTTTTGGAAAAAATAAAGCTATCTTTATTTGAAAAAATATTTAAAGTTAAAAAATCATTTGAAGGCGCCATTGTCCGCTCAGTTGCAGAACCAAATGCTTCTTACATCGGAGGCATATTGCTTGGCAGTCGTTCTCAGATTCCGAGCGATCTCGAGGACTCTTTTGCAAAAACAGGAACTACTCATATTTTGGCGATATCAGGATATAACATTACAATAATTGGTGCTGTGGTGGCAGGATTTTTCATGCTTTTTATGCGAAGAAAAAAAGCTTTCTGGCTGACCGTTCTTGGTATAATCGGGTTTGTTGTATTAACTGGAGCGCAGGCATCAGTGGTTAGAGCAGCCATTATGGGTATTTTGATTTTACTTGCAAGATCTGCCGGCCGTTTTTATAGTGTTAAAAATTCAATTGCCTTTGCTGGTGCTGTTATGGTTTTTGTAAGCCCCATGGTTTTGAAGTTTGATGTGGGTTTCCAGCTTTCTTTTATGGCGACTTTGGGATTGGTTTATCTTGTTCCGATTCTTGAACCGTATTTTAAAAAAATACCTGGAAAGTATGCTTTAAGGGAAACAACTGTTATGACATTGTCAGCTCAGCTTATGGTTTTGCCACTTTTAATCTACTACTTCAAAAATATTTCGCTTGTATCGTTGCCGGCCAATATTTTAATTTTGCCTCTTGTGCCACTTAACATGTTTCTCGGTTTTGTAACGGGTATTGCGGGAATGGCTTTGGAACCTCTTGGTTATTTTGTGGGTACCTTTGCTTGGGGGTTGTCTTCTGTGATACTTGGCATTATACGTCTTTTTGCAAAATTAAATTTTGCTTCAATCCCAGCCACTCTTAATTGGGTCGGAGTTGCTGTTGGCTATGTGCTTATTGTTTGGTTTATGGTAAGCAAGCGAAGAGGCCGAAGTACGGATATTGAAATTGAAAAACACAGAGCTTAAATTAAAAATAATTTAAAAATTGAAATTTTAGTTTATTTTTGTTATAAAATATCAATGGTTTTGAGGTTGGTAAAACCAGTTTCAAAATCAGAACAAATTTTTGTACTTTATAATTTACTAAATAGGAGGATAAGTGTTGCCTGTAGCCCCAAAATTGACTGTTGATCAAAAGATTAAAAAAATTCAAAAGTGGCAAAGCTGTACTTGGGTACATCATCTTACTTGTGGGAAGGACAGCAATCATGGTGATCTAACACCCAAAAAAGAAGGAGACAAAGTTGTCCTTTGTTGTCCCGATTGTGATTATGTTCAAAACAGTGTTCCCGATGTTGTTCTTGCTTCAACTCTCTAGAAAATTTTTAATAAACCGAGCCAAGCTCGGTTTTGTTTTTGGTTGAGTTTTGTGCTATCTAAAATTAATGCCTCAAAAAATACACAATATGTATATTTGGATCTTAGTCATTACAGCCATTTTAACTGTCTTTTCTTTCTATGCTATATCTAAACTACCTGATGGCAAAACCCATGTCTGGTTTTTGGATGTGGGGCAGGGTGATGCGATATTTATCCAGACGCCAAAGGGCAATCAAATTTTAGTTGATGGGGGGCCGGGGAGCAGTGTCATCCAAGAGCTAGGTGCTGTAATGCCTTTTTGGGACCATACTATTGATTTAGTGGTGATGACTCATCCTGACGCGGATCACATCAATGGTTTGTTGGATGTTTTGGGAAGATACCATGTCGCACAATCTATAGAGACGGGGATTGGGTGTGAGACGGATCAGTGTCAGTTTTGGGAAAAGCTAATTAAACAAGAAGATGCAATAAGACATTATGTTAGTCTTGGTTATAAAATTGAATCCTCTGATGGTGTTTCGTTTGATATTTTGCATCCGTTTGAAAATCAAAATAATCAATCGGTAAGTAAAAAGAATAATTCCTCAGTTGTTTCTAAGATGGTTTATGGCGAGAATGAGCTTTTATTAACCGGTGATATAGAAAAACAAGTTGAAAATAAATTGGCATTATCAGGCATTGATATTAAATCTGATTTACTAAAGGTGGCTCATCATGGTTCTAAAACATCGACTACAGAGCAATTCGTTAAAACAATAAAACCTCAGCTAGCATTTATTAGTGTTGGTGCCGAAAATCGTTATGGCCACCCCACAGAGCAAACGCTTAATACCCTTGAAAATCTTGGTGTAAAGTATTATCGTACAGATATAGATGGCAGAGTTGAGCTGGTTTTAAGCGAGGATAATTATATGATTAAGAAAACTGGCAAGTAGTGATAGTTTTTATATAAAATTTTACAATTTTCAATCTTGTAATTTTTAGTAAATTTTCAATTTTTAAATTATTAAGCAACAGTCATTCAGTTTTTGTTTAAAAATTAAAAAATTAGAAATTAAGCGCATGGCAAAATTTGATTTAAAAGAAAAAACTTTAGTGATTATGAAACCTGACGCTTTGCAGCGAAATCTTTTGGGTGAAATAATCGGACGTTTTGAACGCAAGGGGTTAAAAATTGTAGGAATGAAAATGGTTAAGCTTTCAGATGTATTATTAGACAAGCATTACGCTCACCACAAAGACAAGCCTTTCTTTGTTACGCTTAAAAGGTTTATGCAATCAGCCCCAGTAGTCATGATGGTACTTGAAGGAATTGAAGCAGTTAAGGTTGTTCGTTTGATCGTTGGACCCACGTCTGGCCGTGAAGCCGATGCTGGTTCAATTAGAGGTGATCTTGCTATTTCTTTTCAGACGAATATAGTACATGCATCCGATTCGATTTCTACAGCCAAACAGGAAGTAAAAAGATTTTTCAAACCTAGTGAAATTTTTGATTATAAAAAAATGGATTTTGAATTTGTTTATGGTGAGGAGGAACGAGTGTGAGAAAACTACCAAAACTAGTTAGAGATAAAATTAAAGACATTGCTCACGAAAGATTCAGTAGGGATTTTAAATGGCACCATGCTACAAGGCCCGAAGAGTACTGGTTGTTATTGGTTAATAAACTGGCAGAGGAAGCAAATGAGGTGAAGTATGCTTTAAGCAAGGATGAGATGCAGGAAGAACTGGCAGATTTACAAGAGGTAATAGATGCGATAATTGATTTTAAAAAATTAAGCCGTAGACAAATAAACAAAATTAAAAGAAACAAGAAGAGGCATAAGGGGGGCTTTAAAGAAGGCATTGTGTGGGATAACCCATCTTAGGTCCGAGCAATCAAGCTCGGCCTTTTTTTAACGATAAATGAATTTATTGACTAATTAAATATTTTAAATTATAACAATGATTGTTATTTTTGCAGCTTTAAAAACAGGGGGTTGAGAATGCTTCGTAAGATTTTTCTTTATACAGCAGGATGTTTGATAGTTTTTTGTTTAATCGTTATTGGTTGGGGGCTTTTTTCAAATGAAACTCAAGATGCTATCATGTTGTTTTGTTTGATAGTTGCAGGAGCTTTTATATCTGCGGAGTTGTGCTTTCCTGCTTTTCGACTTAGAAAGAGTAAGTCTAAAATGTGGGATAAGCCATAAAATAATTATTTGCTGAGCTTGTTGTGCTCGGCTTTTATTTTTAAGAGTTTTGTGTTATCAATTGTATATAAAAGTAAATGTCTCAAAAACAAATTATAAAACCAATTGTTTTAATATTGTTAGCACTAGTGCTTGGCGCTTTTGTTTATCCTGGACCTGTGAAATCAAAACTGAATTGGTGGCCTAATTTGCCTTTCCGTTTGGGACTTGATTTAGTCGGCGGAACTCATCTTGTTTATGAAGCTGATCTTAGAGAGGTCGTTGGTGACAAAACAGAATCAATGGAGGGTATTCGAGATGTAATTGAAAGGCGGGTTAATGTATTTGGCGTATCTGAACCAATAGTTCAAGTTGAAGGTGAAAACAGGTTGGTGGTTGAATTGGCAGGTGTTAGTGATGTAAGTGAAGCTATAAAATTAATAGGCGAGACTCCCTTTTTGGAATTTAAGGAAGAACTTTCAATAGCCGAAGGAGAAAACATTTTATCTCAACTCGGGTCCATTGAAGGACTTGATCAGAGTTTATTGACTCAGGATATTGTTTGTGGGGCTACTGATCTGTCTTTGCTTTCTTTTATTATTTTAGAAAAAGGAGTTGACCCTTGTTACAAAACCACTGAGCTTACCGGCAGATATTTGGATGATGCAAGCGTTGTTTTTGACCAGTCAGGTCTTTCCGGTGTTGGACCTCAGGTATCTTTGACTTTTGATAAAGCAGGAGGTGGCTTATTTGCAGAGCTAACTAGGGGTAATGTGGGAAGAAGGATTGCTATTTATCTTGATGGACTGCCTATTAGTGCGCCAGTGGTTCAGGATGAGATTGAAGACGGTCGTGCTGTGATTAGTGGTAATTTTACGCCTGATGAAGCTAAGCAATTGGGGCTGAGACTTAATTCTGGTGCATTGCCTGTTCCTATTGAATTAATTTCACAACAAACGATCGGTGCATCTCTGGGTCGTGAATCGTTGAATAAAAGTTTGAAAGCAGGACTTTATGGTTTGGTGTTGGTGGCAATATTTATGATTTTGTTTTATCGGTTGCCCGGGGTAACAGCTGTTGTTGCACTCGTTATCTATTTGATAGTGACTTTGGCCATTTATAAGACTATCCCTGTTACTTTAACTTTGGCTGGTATTGCCGGATTCATACTGTCTTTAGGAATTGCTGTTGATGCTAATATTTTAATTTTTGCAAGAATGCGAGAAGAACTAGCTGAAGGCAAGAGCCTCCAGTATTCGGTAAGTGAAGGATTCCACAGGGCTTGGAGTTCAATTAGAGATAGCCATGTTACAACAATTCTTGGTGCATTGATATTGTATGGTTTTACCACCTCATTTATAAAGGGGTTTGCCTTAACTTTGGCCATTGGTGTATTTATGAGTTTGTTTACAGCCACAATGGTAACTAGGGCATTTTTAGAATTATTTGTTAATAAAAAATTTGAAAACTGGAAATGGTTATTCAAATAAATCCAAAACGATAGTTATGAAACATATCTATAAAACAATGTTTTCTATATCAGTCCTGCTAGTTGTCTCGTCTGTCGTGGCAATTTTAGTGTGGGGTCTGCCACTAGGTGCTGATTTTAGGGGAGGCAGTGTTTTGGAAGTTGGTTTTTTACAGGAGAGGCCATCTATAAATGAAATTAAAGAATCTTTCTCTCGAGTTGAAGAATCAGGCGAACCTAATATTAGTTATATTGATGATAATGGAGTCATAATTCGACTCGCTTCCATTGATGAGGAAAAACACCAGGAAGTATTGAGTGTTTTATCATATAATTTTGGTGAAATAACTGAAAGGCGATTTGATTCCATAGGCCCTGTTATTGGCGAGGAACTTAAAAGCAAAAGCATTACGGCCATAATATTAGTTTTGGTCTCTATTATAATTTATATCGCACTAGTGTTTCGACGTTTATCTAACGTGTTATCTCCTTGGGTAATGGGATTTTCAGCAATTATTGCACTAGCTCACGATATCATTGTTCCAATTGGTGTATTTGCTGTTTTTGGCCGTTATTTTGGTTTTGAAATAAGTGCCATATTTGTGGCAGCTTTACTGACAATTCTTGGTTACTCTGTTTCAGACACTGTTGTAGTTTTTGATCGTGTTAGAGAAAATATTTTGCGTTTTGGATCTGGGGGTGGTTTTGCTCAAACTGTTCACAAGAGTGTTATACAAACTTTGAGTCGTTCAATAAATACAACTGTATCAACGGTGCTTGCTCTTGTCGCAATTTACTTTTTTGGGGGCCAGTCTCTTCAGTGGTTTTCCTTAGCATTAATAATAGGAATAGTCGCTGGGTCTTATTCGTCTATATTTGTTGCTTCACCGCTTTTAGTCTGGTTGAGTAGAAAAAAATAAACCTAGAATAAATATTTGTACATTTAAAAAACAGCTTTATCTTATTGATTTGGTTGTTTTTTTGTTTTGCATGCATTGATTTTTGCTGAGTTAAGCAGGAATGCTATGGGGGTCAATGATTGGGGGTATTTACAAGTTATCCACTTCATGCCCTCTTCATTTATTGACTTATTTTTACTGTTGTGCTATGCTTGTAAAGTTATAGACAACACAGTATTTATTATTTTTGGCAGTTTTATTGCCACGTTGTATCCTAAAAAATACAGCCATAATTAAGTCCGGAGGGGCTAAAAAATAGACAAATGTCTACGTTAAATAACAATATAAAAGGGGTCGTTTTAAAAGTTTTAAAAGTTTTAAACACAAGAAATCGGGATATAATATCTCGTCGTTTTGGTTTGAAAGACGGTAAAAGAGAAACCCTAGAGTCAATAGGCCAGAGTTATGGTATTACTCGTGAAAGAGTAAGACAGATAGAGAATGCATCCATGAAGCAGATAAAGGGCAATTTGGAGGCTGGCCTTGCTTCTTTAGTTGAACCTTATGTTAATTTGGCCGGATCAATATTAGAGGAACATGGTGGTGTAATGAGAGAAGAAGATTTGTTCCAGAGATTTTCTGGTTTAGGAGGAAATACCCCCGTTAATGCCGCTTTGGTATTTTTCCTTGATTTAAATAGTGATTTTGTTAGAGAGGCTGATGATGAAGGATATCATCAATTTTGGTCTTTAAATGAAGCTCAGTCCAACTCCGTAAAGAAAGCTCTTGGTTCTTTTGCCAAGGCCTTTTCTAAAAAAGGTGTTATTACAGAAAGTGAAGTTGTTAATTTTTATAACAAAAACGTTGCTGCAAAAGATACAGCCCCTAAATTTGTGGCATCTCTTCTTTCAATATCAAAACAAATAGGCAGAAATTCATTTGGTCAGGTTGGTTTAACTTCTTGGCCCGAAATAAAACCTCGTGGAGTTCGAGACATGGCTTACTTGGTTCTTAAGAGAGACAATAAGCCAAGACATTTCCGTGAAATTGCCGAATTGATCAATGATCAGCCTGGATGGGATAAGAAAGCAAATGTTCAAACAGTTCACAATGAACTTATAAAGGACAAGAGATTTGTTCTTGTTGGTAGAGGGCTTTACGCTCTTAAAGAATGGGGATTTAAAGCCGGTACTGTTAAGGATGTAATTAAAGATATTATAAAATCATCTTCAAACCCTCTTAGCAAAAATGAAATTGTAAACCAAGTTTTATCTCACAGAATGGTTAAAGAAAATACTGTTATGCTAAGTTTACAAGATCAAAAAAGTTTTACAAAAAATAACGACGGAACATATTCTCTTCGAGAGGCATAACTTTTCTAGAAATTCCAAGCTCCAAGAATCAGGTTACAAACAATATAATAATTCCAATGTTGAAAATTCAAAACATTGACTACTTTTTTACAAATTGAATTTAAGCATTGGAATTTGTTTGTGATTTGTGATTTGTGATTTGTGATCGCAACTTTGTTAGAAGTTGTTATTGGTCCACTAAAAACTGCATTTTTTTATATTAAAGATTACTGGTGGACAGTAACTCCGTTTTTATTTGGCTTTGGATCTTATTGGGCTTGGTTAAATTATAAAAAACAGGAGTATATATTATCGCTAGAGTGGGTTTTGCTTGAGATTAAGCCCCCTGCAGATGTAGAAAAAAGTCCCAAAATGGCAGAAAGCATCTTCGCCGGACTTCATTCTGCATATATAAGTTCTACAACTTGGAAAGGTAAGTTTTTTAGAGGCGAGGTTCAAAACTGGTTTTCTTTTGAGATAGCTGGGAATGGCGGTGAGATGAAGTTTTATGTAAAAACTCTTAAAGATTTTCACGGTTTAGTTGAGAATCAAATATTTGCTCAATATCCCGAAGCTGAAATAGTAGAGGTTTCTGATTATGCAGAGACATTGCCTATGTATTTGCCAGATGATGATTATGATTTATTTGGTATGGAGCTTCTTTTTGCGAAACCTAATCCAATACCCATAAAAACATACCCGGATTTTGAAGAAATGTCAGGAGGTAAGGAGTCGGAAAGCAAACGAACAGATCCCCTTGCATCTTTGGCTGAACAAATAAGTACTTTAGAACCTAATGAGCATATTTGGGTGCAGTACTTAATAAGAGGAACAGGAGGTGGTTGGATTGGTGAAGGTAAGCAGGAGGCTGATAAGTTATTAGGAAAAGAAGTTAAAGCTCAGCCTGATTTTGTTACAAAATTAGCTAATGTGGTATTAGATTTCATGATTGCCGTGGTAGATTTTATTACTGGCACTGAAGGAGGACGTCAAGAAAGAGAGGAAGGCGACAACAAAAAAGAAAAAACCCCAATGATGTTAACTGGAGGAGAAAGAGCAATACTTGAAGCTATAGATAAAAAAACCGCAAAACTTGGTTTTAAGTCTAGTGTTAGATTTGTTTATATTGGACCAAAGGACAATTTTCATCGCTCTCATATTTCTGGTACCGTGGGATATTTTAAACAGTTTTATTCTTCTAATTTAAATAGTTTTAGACCAAATTCAAAAACCATGACATATTCAAGTGGATGGATGCCTTGGTTGTTTCCTTCCGATAAAGGCTGGAGAGCAGACTCTATAACTTATTGGCGTAAAAGAAGATTTTATCAGGATATGCAAAAAAGGACTTTTCCTCCTCAATGGATTATACTTAATACTGAGGAGCTTGCGACATTGTGGCACTTGCCGGGCAAGGGTGTTAAAGCGCCTATGTTCCCAAGAGTTGAAGCAAAGAAATCACAGCCGCCAGCAGGTTTGCCCATTAAATAATTTTAAAATAATCCTAAATGAACAATCCCAATCCAATCGTAGAATTTGCAGAATCAAATTTCCGTAATAGGAAGCTTCGTTTTGGTATAAAACAGGATGACAGGCGAAGACATATGTATGTAATAGGAAAGACGGGAATGGGGAAAACTGAGCTTCTCAAAAATATTGCTATTCAGGATATCCAAGATGGCAGAGGTTTGGCTTTTGTTGATCCTCATGGAGATCCAGTTGAAGAATTACTAGATTATATTCCCAAAGAACGCATAAAAGATGTTGTTTATATCAATCCTTTTGATTTAGATTACCCCATTGCTTTTAATGTTATGGAAAGGGTTAAGTTTGAAGACAGGCATTTGGTGGCTGATGGTCTTTTGAGTGTGTTTAAAAAGATTTGGGTAGACGCATGGTCTGCAAGAATGGAATATATTTTGAGTAATACCATACTCGCCTTGCTTGAATCTCCTGATTCAACACTCCTTGGTATTAATCGTATGATGGCTGATAAGGAATACAGAAAACAAGTTATTGAAAATGTTACAGATCCAGTAGTGAGAGCATTCTGGACTCAAGAATTTGCCAAATACACAGATCGTTTAGCATCTGAAGCAACAGCTGCTATTCAGAATAAGGTGGGTCAATTCGTATCATCTCCTATTATAAGAAATATGGTAGGGCAGGCACACAGCAATCTTGATATGAGAAAAATGATGGATGAGAGAAAAATAATTCTAGTTAATATTTCAAAGGGCAGAATAGGCGAGGATGCTTCACGATTGCTTGGTGCTTTAATTATTACCAAGCTTCAATTGGCTGCTATGTCCAGAGTTGATATTCCAGAACCCGAGAGACAGGACTTTACTCTTGTTGTTGATGAGTTTCAGAACTTTGCCACAGCTTCTTTCGCTAATATTTTGTCTGAAGCTAGAAAATATCATCTTAATTTAATAATCGCACATCAATATGTTGCTCAAATGGAAGAAAGCGTGAGAGACGCTGTTTTTGGAAATGTTGGTACTATTATTACCTTTAGGGTGGGAGCAGAGGATGCTGAACTTCTTGAAAAAGAATTGTTCCCAGAGTTTGTGGCTAACGATGTTGTAAATTTAGCAAAATATAATATTTATTTGAAGTTAATGATAGACGGAGTTGCTTCACGTGCATTTTCAGCAACAACCATTCCCCCGTTGCCTAAACAAGAAACTAACTTTAGAGAAGAAATTATTTCAAATTCAAGAGAACAATTCGGAACACCGGAGGAAGAAATTAGGAAAAAAATTGCGGAATGGTATGGTCCCCTGCCTCAAACTGAATCAGGAGGCGGATCGCAACAAAGATTTGAACGAAGACCAGATAAAAACAGGACTTCATTTAATGATGGCGGAGGAAGACAAAGGAATTATGACCAACCTCAAAAAACATTTAAACCACAATCTGATAATTTCCAACAAAAAAGTCACGGTCAAGGAGAGTCGAATACAAATTCTAGGGGGGTATCTTTGGATAGTGCCTTTGGGAAGGGTGCCGTGGACTTTCGAGGTAGAAAAATAGACCTATCAAAAGAAAAACAAAAAAAGAAAGTCAAAGTTGATATAAAGGGTCTTAGGGATGTTTTAAAACAAACTATGGGGGAATAGTTATTGAAAATAATTTAAGTTGTGTTATAATAAAAATCGAGTTAAGCCTCGATTTTTAATTAATAATATCCGCCCTTAGCCCCGACGACGGAGTGTCGGGGTCCCGACCAAAGCGTCGGGACTCAGCTGGGACATTTTTAAAATTAATCAATAAATTTTTAAATTAGTTGATATAGAAAGCATATCCGCCCTTAGCTCAGCTGGTAGAGCAACGGACTTTTAATCCGCGGGTCGTAGGTTCGAATCCTACAGGGCGGACACGATTAAAATAACCCTGATTTTTTCAGGATTATTTTAATTACGCTCTTTGGGATTATACTTCTCGCTTCTGGAGGGGAACGCCTTGTGTTTTAACTACTATTAGTGTAAAAGATAATAGGATACATTAACAACGAGGAGCAACAATGGGATTTATTTCTTGGCTTAAGAATGTGAGTAGGGGTAGAGTTTCTAATGAAATTTCTGATACTACCACAAAAGCGGAAGGAATAGTTTCGCCAGAGGGTATGGGTGTTTTAGCGTCAGTTGGTGGTAATAAATTAGAAAGACCGAACTTTTTTAAAAATAATACTGTAACATTTAAAGAAACTTCCAATAAGTCGGTTACTTTTAGTGAATGTGGTCACCAGTGTTCATTGGGATTTGAGGTTAGTATATGGGGGAATATTCATGGTTTTAAATTTAAAGACGAAAGAATTAAAAAGATGAACGGAATTGAAACAGCAGAGAGTATATGTCCAAAGTGTTATTTTGAAAAACTTAAACAAGCTGCTATTCGCTGCTGCTTATGTGGATATGGTATTTTGCCAGGCGACGGGGTTGCTCTTTATCACAAAAGTAGTAAAGGAGTAAACAAGGGTGTGTCAACTTTTGTTGACGATAGTGCGGTTGGCTGCCTTTTGTGGGACTGTTGTCCTTCAGGCGGTTTTTATGCAGGATATTGGACATTTGAGGGATTTAAATCAGCTTTCGGGGATAATTCAACTGGAGCAGAAAAAGCATTTACTACTGGTCAAATAGTATCAGGAAATATTAAGTAAGGCACCGACTAATTAGTCGGTTTTTATTTGGTAGAAAAATTAAATGAAAAACCAATAAAAACACTCTGCCACCGTAAACTTATCCGCTCCAAGGTGTTTCCTTCAACAAGTTTAGGATAAACCAGCCAAGGGTGACTTGTCCTTAGCGCAGTCGAAGGAGTGGGCGGACCAGTAATAAAAAAAGACCCTCTAGGGGTCTTTTTTTATTATAGTGCTTCGTACTGAATCGAACCTATTTGTCTTTGGTACCTCCGTTATTTTATACCTTGCGATTTATTATTAATTGTGTTATTGTGATAATAGCTGTTTTTACTTTTAAATAAGGAGAGATAATTATGAGTAATGAAAATTATGATCCGTGTGGCTGTGATGAGTGCGGATGCGGCGGTTTTATGACAGAAAGAGTTGGTAATACAAGTTTAGATTTTAATCTTGCCGATATTTATCATGCCATGTCTGAAATTACAACACTGCTTAATGAAGACAATTTTTATTCTCGTCCAAAAACCTCTAGAGAAATTTCTAAATTAACAGATGATTTAAGAAAAGCAATCAATGTAATCCATGTCTCAAATGAAGATTTAAAAAATTTCATAAAATTTCTTTCATTAGTTTGCGAATTTTTGAATCACGAGAGTTGCTCTAAAGATGTTTACTCAAAATTTTCCCTTCAATGTGAAAAAAGAGAAAGGGAATTAAGAAGGGCCTCCTAATTAAGGAGGCCTTATCTTTACAAATTTTAAATTGTTTGTTAGTTTATTTATGGTTGTTTAACTAAGAATGGAGGTGTGGTTGTGCTAAAAATTTTGGGTCTTTTGTCCGTGATTCTTCTTGTTCTATCCTCTAGAGTAAGAAATGTAGTTTTGGGTTATTTTAATTTAAATAATTATCTTCCAGATAAAGATGAAGATTGATTTAAATTATGCCGGTTAGTATAATCGGCTTTTTGATTGAAAAAAAACAGGGAATTTGTTAAATTTGATATATATGAAATATAAATTTGTTGTTTCTGGCGCTGCCGTAACTGATCATTGTGCGGAAGACGCCCACATAAGAGCTGAGCAATTGGGTAAAGAAATTGTTGAACATAACGGTATTGTAATTACTGGTGCTACAACAGGATTGCCTTATTGGTCAGCGAAAGGCGCAAAAAAAGCGGGAGGAGTTTCGGTTGGAATATCACCTGCCGCAAGTTTGTTTTCACATGTTAAGGCATACCACTTGCCAATTGACTTTTTTGATTTTATAATATACACTGGTTTTAATTATTCAGGAAGAAATCTTTTGCTTACACGTTCAGCAGATGCTGTAATTATTGTTTGTGGCAGAATAGGAACTCTTAATGAATTTACTATCGCTTTTGAAGACGATAAGCCAATAGGTATTCTGACTGATACTGGCGGAATGGCTGATGAAATTGAAGAGATAGTTAAAAAAGCTCACCGTGGCATGGGTAGGATTGTTTATAATTCAGACCCGAAAGAACTTGTTAAGGGTTTGATTAAGATAATAGACAAGGACTATACAGCACTAGAATCAGAGGGATTATTGCCTAGTGATTTTCACGAAAAACATCAAGAATAAGTTTTTCTAAAAATTAAAATATTTAAACATTTCAACATTAATGCATCCAAATTAATAAGGATGCATGATTTGTAAATAAGTAATGTCTATACAAAAAAATAAAATCCACGATTTGCCTTTGATTGCGTTGAAAAACGTAATTCTTTTTCCGCGCATTGCCATGCCTCTTTTAGTTCAAAGGCCTAAATCAATCAGGGCTTTAGAGTATGCCATGTCCAAAGACAAGTTGGTAGTTTTTGTTGGTCAAAAAGATCCAAGGGATGATGTTAATGAAGGTAATTTATTTGACGTTGGTACAGTAGGTAAGATTTTTGAAATTCACAAGATGCCTGATGGAACATCTCGTGTTGATGTTGAAGGTATTGCGAGAGTAAAAATTAAAAACTATAGTTCTACAGATCCATTTTTTAGCGCCAAGGTTGAAGATTATAAAATATCTCTTACAAAAAATGTTGAAACACAAGCCTTGATGCGAACAGTGGCAGATCAGTTAAGGAAGATTCTTGGTTCAAAAACTGTATCGGGGCCTATCTCTGATGTTATGGTAGCTTTGAGTCAGGTTAAAGATCCTGAGCAATTGGTTTATCTTGCAGCCATGCACTTGAGTCTTGAAATTAAAGACCAGCAAGAAATTCTTGAAGCTGTTGATGTTATGGATGCTTTAAAGAAGGTTAATTTTTATTTAAATCGTGAAATAGAAATTTTAAGTACAGAGCAAAAGGTGGCTCGTGAAACCAAGAGACAACTTGGAAAAATGCAAAAGGAAGTATTTTTGCGAGAACAGCTTAAAAGCATTGAAAAAGAGCTGGGTCTTGATGGTGAAAAAGGTGAGTTTGAAGTTTTAAGGCAGAAGATTAGCGATGCAGGGATGCCGAAAGATATAAGAGATAAGGCAGAAAAAGAACTTGGTCGTCTTGAAAAAATGCCTCCGTTTAGTCCGGAAGTTTCTTATTTAAGAACTTATCTTGATTGGCTGGTTGATTTGCCTTGGTCAAAAAAATCAAAAGGCAAAATTGACATGAAAGAAGCTGATAAAATATTAAATAACGATCACTATGGTCTTAAAAAAGCAAAAGAAAGAATCTTAGAATATCTTGCTGTTCAAAAACAGGTAGGGAAAATAAAGGGGCCAATTCTTTGTTTTGTTGGTCCTCCTGGCGTAGGTAAGACATCTATTGGTAAATCAATCGCCAAGGCTCTTGATAGGGAGTTTGTAAGAGTGTCACTGGGTGGTTTGCGAGATGAGGCGGAAATAAGAGGCCACAGAAGAACTTATGTGGGGGCTTTGCCTGGAAGAATAATTCAGGGAATAAATAATGCCAAAACTCGCAATCCTGTGTTTATGTTGGATGAAATAGATAAGGTGGGTACAGATTTCAGGGGTGATCCTTCTTCAGCACTTCTTGAAGCATTGGACCCAGAACAAAATCATTCTTTCTCAGATCATTATCTTGAAGTACCTTTTGATTTGTCTGATGTTTTGTTTATTACGACAGCCAACATGTTGGATACGATTCCGCCAGCGCTTCGCGACCGTCTTGAGATAATAGAATTTCCTGGTTATACAGAGGATGAAAAATTACATATTGCTAAACAGTTTTTGGTTAAAAAAGTATTGGAAGAACATGGAATAAAAATTAACAACATGTCGTTTACTGACGGAGCTTTAAAAGACATTATAAGAAAACACACACGAGAAGCAGGAGTTAGAAACCTTGAAAGACAAGTAGCTAAAGTTATAAGAAAAATTACACGAAAAATGATTGAGAATAAAATTAAGGGAAAGGTGAAAGTTGATTCAAAATCAATACATTCTTATTTGGGAGCAGAAAGGTATACACATCTTGAGGCTGAAAAAAAAGATGAAGTAGGTATTGCTACGGGTCTTGCTTGGACACCTGCCGGTGGTGAAATATTATTTATAGAATCATCTAAAATGCCCGGCAAGGGTAAGCTTACCCTAACTGGCCATCTTGGGAATGTTATGAAAGAATCCGTGCAAACAGCATTAAGTTACGCTAGAAACAAGTCATCAAAAATGGGTTCAGATGATGATTTTTATAAAGAAGATATTCATGTTCATGTCCCTTCCGGTGCTATACCAAAAGATGGTCCTTCTGCTGGTGTTGCTATTGCTGTTTCTCTAATTTCTTTATTGACTGGTAAAAAAGTTTTTAAAGATGTTGGCATGACGGGTGAGATAACTTTGCGAGGCAAGGTGCTTGAAATTGGAGGTTTAAAAGAAAAGATACTTGCAGCTCATAGAGCAGGTTTGAAAAAGGTTATAGTGCCTGCTGGCAACAAGAAAGACCTTATTGAAGATGTTCCTTCTGAAATTAAAAAAGCTTTGGATTTTAAGATGGTGAAAGATATGAATGAGGTTATAAAAATAGCAATTCAAAAGTAATCTTATTTAACATCAGATGTTACAAAATAAGACCCGTTCAAGCGGGTCTTATTTTAATTTTTGCTTTTTGTTTTTACCTCTTTTATTAAACTGATTAAATGGGGTAAAATATAAGAAATACTTATTATCTGGCAATTGGCATAAAATTTACCAATACGTAAGTTCAAAAGCCAAGTACTAGATGTTAATTTTATGTTGCATGAGTCTCAATTAATAATTCGTCTTTTTGTTGCTGCTTTGCTTGGAGCAGCGATAGGCTTTGAGCGCGAAAAATCAAACAAGGTAGCGGGACTGAGAACTCATTCTTTGGTTGCAATAGGGGCAGCCTTAATCTCTATACTTTCGGTATACGGGTTTGAAGATTTGACGGTGGATTCAAGTTACGACCCTTCCCGCTTGATTTCTAACATAATAGTGGGAATTGGTTTTATAGGAGGTGGTGCAATATTGAAATATGGCGGAAAGGTTGTTGGTATTACTACTGCTGCAACTCTTTGGGTGGTGGCGGCGGTAGGTATTGCTGTAGGTCTTGGAATGTATCTGGCAGCAGTTTCTGCGAGTGTTATTGTGTATATTATTCTTACAGTCTTGTGGCGTATAGAACATTTTTTTATTGGACACAAAAAATCTGATTCAGAAACAATAGATATAACTGGATAATAATAACAACAATCTGTTTATATGAAATTATTATATTCTTCGGCAGCTCTTGTTACAACCTTGGTGGGTGTTGGCATTTTTGGTATACCCTTTTCTTTTGTTAAGGCTGGTTTTGTGACTGGACTTGTGTTTTTAATAATTATTGTTGCATTGTCTTTGTTTAGAAATTTAATGTTTGGTGAAATAATTCTGCGCACTCATGAGCGTCATCAAATAATAGGATACGCCGATATATATTTAGGTCCTCTTGGTAAAAAAATAGCTCTGTTTTCGTATATGCTTGGTATCTATGGTGCCTTGCTTGCTATCATTGCAATTAGCGGTAATTTTTGGGCTAATGTTTTTTTCTTTTTTGATTTTTCTTTAACAACATTTAGTACCTTATTTTTTATATTGGCTACTTCCGTAATTGTTTTGGGGCTTAAAGGTGCTTCAAAAATTGATTTCGTGTTGTTGCTAATGTTTGTTTTTATTGTGTCTATAATTTCTGTAATGAGCGCAGGTCGTATTGATGTAGCTAACTATAAGACACTTTTTTCTTTGGAATTCTGGTTCTTGCCCTTTGGAGTGGTTTTGTTTGCTATGGAAGGTTTATCTTCCATACCTCTTTTAAGAGAGGCATTAGTGGGAGAGGATTATTTAACAAGGAAGGCTATAACTTGGGGCACTTTAATTCCTGCGGGGCTTTACCTTTTGTTTGCTATTATTATTGTTGGTGTGTCCGGTGATATTACATCACCAGATGCAATATCGGGACTCGGAGAATTTTTGGGAACAAAAGCTATTATTATTGGTTCTATTCTTGGCTTAATATCTACATTTACAGTTTTTGTTAACACTTCCTTAGCTCTTAAGAAATCTTTTATGTACGATTTTGATATGGGCACAACCAAGGCTCAGCTTCTCGTGTCCTTACCTCCTTATCTGCTTTTCTTGTCAGGATTGAGGGATTTTATAGAAATTATTGGTCTTGTTGGTTCTATTGCAGTAAGTTTGATAACCATACTGCTTATATTTATTTTTATTAAAGCAAGAGAGGAAGGAGATCGTATTCCGGAATATACTATTTTTGCACCAAAGTGGCTTCTTTATAGTATGATTTTAATATTTGGAGCAGGAATTGTGTATTCATTTATGTTTTTTTAATTTTATTTAATTTTTTATGAGATTTAGAATAAATTCCCAAAATTTAGAAAAGGCACTATTCTATCTGCTTCTTTTTGCTATTCCTTTTGAGATAAAAAAGCACCTCTGGTCTTGGGGGCGTTTTAATGTCGAGTGGACTTCTGGATTTTTGTGGGTATCTGACCTTTTAATTATCGGATTATTAATTTTGTGGCTGGTTAGGTCAAAATTTAAATTTAGATTAAAGCCTGATTTAATTGAAGTTTGTCTGCTGGCCTTTTTTATTATCTCGGGACTGTCGATTTTTATTGCTTCCATTAAGCCTATTGCAATATTTCAATTTGTGAAGCTAGCTGAATTTATCGGTTTGTTTTTTTATATACGTTATAATTTTGAAAAAGTTTTTTATTTTGTGCCGTCTTTGATGACTTTGGTATTTTCAGGATTTATTCAAGCTTTTATTGCAATTAGTCAGTCTGTGACGCAGGGCGTTTTGGGTCTTAAATATTTTGGCGAGCCGGTATTTAAAAGTTTGGACACAATAGGTGTAGCAGTTTTTTATAGTGAGGGTGTAAAGTTTTTGCGAGCTTACGGAACAACACCCCATCCTAATGTTTTAGCAGCTTTTTTATTTTTTGGAATATTTTCTTTTTATTGGCTTTATTTAACTGGTTACAAAGAAACATCTGAGATCTGGCACAAGAAAATATATGAATATGGAATATTGGCGGTTTATGCAATTATGCTCCTTGCTTTTTTTTCTACTTTTTCAAGAATAATTATAGGATTTTGGGCACTAGGGGTAACGGCTCATATAGTCATAATATTAACTTACAAAAAGTTTGGTAATTTTAGAAAGCATGCCCAAACACATATTTATCAGCTGGTGGTTGTTACTGGCATCGTTGCGGGTTTGTTTTCTTTGGTATATTGGCCTCAGTTAATGTCTCGAATCAATGTATCTATTGAGGAGGAAGCGATTACTCATCGTGTCCGTTACAATCATGTAGCAGGTGATATCTCAAACGACAGACCTCTTTTAGGAATAGGTCTCGGCCAATTTGTGCCAGAGTTTATGGAGCGTGAGCCTAATATGCATTATAATTTTTATCAGCCAGTTCATAATATTTATTTATTAATATTGTCTGAAACAGGATATTTTGGTTTTTTGTTTCTTGCAGTCTTTCTATTTGTTGGTTTTAAAAAATTTATAAGATCTTTAGATTTTACAAAGGTATATCATTATTCATTCGTTATATTTGTTGTTACTGTTTTGGCGTTTGGAATTTTTGATCATTTCACATGGACTTTGCAAATGGGTAGGTTGATGTTGTGGATTACCCTGGGTTTCATATCTGCTATTGTCCTGCAAAACATTAGGTACAAAAAACGAATCAAAAATTAAAAATTTAAACTAATTTTAATTTAAGAGTATTAACCCGTTTTTTTTGATTTGTGAACAACTATATAGTAATTCGGAGTGTTTTGTGGTATATTGTCTTTATAAATGTTTAAACTAAAAAAACTAACTATTTTCACGTTTTTGGCGCTGTTTTTAATGTTAACGCCAGCTCTAGCTTTTGCCGATTCAGGCAGGTTTTTTGTTAAAACAACAAGTGGTTTTTGGAAAGTTGCATTAGGTGCAAGACATGTTTTTGATGCTGGTTTTAGTGCTGAATTAAATGATTTTCAGTTTAGGTTTGCAAAAATATTCGGACTTGAAGTTGAAGAAGTAGATATATTCAATGTTTTGCCAGAATCTGTCATGGTGGAAGAAGTTATTGAACAAAAAGCTTCCGAAGTTGCTTCTGATGTCGTAAGTCAGGTACCTGCTTCTTCTGATGTAGGTGCAGAGGTAGAGGTAAAACCAGAAAATAATAAAGGAAACAAGCCAGATAATTCTGATGTGCAAAGAATTAAACCGTCTGATCAAACACCATGGGGGATTGAAGTGGTTTATAATAATTCCGAAATTGCTTCTACTTCCGGCGGTTTTAATGTGAATGTTGCCGTGCTTGATACTGGTGTGAATTTTGATCATCCAGATTTAAGCGGAGTTAAGGGAACTTGTTTCGATTTTACGAGTCCTGTGAAAGCAGTAAAAGAGGGTAGTTGTGGTGATAAAAATGGTCACGGTACTCATGTAGCAGGTATTGTAGGAGCTAATTCTGGTGCTGATGGCTTAGGTGTTTATGGCGTAGCACCTTTAGTTTCTGTTTCGGCATACAAGGTTTGCGGCAATAATGGTTTTTGTTTTGCTGATGATATTGCGTCAGCATTAAGACACGCAGCTGATAACGGAATAAATGTTGTTAATATGAGTTTGGGCAGTGATGCAGATTCATCTTTAATAAGTAGTGCTGTTGATTACGCTTTTTCCAAAGGGGTATTAATGGTTTCTGCATCAGGCAACGATGGACCTTTTGAAAACAGTATTGACTTCCCTGCCGCTTACAAAGAAGTTGTGGCAGTGGGCGCCATTAACTCATTGATTGAGATAACCGAATGGAGCTCAAGGGGCAACAACTTAAAAACAGAACCTTTTGTGGTTGAGGATGGTGACATAGAGTTTGCTTTGCCCGGAGAAAACATTGAGTCAACATGGAAGGACAACGGGTATGCCATTCTTTCAGGAACATCAATGGCATCTCCTTTCTTATCCGGTCTCGCCGCTAAATATTGGCAGTTTGATGCCGAAGATCCAGCAGCTGCAACAAGAGAGTTTTTGCATTTATTGGCTTCAGATATTGATGGCGTAGGAGATGACAATGCGTCTGGATTTGGTTTGGTTAGGGTGTCTGAGTAGGATTTAGATTATAGTTTTGTTTAAAAAATAATTAGTTAAGATTGGTTATTAATAGATTAATAAAATATTTGTTGGCATATGATTTAATACTCAGCTTTGCGCTGGGTCTTTTAGTGCCATTTCTTTCCGTGTTTGTTATCCAAGATATCCATGGGGGGAATATTAAGGTTGCCGGTCTTTCTTTTACTGTTTACTGGTTGGTGAGAGTTATCACAGTAACGCCTTTGGCTAGATTTATGGATAGTCATGATGGAGAAAGGGATGAATACTTTTTTACGATCGCAGGATCTTTCATGCTTTCAACCCTGATGTTGTTTTTTATATGGGCTGATAAAGCTTGGCATATATATTTAATCCAGGGCTTAATCGGTGCTTCTAATTCAATGGCGGTGCCGGGTTGGAGAATATTATTTACTGATCATTTAGATAAAGGCAAGGTTGGTCTCGAGTGGTCTTTTGATGATATTGTTATAGGCATATCTACTGCCGTGAGTGCTTATTTGGGAGCTATTATTGTTGATGATTACGGATTTAAAACCTTGTTTGTTATAATATCTATATTGGGGTATATAGGCACCCTTATGTTGATTCCAACTTGGAAAAGCATTAGAAAAAAGCCTAAACACAAAAGAAAGAGAACTTTGATTGCAAAAGATCCCTTCCCAAGTGGATAGATAAAATGTTTGTTTTTAATAAAATAAGTTTTTTAAATATGAAAAAGTTTTTGCGATTATTATTGGTAATATTGGCTGTAAAAAAGTATCATGACAAGGTTCATGGCATTATCCAATTTGCTGGTAAGATTCGCGGAGCCATTCTTTTTATGCTAACTATCGCTATTGCTTTAATTACTATAGGTGTCTTTTTCCTCCTTCAAAACTTCGGTGTGATACCTGAAATTGTTTGGGGTACTATTTGGCCATCCGTTCTAATCATTGTAGGGGTGTACTTATTTGTAAAGGTTCATCATTTTTACAGTTTTATTAGAAAAATGCATAAAATGGCGGATAAGATAGAGAAGAAATTTATGCACCCCATGGATTAAAAATGTTTTTTAAAAAATAAAAGCGCTCGATTAAGAGTGTTTTTATTTTTTTAATTTAGTAATTGTTTTATAGCATGCTGTGTGATAAGCATATCTTTTTATGAGTATTAAAAAAATATTTTTTATATTTATAACTGCTTTTTTGCTCAATACTGTTTGGGAGCATTTGCATTCTTTGCTGTATATTCATTATAAAGGCGGTGAAATAACAAATTTTATTTTGTTTAGAGCTACGCTCTTTGATGCTGTTTTTATAACAGTTTTAATTTTTGTTATGGCCAACATAAAATCTTTGAACAAAACTTGGTTTCTTGTTTCCGTTAGTGTTGCCACAGCAATTTTAATAGAGATTTATGCACTCAGTACCGGAAGATGGGCTTATGGTGCAATGCCGGTTATCCCTATTATAAATACAGGTCTTACTCCTACTGTTCAGCTTGCATTCCTTGGCTACATAACTAAAAGACTCAATAAGATTTCATAAGATATGACCTGTTTTGACTATTTGTAAAAAATAAATCAAAAAGATAAAATTAAATTAATGGCAAGAATTATCGGAGTTATAAATCAAAAGGGAGGAACAGCCAAAACGACTACGTCGGTTAATTTGGGCGCATATTTAGCGGCTTTGGGAAAAAATGTTCTTTTGGTTGATTTAGATCCCCAAGCAAATGCCACAACTGGCGTGGGGCATCGTTTAAGGGAAGAAGATTTTAATATATACCATGCAATGATAGATGATTCAGAACCCGGTGCTTTAGTTAGAAATACAGGTATTTTTGGTTTTAATGTATTGCCTTCGGCTTCTTCGTTGGCTGGAGCTACCGTCGAGCTTGCTTCGCTTAATGGCCGTGAGTTTCGTCTAAAAAACGTAATTAATAAGGTTAGATTTGATTACGATTACGTTATAATAGATAGTCCGCCTTCTCTTGGACTTTTAACAATAAACGGACTTGCAGCATCTGAGTATTTGGTAATACCGGTCCAATGCGAATATTATGCCCTTGAGGGTCTGACGCAGCTTCTTGAAACAATAGAGCTTGTCAGAGCATCGGTAAACCCAGAACTTAAAATAATGGGTGTTCTAATGACTATGTATGACAAAAGAAACAAGCTTGCCAGAGAAGTGGTAAGAGAGGTTAGAGAAAATTTTCCCGGACATGTATTTGAATCAGTTATACCAAGGGCTATTTCTCTTGCAGAAGCTCCAAGTTTTGGAAAAACAATTTACCAATTTGATCCACAATCAAAAGGAGCAAGGGCCTATAGAGATTTAGCGGAAGAAGTGATAGAATTATTATAGTCTTTTTTAATATTTTTTATAACTTAAAATTATGTCTAAAAAAATGTTCGGACTTGGGCGAGGACTCGAGTCTTTAATAGCCACTAAAACAAACAGGTCAGTTCCTCAAATTCAGGACAATATTTTTTATATTGAAATAAGTAAAATTAGACCAAACGAGAATCAGCCAAGAACAGATTTTGATAAAAAGAGCCTTGAGGAATTGGCAGAATCAATAAAAAAATACGGCATATTACAGCCTCTTTTAGTGTCCAAGCGTGAGGTAGAAAAAGGTAGAGGTATTGATGTGAATTATGAAATAATTGCAGGAGAGCGAAGATGGCGCGCTTCTCAAATTGCTGGCCTTCCCCATGTGCCTGTTATAGTGAAGGACAACTTTGATCAAAGCAAGGCCAAATTAGAGGCAGCATTAGTTGAAAACCTACAAAGAGAAAATCTTAACCCAATGGAAGAAGCTGAGGCATATAAGCGTCTTGCTGATGAGTTTAAGTTAAAACAAAAGGAGGTCGCAGAGCGCGTAGGCAAGAGCAGGGAAGTTGTAGCTAACGCCATGCGTCTTGCAGAACTTCCTGCAGAAATAAAAGAAGCTGTTAGATCGGGCAAGATATCCAGAACACACGCAAGAGCGCTTCTTTCATTTTCGGAACCAGAAAAGCAAAAACAAATGTTTAAAAGAATACTTGCCGGTAATTTTTCTACTAAAGACTTAGAACAGCACGCAAAAGAAGAAAAAGTAAATATTAATAAAGGCAATCAATCAACTAATCAAGTTCACCCCAAGTTCACAGAATTGCAGGATAATCTATCGGGCAAGCTCGGGACAGCCGTGTTTGTGAGAAGTGGAGCATCGGGGGGTAACATTACAATCAAATTCTCAAATCTTGAAGAATTAAATAATATCGTGAAAGTTATACTTGACTAATCTGTGATTATTTAATATAATTAATGATGTAAAGTTTTTTAACACGAGGTGCGAAAGGAGCAAGAATGGAAGACAAAGGTATCTTTTGGTACTCAGCATTAGAATTATTTGGGATTGATGAAGGGTCTAATATCCATCAAGTTATTGTTAGATTAAACGAGATGGGCAAAATGAAAGTTTCCTTATTTCAGATTATGATGAGGTATGTAAAAAACGATCTCCCAATAACGGGCAGTATTGATGAAGATACAATCCGGGTTATTTCCAATTTATACGAAGGGGCCAAGAAAGAAATAGAAAATCTAGATGAAGAAGTTGATAGAATTGTTAAGAAAATTTCAATGTGGGAAGAGCCCTCCATTCATATCGGCTAATTATCGGCTAAAAGAGTTTGCAAAAGCCCTGCACTATGCGGGGCTTTTTATTTTTTTGGTTCGTATTATTTTTTCTTTGTTTTAACCGTTTTTTTATTTGCTCCTTTTTCTGTTCTTTCCTTGTCTTTTTCTAGTGCTTCTTCAAGATCTTTTTCATTTTCAGGTTTTTTAGACATTGTAAACTTACAGTCAGGGTAGTTGTTGCACGCATAAAATGTTTGACCTCGACCTCTAGATTTTCTTTCTACTATTTCACCTTTGTCGCATTTAGGGCATTTAAAGCCAGTCTTGTTTTCTATTTTTTTAATACCTTTGCAGGTTGGATAGTCCTGACAGCCCAAAAAGTATCCATAACGTCCACGTTTTACTTCCATTAATTTACCGCATTCTGGGCATTTTTCGCCTTCGGTTTTTTCTTCTAATTGTTTAATCATAGCTTCTTCTTCCGGCAGGGGTTTTGTCCCTCCGCATTCCTTATCAGGGCACATGAGGAATTTACCATGTCGGCCGAATTTTATAACCATTTTTTTATTGCATTTCGGGCAGGGGACTTCAGTTTCTTCTGTCGCTTGTTCAACTATTTTTACTTTTTTGTCTAAATTTTCCTTGAAGGGCCCGTAAAATTCTTTAATTACCGGCACCCAATCAGACTTACCCTCAGCTATTTGATCAAAGGACTCTTCAATGTGAGATGTGAATTTTAGATCAACAATTTTAGGAAAATGCTCAACCAACATGTCGTTTACCAATATGCCGATTTCAGTAGGCTTATATTTTTTTTCTTCTTTTTCGACATACCCCCTTGTTTGTATTGTGCTTAATGTTGGAGCATATGTTGATGGACGACCAATGCCTTCTTTTTCAAGGGTTTTAACAAGAGATGCGTCTGTGTATCTTGGAGGAGGCTGGGTAAAGTGTTGTTCGGGTTTTAGTTCTTTAAAGTTCAAAATCTCACCCTCATCAAGTTTTGGCAATTCAACATCCTCTGAAGAACGCCCATATACTTTTAGAAAACCATCAAATTTCATTACTTGCCCATTGGCCCTGAAAATGTATTCATTGGATTTTGGATTTTGGATTTTGGATTTTGCCGATATATCGGCGCTTGTTTGGTCATATAGGGCTGGCTTCATTTGACTGGCTAGGGTTCTTCGCCATATAAGGTCATATATTTTTTTCTGGCCTGGATCGATTTTGCCCAAGTCTTCGGGTTCTTTTGCAAGATTTGTTGGACGTATAGCTTCATGAGCTTCCTGAGCGCCCTTTGATTTTGTTTTATATTTTCTTGCTTCAGAATAATTTTCACCAAATTTTTCGGTTATTACCTTTTTGGCTTGTACCAAAGCAGACTCCGCAATATTAACGCTGTCTGTTCTCATATAAGTAATATGTCCTGTTTCATATAGTTTTTGTGCATGCATCATTGTTTGCTTGGCTGACATTCCGTATTTCCTTGAAGCGGCTTGTTGAAGTGTTGAGGTGGTAAAAGGGGACACTGGATTTTTCTTTGCTTCTTTGCTTTCTATGTGTAATACCTTATATTCTGCGCCATCTAAATTTTTTATTATTTCATTTATTTCTTCTTCTTTCTTTATCTCTAACTTATCCAAGGTCTTATTCCCTATTTTATTTAGTCTTGCGGAAAATTCCTTTCCTTCTTTTTCAAAAACACTATCTAATGTCCAGTATTCTTCTTTGATAAACTTTTCAATTTCCCGCTCCCGTTCAACTATGAGACGAAGGGCAACTGACTGAACCCTGCCTGCTGAAAGACCGTAACGTATTTTTTTCCACAAAAAAGGCGAAAGCTCGTAGCCTACGAGCCTATCAAGCACGCGCCTTGCCTGCTGGGCATCAACTAGGTGCATGTCAATATCTCGAGGGTTTTCAAGAGCTTTTTCAATGGCTGGTTTTGTGATTTCATGAAATACTATGCGTTTTACTTTTTTGCTTGTTCTGGGGCCATCAAGACCAAGAGCTTTAGTGAGATGCCATGCAATGGCCTCTCCTTCACGGTCTTCATCAGTTGCGAGTATTACATCATCTGTTTTTTTAAGAGCGTCTTTTAGTTCTGCAACTTGTTTTTTTGCTTTGGCTGGAATTAAGTATTTGGGTTGGAAATTGTTTTCTATATCTACACCAATACGGGACTTAGGTAAGTCCCTGATGTGCCCCATGGAAGAGCGAACCAAATAACCGCTTCCAAGAAACTTTGTTATTGTTTTGGCTTTAGTTGGTGATTCTACAATTATTAAACTTGACATAGTCCTGATAATATGATAAATATATAAAAATGTCAAATAGATAGACCTTTAAAAATAAAGGAGACAGAAATGACAAAAAAAGGATTCATGTGGATGTTTGTTTTAATGTGGATTGTCTTTTTAAGTAATACTTTTGCATTATTTGCTGTACTTCCAGAGAAGCCCAGTGAGGATTTTGCAGTTGTGTATTTTGTTACCTTTGCTTCTGAAATTATTCTTTTTTGTTGGCTTATTTTTTTGTTTTCTGGCAGTTTCAATAATCTTTTATATAAAAATTGGACGGTTGTTGAACATTTCATAATTAAAGATCATAATCTTAGGCCCATCTATAGAGAATATAATAGGCAAGAAGGAAAAGTAATTATTTGGACTGTTGATAGCGACGGAAAAGTAAAAAGGGGAATTGTTAAAGATGAACAAACAGATAAATTTTTAAAGATGGAAGGCAGTATCCCCGCGATTGAAAATTTACCACATATAACAACTTTGTCTGGTGAAAAATATCTTAGACACGAAAATTTGCCAAATACTCACCATGCTGTGAATTGTGTTGATGTTAAAGAGGAAGAACTTCAAGAAGTGCATGAAATAAGTGATGCTGGAGACATTAAAACATAATTTTTTCTTCCGACCCCGTGTAGCGGGGTCTTTTTTTATTGCCTCCTGTAGTAACTCAGTATTTTTTTAATTATCTTTATTATTTGGTTTTATTACTTCTGTGACAAGTGATCACAAATTAATAACCGAGGCATTTTTTATAAGTTCTTACTTTCAAAAAATGCCTCCCTTATTCTGCTGAGCACTCTTTTAAGTTGGAAATAAAATTACTCTTAGTGGAGGGATAATGCTTTTTGAGACCGCTACGATTGCTGTCAGCTTGGTTCGCCGCTTTAAGCGGTGATGGCAGTATGAGCAACGGATGAGCCGAGTTCGCTGGAGACGAGGCGAAGTTCTCAAAAAGCATTATCCCCGAAACTAACTTAAAATCTACAACAAATATTTATTTCCAACTTTCTTTACCTTCTTTTTTATTTCCATCAAAACTAATTGCGTGCTTACCTCCTGTGAGCTTAAATCGCTAACTCTTATTATGTTGTCAATTGATACAGGTTCATCTGAATTTGCCAGTACTTCTAATATTTTTTTCTCCACTTCATTTTCCGCATTTATTTCTGTTTGGGTTTTGGATTTTGAATTTTGGATTTTGTCTGGATATTCTTCTAGTACATCGCTTGCCTCCAGTATCGGTTTTGCCCCTCTTTTAATTAGCAGATTTGTTCCTCGGGATGTTCTATTTAAAATATTACCCGGCACTGCAAAAACATCTCGATTTTGATCTACGGCATATTTGGCAGTAATTAATGCTCCGCTTTTAATATCTGCTTCAATAACCAGTGTTCCTTTTGATAGTCCAGATATGATCCTGTTTCTTTGCGGGAATGAAAATGGTGTGCCATGAGTTCCGGGAGCGTATTCTGAAATTATAGCACCACCTTCCTTGATTATCCTGTGGGCAAGTGAAATATTTTGAGCTGGATAAATTATTTCGTCATCAATGCCAGTTCCTAAAACAGCGATTGTTGGTGTTTTAAATTCGAGTGCTGTCTTGTGTGCAATGGTATCAATGCCTAAAGCTAGTCCACTTACTATTGTGACATTGGCTTGGCATATTTCAGGCAGTATTTTTAATATTGCCATTTCGCCATATTCCGTTAATCGTCTTGTACCAACAACGCCTAATGAAAAATTATTAAGAATCTCCTTATTGCCCCTTACATATAATAAGAAAGGAGGAACGGGTATTTCTTTAAGAAGTTCAGGATAGTCTTTATCGTAAGCGGGGATTATCTGTATTTTTTGATTTTCTATTTTTAACCACTCCATATCGGGGTTTATTTTTTTGATGTTCTTGGGTAAAAATTTTGAAAGATTTGATTCCCATGCTTTTTTCCAGTTGCTATTAAATTTTTCATTTAGAATTTCAAGTACGCCAGTTTTGCCGGCGATTAATTTATTGATTGCGTTCAGATATTTTAGTTGTGATTTGTCTTGTGCCATATGCGGCATGATAAACATTAAAAGAAGTTTTTGCAACAAGGCTTAGTATATTGACATTTTAATATTTAATGTGTTATTCTCTAAAATGGTGGCGTGATTAGTTGCAACAGGAGGC
Organism: Candidatus Yanofskybacteria bacterium CG10_big_fil_rev_8_21_14_0_10_36_16; assembly: GCA_002794035.1. GTDB lineage: Bacteria > Patescibacteriota > Minisyncoccia > 2-02-FULL-40-12 > IGHO2-01-FULL-4-A > 1-14-0-10-36-16. Next base: position 69,690 of record PCXQ01000003.1, read on the forward strand.
AAAAGCCATGCATGAAATGATTTCTTTTCTCGTAGATAGAGAAGCAAATATATATGCACAAAATGGTGTTTGTAAATCTTGGGAAATAGCTAAAATATTCGGTATAAATCAAAGAGAATGTTTAGTTGGCCAATTCGATTTGGTTAATCGAGTATTGTATTTTACAGATAGCAGCTTTAGGGTAATGAGTAATCACGCAAGTGCGGCTAAGGAGTTCTTTACAAAATGTGCAGGAACCCCTGAATCATTGATTGCATTTGTTGAAAGAGGCAATTGGGATGGCAATGTTTTGCCTTTGCTTTTAAATATTGAAGCTCGTAGATTGTTTTTTTTAGAAATGGAGCCTACTCGTAAACTGCAATTGGAAGCTATTGAGTTGGCTCGCAATGTGCACGAGGAAGCTATTGTAAATGCAGATATGGGCCATCAAGAAGCTGTGGATTTGGCCAGAAAAAAATATACTAGAGACCAGCATTATTTAGAGGCAGATACTGTATATGATAGATCTGTAATATCTGCCAAGAAATCACGTCGAGAATCTGAGTTGTTGGAACATAATTCTTATGATGAGGCTGTTGAGTCTGCTCGTAAGGCATACAATGAAACTGCAATTAAAATCTGGACGCAGTTTTTTAGGGATGTGGATAATAGAATTAAAATTTGGTGTAGTTAATTAAAGCATCACCAAGATAAGTCCCGCTAAATCGGGACTTTTATTTTTTATTTGACAATTTATTTAGATGTATGCTATATAACATCTTACATGAAATTAGTGATGCTGGCTTTTACCAATCCGTTGTAGCTGAAAGCTCGGTTTTAGCCCTCCTAGAAACTGAGCGAGTATGATGCAACGGGCTGGTAGAAGCTATTGGCTAAATTTTAATTTTATGTTAGTATTCAATAACAAATTATGTTAAAAATTAGATTACAAAGAGTTGGCAAAAAGGGTCAGGCAATGTACCGCTTAGTAGTTGCTGAACACACTAAAAACCCAAAGGGTGCATACCTGGAGCTTTTGGGTTCTTATAATCCTCATTCAAAGGATCTGCAAGCTAACGGTGAGAGAATAAAACATTGGGTTAGCAATGGCGCTCAAATGTCAGATACAGTAAACAACCTTCTTATATCAAAAAAAGTGATTGAAGGAATCAAGGTCCAATTAAAATTAAAAACAAAAAAGAAACAAACTGAACAAAAACAGGAAAATACTCCTGTGAAAGTCGCAACAGCAGAAGCTAAGGAAGAGCCAGTATCAGCTGAAAATAAACAAGCAAAAGATGAAAGTAAGGAAGATGCAAAAGAAGAATCTAAAAAATCTGAAGATAGAAAAGAAGAGGTTAAGAATGACGAACCCAAAAAAGAAGAAACCAAGGATAATTCAAAAAATGACACAGAAGAGGATAAAGTTGAGAAATAGAATTGTTGACCCCGCCCTTGAGAATCTTTAAAGTTTAGCGACAATATCTGATGTTTATATTTAGTATAAACAATTCTCAAGAGCGTGATTGACTTTATAACCTATTTTTGTTATAATTAAAACATCCTCGGTTATGTCGAAACCGGTTTGATAATATATAAGTAAGTCAGGGATATAGCATTGATATTTTAACAATAAATTCTGTGTTATTTCTCTGGGTATAAAAACAAATGGCTGCAAAACAACCAGACCAAGAGTTTGTAGAATATATAGTAAAGAGTCTTGTTAACAACCCCGATGACGTAGTTGTAGACAGGACAGTAGACCAGATGGGCGTCCTTGTTACTGTTAAGGTTAACCCTCAGGATATGGGACTGCTTATCGGAAGGTCAGGTTCAACCGCCAAGGCTATAAGAACCCTTGCAAGAATTATTGGTTTAAGAAACAACGCAAGAGTTAATTTGAGAATTGTTGAGCCCGAGGGAAGTACTCACGCTGCCGCTAGGGGAGCTTCTGAACCAAAAGGAGTTGACGAAGTAGTTGGTGAGCTTGGTATTTAATTATTAAAATTATTTCAAAAAATCAAAACCCCGCAAGGCGGGGTTTTGATTTTGTAAAATTTTTGCTATTATATTTAGGCTTTGCAAAGCATGGGGCACGCGGTTCGGTGTCGTCAGACATCTGCTCATGGAGTAGCCGCGTGCTCCACCAATATTTTATGAAATTTGATATTGTAATCCCGATATTTGTTGTCGCTTGTGGCGACTTACAAAATCGAGGACCCTCGATCTCGTCAAGGCGAGCATCGGGGCAATTTTTTCAAAAATGAAATTTGAAATAATAACTATATTTCCTAATTTATTTGAAAGTTTCGAAAAAGAAGCTTTGATTTCGCGTGCTCAACTTAAAAAAATTATATCAATCAAAGCTCATGATTTAAGAAAGTGGTCAAAAGACAAACATAGGACTGTTGATGAAAAACCCTATGGAGGCGGAGCTGGAATGGTATTAATGGCTGATCCTATCTCTAGAGCTGTAAAATCAATAAAGTCTAAGTCAATAAAAGGAAGGGTTATACTTTTTTCTGCAAAAGGAAAAACTTTTAACCAGCAAACAGCTAGAAGATTATCTAAGTATGATCAATTAATAATGATTTGCGGAAGATATGAAGGGGTAGATGAACGAGTTGCAAAATATATTGCAGACGAAGAGATTTCAATCGGAGACTATGTTCTTTTTGGCGGAGAAGTGCCCGCAATGGTTGTTATGGAAGCGGTAACGAGGTTATTGCCGGGAGCAGTAGGTAAACAAAAATCAATTGAAGATGAATCATTTAAAAAACTTAAGGGAGTAGAAAAAGACATGGCGACTAATTTTTTGGAGTACCCCCACTATACCCGTCCGGAAATAATAGAAATTAACGGCAAGAAAAGGCGAGTGCCAAAAGTGTTAATATCCGGAGATCATAAAAAGATTGAAGAATGGCGTCAAAAAAAATCAAAATCTAATTAATAAAAAATACCGTATAAAGGCGGTATTTTTAGTAAGGGAATAAATTGAATAAATTGTTGAAAAAATCTATGGACCCAATTTCTCCTACAATTGGCGATATGGCTGAAAGGGAGTTTTTAAGGATAAAAATGTATGCACTAATAGTTGCAATACAAGTAAGAGAATATTTATAAAGAGAGATTCTTTTCATTGGTTCAGGGGATAGGATTAATTCATAGGTTTTTATTTCTTGTTCCCATCTAGATATTTTTTTTTGTCTAAGTTTTGTTTCTTCGTTTTTCCAATTTTGGTTTTCATTTGAGCTTTGTACTTCTTTAATAAAATCCTGTGTTTTTTCAACAAGCTTCCTTTTTGTGTTAATTTCATTTAATACGCGCTTATTTTTGGTTTTTTCTTCAGATAAAAATATAAAATCTATAAAAACAGCTATGGGCCAGCTTATTGTAAGAAATATGAATATTATGCCAATCCAGCTTATTGCTGAGTATGCTTCATAAAAGCGTGGGTTGATAGATAACAAAACAGATTTTAAGCACCTGCCTCCATCCATGGGGCCAATCGGTAGTAAGTTAAACAAATTTACAAAACATACATACATTACACCAGCAAGCCACATATAATTTCCACTTATAATAAAAATTAAATAAAATACGATTGCTGGGATCATTCCGAATATTGGACCAGCAATTCCTATTCTGGCTTCTGCGCCACGACTTGGCCATGGTTCATGAGATACGGCCATAGCTCCAAGCGGAGGTATCATTACCATGTCGCGTTTTTTTATTCCTTCGCGACCCATTTGCCAATAATGGCCATATTCATGGATTAGTAAGGAAAATATTAGAATAGCTGAAAGAAATAATTTTTCTAGCAAAAATGTAAATATAAATAAGCTTAATATTATGCTTAGGATTAATTTTTTAGATAACCATATGTTTGGCTGTGATTCTTCCATTGCTAGCTCTCCTTTTCAGTATGGATTTTTAAGTTGCTTGATGTTATAATATGTTAAATATTCGAATTTGTCAATTTTTTAATTTAATTTGTGTAATATTATTTTGTGTAGTAATATAATTATATGAACGATTATGATTTCGTAAAATTTGTTCAAGAATCCCAACTCTCCGATGAAGACAAAGATCTCTGGGAGCTTGTTTTTGCTACTTCAGATGAGGATGAAATCGAAGATTTTAAAATTTTTATTGAAGACATATCTTCAGATGATGATGAGGACGAAGGCAGGTTTGAAAACTTAAAGGTTTTAACAGAAAACCTCAAGATGAAAATAAAAGCTATTGAAACACATGACAAGGATTTGGCAGACAGTATTATTAAAAGCGAAAAAGATATTTTAGATAAAATTTAACTTAAATAAAATGAGTTTTGAATTACCCACAATTGAAAAAGAACAGGAATTAAACGAAACTTCTGAGGGAGGTCAGGAAAAACCTTTAGATTTGAGTGAAGAAGAAAAAAGAGAAATAGAAGCAGATGTGGCTAGGATGCTTAAAGAATTAGAAGCTGAGAAAGAACAAGCTTTTAAAAAAATAGATGATGAATTTGGAGATAACAGCGCATTTTTAGACAAGCTTGAATCAGCTAAGACTGAGGAAGATTTAGATAAGGTTGCAAAAGAAGAAGGAGTATCAGAGGAAAGTGAATTAGATAAAGAACAAGAATTGCCAAAAGGCATGGTTGAACAAGAATTTAAAATGGAAGATGAATCAGTAGAAAAAGAGCCAAGCGAAGATGGTAAACAAAGAAAGGGTAAGGCCGCTAGGGCATTAAGAAAACTTACTGCAACAGCCATTATGGCAGCAGGATTGATGAATGTTGGTGCACCAAAGGCTGAAGCTGGTTGGAAAGATGTTTTCAAAACTACAGGAAGGGTTATTCAAGAATCAAACAGAATGGAAGAAAACAGTCAGCGAACGGAAGGTTCTATATACAGTAGACGTGCCAGCGGAATACAAAGAGATACTATGGAAAGAGACAGGATAGCAAGAAGTGCTTATAATGCAGGTAGGTACGCGATAAGGGCAGAAAGGGAGAGGCTGAGTCACATGAAAGAAGCCGCCGATATGTTATACAGCAATGAGGTTAGAAAAATATTAATAACAAACGGAATAATGCCAGATTCAAGAATAATGACTAGACCAGTGTCTCCCAATAGATGGGAAGATGAAATAAACAAAATTTTAAATGAAGAATTAAAGAGAATTGATAATTTTAAAATTTCTGAAGATATAAAACAATCAGAAAAAAGTACTGTAATGGCTCGTTTTGGTAAAATAAAAGGTGAAATTGAATCCAGTGATTTTAGAAAAATTTATTTTGAAGGAATGCTTGGAATTAATAATGAAGAAGCAAATTTGGTTGTGGACGAAGGAATGCTAGAAAATGAATATAATTTAACCAGAGGTGCAATACAGGGAGGTAGGATAGAGGCGTCTGAAGAAAGGCGAAGAGCAGAGGAAGCTCGAACTAGAGCTGATATATTAAAAGAAAGAAGACAAATTGTGGAAAGAACTGCAGACTCTTTCAGGAGGATTTTTGGTGGGAAGAAATAGTGTTTGACCCCGCTCTTGAAATTATTATATTTTATAATAATGAAACAAAACGAATGAATAAATTTCAAAGGCGGGGTTGACTTGTTTTTGCTGTTTTGCTAATATTTTAAAGACATGTAGTGTAGAAATAATCAAAAAAGTATAGGTTTTGGAGTGCTCGGGGTTGATCCTTTTTCGGGTCAGTCCCGAGTATTTAAAGGGAGCGCAGAACCTAAACTCTCATCGCTTGAGAAGTCCAAAAATGAAATGATTTCGAGGCGCGACGACGAAAGTGTAGAATTCTACTCTGAGGAGGAGCAACAAAGAAATCATTCATTTTTGGACTTCCCTATGGGCGGGCTGATTTTAACCTTATTCTTTGTTGTTCGTCATTCATGTATCATCAAGTACACATCATTCCTCACGCCTCGAATAAGATTAAAATCAGCTCCGCTCAAATGATTATAGTTTGGGTTCTGTGCTCCTAAATTGGAGCCAATGATAGAACTTTCAAAATTGAATCCTCACAGCTCACATTTGAGTGTGAGGAAAACAGTGTAATGTATCCAAACGGTATAACCGTATTTGTTATAAATACGTGATTTTTTACCGTTAATCAGAAAATAAAAATAGTAGTACAAACAATAAGCTTTTAGCTTTAGTTTGTGTTCTGTCTATTTATGGTTATTAGTTTTAAACTTTTTGTTTATAACTCATAACTTTTTTGAGAGTTTGATCCTGGCTCAGGATGAACGCTGGCGGCGTGGATAAGGCATGCAAGTCGTGCGATCTGCCTTTTGGCAGAGAGCGGCAAACGAGTTAGTAACACCCTGATACGTACCCCAAAGTCGGGCATAATCCCGCGAAAGCGGGTCTAATTCCCGATAGTCCTACATCTTTTTGATGTTGGTAAAGGTTTTCCGCTTTGGGAGCGGTCTAGGTCCTATCAGCTTGTTGGCGGGGTAATGGCCCACCAAGGCGACGACGGGTAGGAGGCGTGAGAGCGTGGCCTTCAACGACGAGACTGAGACACGGCTCGTACACCTACGGGTGGCAGCAGTCGATAATATTCGACAATGGGCGAAAGCCTGATCGAGCGACGCCGCGTGCAGGAAGAAGGGCTTCGGTCTGTAAACTGCTTTTACGTGGGAAGAATCCCTCACTTGGCTTTTTGAATATTTTTAATTTCAAAGATCCAAGCGAGGGATGACGGTACCACGAGAATAAGGGGCTCCTAACTTCGTGCCAGCAGGAGCGGTAATACGAAGGCCCCAAGCGTTATCCGGAGTTACTGGGCGTAAAGAGCGAGCAGCCGGTCCTGATAGTCCGATGTTAAATCTCATGGCTTAACCGTGAGGCCGCATTGGAAACGTCAGTTTGCTTCTCACTTTCGTTCGGAACTTATAATTATAAGTAATGAGCGGGAGCGAGAGGCGTAGGACTGGAGCAAGTCAGAGGCAAGCGGAACGTGTGGTGTAGGGGTGAAATCCGTTGATATCACACGGAACACCAAAAGCGAAGGCAGCTTGCTAGGGCTTTGCTGACGGTCATTCGCGAAAGCGTGGGGATAGAAAAGGATTAGATACCCTTGTATTCCACGCCCTAAACGTTGCAGACTAGCTATCGGGGGCATCGACCCTCCCGGTGGCGTAGCTAACGCGTTAAGTCTGCCGCCTGGGAAGTACGATCGCAAGGTTAAAACTCAAAGGAATAGGCGGGAGATTGCACAAGCGGTGGATCATGTGGTTTAATTCGATTATAAGCGGAAAACCTCACCAGGGCTTGAAACGCTAGCGAAAGCCTGAAGAAACTCAGGCCCCCGCAAGGCGCTAGCGCAGGTGGTGCACGGTTGTCGTCAGCTCGTCAGGTGACTGGTTTCCTTAAGTGGATTAACGAGCGCAACCCTCGTCGTCTGTTACAAGTGTCAGGCGAGACTGCCGTGGTTGACACGGAGGAAGGAGAGGATGACGTCAAATCAGCGTGCCCCTTTGATGCCCTGGGCTACACACATGATACAATGGACACTACAATGGGTTGCCAAGCCGCGAGGCGGAGCTAATCCCATCAAAAGTGTCCCCAGTTCGGATTGGAGGCTGCAACTTGCCTCTATGAAGCCGGAATCGCTAGTAATCGCGGATCAGCACGCCGCGGTGAATACGTTCTCAATCTTTGCACTCACTGCCCGTCACATCAAGGGAGCCGGGAATACCCGAAGGCCCGTGTTATTACGTGGGACTACGGTAGGTTCGGTAACAAGGATGAAGTCGTAACAAGGCACGGCTAGCGGAAGCTGGTCGTGGATCACCTTCTTTCTAAAATTGCTTTAGCAATTTCAGAATAGAGTGTCGTTGTAGGTTATACTCTGTTTGTTTGTCGATAGACGGCACGGAGTATGATCTATGGTTGGCTGATGCAACTTATTTCATCAGCGCAGTTCATGGCGAAATATTGGACAATCTGGTTAACGGTAAAAAGTTACGTAGCTCTTAATTTTTTTGATTCAAGACAAAACCCCGCCTTGTCTGCCTGTCGGCAGTCTGGCGGGGTTTTGTGATTTTTGGTATGCTTGTCCCTTGCTTTATAATATAAGGTGAGAGGTTCAAAAATATGTCGAAGCAAAACATCTATTTAATTTTAAACAGCATAAGAAGCGCATATAATGTGGGCTCTATTTTTAGGACTGCTGATGGTGCAGGAGTAGATAAAATTTTTTTGTGTGGAATTACTCCAACACCGGATGTGGATATTTTTGGTAAGGGTGCGAGTTCTCAAATTGCAAAAACAGCATTAGGGGCTGAAAAAATTTTAGAATGGCATTATGAAAAGCAAAGTTGGCGTTTGTTGAAAAAATTAAAAGAAGAAGGATTTAGAATTGTTGCTCTTGAACAAACACCGCAAAGTAAAAATTTATTTTCTGCCGAAGGCAGATCCGTCTTCGGCAGAAAAAACTCCATAGTGCTTGTGGTTGGTAACGAAGTTAATGGTTTAAGCTCTAAAATTTTAGAGTATGTTGATGATATAATAGAAATACCGATGCATGGCAGTAAGGAATCTTTGAATGTTAGTGTTGCTACAGGCATAGCTTTGTATAAGTTGAGAGAATTTTTAAAATAGGCCAATTTTTAATTTCTAATTTTGCAATTTTTAGATAATTTTTAATTTTCAAACTATTATTTTGCTGTTATTATTTTAAAAATTAATTTATTTAAAATTTAATGAAAATTATAAATTAAAAATTGAAAATTATTAAATTAGTGTTTTCAAAAATAAAAAAAATACCTCTGCCTGTTTTAATAGGCCTTTTTGTTTTTATATCAATTCATCTTTTGTTGGTGTCTAAAACGTTTTATGTAGATTCAGGTAATAATATTCATACAACCATTGCGGGGTATGGTGATACTGCTTTGCACATGACACAGATAAGCAAGTTCGCTTTTAGCAACATTACAAACTTATCGGAACCTATTTTTTATGGTGAAAAATTAAATTACCCTTTTGCCATTAATTTTTTAAGTGCGATGTTTTTGCGTATGACTGGGGATTGGACATTTTCTTTCCTTGCCCCAGCTTTATTTTTTGCTTTTGTTAATACACTTCTTGCTTTTTGGATTTATAATATTTTTTTTCAAAATAAAAGTAAGTGGGCATTCGTTGGTCTTCTCGTTTTCTTTTTAGGTTCTGGTATGGGCGGTTGGAATTATATTTTGGACATTAACAATTATAACTATTCACCATTTGGTTTTATTGAAGGATTAACGAAGGGTATGGCTACAACTGTAGGCCGTTGGGATGCGGTTTGGCCTGAACAAAACATTGGCTTTGGCTTGCCTTTATCTCTGGGGTTTATTCATCAAAGAGCTTTTTTTGCGGGATTTTTTGGTTTTTTGGTAATGTTCCTGCTTTTACTTAAGGGTATTAGAACTGAAAAAACAAAATATTATATTGGCGCAGGTTTGGCTTTGGGGTTTTTGCCAATACTACACGCCCATTCTTTTGTGGCTGCATTAATTTCAGTTTTTGCTTTAGGAATAACTTTTTTAATAACAAACAAAAAAGAAAATTTAAAAAAGATTGCAACGGTATTTGTTATTGGAGCAATAGTGAGTTTACCTCAGCTTTATTATGTTTTTGACATAGGAGCCAAAACCGCCACAACTGGATTTTTAGAACCTCGCCTTGGGTGGATGATAAATTCTGCACGTGGAGCAGCTCAGTTTCCTATTAACCAGCAGGCAACAATATTTAATTTTTCTTATCTTAAATTTGTTTGGGTAAATTTCGGTGTTATTTTGCCGGCATTTTTTATTTTTGTTTTGATCTTACTTTCAAAGCCAAAGTTGTTTGGAAGAGATAATTTTTTAATAATATTCTTTGCTTTAACTGCATCCTTGTTGTTTGCAATAGTTCAAACAATAAAATTTCAACCATGGGATTATGACAATAATAAACTTCTTGTTTATTTTCAATTTTTTTCAGTACCAGTCATTATTTTAATGTTTAAAAAATTGTATGAGCAAAAAAAGAAATTAGGTATAGCAGTACTTTCTATTTTTCTTTTGTTTGCGCTTTTTTCTGGTTTTATTGATTTAATTCCTCGTTTGGCAATAAATAAAAATTCTTTGCCTATAATTTTTAATAGTGATTCTCAAAAAATTGCCGAATATATTAAAATAAATGCATCTGAAGACGAAATAATATTAACAGGCACCACTCATTTAAATCCCGTAAATGCTTTGGCAGGGAGATCGGTTCTTGTTGGCTATCCGGGCTGGCTTTGGACAAGAGGTTTGGATTATAAAAAAAGGCTTAGAGAAGTAGCAGAATTTTACAAAAATCCTTCAGTAAGCAAAGATATAATTTTAGAATATCAGCCAGCCCTTATTTTGTTTGATCCTTATGTGGTTGAAGATTATTCTGCAGACAAAAAAGTTTTTGACGATAATTTTGAAAAAGTGTTTGAAAGCGGAGATTTTATTTTATATAAAAATAGTACTTTTACTAAATAGATATTCAATATATACTTAAAAATATGATAGATTTTAATAAAATTTCGACTAAGCATTACATAATTATTCTTTTGGTTGTGAGTTTTGCTGTGCACTTAATTTACTTCGGATATCCAAACAGTGTTGTTTTTGATGAGGTGCATTTTGGTAAATTCGTAAGTAATTATTTATCGGGTGAGTATTATTTTGATATACATCCTCCGTTGGGAAAACTTTTAATTTCCGGAGTCGCTAAGCTTGTTGGTTTTGAGCCCGACTTTGACTTTGCTTCAATTGGCGATGAGTTTCCTAATAGTCTTTATATATGGTTGCGTCTTTTGCCTACTATTGCCGGTATTATATTGTCTGTGGTTATTTTTCTTTTGGCTATGAAGTTGGGATTATCACCCATCATGTCTTTTGTTGCGGGTATTTTAGTTTCTTTAGATAACCTATTTCTGGTTCAATCACGTTTCATACTTCTGGATCTTTTTCTTGTTTTGTTTGGCTTCCTTTGTTTACTATTTTATTTTTATTTTAAAGATTTAGGTAAATATAGATACTTATTGTTGTCTGGGTTGTTTGGCGCTTTGTCATTTTCTGTTAAATGGACTGGAGCCACTTTTCTAGCCATGGTTATCTTTTTGTATGCAATAGATTTATATAGGTATAGAAAGGTAAGTATTTTACAGGGTATATTTTCCAAAAGAACTTTATGGTTAGAAAATTTAGCTAGGGGAATAGGAGCATTAATTGTTTTGCCAGCATTAATTTATTTTTTGATTTTTTATTTGCATTTTGCTCTTTTATCAAAGTCAGGAACTGGAGATGCTTTTATGACCCCGGAATTTAGAAAGACCTTGGTTGGCAGTAGGGAGTATGGCAATCCTGAAATATCACCGAAAAACATTGTGGGTAAGTTTGCCGAGATTAATGTTCAGATGTATAAATCAAATTCAGGTCTGTCGGCAACACACCCCTATTCTAGCAAATGGTATTCTTGGCCATTAATGACAAAGCCTATTTTTTATTGGTCTGGTGATACTGAGGATCCCTCTACGCATTCAAGAATTTATCTTATGGGTAATCCTGCGATTTGGTGGACCTCAACAATTGTTGTTTTGATTTTTTCTTTATTGTTTATTGTTAGATTTTTAAAACATGGTTGGCTGGGATTTAAAATTCAAAAAACTCCGGCATTTCTTCTAGGTGGATATTTCTTTAATTTGCTACCCTTTGCTTTAATTGGCCGTGTTCTTTTTCTATATCATTATATGAGTTCTTATATTTTCGCTATTTTGATTACGGTTTATATGCTTGATCAAAAGCCTGTTGATCAAAAAATTAACTGGTCGCTAGTTTTTGTAGGATTTGCCATTTCCTTTTTTATCTATTTTGCTCCTCTTTCATATGGGACACCACTTAATGAAGGAGCTTACAATGTTAGGGTTTGGTTGTCTACATGGCGTTAAATTTTATTATTAATTTTCTAAAAAAAAATTTAAATAACAACAAAAAATATCTACCAGTTTTGCTGGTATTGATTTTTGCCATATTTCATACGTTTCTTGCTTCAAAGACTTTTAGTATTGATGATAATGGTAATATACGAACCGCATTTGCTGCATTTGGAGATATACCTCTTCATATGACACAGGTTACTAAATTTGGTCTCAATGATTTAGATGATCTTAATGAACCCATATATGCAGGCAGTAAATTAAAATACCCTTTCATAATTAATTTTTTTAGTGGTTTTTTGTTGAGAATTACCGGTAATCTTACATTTGCTATGCTTGTTCCTGTGTTTGTTCTTATAATTTTAAATGTTTTCATTGTATATTTAATATATAAAAAATTTACGGGTGGCAGGTGGCTAGCTTTGTTTGCTCTTTTATTTTTCTTTTTAGGTTCTGGTTTGGGTGCGTGGTCTCATCTTCAGCATGCATTTGACAATAGTATGTCTTTGTCTGAATTTAATAATTATCTTTTAAGCAACAATATAGCTACTGCGGTAAAGAACGATGCTGTTTACCCCGAACAAAATATTGGTTTTGGGGCACCGTTATCAATGTCCTTTCTTCATCAGCGCACATTTTTGCTTGGGCTCTTTGGTTTTTTGCTTTTTTTCTTATTAATAAATGTTAAGACAGATGATTTGAAGAAAAAACAAAGATGGATTTGGGCAGGTATTGTTCTCGGTGCTTTGCCCATGGCCCATGCTCATAGCTTTATTGCAACGGGCATTGTTCTTGGTTTGTCTTTGTTTGTTGCTCTTATAAATAAGAATTGGCAGCGCTTTAAATTTTTGTTTGCGATTGCAATGATTGCTTTCGTTATTGCATTGCCTCAGGTGTGGTATTTGATAGGAGACAATGATTCTTTTGGGGAGGATTCCGGTTTTATGCATTTACGAGTTGGCTGGATGACCGAGCCTTCTACGGGGTCTATTAGATATCCCGAAGGAATAGAACCCACAATTTGGCATACGGCATTTTTAAAATTTTTATGGGTAAATTTCGGTGTTATTTTGCCGGCATTTTTTGTTGCTGCTGTTTATGTTTTTTGGCCACGACAAATCAATAGCGTATACGGGATTAAAAAAATGCGTTATTTTGCCTTGTTTGGACTCATGTTGTTTTTAGTGGTTCAATTTATAAAGTTTCAGCCGTGGGATTACGACAATAATAAACTGCTAGTTTATTGGCAGTTTTTTACAGCCGGTCTTTTAATGATGTTATTGGGTCGTATATATGAAAAGAAAAAGATTTTAGGCGTTGTTCTAACCTCAGTGTTTTTAGTCGCAGTTCTTGGTTCTGGTGTTGTCGACATGATTCCAAGAGCTATGGCTAATGGAGAATCTTTGTATGTAATATTTAACCTAGATGCCAGAAAAATGGCTGAATACATCCATCTTAATATTCCAGAAAGTGAGATTATATTAACAGGAACTGCACACCTTAATCCGGTGAATTCTTTAGCTGGCAGAGAAGTTTGGGTTGGCTATCCAGGATGGCTTTGGACAAGAGGGATAAATTATAGTGACAGAATAAGGGATGTTAAAAATTTTTATACTGATCCGATTAGTGGTAAGTATTTTGTTGAGAAAGAAAACATTAACTATGCCTTATTTGATAATAGTGTCGTTTATGATTTTAATGCTAATAAGGAGATTTTTGATCAAAATTTTAGAAAAGTGTTTGAATCTGGAAGCTATACACTTTATGAGTTATGATGTTGCCTAATAAATTGTTAGAAAAAAAGCTTTTTAGGCAGGGATATAAACATATTATCGCTGTTGATGAAGTCGGGGTGGGGCCATTGGCGGGGCCTGTTGTGGCCTCTGCTGTTTTAATTACGCCTAAGTTTTTATTGAATAGGAGTAAAAAACTTAAAAATGTTCGTGATTCAAAAATTATACAACCGAACGAGCGGGAAGAACTTGCTGATGAACTTAAATCAAATAAAGATATTAAATTTTCGTTATCATATGTTCGACCTTCAATAATAGATAAGATAAATATTTATCAGGCCACAATACGAGCAATGCGAAGCGCAATAAATAAATTAAAAATTAGCCACAAAAAATCTATCGTGTTGGTTGATGGCAAAGCAAAAATTCTGGGGCTTGATGTGGATCAAATTACTATAATAAAAGGGGATAGTAAAATTTTTTCAATTGCATGTGCATCAATTATTGCCAAAGTTACGCGTGATAAAATGATGATGCGATATGCAAAAAAATATCCGCAGTATGAATTCGAAAAACATAAAGGCTATGGCACGAAACTGCATAATTTATGCCTTAAAAAACATGGTCCATGCGAAATACACAGAAAATCGTTTGAGCCGGTAGCGAAGTTAGTAGCACATAGCAAGTAGTATGCAGTAAGCAAGATATAACAAAATTGAGTCGGCTTAATCTATATATTTAGCCGGCCTTTTTAATGCAAAAAAAATGTGTTAAATTCAATATATGATTAATTACGAACCAATCCCGCTTACACTAAGGTTTATGCGGGATGGCCAACTTTATGAATAAATATGATGCCATTATTGGACTTGAGATACATGCAGAATTAAAGACCAAAACCAAAATGTTTTGCGGGTCACCTAATGACCCAAACGAAAATCATCCGAATATTAATGTTTGCCCAGTTTGCATGGGTCATCCGGGCACGTTACCGGTACCAAACAAAGAAGCAATTAAAAAAACCGTTATGGCCGGCTTAGCTTTGAATTGTAAAATTGCTGAATTTTCAAAATTTGACCGTAAAAATTATTTTTATCCTGACTTGCCAAAGGGTTATCAAATATCCCAGTATGATTTGCCTTTTTGTGAGAACGGCTCTCTTGAGATAAATGGAAGAGAAATTGGAATAACCAGAATCCATTTGGAAGAAGACACAGGCAAACTTTTGCATGATCCTTCTACAGGATCAGGACAAGCTTACTCTTTGGTTGATTACAATCGTGCAGGAGTGCCATTGATGGAACTTGTAACAGAACCTGATTTAAAATCAGCAGATGATGTTTATAAATTTGCTAAAGAATTGCGTTTGATTTTGCGTTATCTTGGTGTTTCAGATGCTGATATGGAAAAAGGTCAGATGAGAGTTGAGGTCAATATATCTCTTAAACCTGAAGGTTCATCAGAGTTTGGCACAAAGGTAGAAGTTAAAAACATAAACTCAATTAATGCAGCAGCGCGGTCGGTTGAATATGAAATAAAAAGACAATCAGAGTTGCTTAACAAAGGAGAAAAAATAGTTCAGGAAACGCGAGGCTGGGATGAGACAAAGCAGGAAACATTTAGTCAGAGAATAAAGGAGACTTCTGCTGATTATAGATATTTTCCGGAGCCAGACATACCGCCAATTACTTTAAGCAAGGATCAGATAGAGGAAATACAACTTGGTTTGCCTGAATTACCCAAGCAAAGACGCGAAAGATTTAAAGAGCAATATGAAATAAAAGATGAGCAGGCAGAAATATTTACTACTTCTAAACATTTAGGCGATTATTATGAAAAAGTAGCAAGTGAGCTGGATGCTTCGGCAAAAATAGAGCATTTAAAAAGCGGAACCAAAGATGAAAATGGTCCTCCGGGAGAAGACCATTTACCTGCAAAACTGCATACGCTTTCTGCAAATTATATGATTACTGAGTTTCCGCCCCTTATGTCTGCTGTCGACAACGAGATAGATGATCTTGAGGGATTTAAGATTGAGCCCGAAGCATTTGCTGAACTTATGGTTATGATTTTCCATAAAAAATTATCATCAACTGCAGCTAAGACAGTGCTTAAAGAAATGGCAGAAACAGGACTACACCCCGAACATGTAGCCAAAGAAATGAATCTTTTACAGGTTTCTGATGAGGGAGAGTTGTTACTTGCAATTGAAGAAGTAATAAACAATAATAAAAATGCGGTCGAAGATTATAAAAAAGGCAAAAAAGAATCAATCAAGTTCCTTGTCGGACAAGTAATGGCCAAAACCAGCGGTAAAGCGAATCCGCAGGTAGTTAGCAAGTTGCTTGAGGAGGAATTGAACAATGACTAGCATTGAAACACTTCCCGAAAAATTAGAAAAAAAAGAAGCGCCAAAATCTGTGGCGGATAGGCCAATTATTGGTGATCCGCTTAGGATAGAGATAAATAATCTGATTCAATTGAGAAATGAGATTGTCAATAAAGAAATAGGCGGTATGTACGAGGAGGGCAAAATAACACAAGAAGGAAAAGATCAATTATTGACGATGTTAGATAGTCAGATAAAAGAAAGAGAAGAACAATTAGCAAGACCTTCATTAGAAGATGACAAAGAAGTTGATAAAGTAGAAAAGATAAAAGAGATTAGAGATCAAATAGAAGCTTTGGAGAACGAACTTGTTAAAGCAGAAGCAGAGTAATTTAGATATTGAGAAGCCTTTTAAGGTAATCCTCGGCTTTTGGGGGTTTGTTAAACCACTTAATGTTTCTATTGCGCTTGAACCAGGTCATCTGGCGTCGGGCGTATTTTCTTATATTTCTATATAAATTTTCAACCATTTCATCTTTGCTTATCTTGCCTCTTAAATATCTTGATATCCAGCGATATTCAAGCCCGAAGTCATCAAGACGTTTCCAAGAAACTCCATTTGAGTGAAGATTTTTTACTTCTTTTATCATATCCTGATTTAGTCTGGAAATAAGCCTTTTGTATATTTTTTGTTCTAGCTCTGTTATAGAGGGTTTTATTCCAATTATAATTATTTTTAATTTTTTATCGTTGATTTCAAATATTTGAGTCTTTGTTTTGTTGTAATAGGCCAGTAGGTCAAATTTTGGAGCATTGCCCTTTGTTGCTATGGCTATTTCAATGGCGCGAATAAGGCGTCTTTTGTTTTTTGCTTGAACATCTTTTGCTCTTTCAGGATCTAGTTTGTTTAATTTATTAAATAATTTTTCAATGGTTTGTTTTTCAAGACGAGCTCTCAGTTCTTTGTCTGCTTTAATTTCAGGTATGGGCCAGTTATATATTAAAGAGTCAATCCAAAAACCTGTTCCGCCAGCTATTATGGGTAAATGATTTCTACTTATTATTTCTTCAATTTTTTTTCTGGCAAGTTTTTTGAATTTTGTAACATTAAAATCTGTCTTAGGTGAAACAACATCAAGTAAGTAGTGGGGAATGCCCCTCATTTCTTTTTTTGTTATTTTTCCTGTCCCTATATCCATTCCACGATAAACTTGTCTTGAATCGGCTGAGATTATCTCGCCTGCTGGTTTCTGGGCTTGTCCTGAGCCTGCCGAAGTGGCTTGTCCTGAGCGAAGTCGAAGGGCAATTTCCACAGCCAAATCCGACTTTCCTGAAGCTGTAGGTCCTACTATAACTATTAATTTATCCATGTTATTTTTTATCATGATAATGTAAGATAGATTATAGACAAAGTACCTTAAAAATAAAAGGAGGTAGCAATGCCTTTTTTATACGGTCAGATCGACTTTATTAAAAAAAATTGGCCGTTTTTGATACCTCTGGTAATGATTTTTCTGAATGTAGAGTTAATTATAATTCCTGGTTTAATGACTTGGGGTATGGGAGGTTTTGAGCTTTTTGTTGTATCTAGTATTATAGCAACCCTTTCTCTTTTTGTTTGGCATGTTTTTTGGATGTGGTTTATTAAAAATAAAATTGAACCCTTGAGTCAAAAAGATACAATTAAAGATGACATTAAATTCGGTAGAGAAATGGCTGTAGTTCTAAGTGAGAAGGGATATTTTGATCAGGCTAAAAATTATTTTGTTAAAAAATATTATAAAATATTTCATCCTTCAAATCCTTTTATAAAAAAGATTAAGACAGGCGGATATATGGCTATGGCAAGTATGGTAATTTTCTTACCTTATCCTGGTGTTAGAACTAGTTTTGTTGTTTTTTGCTGTGCCACAAAATGGCAGAGGGGATTTATTTTTTTGATTTTTTGCAATATCTGCAGGATGGCTTACATTACCGGAATATGGACCCTTATCTTTTACTTTGCTTCTAAATAAAAAACCCCGGCGTTTTATCCGGGGTTTTCGCTATTTTTTATCTTTGATCTCTTTTTTTAGTTTTTCTAAAAATTCATCCGGATCAATTTGGCCGAGATCTTCTCCTCCGCGTTTTCTGACAGCAATTTTATTTTCTTTAGCTTCTTTTTCTCCAATTATAATGGTATAAGGAGTTTTTTGTTTTTCAGATTCGCGTATTTTTTTGCCGATAGTTTCATTTTGATCATTGAGCTCTGCCCTTATGCCGTTTTCAATAAATTTTTCATATATTTTTTTGGTGTATTCAAGTTGGCTTTCGCTAATGTTGGCTATTATTGTTTGAACAGGAGAAAGCCACAAAGGAAATGCACCTGCAAAATGTTCAATAAGATTTGCCATGTATCTTTCTATTGCTCCCATGATTGCGGCATGAATCATGGCAACTCTTTCACGTTCTCCGTTTTCATTTACACAAGACAAATCAAACCTTTCCGGCATATTCATATCAAGTTGGATTGTGGCAACTTGCCACTCTCTGCCTATAGAATCTTTTGTTATGAAATCAATTTTTGGTCCGTAAAATGCTGCTTCACCTTTTGCTTCCGCTGTTGTTACTCCTCGTTTTTTTGCAGCCTGTCTTAGTTGATCTTCTGCTTTTTGCCATGTTTCAGGAGTGCCAAGATATGCTTCAAAATTATTTGGATCATGCAAAGATAATCTAACCTGCAGTTTAAAACCCGCCGCTCCATAAAATTCATCTATTATGTCCCATATTTTGTTTACCTCTTCGTCGATTTGGCTATATCGGCAAAACACATGGGCATCATCTTGCGTTATTGATCTTACTCGAGATAGTCCGGCAAGTTCTCCGGTTTGTTCGTCTCTATAAACCTTTGTTGTGTTTGCATATCTAACCGGCATCTCTCTATAGCTATGTATTTTTCTGTCATAGATTTGTGTGTGATGAGGGCAATTCATCGGTTTTATAGCAAACTCATGCCCTTCGCGCGTGTTTACTTTGAAAAGTTCATCTTTAAATTTATCCCAGTGGCCGCTTTTCTCGTAAAGATCCTTTTTTGTAATATGGGGGATGTCCACTCTTTGATAGCCATGTTTTTTTCTGAGTTCCCAGACAAAATTATCGAGCGAATCTCTCATTAATGCACCTTTGGGTGTAAAGAGAGGAAGGCCTGAGCCTACGAGTTCTGAAAATACAAATAAATCTAATTCAGGGCCAAGTTTTTTGTGGTCGCGTTTTTTAGCTTCCTCAACCATTTCTAAATGTTTTTTTAGTTCATCTTTTGTTTCAAAGGCCATTCCATAAATTCTGGTTAGCATTTTGTTTTTTTCATCTCCACGCCAGTAGGCACCAGCCATGTGGGTTATTTTGAATGCGTCTGGTTTTATATTTTTTGCATTTTCAATGTGTCCGCCACGGCAAAGATCAATATATGCACCGGATTTATATAGGGTAATTTTTTCTCCCTTTTTTTCTAGATCATCAATAAGTTCTATTTTGTATGGATTGTTTTCGAATCTTTCCTTAGCTTCCTTTGCTGTAACTTCAATTTCTTCAAATTTGTCCCATGTTTTTAAAATTTCTCTCATTTTTTTCTCTATTTTTGACAAGTCATTTTCTGAAATGGGGGATTTAAAATCAAGATCATAATAAAAGCCATTTTCAATAGCAGGGCCTATGGATTGCTTTGTGTCGGGCCACAAATCTAAAATTGCTGCCGCCAGCAGGTGGGCTAATGAATGTCTTAACTTTTGTAATTTTTCGTTTTTATCCATGATTTAATACTATCAAAATGAATGGTTGTTAACAACAAATACCGTCTTTGAGCAGTATTTGTTTGTATATTTTTTAACACACAAGTTTTAATTAGCTAAGGTTGGCAATCGGTCTAACTTCATCGCAAAGCAGTTTGGGCACACCGTCTCGGTCATTTACTTTGCCTTTGATTACAAGAATGCTATTTTCTTGAAATGCTTCGGGGTATTTTTCTAACACATCTGGGAAAACGACTACCTCAATTTTTGATGTCATATCTTCTATTACCGAAAACAGCATTGGTTTACCAGTCTTTGTTATTATTTTTTGAATTCTTGTAATCAATCCGCCTATTTTTACGGGGAGGCGCCTGCTGTGTCCATTGAGGCTTTTTATACTTATGAGGTCTTTTTCAAAACTTAGTTTCATTTGGTAATCCTTTAGTGGGTGGTCTGAAATAAAAAGTCCTAGGAGTTCCTTTTCCCACATTAATCGCTCAGTTCTGCCTACAGGATCGGCATCAACTAATCGAATGGGGGGCATGTCTGATTCAAATTCTGGAGCGTCGAATAAGCTGACTTGTTTTGATGATCTGGCCTTTCTGCTGTCTCTAGCATGGGTTAGTAATTGATCAACATTGGCTAAAAGCCTTCCTCGTTCACTGAACAGGTCCAGAGCTCCGCATCGGATTAAACTTTCTAGTGATTTTTTGTTTAGGTCTTTGCTGTCAACTCTAAACATAAAATCATCTACTGATTTATAAGGGCCGTTTTCTTTGCGTTCTTGTATTATGGCATGAACTATATTTGCACCAACGTTTTTTACCGCAGCTAAACCAAACCTAATGTCAGACATTTTTTTCTCGTCTGATCTGGAAACAACTGAAAACATTTCATCACTTTCATTTATTTGAGGAGGAAGTACCTCAATGCCCATGCGCTGACATTCCTCTATTATTATCGCAACTTTTTCTATGTCATTAACATCAGCTGTTAGTACCGCGCACATATATTCTTCAGGATAGTTTGCCTTCATGTAGGCGGTTTGATAGGCGACTCGTCCATAACAAGCGGCGTGTGCTTTGTTAAATCCATATCCTTGAAACGGTTCAAACAGATCCCATATTCTTTCTGCTTCTTCCTTAGTCATGTTGCTGTGTAATTGGCATCCTTGTACGAATATCTCATGTTGTTTTGCCATTTCTGAAGGTATTTTTTTACCTACGGCTTTTCTAAATTTATCTACGTTTTCCCAGTTGTATCCTGCTAGTTCTAATGCTGTGTACAACAGGTCGTCTTGATAAACTAAAACTCCGTATGATTTTGAAAGATATTTTTCTGCTTTAGGGTGGAAATATTCAATAGGACTTTTGCCTTTTTTGCGTGCGATATATTCAGGAATGTTGTTCATTGGGCCGGGGCGATAAAGCGCTACCATAGCGTTTATGTCGTGAACTGATGTTGGCTTAAGATCTTTAAGGTGTTTTGTCATGCCCGCGCCATTTAATTGGAAAAGACCTTCCGTTTCTCCCTTAGCTAACATTGAAAAAGTTTTTTTGTCATCAAAAGGTATTTTTTCGATATCAATATCAACCCCATGTCGTTCCTTTACTAATTTAACTGCGTTTTCAAGTATAGCCAGATTTCTAATACCAAGAAAGTCAAGCTTGGTTAACCCAACCCCATCTTCACCAACGGTGTACATATCATATTGGGTAATAAGGTTGTCTTTTGCTCTTGGGTCAAATTGAAGCGGTACATACTCGGTTAATGGCTGGGGAGATATCACTACGCCTGCGGCGTGTACTGATATGTGTCTTACAGTGCCTTCCAATTTTCGAGCAATATCAAGGACTTTTCTAACTTCTGGGTCACGGTCGTATATTTGTTTAAGGTCTGTTTCTATTTCCATTGCCTTGTCTATTGTCATTGGGAATCCTTGCGAGCCCACAGGTATCAAGCGTGCTATTTTATCGCCAAAATCATAGGCCTTACCCATGGCTCGCGCAACATCTCTAACGGCTCCGCGTGCCATCATGGTTCCAAAGGTTCCTATCTGAGCAACCTTGTCTTCTCCGTATTTTTGCTTGGCATATTCAATTACTTCTTGTCGTCGGTTATCAGCAAAGTCCATATCAATATCAGGAGCCGAGGGTCTGTAAGGGTTAAGGAATCTTTCAAATGGCAATTGAAATTCTATTGGATTTACGTTCGTAATTCCTGAAAGGTATGCGACAAGTGAACCTGCTGCTGAACCTCTTACTGTTGTATAAATTTTTGATTCACGGGCAAATCTAATAAGATCAGCAACAACAAGAAAATAAGTAGCGTAGTTTTTGTTTTTGATTACCTCTAATTCAAATGTCCTCCGCCTTTCAATCTCTGGGTCATTATCTAAGTTTTTTTCCTTGGTACCTTTGGCAGTTAGCTCGTCTAGCATTTGGTCTGCTGTCTTACCTTCTTCTAAAGGAAAATCAGGGAAAATGAATTTTCCTAAAGTAAGTTCGACATTGCATTTTTCGGCTACCTTGGCCGTGTTTTCTATCGCATCTGGAATCTCGGCAAATTTTTCCTGCATTTCTTCAGGTGATGAAAGAGAAAAGTCATCTGTTTTTAATGTGAGCCTGTCTTTGTCGCTTGTTTGGTTTCCTGTTTGAACTGCAAGTAATATGTCATGAGCTTCTGCATCATCTTTGTGACAGTAGTGCGAGTCTTGAGTTGCTACCATGGGAATACCTGTTTCACGTGCCAGCTTTATAATTTGAGGAGTTACAAAATTTTGATCTTCGCTGTGTTTGTGCTGTTGAACCTCAATGTAATAATTTTCTTCCCCAAAAATATCTCTGTATTCCAAAGCTAATTTCTTTGCCTTATCATATTGGCGCGACAAGATTGCGTTTGAGATTTGTCCTCCAAGACATCCTGATAAACAGATAAGGCCTTCTGAGTGTTCTTTTAGGAATTTCTTATCTATTCGGGGTTTGTAATAAAAACCTTCAAGGTGGGCAGCTGTAACTATTTTAATTAGGTTTTTGTATCCGGTATTATTTTTAGCAAGAAGGATGAGGTGATAATATCCTCCTTTGCTTTTTCCACTAGCCGAAGGTGTTTTGTCGTGCATGTTTTCTGTGATATATACTTCGCAGCCTATTATGGGTTTGATTCCGGCCTTTTTAGATTTTTGATAAAAATCTATTGCTCCGTACATATTGCCATGATCTGTGAGCGCGATTGCATCCATGCCGGTTTCTTTTGCCCGGTTTATCATTTGTTCCGGCTTCGTTAGGCCATCCAAAAGAGAGTAGTGGCTGTGCGTGTGAAGATGAACGAATTTCATAACATAATTTTATCATGTAGCACCAAGACAGCCCAGCTTTGAATTTTTGTGGACAAATTAAGGCGGTGATAAGCGCGGAGAGGTGTTAAGTATAAAGGGAAATAATAAACAAGAAAAAAATTTCAATTGAAATTTTTAAAAATGTAAATCCCTGCACTGAGTAAATTCTGTTTTTATTTTTTAGTTAAAAACTATTGTATTTAAATTTTTGTTGTGGTAAAATTTTTATAATTAAGTATGAATTTGAAAGATCTGAAAAAGATGGCCCGGCTGTTAGGCGGGGTGGTAATTATGGAAGAAGGAAAACCTTCGCTTGTTGTTTTGCCTTTCGATAAATTTAATGAGAAGTTGCTCAATAAAGAAAGTGACTCATCAGAAAATCTCGGAGATTATGAAAATGGCAATACTGGCCATAATTTAAGTGATTCGCCTTCTGATAATGACACGGAGTATGATTTGCCAGAAACATCATTGGAACCTGGCGATATAGACGACAATATTTATCATGAAGATGTAAATTATTATGAAAATGACAGTTTAGGTGATGAAGATGAATTGCCAAACAACAATGAATTAATAGAAAACCTAAATGAGGAAATTGCAGCATTAAAAGAAGAAGTCAGAATGAAAGAAGTTGAAAGCATTGATTCCTTGTTAGATAGCGATTAGGACAATGATCTTTAATAGTAATTTTGTTGTTATTGCTAGTTATTATTAAAGTAGGGGTTGACCCGCTTTTTATATTGAGTTATACTATAAAAAATAAAAATAAACAGTGAATACTGTGGTTAATCGTCATACGTTGTTGGGCGTCGCAGCCCGTATAGTTGTAAGTTTTATGACGTAAGACGATACGCGCGGCGATGCCGCATAACGTTAAACGAATTACTAAAGTATTCATATAATATATGGCAGGTAAATTTGAAAGGTCAAAGCCGCACTTGAACGTCGGCACAATTGGTCATGTAGACCACGGAAAAACCACTTTGACAGCGGCTATTTTAAAAGTGGCTGGTTTACATCAAGATGAGGGTTACACTGCTCGTGTAGAAGACGTAAGCCAAATTGATAATGCACCAGAAGAAAAGGCTAGGGGTATTACTATTGCTATTCACCACTCTGAATACGAAACTCCAAAAAGACACTATGCTCACGTAGATGCACCAGGTCACGCTGACTACATTAAAAACATGATTACAGGTGCAGCCCAAATGGACGGCGCTGTATTGGTTGTTGCTGCAACAGATGGACCTATGCCTCAGACCAGAGAGCACATTCTTTTGGCAAGGCAGGTTGGTGTTCCTTCAATAATCGTATTTATTAACAAGGTTGATCAGGTTGAAGATCCTGAGCTTTTGGATTTGGTTGAAGCAGAAATTAGAGAACTTTTGAACAAGTATCAATTCCCTGGAGATGACACCCCGATTATTCGCGGTTCTGCCCTTAAGGCTTTAGAAGCAGGTTCAAAAAATGACGAGGCTGTGAAACCAGTCAAAGAATTACTCGACCAATTGGATGCATTTATTCCTGAACCAGTAAGAGAAACTGACAAGCCATTTTTGATGCCTGTTGAAGACGTATTTTCAATTGAAGGACGAGGTACGGTTGTAACAGGAAGAATTGAAAGAGGTGAGGTTGGTCTTAACGAAGAAGTAGAAATTGTAGGTCTTAAAGATACTGCTAAGACTACTGTTACTGGCATAGAAATGTTCAACAAATCCTTGGACAAAGGTATTGCCGGAGACAACGCCGGAATACTTATTAGAGGACTTAAAAAGGACGATGTTTCCAGAGGTCAGGTGTTGGCTAAACCAGGAACAATTACTCCTCATACAGAATTTGAGTCTGAAGTTTATATTTTATCAAAAGAAGAAGGAGGTCGACACACACCTTTCTTTAAGGGTTATAAGCCACAATTCTATTTTAGAACTACAGACGTTACAGGAGAGGTAACATTGCCTGAGGGCACAGAAATGGTTATGCCTGGAGACACAATTACATTTAAGGTTAAGCTTATTGCTCCTATTGCCATGGAAGAAAAACAAAGATTTGCTATTAGAGAAGGAGGTAAAACAGTTGGCGCAGGAGTTGTAACTAAGGTAGTAAAATAAAAATAATGGATCCGCCCTTCGCTATCAAGCGGAGGGCGGAGTCATTTGAAAGTAATTTCATGGTAACAAAAGAAAAAAAACAACAAGAAGAACAGCAGCAGCAGAGAATAAAGATTAAGTTAAAAGCTTATGATAATAAGATTATAGACAAATCTGCTAAACAGATCGTTGAAACCATAGAAAGAAATGGTGGTACAGTAATTGGTCCGGTGCCTTTGCCTACAGAAATAAGAAAATACACCGTTAATAGATCAACTTTCATTAACAAAGACTCACGTGAACAATTTGAAATGAGAGTTCACAAACGTTTGGTTGAAATTCCTGATTATACTCCCAAGATTATCGATTCCCTGCAGAATTTAAATTTGCCCGCTGGTGTAGATATTGAATTAAAAATGTAATAAGTAATCGCTTAGAAGAGGATGGAATGATTACAGAAGCGATTACTTATATAGAACGGCGAAGCTTTGGGGGTACATAAAAAATTAAGGGAATTTATTTTGAATCAGCACCTAGAATCTACACGCAGGCTGTTACAGGCGGTCTGCGCGTGCATTCTATGTACAAAATAATAACAATTTGATTAAGTTATAAAGGTTTAGCTAGTTTAATATACCCCAGCTAAACTGGGTTTTTTATTTGAAATTAATTCAAATTTGTTATTAAATGATTCAGATAAAAAATTAAGATTAAAACACTATGTTTTTGCTTGGTAAAAAAGTAGGCATGTCACAAATGTTTAGTGACGATGGTAAGGTTACGCCTGTAACGGTAGTTCAAGCCGGACCAATGATAGTTACTCAAATAAAAACAAAAGAAAAAGACGGATATGAAGCAACTCAATTTGCTTATGAAGAAACTAAGAAAATCAAAAAACCTTTAAAAGGTCATTTGGGAGATCTTGGTAATTTCAAGCATATTAAGGAATCAAAAATTAAAAATCCAGATTTGGATCTTAAAAGGGGAGATAATATTGATGTAAGTACATTTAATGTTGGAGATGTTGTGAAAGTTAGCGGTGTTAGCAAGGCTAAGGGATTTCAGGGAGTTGTTAAAAGACATGGTTTTAAGGGGGCACCTAAAAGTCATGGTCACAAAGGTAATTTAAGAAAGCCCGGTTCTATCGGCCAAAGATTTCCTCAGCATACATTAAAAGGAGTAAGAATGGGTGGAAGAATGGGTGGTGTAGAGATTACAGTAAGGGGTTTGAAAGTTGTTACCGTTGATAAAGAAAATAATTTATTGGCAATTAAGGGAGCTGTGCCAGGAAGAAAGGGAACGCTTTTAGCGATATCAAAAATGAAAAACTAAGCGCTTAATTTTAGAAATTATTAAATCAAATAACTAATTTATGAAAGTTGAAATATACAATCAAACAGGAGAATCAACAGGAAAAGTCGATTTACCAGACGAGATTTTTAATTTGAAATTAAACGAAGACTTGATTCGCCAGGCGGTTTTGGCTCAGCTTGGTAATTCTAGACAGGTTTTGGCTCACACAAAGGGCCGAGGAGATGTTAGAGGAGGCGGTGCAAAGCCTTGGAGGCAAAAAGGAACAGGTAGAGCCAGACATGGTTCACGAAGATCTCCTATTTGGGTTGGTGGAGGAATTACATTCGGTCCTACAAATGAAAGGAATTTTGCTAAAAAAATAAATAAACAAACAAAGCAAAAAGCTTTATTTACAGTTTTGTCATCAAAAGTTAGTGCTGACAACATGATAGTGTTAGACAAGTTGGTGTTTGATAAGGTTAAAACAAAGGAAGCAAAATCGATAGTCGAAAACTTAGAAAGCAAATTGAAAGATTACAAGAAATCAAAAACTAAAAGAGATTCAGTCTTGTTTGTATTGCCAGAATCAAGCACTGACACCCAAAGAGCTTTTAATAATTTGCCATATGTTAATTTAATGGGAGCTAAGAGTTTAAACGTTGTTGATTTGTTGCGATATAAATATCTGGTTATGCTTAAGGGTTCTATAGAAGTAATAGAAAAACATTATAAATAAAATCTGATCATTAATATTTAGTGTTTATTTAAGAAGACCAAATACTAAATATTAAACATTATAAAGTGGGATTATTTGATAAAATTACAAAAAATAAAGATGAGTCAGCCAAAGATGCTCCCAAGGCAGCTCCAGTTAGCGGTCCCATTGGAGAAGAGAAGCTGATTGAGGCAGGAGATAACAAGGTGGTTTTGCCTAAGGGCGGCAGTGCATTAGCTTATGGCCAGGTAGTGAATCCACATATAACAGAAAAAACTTCAATGCTCGGAGCCTCCAATCAATATGTTTTTAAGGTTGCTAAAACATCATCAAAGCTAGAAATAAAAAAATCAATTGAAGAATTATATAATGTTGAGGTTGAAAAAGTTAATGTTGTTAATCTTCCAGCAAAGAAAAGAAGGTTGGGAAAGCAGATTGGTATCAGGCCCGGAGTAAAAAAAGCAGTGGTAACATTAAAATCGGGAAGCAGTATACAGCTTAATTAAACTTTCCAGTCTGCTAATATTTAATAAATTTTGGATAATAAGTTATAAAAATAATAATTAATCATGGTTAAGAAATACAAGCCATATACACCATCACGTCGTCACATGACCGGATATGATTTCTCCGGATTGACGAAAGTTAAACCGTTAAAAAATGCAACGGCTGGTTTTCAGCGCTCAAACGGCAGAAACAATCAGGGAAGAATTACTACTAGACACAAAGGAGGCGGTGTAAAGAGGCTTTACCGTGATGTTGATTTTGCACAGAAAAAATTTGATATTCCAGCTAAGGTTTTTTCCATAGAATATGATCCTAATAGATCAGCAAGAATTGCTCGCTTGCATTATCAAGATGGAGAAAAAAGATACATGCTTGCTCCTGACAAGCTTAAAGTCGGAGACCAGGTTGTAACAGGTGAAAAAGCACCACTTAAGCCAGGCAACAGGATGAAGCTGAAGAATATTTTACAAGGAACAGTAATTCACAATATAGAGATGAATCCTGGTAAGGGCGGTCAAATTGCTAAGTCAGCCGGATCTGGAGCTACAGTTCTCGCAAAGGAAGGAAAGTATGTTCAGGTATTAATGCCATCAAGTGAAGTACGAAAATTCAATGGTGATGTCATGGCTTCAGTTGGCAGACTTTCCAATATTGAGCATGGCGCTATTGTTATTGGTAAAGCAGGCAGGGCAAGACATATGGGTAAAAGACCTGCAGTAAGAGGAAGCGCCATGAACCCAGTAGATCATCCGCATGGTGGAGGTGAAGGAAGGCAAGGAATTGGTTTGAAATATCCGAAGACACCTTGGGGTAAGCATGCATTGGGAGTTAAGACCAGAAATAAAAAGAAAAGAAGCAACCAAGTTATTATTAGGAGAAGAAAGAAAAAGACAAGAAAATAGTCACTTTTGTTATTTTCTTAAATGCTAATTGTTGCAATCAGTTTAGTTGTCAAATCGCCAAGATGATGATATAGTAGCATGACTATTTATGGTATTAATAATAAAAATATATTTAATTTGATAAAATTTTATTTATGTCTAGAAGTTTAAAGAAGGGGCCATACGTTGATCCCAAATTATTACAAAAAATAAGCAAATTAAGAGCCGGCGATAAGACGGTTATTAAGACGTGGGCAAGGGCTTCAACAATAAGTCCGGAGATGATTGGCTTTACATTCGGAGTTCATAATGGCAGGGTTCATGTGCCAGTTTTTGTAACAGAGGAAATGGTTGGTCACAAGCTGGGAGAATTTTCTCCAACACGTAAGTTTGTAAGACATGGTGGTAAGATGCAAAAAGAACAAGAAGCAGCTGCGAGACAGAGAGAAATAGATGCAGCAAAGGCTGCTAAGGTTGATACTGTCAAAAAATAATAAATATTAATCATGGAAGTAAAAGCAAGTTTAAACAATTTAAGAGTTTCACCCAGAAAAGCCAGGCTTGTCGCGGGCTTATTGAAGGGCATGAATTTTAAGGATGCCGAAAGCCAATTAAGGTTTATGGTAAAGAAAACATCTGGGCCTGTATCAAAGCTTTTGAGCTCAGCAGCAGCAAATGCGGTTAATAATTTTAATTTAGTTCGTGACAATCTTTATATAAAAAGTATTAGAGTTGATGAAGGTAGAAAATTGAAAAGATTTAAACCCAAGGGTTTTGGCAGAGTTATGCCAATACAGAAAAAAACCTCTCATATTATTGTGGTTCTTGATGAGAGAACTCCTGGTTTAAGAGAACAAGGTGCCACAAGAACTAAAGAGATAAAGGATACAGTTAAAAGATCAGTTGGAATGTCTACAGAAAAAGACGTAGCACAGAATGAAAAAGAAGTTTCAGAAATCAAAGAAGAAAAAACAACTAAAAAAACAGAAACAAAAGAAAAAGATTATGGCAAAGATATATCGAGGGAACTCGGTAAAAAGAATATGTTTAAAGGGATTAAAAATAAACTGTTTAGAAGAAAATCAATTTAATCTAATTTAATACAAATATGGGTCATAAAATATCGCCAACATCATTAAGAGTAGGAATTAGTAAGGATTGGAAATCCAAATGGTTTGGGGCACGTAAATATAAGGATTTGTTAAAAGAGGATTATGCTGTTAGAGAGTTTTTAACAAAGAGGCTTAAGAATATGAGCGTTGAGAAAATAGAAATAGAGAGAAGCCCTGATACCTTTATCATTGCAATAACAACTGCTCGCCCCGGGTTAATAATAGGTAGAAGTGGTGCTGGAGTTGAAGAATTAAAAACCAAAATAAAAAAGCTTTTGGGCAATAATTTAAAAGTTAATGTCAAAATTGATATTCTTGAATTCAAAAATCCAGAATCATCAGCCAATATTATGGCCGAATCAATAGCAGAGCAAATTGAAAGAAGAGTTCCATTTAGACGAGTTATAAAACAAACACTCTCCAAGATATTAGCAGGAAGAGATGTTAAAGGAGCTAAAGTTCAAGTGGCTGGTCGTCTTAATGGTGCTGAAATTGCCAGAACCGAACATTTAGAAGAAGGCAATTTACCATTGCAAACAATAAAAGCAGATATTGATTACGCACAAAAAACCGCACATACAACCTACGGAACGATAGGGGTGAAGGTTTGGATATATAGAGAAAATTAGAAATAAATTTTTTAATTATGTTACAGCCAAAAAGAATAAAACATAGAAAAGTTCACAAGAGAAGATTCCCTACAATTGCTAGAAAGGGCAATACTTTGAGTTTCGGAACTTATGGACTAAAAGCACTTGAGCCATCTTATATTAAGTCATCACAAATTGAAGCAGCAAGACGAACGATTGCAAGATATTCAAAGAGGGGAGGCAAATTGTGGATCCGAATATTTCCAGACAAGCCTTTTACTGCAAAGGGAGCAGAGGTTGGAATGGGTGCTGGTGCTGGTAGCTTGTCGCATTTTGTTGCAGCAATAGGTGCTGGCAGAATGTTGTTTGAAATGTCAGGAGTAACAGAGGAAATTGCCAGGGAGGCCTTAAGATTGGCTGGGCACAAGTTGCCTATAAAAACTAAATTTGTTAAGAAATAAAATAATTTTGAATGAGAAGAGGCAGTATAATTGCCAAATTTAAATATTAGTGATATAATATTTCGACATGAAATATCAAGAATTACAAAACAAATCAGAAGAAGAATTGCGCGGTATGCTTAATGAGCTTCGGATTAAACTTGGAGAAATGAAATTTCAAGTAGCATCAAATGCTTTAAAAAATACTAACGAAATTAAACAAGCCAAGAAAAACATTGCACGAATTTTAACTGTTTTGTCTGGTAATAAGTAATTATGGAAGATAAAAACAAAAATAAAAAAAGAACACTTAAGGGAGTAGTTGTGTCTGATAAGATGGATAAAACCAGAGTAGTTTTGGTTTCTCGATTAATAAAACATCCCAAATACAAGAAATATCACAAATCAAGCAAAAAGTTTAAAGCACATGATGAGAGCAATCAATATCACACTGGAGAGAAAGTATTCATTGAGGAAACAAGACCGATGTCGAAAGACAAAAGATGGCAGATTGTCGCAAAGCAATAATATTATTTAAAAGTTGGCGAGGTTTGTAAAATTTATGGATAATTAAATATTTATAAATTTTAAATCTTAAAAACTTTATAAATTAAGTTGATTCAACCACGTTCAATAGTAAATGTCGCAGACAATAGTGGAGCCAAGAAAGTTGGTGTCTTTAAGGTTTTGGGTGGAACAAGAAAAAGATATGCTCAAATTGGAGATATAGTTGTTGTTTCGGTTAAGGTTGCTGAACCGGGTAAATCTGTAAAGAAAAAAGACAAGGTTAAAGCAGTTGTTGTGAGGCAGAAACAAAACTTTAGAAGAAAAGACGGAAGCTATATTAAGTTTGACGAGAATGCAGTGGTTGTGCTTGATGGTATGAATCCTAAGGGCGGAAGAATATTCGGTCCTATTCCTAGAGAGATAAAGGAAAAAGGATTTGCTCAAATTGCAAGTCTTGCACCTGAAATAATATAAAAAGTTTTTAGCTTTTATTTGCTAGCTTTTAAAATTTTTTAAAAGCTAACAAAATAAAAGTTAAAAAACTGGGAAATTGAAAGTAAGAAAGAATGACAATGTAATAATGAGAAATGGTAAAGATAGCGGTAAGACCGGTAAGATTTTGTTTACTTTTCCCAGTGAAAATAGAGTTGTTGTAGAAGGTCTTAATCTTGTGAAACGACACTTAAGGGCAAGAAGACAAGGCCAGAAAGGACAGATAGTAAACAAAGAAAGATCTGTTAATGTCTCTAGTGTCCAATTGATGTGCCCTAAATGCAGCAAGCCTACCCGAATCGGATATTTGCTTGAGGGTGATAGCAAGGTTAGGATTTGTAAAAAGTGCAATGGTGAAATATAAATTTAATTTATTAATTTTATGAACGAACCGAGATTGCTTAAAAAATATAGAAAAGACGTAATTCCTTCAATGAAGGAGAAGTTTGGTTACAA
The DNA here is from genome assembly GCA_002794035.1 of Candidatus Yanofskybacteria bacterium CG10_big_fil_rev_8_21_14_0_10_36_16. Classification (GTDB taxonomy): domain Bacteria; phylum Patescibacteriota; class Minisyncoccia; order 2-02-FULL-40-12; family IGHO2-01-FULL-4-A; genus 1-14-0-10-36-16. The sequence continues at coordinate 101,862 of PCXQ01000003.1, forward strand.
AAATGTTATGGCCATACCAAAATTAGAAAAAGTAGTTGTTAGTGTTGGTATTGGAAAGGCTTCGGTTTTAAAAGACAATAAAAAAATAGAAAAAATTAAGGAAGACATAGCAAAGATCACAGGTCAAAAACCTGCTGACAGAAAGTCCAAAAAATCTATTTCTGGTTTTAAGGTTAGAGAAGGCATGAATGTTGGCGTAATGGTAACCTTGCGCGGGAAGAGAATGTATGATTTTATAGACAGGTTGATTTCTATCGCTTTGCCTAGAGCAAGAGATTTTAGAGGATTGAATCCTAAATCTTTTGATAAAAAAGGAAATTTAAATATCGGAATTAAAGAACACAACATATTCCCGGAAGTAAGTTATGAAACACTGAAAGATTTGTTTAGTTTTCAAGTTACAGTAGCTACCACATCAAATACCAGAGAGGAAGGCGAAGAATTATTAAGATTAATAGGATTTCCGATTAAAGCGGTTTCCTAATTTATTTAAGAGTGAGTTTTATAGATTGAGAATTATTAAAAGTATTCTGAATCTAAAAACCCAAAAGTTAGACATGGCTAAAAAGTCCATAATTGCAAGAGCAAACAAAAAACCAAAATTCTCAACAAGAGTTGTTTTGAGATGTTTTATTTGCGGCAGAAAACATGGCTATATCAGGAAATTCGGAATATGCAGGATACATTTTAGAGAGCTAGCCAGTAACGGGCTTTTACCGGGTGTCAAAAAATCATCTTGGTAACCCAGCAATAATTTTAATTATAAAATATGTACACATTAGCAAATATGTTAATCCAAATAAAGAATGCACAAGCCGTTGGTCACGAGCGAGTTTTGGTTCCTTTTTCAAAGATGAATTTGGCAGTATCAGAGACTTTGAAAGAAATCGGTTTTATAGATGAAATAGACAAAAAGAAAAAGAAGATGAAAAAGAGTGAAGTTAACTTTATTGATATAAAACTTAAATATAAGGATGGTGAGGGATTAATAAATGGTATAAAAATTATTTCCCGACCTTCAAGAAGAATATATTCAACTAAAGACAATATTGAACCTGTAATGAGTGGCTATGGAAAGATGGTGCTTACTACCACTAAAGGAGTAATGACTGGTGATCAAGCAAAGAAGGAAGGATTGGGGGGGGAAGTTTTGTTTAAAATTTGGTAAAATATTATATTAATTTATTAAAACATGAGTAGAATAGGAAAAAAACCAATAGAAATACCCAGCGGAGTTGAAGTCGTAATAGACGGTAGTTTGGTGCGGGTTAAGGGTCCTAAAGGAGAATTGGAAAATAAATTTTTTGATTGTTCAATTATTGAAAAAGATGATTCTAAGGTAACTGTAAAAGTAAAAAACGAAGAAGATGGAAAACAAAAAGCTCTTTGGGGATTATCAAGGTCATTAATTTCTAACATGATAAAAGGTGTCAGTGATGGATTTGAAAAAAAACTTGAACTAAACGGAGTAGGATTCAAAGCTGCTGTAAAAGGTAATGATCTAGAACTTAGTTTGGGTTTTTCTCATCCAGTATCAATAAAAGCACCTGAGGGGATTTCATTTAATGTAGAAAAAAATGTTATTACAATAGCAGGTATTGATAGGCAGGCAGTTGGCCAGATTGCTGCTAATATTAGAAAAAAGAAACCTGTCGAACCGTATAAAGGTAAGGGCATAAAATACATAGGCGAGATTGTCAGAAGAAAGGCAGGTAAGAAAGCAGCGGGTACCGCATAAGTTAAATAACATAGTTTTGGATTTTAAATAAAATGAATAACAAAAATACAAGTAGAGAAAAAAGATTGAGACGTCATGGGCGTGTCAGATCAAAAATAAACGGTACTGCCAAGATACCCCGTGTTTCGGTTTTTAGAAGTAACAAACATTTATTTGTTCAGATTATAGATGATGACAAAAGAAAAACCCTTTTAAGCAATAAGATTGCTTCTGATAAAAAAACTAAAGGCGGCAAAACCGAATTGGCCAGTGCCATAGGAGAAGAACTGGCAAAAAAAGCAAAAGAAGCAAAAATTAACGAGGTTGTTTTTGATAGAGCTGGTTACAAATATCACGGCAGAGTCAAGGCTTTAGCAGAGGGATTAAGAAAAGGCGGATTAAAATTTTAATATTTAAATATGGAAAAACAAGATAATAATAAACAATCAAATAGATCCCGCGGTCCTAGACAAGGCAGGCCACCAAAAGAAAAATCTGAATATGATTCCAAAGTTTTAGATTTGGCAAGAGTTGTTCGTGTAACAAAGGGAGGCAAGAGGTTTAGTTTTAGAGCTACAGTTGTTATAGGCAATAAAAAAGGTAAGGTTGGTGTCGGTGTTTCCCAGGGCAGTGATGTCGCTCAATCTGTTCAAAAAGCTAGCAATCAAGCAAAAAGATTTTTATTAACAGTTCCAATAACAAAAGGCTCTATTCCGCATATTGTTGAGGCAAAATACGGATCTGCTTATGTTTTATTGAAGCCAGCTGCCAAAGGCAATGGTTTAAAGGCAGGAGGTCCAGTTAGAGCTGTTGTAACCCTTGCTGGCATTGAAGATTTAACAGCTAAACTTATTAAAAGAACAAGAAATAAAATCAATATCGCAAGAGCAACAATGGCAGCTTTAGAAAAATTAAAAGTTACTAATAATTAATTATGCAACTTCACGACATTAAATCTACAACTAAAAAATCACGCAAAAGAGTAGGCAGAGGCGGCAAGCGCGGAACTTATTCAGGACGTGGCCAGAAAGGTCAGAAATCAAGATCTGGTGCTTCGATCAGGTCTGATTTTAGAGGCGGTAACGCACCTGTGTGGAGACTTTTTGGTAAAAAGAGAGGTGTTAGCAAAAAGGTTTCAATCAAACACAAGTTCTTAAGGGTTCCTCAGCAAAAACCACATATTGTTAACTTGAATATTCTCAATAATAAATTCAATGATGGTGATAATGTATCGCCCAAAACATTGGTAAGCTCAGGGGTGATAAAAAATATCAAAGGAGGTGTTAAAATATTAAACAAGGGCGAGCTTACTAAAAAGCTTAGTTTTTCAGGGGTGGCTTTTTCAAACTCAGCCAAAGAACAAATATTAAAAACCGGAAGCACTATTAAATAACTGATATTTTATTAGTTTTTAACTTTCAAATTTTCATTGAAGTTAAGGGCTGTAAATCCAGAAGTTTCTTTGAACAGATTCTTAAAACTATTCAAAATAGCTGATCTTCGAAATAAGATTTTATTCATCTTGGCAGTTTTTGTTATATTTAGACTTTTTGCTGCAATACCTATTCCTGGCATCGATACTTCAAGGCTTAAAGAATTCTTTGAGAACAATCAGCTTTTTAGTTTGATAAATATTTTTACAGGTGGAGGCTTAGATAGCTTGTCTATTATGATGCTTGGTGTAGGTCCCTATATTACCGGATCAATTGTTATGCAGCTTTTGACCTACATATTTCCTCAGCTTGAACAAATGTATAAGTATGAGGGCGAAGCCGGTAGGCAGAGGTTTAATCAATATTCCAGACTTTTAACTGTACCTATGGCCATACTTCAGGGATATGGTTTCTTGATACTTCTTACAAGACAAAATGTTATTGATTCCCTAACTTCTTTTGAGTGGTTTGCTGCGATATCTGTTGTTACAGCAGGTACATTATTTTTAATGTGGCTTGGTGAACTTATTTCTGAAAAGAACCTAGGAAACGGTATTTCTCTTTTGATTTTTGCCGGTATTTTAAGTGGTACATTAACTTCAATAAGGCAGTCTATATTTACATATGACCCAAGCCAGCTTACTACCTACATTGGTTTCGTGGTTATAGCAATTGTTGTGGTTGCTGGTGTTGTTTATATTACGGAAGCCCAAAGAAATATCCCCATAAATTATGCCAGAAGAGTCAGAGGCTCCAAGGTTATGGGCGGTGTGTCTAGTTACTTGCCTATGAGAGTTAACAGTGCTGGAGTTATGCCTATAATCTTTGCGTTGTCTATTCTTCTTTTCCCTGGCATGGTAGCTAATTTCTTTAGCACTTCCAATGTTGAAATTATTTCCCGAATCGCAAATTTCTTTAATGACTTTTTACAAAATCAAATAGTTTACGGTCTATTATACTTTGTTTTGGTAGTGTTGTTTACCTATTTTTATACTGCTGTTACTTTTGACCCTAAATCAATATCGGAAAATGTTCAAAAGCAAGGCGGATACATTCCGGGGATTCGGCCCGGTCCTCCTACTGCCCAATTTTTAACGCACCTTTTGAACCGTGTAACATTAGTTGGCGCTATGTTCCTGGGTATTATTGCTATATTGCCGCAAATTGTTCGCGGTTTTACCGGAATTACTACATTTACCGTGGGCGGAACCTCTATTCTTATTGTTGTTTCTGTTGCCCTTGAATTCATGAAGGCTGTGGATGCACAGCTTAGCATGTATGAATATTAATTTTAATAAACATTGTTTTTAAAAACCGTTCTGTCAATTAGTGGAACGGTTTTTGCTTTTTATTTATTTAGGGTTTATATTAAACATATAATATATTATGGTTAAATACCCAAACAAAAGAATAATATCACTTATAGGTCCTCCGGGGTCCGGCAAGGGAACGCAGGCCGATTTGTTATCTGAAAAAATAGACCTCATTCATTTTGATACAGGAAAATTTTTTAGAAGTTTTTTCAATAGTTATAACGGTGATGACAAGGAAATTTTAGAACAAAAAGAGGTGTATGATACTGGAGAACTTTTATCTCCGCCGTTTGTGGCAAGATTGGTTTTGTCTGAAGTTGAAAAGATATGTGCAAAGGAGAGTGGGATAGTTTTTAGTGGTTCACCAAGAACTATGTATGAGACAGGAAAAGAGTTGCCAGCTTTTGGTGACATGGTTGGAATAGAAAATGTTTTTATTTTTTATATATCACTAAGCAAAGCGGAGTCTATAAAAAGAAATAGTGCTCGTCTTGTGTGTGAAGCACAAGGACATTCAATATCTAATTTGCCAGAAGATCAAAAGCATAGAGAGATTGGCGCATGTCCAAAAGATGGAAGCAAATTAAAAAAAAGAGACGGCTTAGACGATCCTGAAATTATCGCCAAACGATACGATGTTTATTTAAGAGACACTAAGCCAATATTGGATAAAGCAAAAAGTATGGGATACAAAGTAGTAGATATAAATGGGGAGCAAGCCATAGAGGATGTTTCAAATGATATTCTTAAGCATTTAAAACCAAACAATTAAATTAAAAATATTGATTACCATAAAGACACCCGAAGAAATAAATATTATGAAAGAAGGCGGCAAAATTCTTGCCGTTATTTTGCGTGAACTTAAAGAAATGGTAAAACCGGGTATAACAACAAAAAATATAGAAAAAAAAGCCGAAGAACTATTGTCTCGACACAAAGTAGATTCGGCTTTTTTAAATTATGGCGGATTTCCTTCGGTTCTGTGTGCTTCTGTGAATGAGGAAGTTGTGCATTGCGTGCCTAACAAAAAAGAACTTAAGAACGGGGATCTTTTAAGTATTGATATGGGTCTTATTTACAAAGGATTTAATCTTGACTCGGCTGTTACTGTGCCTGTAATTGAAGAGGGTGAATATTGGAATTGGGCTGCTTTAAATCCCCAAAAGGAAAAACTAATACAGGTAACAAAAAAAGCGCTCGAACTTGGCATTAAAGAAATAAAACCGGGTCGTAGAACAGGTGTTGTAAGTTCTGTAATCCAAAAATTGGTTGAGAATAATAACTTTAATATTGTTAAAGAACTTACCGGTCATGGCATTGGAAGGCGTTTGCACGAAGATCCTCAAATTCCTAATTTTGGTTCAAAAAATGAAGGTCCAATAATGAAAGAGGGTATGGTGATCGCCGTTGAGCCAATAGTAAGTGTTGGTGATTGGCGAATTAAGGAAGGCGATGATGGTCATTCGTATGTTACAAAAGATAGATCTCTGACTGCACACTTTGAGCACACTGTGGCAATTCTAAAAGACGGGCCAATAATACTGACAAAAGAATAATAAGTGGTATAACTAATTATAATTATTTATTTAAAATCATGAAAAATAGTCAAGAAACCTTCACTATTTACATGAATGATGATTTTGACGGGGTGTCTTCTGCTGCCGTTTTTTTGTATTTCATTAACAAAAAATATCCGGGTAAATATAAATTTAAATATGAGCTTCTAATTTATAAACCCGGTTATGAAAAATGGTGGAAGAATAAAAAATTATCTAATCCGTGTGCTGTTTTTGATTTTCGTTATCATCCGGGTGCTGATTGGTGGTTTGATCATCATGAGACAAGTTTTTTTGATAATAAAGATAAAAAACATTTTCAGGAAACAAAAAACAAAAAGAAAAGATGGGAAGCAGATGCTAAATCAGCTTGCGGTGTTGTTTTAAGGCATTTAAGTCAGGAATTTGATCTTAAATTTCCAAAGCACATTAAAGAAATGACCAAGTTGGCTGATTTAATAGATTCATTCGGATATAAAACAGCAAAGGACTCCATTAGTTTCAAAAACGGTGCTTATGCCTTGAGTAAATCATTTTTGATTTATATTACGGATAGTTACGGCGGACACGTTGCAGAATTGTTATCAGAGAAACCCATAGATGAAGCTGTAAAAGACCGGCAGGTTTCGTTAAGTATTAAAAAAACTGAATCATTAATTATGGATTCTATAAATGAGGCCAAGAAAAATTCAGAAAAAATAGGAAAAGTAGTTTATCTTGAGACTAAAAATCCATTAACTAGACACAATATATTATATTTTATCAGTCCCAGCAGTGCATACTCTGTTGTTATGACTAAACATAATAACTATTATCATATAGGCGTAGGGTATAATATGTGGTCCAAACATGAAAACAAAAAAAATATTGCTGAAATATTGAAAAAATACGGTGGCGGCGGCCACAAAGGCGTGGGTGCCACTGAGGTTGGCTCTCGCAAAGAAGCTTTACAAATAGTTAAAAATATGGTAAAAATACTTAACAAATAAATGACTGGTGTTTGGGGCATAGTGCTTAAACATCGGATGTTATAAGTGCAACGTGCTAATCTCGCATTTAATATAATACTTGTTCCAGTAGATTACGCTATGTTGGTTTTGTCGGGTATAGCTACTTATTTTCTGAGAACACACATCGTTTCGGTCTTCAGGCCGGTTCTTTTTGAATTTAATTTACCATTTGAGAGATACTTGTTTTTACTCTTCGCAGTTTCTTGGATTTTTATAGGTGTTTACGCTATATCCGGTTTGTATAATTGGCGCGTATCTAGAGGGGTGGTAGAAGAATCTATAAAAATTTTTGTAGCAACTTCTGCGACGACAATGATTATAATTGTTTATATTTTCTTGAGACAGGAATTGTTTGATTCAAGATTCCTTATTTTGGGCGCGTGGCTTATGGCTGCAATTTTTGTTTCGGCGGGGCGTTTTTTTATCCGCAGAATTCAGAAATTTACAGTATCTAGATTTGGTTACGGCATAAGAAAAGTAATGGTTATAGGAGATGATAAAATTTCTTCAAGAATAATTGACGGCATGAAAGATAATTTAGAATTGGGTTATAGAGTTGTTAAACAGTTGGGAGACCTCGATGTTTCAGAAGTAAAATCTTCTATTGGCAATCTCGGAGTTGACGAGGTAATATTAGCGAACCCTAATTACCCCGAAAGTAGGGTTTTAGAGATTATTGATTTTTGTCATGAAAATCACATAGATTTTAAATTTGTGCCTAATATTTATCAGGCATTAACAGCCAATGCCACAGTTGAGGTTTTTGCGGGCATACCCATAGTTGATTTGAAAAGAACTGCACTTGATGGCTGGGGAAGTGTTGCTAAAAGGATTATAGACATAGTGGGTGCCTCATTCGGTCTTTTGGTTTTATCACCACTTTTTTTAATTATCGCTTTTGCGATTAAGTGGGAAACTGAAGGTCTAGTTTTTGTTAGATTGGGGCGTGTCAGTAAGAATAAATCATTTAATCTTTTAAAATTCAGGTCAATGATAAATAATGCAGAGAAATATAAACCCATGCTTGAAAAATTAAACGAACGTTCAGATGGGCCTTTGTTTAAAATGAAAGATGATCCCCGCACAACTAAAGTAGGGAAGTTTATTAGAAAAACTCGCTTAGATGAATTGCCCCAGCTCTGGAATGTTTTAGTGGGCGATATATCTCTTGTTGGTCCAAGGCCTCATCAGCCTGATGAAATTGCTAAATATCAAAAACATCACAAAAAAGTACTTGCTATTAAGGCTGGTGCAACAGGGTTGGCACAGGTCTCAGGTAGTTCCGACTTGTCTTTTGAGAAAGAGGTTGCTTTAGACACTGTCTATATAGAAAAGTGGTCATTGTTTCAGGATATTAAAATAATACTTAAAACAATTGTTAAAATGTTTCGTGATCCATCCGCGGCATAAATTGATTATTTATTTTATATTTTTGCACCCCCCCCAGTGGGGGTGTTATTGTTTGTCATCATGTCAACTTGGATTTAAGAAGGTCAAATGTTACGATAGCACGCATAAGGAATAAGAAAATAATCACCGGCCTATTGAGGTCTGGGTTAGTTTTATTAATATTATGAAAGTTGCATTAGTTCATGAATATTTAAATCAATACGGAGGTGCTGAAAGAGTTCTTGAGGCTTTTTGTGAGGTATTTCCTGAGGCCCCTATATATACTTTAGTTTATGATGAGCGGGCTACGGGAGGTGTTTTTAAGAATAAAGAAATACACACTTCTTTTATTCAAAAAATACCGTTTAGCAAAAAACACCACCGAATATTCCCACTCTTTATGCCTCTTGCTGTTGAGCAGTTTGATTTGTCATATTTTGATGTTGTGATTTCAAACGCGCATTCTTTTGGAAAGGGAATTATAACAAAGCCTCATACAAAGCACATTAGTTATTGCATGACTCCGACGCGATTTTTGTGGGACGATAGTCATCGTTATGTAAGTGAGTTTAAATATGCTTGGCCCGTAAAAAAATTAATTCCCTTATTTTTAAATTACTTAAGAATTTGGGACAAAGAAGCAGCGCTCAGAGTAGATGAATATGTCGCTAACTCAAACTTTGTTAAAAATAGAATTAAAAAATATTATAAAAGAGATGCGAGTGTGATACATCCGTTTGTTAACGCAGATAAGTATAATGTTTCTTATAAAAATGGCGGGTATTTCTTGATGGTTGGCAGGATGGTTCCATATAAAAGATTTGACCTTGCTATAAAAGTTTTTAGTGCCATAAAAAAACCTTTAAAAATAGTGGGCGGTGGACCGGAATTGAAAAAACTTAAAAAAATGGCAAAACCCAACATAGAATTTTTAGGTTTGGTTTCTGATTATAAAATGCCTGAAATTTATAATCAGGCTGAAGCTATAATATTCCCGCAGGAGGAAGATTTTGGTATAGTACCGCTTGAAGCCATGGCATCAGGCCGGCCGGTAATTGCTTATAGGGGTGGAGGCGCTCTTGAAACTGTAGCAGAAGACAAGACGGGTGTGTTTTTTGATGAACAGACCGAGATTGATTTGGTGCAGGCAATAGGCCGTTACTATCAAGTTGATTGGGATCCGCAAGCTATTCGACAGCATGCATTAAAATTTGATAAACCCATCTTCAAACAAAAAATCATAGATTTATTGACAAAATAACAACAAGGATGTATCTTTTAAAAGGTTTCCTTAACAAACAAAAGGATGTTGGCTTATGGATGATCAACTAGCATCGGAATTTACTATTACCAATAAATTAAGCGAGATTAAGTGGGATTTTGAAAAAAATTTAGAGGATCTTTTAATTGAGGCTATCAAGATTGTGGGGAAAAATTTGCAAGAATTTAAAGTTGTAAAGGTTCAGCTTCTCCATAAAAATCCCGGTGAGTTTTCAGAGTTGCGCGAACTTAATTCAGGCGAGCCAAAGTATTTTTTTGATTCCGATCTTAATTTCTATCTTGAATTTGTATCATTTGTTGATCAACGAGGATGTCGTTCTGTTCCGATAGTGGATAGATTTGATTCCGATGGAATTAATCAAAAGCTAAAGATTGCGAGGGTACTTTCTTTTATTTGTGATTCTTTAAGGCATACAAAAGTCTAAGCAATGGCTTGTTTTTTAGTTTTAGGCCGAAACTTTGTGTTTCGGCTTTTTTCGTCCACAACTATTGCATGCAAAAAAGAGGTATAATTAATTTATGCCTCAAAGAGGTGACATTTGGAATGGAATGTTCGATATAAGAACTGATAATGAATCAGACGATTTTGGATTTGGATATATACCCCAAACACTTGATTTAAAGAATGATAATTCCACGAAGGCAACAGTTGTTTCTAGTGAACCTTCTATTTTATTGTGGTTAGAATCAAAAACTCCCAAAGATGTAGCATTGCGAGAAATAGAACAAGTTGCGAAAGAACCCCTTGATATTAAAAAAGAACTTGAAAAAATAGGCGGAGTTGTCTATGAACCAACAACAAACAACTTTTTAAAATATCACAAGCGAAAAGCGATATTGAGTATGAGGTTAGGGGTTGATTCCGGAGGGCTGGATATTGATAATATAGCAGCCGATATCTTGGGGGATGACCCTAAGAGTTACATAAGCAGGAAAAGTATTGCCTTAGAATATGATAGAAAAAAAAGAGAAGAGCTGGAGGCAATACTTTCTTCGGCTATTAGTTCGTCTGATTCAAAATATCAAAGCAATCACGCCGTGGCATCAGGGGAGATTTCTTTTTGGATTAATAAATATTCTAGCAATGCACTAAATAATTTTCCTAGGGCGGAATTGGTTGTCCAAAACAACAACACATTTGAACCTAAATTTAGGACAGAACCTCAGTCTGTATCAAAATGGAAGGCATTTCTCACGGAAAAAGAATTTTCACTTCCTTCCACAAGGTCATTTTTTTCTAAGTTTGGCAGGTTAAAGAGATTGCCCAAAATAAGAGCGAAAAAAATCCTAAATATTCTAGGGAGTGTTGTTGGTGCCGCTTTTCTGGCCTACGGGATATTTTTTATTGCCGGGGGTGGTTTTAATGCAAAATCAAATGTTTTGCAAAACGGCAGTCATGCCCTAGATAATTTTAAAGAAGCCCAGAGTAGTCTTGAAAAAATGGACTTTGACAGTGCGGCAGACAGCTTTGCTTTGGCTTACGATGATTTTTATAAAGCCTCCAAGAAATTAGACGAAATTGGATTTTCTTTCATCTCATTTATTGCAGACCTTCCTTTTCTGGATAAATTATTTAGCAAAAGCACAGACAAGATAGAAGCTGTTAATAATCTGATAGGGGTTGGTAAAAACATGTCCCAAGCTGGTGAAGCATTATCCCTGTCTGTAGGGGGTATTTATAGGATGGCAGCTCCTATGTTGCTTGGTGGAGAACCAAAAACTGAAAATTCACTGACAATTCATGATGCATTGGATGATTTTAAGGATGTGATAGTTTTTGCATCAGAGCGCATTAGTAAATCTTCTCAATTGATGGCAGGCATAAATTTGGAAGCGCTGCCAGAAGAAAATAGAGATGCCTTTTCTGACTTTAATGAAAAGATGCCCATTCTGGTTGAAGTGGTAAACCAAGCGCTTGCTTATTCAGAATTTCTGGCAGAAGTTATTGGAGATGATGGGCATAGGACTTATTTGATACTTTTTCAAAACAACAGTGAGTTAAGAGCTACGGGTGGATTTCCTGGTTCATACGCACTGCTTACTTTTGATAATGGTAGTTTGGTTAAGATTTTTGTAGATGATATATATAATCCAGATGGACAAATAAAAGACAAATTTATTCCACCGATACCTTTACAGCATATTTCTTACAAACTAACCTCTCGTGATGCCAACTGGTTTGCTGATTTTCCAACATCAGCACGCAAGGTTTCGGAATATTTTGAAAAGGGAAGCGGTATTAGGCCTGATGGTATTTTTACGTTCAGCCCTGATCTTCTGGGCCAAATGCTAGAGATAACTGGTCCAGTTGAGGTACCTCAGTATGATGTTGTTTTGGATTCAGAAAATTTTCTTGCCCAGATACAGGCAGAGATCGAATATGGTGACAACAGGGAACAGCCAAAAACTATTTTGTCTGATTTTCAGCCAATATTTATGGAGAAATTAAATAGTTTGCCTTCTGAAAGATGGCCGGAAATTTTTGAGATTATGATGAATGGAGTTCACCAAAAAAAGATTATGGCATATTTTGACAATCCTGAGCTTCAACAATTCGCAATAAATAATGCTTTGGGGGGCCAATTAAAAGATTTTGATTATGACTTTTTGTCAGTTGTTTTTTCTAATATTAAAGGCTCTAAAACAGACGTAGTAACTGACAATTTTGTTAATTTAACTACTGTTATTGGTAAAGAAAATGTAGATCATTCTTTGAGTATAAACAGGGTTCATAATGGAGGTGATAATGATCTGAGATTTTATAATTTACAAAATCCTGCATACGTAAGAGTTTATGTTCCTGCTGGTTCTGTTTTGCATGAAATATCGGGACAGGATATTGTTAATTTTAAACCCCTTAATAACTATGAGGCAGAGGGGTATAAACGTGATCCTGATTTAGCCGCAATTGAAAATTCCATGTTTAGTCCATTCCCGGGCGTTGATGTATCTCGAGAGACAGGAATGACAGTATTTGGATTTTGGATGATAACTAATCCAAAATCTAGCTCAAAGGTTACCTTGAAATATTCAGTGCCTTTCAAAAATGAGATAAAGGAGGACTACTCACTTTTGTGGCAGAAACAAAGCGGTACTATAGGCGATAAAAACAAAATCAATTCTACCTTTAGAACAAAAGATGGTAAGAGTATTGTTTCTGCGGAACCTGAAATGAGAAGTGTTCAAGACTACCTTATCTATGACGGGGATTTGTTAATAGATAATGAATTTAAATTTAAACTAAAATAAAACCGCCGCAAAAACGGCGGGTGAGCCCCCAAAGGGGCATCGTGTTTATTAGTCGAGATGTTCAGTGTCTTCGTCCCAATCATCGTCTTCATAGTAGTCCGACTGTTCATACAGTTTAAAATCTTGTCTTTCCTCTACTAATTTAAAGTCAAAGTCTGGACCGTTTGGGCATTTATTATGGATTAGGTAAAGGGTTTTGTGATCCCATTCCGCAAGTTCTTTTTCATCTAGATTTGTAATTAAAGTTCCACATTCGCCTAAGCATTCACATTCTCTTGATGGCATAAAGAACTTTCCTCCAGCGTCTTGTTTTTTGTTATTATAAACGTAATAATATACTTGACGCTGGATTAATTTTATTTCATTTTTAAAGATATGTCAATTGGTGAAAAAGTTGGGTCAAATCTTCTCGGTGGCAGTATTGTGCTGGCCGTCTTTAGCTTGGTTTCTCGTTTGACGGGTCTTTTGCGGGACCGCGTATTGGCAGGCCGTTTTGGTGCATCAGAAACCCTAGATATTTATTATTCAGCTTTTAAAATTCCTGATTTTATTTTTAATTTAATAATTATTGGTGCTGTTTCGTCTGCCTTTATTCCCATATTTATTTCATACTTAGAAAAAAACAAAACCCAAGGGTGGAAGCTCGCAAGCAATTTTTTAAATGTATCCCTGCTTGTAATTATTGGTGTTTCTATTTTACTGATAATTTTTGTGCCAGTTCTTATGCCATTAATTGCACCCGGTTTTAGTGCCGAGCAGACCGTAGAGGCAATAAGGTTAACAAGGCTTATGTTTTTGAGTCCGATAATTTTTGCTGTGTCAACCATTATTGGCTCGGTGCTTCAGGCTTTGAAGCGATTCCTAGCTTTTGCTTTAGCACCTTCTTTTTATAACGTAGGTATTATTGTGGGTGCTATATATTTTGAGCCGAGTATGGGTTTGATGGGTTTGGGTTGGGGAGTAATTTTTGGCGCTCTTTTGCACCTATTGGTTCAAGCACCGGCTGTGTGGAAGGCTGGGTTTAGGTGGAGAGCAATCTTGGACCTTGCTGATATGGGGTTGCGTAAAATATTAAAATTGATGATTCCTAGAACTCTTGGGCTGGGGGTTAGTCAGATAAATTTGATAGTTATTACTGCAATTGCCTCAACTATTGCAGTTGGCAGTATTACTATTTTTAATTTTGCCAATAATATTGGTTTTTTGCCCATATCAATGGTGGGCATCGCCATATCAGTAGCTGTTTTTCCAAATTTATCAGTTTCTATAGCCAGAAACAACAAGGAGCAATTCAGGAAAGATTATTTATTTGCATTTAATAGGATTGTTTTTCTTGCGGTGCCGTCTGCTTTTGCTTTGTTTATTTTTAGAAAACCAATTGCCGATTTAATATTGGGTACAGGTAAGTTTGATGTGGGAGATGTCAGTTTGACCGCTGCTGTCGTCGGTGCTTTTTCAGTAAGTGTTATATTTATTTCACTCATTTCTTTGATAAATAGGGCATTTTACGCAATGCATAACACTTTTGTTCCTGTGGTAATTTCAATTTTTGGTGTTGGTTTAAATATCGTATTAAGCTTTTGGTTTGTTTATTTGTTTAGGAACGGAGAATTCTCTTTGTTTTGGCAAAAGGCATTCGGCATATCAGACGGGTCGTCAGTTGCGGTTTTGGGTCTTGCTTTGGCATGGAGTATTTCTCATGCTTTCTATCTTTTTATGTTGTCTTATAAATTTAATAAAATTGGTGAAATCAAAGACGACACTTTTGCGGTATTTGTTAAAACATTCGTTGTTTCATTTTTGGCATCTCTGTTTATTTATTTTGTTTCTATATCCAGTAACGGCTTGAATTTTTTGGGCCAAGTTGCCATACTAGCTATTAATATGGCGCTGTTTGCCATAACATTTTTATTGTTTGCCAAAATATTCAAATTAGAAGAAATAAAATTCTTGGGGGAATTATTTAGAAAATTATTTAATCGTTTAAATGCTTAAAAATACTAGAAATTTTGTAATAATAGCACACATTGATCATGGTAAATCCACTTTAGCGGATCGTCTTTTAGATTTGACCGAGACAGTAGATAAAAGACAAATGAAAGAACAGTTTTTAGATCAAATGGAATTAGAAAGAGAAAGAGGTATTACTATAAAACTTCAGCCGGTCAGGATGAAATATAAAACGGATTATATATTAAATCTCATAGATACTCCGGGACACGTTGATTTTTCTTATGAGGTTTCACGTTCGTTGGCTGCTGTTGAGGGTGCTATTTTGCTTGTTGATGCAACAAAAGGAATACAAGCTCAAACATTGGCTAATTATAATTTGGCTAAGAATCAGGCCTTGGTCATAATTCCTGTTATAAATAAAATTGATTTACCAAATGCCAGAACTGAAGAGGTAGAAAAAGAAGTTAAGAACTTGCTTTCTCTAGGTATGGGCGATGATTCAGGCAATGAAAATTATGAAGTTTTAAAGATCTCTGCAAAGACCGGCAATGGGGTAGAAAAAGTTCTTGAAGAGATTGTAGCTAAAGTTCCCCCGCCAAGCACAAACAAATTTCAACAAGATGAAGACGGTCCTTTTAGGGCTTTGATATTTGACTCCAGCTTCGACAGTTATAAGGGTGTGATAGCTTATGTGAGGGTTTTTGGGGGGAAATTAAAAGCAGGTCAACAAATAAGACTTTCAGCTACCAAGGTAAAAACAGGAGTTATTGAGGTCGGGTATTTTTCCCCGCTCCTATTAAAAAAGGATGAAATATTTGCAGGAGATATGGGGTATATTGCTACGGGATTTAAAGACCCGGGGTTTGTTAGAGTTGGAGATACTGTTTTGGGTACAGAAAATATTCAAGTGTTGCCCGGCTATAAAGAGCCTCGACCTATGGTATTCGCTAGTTTTTATCCTGAGAATGGCGATGATTACGATGAATTAAAAGATGCTCTATCAAAAATAAAATTAACAGATGCCTCACTTGTTTATGAACCGGAATCATCTCCTGGTCTTGGCAGGGGATTTAGACTTGGTTTTTTGGGAATGCTTCATGTGGAGATAGTTAGTGAAAGATTAAAACGAGAATATAATTTGTCTTTAATAGTATCAACGCCTTCAGTTGAATATCATGTTTTGATGAAGAACAAGAATAAGGAAATTGTTAGGTCAGCGGCTTCAATGCCTGATCCTTCAAGAATAGAGGGCATAGAAGAACCAGTTGTTGATTTGGAAATATTAAGCCCCTCGAGTTATTTGGGGCAACTAATGACACTCATGGCAGATTTAAGAAATGAATATGTTTCTACAGATTATCTGGGTAAAGAAGTTGTTGTTATAAAATATAAGGTACCGTTGGCTGAGATAATTACTGATTTTTATGACAAACTTAAAAGCGTCAGTTCTGGGTATGCTTCAATGAGTTATGGAGAGCCGAGTTATCAAATGGCTGATTTGGTGCGAATGGATATTTTAGTGGCGGGAGATTTAGTTGAGCCTTTTTCAAAAATCGTACCTCGTGAGAAGGCTTATAATGAGGGCAAGACTATGGTAGAAAAATTAAAAGATGTAATACCTCGTCAGCTTTTTACAGTTGCTCTTCAGGCTGCTATTGGAGGTAAAATTATTGCTCGTGAAACAATAAAAGCCCAAAGAAAAGATGTAACTGGTTATCTTTACGGTGGAGATATAACACGAAAGAAAAAACTACTTGAAAAACAAAAGAAAGGTAAAAAGAAGATGAAAGAAATAGGAAAAGTTAATATTCCACAAAAGGTTTTTCTAGAAATGCTGAAGCGATAGCGTAAGTCCTGAACAAAGTGAACGGGTTGAAAAGATAGCTACTTGTTATTAATTTTAATTACATTTTGTCTTTCGCGGACAAATTATATTCGCTACGCTTATTTTTCAGAACAAAATTCACGGTTCCCTGAGCCCTGCACATATTTGGACTCAGACCAAATTTTGTTTAGCTGAAAAATTACACTTCGCTTCGTTAATTTATTTCCACTTAGACAGAAGTAATTAAAATCAACAACTCGCTACTCTGTTTATCTTTAGAAGGATTCCGTGATATTAACTTTTCTATTTCAAAGGTGGTATATGGAATAAGAAGGAAGATATTTTCTAAAAATATTAATTTTTGAAAAAAACTCAGCTTTGGATGACGTAATTACGTCGCATTATTGTAAAAAAAACAACCCCGTTAATTCGGGGGGGTGTGTGGTATAATTATTTTAGAAATACTAGTAAAAAGCTGGTAGCAATACAAAGCCAACCAACGATAATATGGTTAAAACCGCAACAATTATTCCGAACCAACGAATTATTTTTTTATTACCAATCATATATTATTAATACTATTAGGACTTAAGTATTTGGTCAAGCAAAATGAATAACAAATTGTTCCAATCTCCTTTACTAACTGTTCCATTGGTTTTGTTGGTGGGATTTTTAGCTATAAGATTAATTCAAATAAACCCTCAAAGAGTTGATTTAAACAGAAAGATATCTAATTTAGAAAATCAGCTTAAAGAAACTGAAGAACTAATACAAGAATTAGAAGAAAATGCCGGGTATTATCAAAGCGATACATATAAGGAAATGCAGGCACGTTTGAAATTTGATTTGATTAAACCTGGGGAAAAGGTTATATATATTTATGAAAATTCCAGTGATGTTGAGGCAAGCAGTAGTGCTGAACCCGAACATAAAAAAGAAAAATCATTTTTCGGAAAATTATTTGAATATGTAACAGGGGATTAAAATCAATTGTTCTGTATTATAATAAATATATGAAAATAAATTGGAAAATTATTTTACCCATCATATTTATATCTTTTATTCTCGCTGGAATATATTTTGTTTTTGGTGATTTCCCAAGACGCACACCAAAAATTAATGATAAAAAATATATCAAACTATTGGAGCAGTGTAAAATTAAGAGAGTGTTTTCATATGGAGAAAGTGTTGGAGACAGGTATTTTCAGGTCCTTGACTTTATTTTAGTAGATGGATCTCAGCGGAAGTTTATGTTTATAGTGGAGGAGCTTGAGAGAGTAAGTGGGTATGAACGAATGCAGGAATTGGAAGGAAATTACAAACAAAGATGCGGTTTTGATATCTGGCCCCCTTTAACTCCATAAATATATTATTAGCGGGTGTGATTCAATGTCCCGATTTTGTTCTTGATAAAATCAAGATTACAAAATCGAGGATCCTCGAAAAATATATAAATTATAAAAATTTATTATTTTTCGGGAGCAGAATGCGACCTTCTTCCCGATTTGTCCCCGCTAAGGCGGGGTTACAAATCGTCCCACGGGGATTGCATTTTTAGGAATAATTTTTATTTTGTTAAAAATAGGAACAATCCCGTTAAATTTTGCGAGAGTAGTACAGTGGTAGTACATATGCTTCCCAAGCATAGAACGCGGGTTCGATTCCCGTCTCTCGCTCAAAATATCTGCTTATTTTGAGTTGGAATCGAACGGCCGGAGCGATGTATTTTTCGGAAGAAAAATACCGCGAGGCCCGGTCTT
>PCXQ01000002.1:0-39062 GCA_002794035.1 Candidatus Yanofskybacteria bacterium CG10_big_fil_rev_8_21_14_0_10_36_16
AAATATTTAAAACCTCATTTGGTCTTTCAGTCTTTAGCATTCTAGCAGCTTCAAGAAAAAGCATGTTTTGATACTCGCCTACCGTACCGCCTATTTCTATCAATACAAAGTCAGCTTTATTTATTTTTCCGGCATTTTTTATCTGCCTTATAACTTCATTGGGGATATCGGGAACAACCTCAACACATCTACCGCCATATTCAAGATTACGCTCCTTTTGAATTACTGTTTGATAAACAGATCCTGTGGTCATGTAGTTGCTTCTTAAAATATTGTGATCAAGAAATCTTTCATAGTTACCAATGTCCTGATCGCATTCTAAGCCATCTTCGGTTACGAAAGACTCCCCATGCTCAACCGGGTTCATTGTACCGGCATCAACATTAATATACGGGTCAATCTTAACGGCAGTCACAGAATAACCGTATTCCTTAAGAATACGGCCAATTGATGCTGTTGCTATGCCCTTTCCTACCCCGGACATTACACCACCCGAAACAAAAATGTATTTAGCTTTTTGTTGAGCCAAAAAGTTAATTATTAATTTTCAATTTTATAAACTTCAGATAGTAGTTATCCTTATTTAAAAATTTACTCATTAAAAATTAATTAAAAATTAAAAAATTATTACTTTATAACTAAAATTCTACCTTAACGTTTTCTCTCTCGCCTTCGTTCTCAAGCTCAAAGAATGCTTCCTTGGCAAACTTAAACCACCCAGCGATAATGTTTGTGGGAAATTGCTCAACCTTAGTATTTAAATCTAAAACATTAGTATTATAGAATCTTCTTGCTGCTTGAATCTTATTTTCTGTATCTGTTAACTCATCCTGTAATTTAGCAAAGTTTTCAGAAGCACGAAGCTGTGGATATGCCTCAGATATAGCAAATAAGCTCTTCAGAGCCCCTGAGAGCATGTTTTCGGCCTCCGAATGTTCCTTAACACTTGAGGCATTCATAGCCGCACTACGGGCCTTTATAACGCTTTCCAACACATCTTTTTCGTGTGCTGCATAGCCCTTTACTGTCTCTACTAAATTGGGAATAAGGTCATATCTACGTTTCAATTGAATATCTATATCAGACCAAGCTTCCTTAACTCTGTTTCTAACGCGGACAAGCATGTTGTATGCTCCGACCAACCATAGGCCAAAAACAACTGCGATTATTAAGATTATAAGTCCCAAATTCATATTTTATAGTTAAAAGTTTTTAAAGTTTATAAAGTATTTAACTTGATAAACTTTTTGCTTTAAAACTTGATAAACTTAAATTTTAATATATCACAAATAAAATTTAAACAAAAATAAATGAGAGTTTCATAAACTCTCATTTGGTAAAAAATAAAGTGCATAGTTATACAAAGCCCCGATAAATACCGAAATTGAAGTAGCAAGCAAAACATTGGCTGTAAATAAAAAATAGGTCAAAATACCGAATATCAAAACAAAGGGTATTTTATAATATTTAATAAAAACTTTATAATTACTAATTTTTTTCATCACAATCCTTGGCAAATAGTTACCCTCTGTATCAAAATCATTGTCATTTTTTTTCAAGTTAAGTTCGGTACTATGAAAATCTAAAGCGTTCACCCATATCCACAAAGACCAAACAACCGGCCAAGACAAATAATTACCACTAAAGTCAAAACCAGCAATAGCCATCAAAAACATAGCAAATAAAAAAACCACGATGGTCATTTCAATCCTCCATTTTAT
This sequence comes from Candidatus Yanofskybacteria bacterium CG10_big_fil_rev_8_21_14_0_10_36_16, assembly GCA_002794035.1. Classification (GTDB taxonomy): domain Bacteria; phylum Patescibacteriota; class Minisyncoccia; order 2-02-FULL-40-12; family IGHO2-01-FULL-4-A; genus 1-14-0-10-36-16. The sequence goes on from PCXQ01000002.1 coordinate 1,722, forward strand.
TTATTATTTTAAAAAACTTTTTAAAAGATTATCACTAATACTTATTTTTGCCAAATTAAAACCGCGCCTCCAGGCGCGGTTTTAATTAATTTAATTTGGAATCAAAACTAACCCCCCACCAACTTAATTCGGGAATCCGCCTTACTATGCGTTCCTTAAAATCCACCCATGCCTCCCATTGGGGGCATTCCTCCTCCCATTCCTCCAGCAGATCCTGAATCCTTTTCTGGTTCAGGCAAATCTGTTACCACGGCTTCAGTTGTAAGAATTAATGATGCAACAGAAGCTGCATTTATAAGAGATGTTTTTACAACCTTAAGAGGATCAATGATGCCTGCTTTCATCATATCAACATATTTACCGGATGCAGCATCAAAACCTTCACCGGGCTTTCCATGATAAATCTTGTGAATTACCTCATTTGAGTCCTTTCCTGAGTTTTCAGCAATAGCTCTTAACGGTTTCTCAAGTACTGACTTTATTATTGCCACACCTTTGGCTTCATCGCCAAACTCGCCAACACCGGCTGATTTGTAATCAAGCTCTTTTGCTGCCTCAAACAAGGCGATACCCCCACCGGGGAGAATCCCCTCCTCTAATGCCGCACGTGTAGCTGCGATTGAATCCTCTATTCTAAATTTCTTTTCTTTCATTTCAGTTTCCGTTGCTGCACCGACTTTTATTACCGCAACGCCTCCTGTGAGTTTCCCGAGACGTTCTTGCAGTTTCTCTCTATCAAAGTCGGATTTAGTATTTGCCAACTGTCCTTTTATTTGAGCTACCCTCTTATCTATATCACCCTTTTTGCCCTTGCCGCCAATGATTGTTGTGCTTTCTTTGTTTGATACAACTTTTCTTGCGCGTCCAAGCTGATTTAATTCTACAGAATCTAACTTAATCCCTCTATCTTCTGAAATAACTTCGCCGCCAGTAACAATTGCGAGATCCTCCAATATTTCTTTTTTCCTGTCTCCAAATCCTGGAGCCTTAATGGCGAGGGTATTGAGGTTACCTCGAAGTTTGTTAACAACAAGAGTTGCCAAGGCATCTCCATCCACGTCTTCCGCAACTATTACCAAATCCTTCCTGCCTCCTTTCGATATTTTTTCAAGCACTCCCAATATGTCCTGAATTGATGATATTTTTTTATCTGTTATTAAAATATAAGGATCATCATACACAGCTTCCATCCTCTCAGTACTTGTAACCATATAAGGCGAAATATATCCTCTATCAAACTGCATTCCTTCGACTAACTCCTTTTCAAGACCAAAAGTCTGTGATTCTTCTACTGTAACAACTCCATCTTTACCAACTTCATCAAAAACATCCGCTATGAGTTTACCCATTTCTGTATCATTGGCTGAAATAGAAGCCACCTCCTTTATTCTGTCATACCCTGATACATCTTTTTTGTTTTTATCGAGTGTTTTGGCAATACTCTCTACTGCTTTATCTATACCTCTTTTTAAAAACACGGGATTTGCGCCTGAGTTCACCGCGCTAAAACCCTCGGCTACAATAGCTTGTGCAAGAACTGTTGCTGTCGTTGTTCCATCACCTGCAATGTCTCCGGTTTTTGATGCAACTTCCTTTATAAGCTCAGCGCCAATATTTTCAAACTTGTCCTTAAGCTCGATTTCTTTAGCAACAGTCACACCATCCTTGGTAATAATAGGTGCGCCAAAACCCTTATCTAAAATAACATTCCTGCCTCTAGGACCAAGGGTAACCTTAACTGCATTTGCTATTTTATCAACACCGCGCTTTAGCGATTCGCGGGCTTGTTCTTTGTAAATTATTTGTTTAGCCATTTTTTTAACTTGCTGACTGCTACATCTGTCGCCTTTGGCGACTTAGACTTAGCTAAACCAGCTCGTATTCTTAAAGCTTTTAATTTAATAAATTATTATTCCAAAACAGCCAACACATCTTCTTCTCTGGCAATTAAATATTCTTTATCTTCTACCTTTACCTCGTTAGGGCCATATTTAGTAAATAAAACCACTTGGCCTTTTTTAAGACTAACGGGGATAAGCTTACCGTCATCGCCCATTTTACCAGGACCGACAGCAACAACTTTAGCTTGTTCTGGCCTTTCTTTGCTCACGGTTTCGGGCAAAATAATACCACCTTTTTTATTTTCCTCTTTGACCGGCTCCAATACGACACGGTCGGATAATGGCTTAATTTTCATACCTAATATTAGACGCTGATGCATAAATAAACACGAATTATAATTATTATTCGTGAATATCAACACATCTGTGTCGCTTTAGTTAGCACTTATTATATAAGAGTGCTAATAACAAATATGTTAACAAAAACAAAAATCCAGTCAACCCCGCTCTTGAAATTGATTCCGTCGCCACTACTTCACATAGTTGAACTTATTTATTTCAAGGGCGGGATCAGCCCCATTCTTAAAAAATATCGAAGTCATACAAAATCCCCGTTATTGTACGGGGATATTTTTCCATGTCGGGGTAAATATATATTATATAGACTGAATTAAAATAACATGAAAAAATTTTGTTCTTATTAAACTATATTTTTCTTATCCTCCTTTTCTTCTTCCTCTTTTTTATCTTCGTTAGTTTCTTTATCTTTGCCCTCCTCTTTGGGGTTAGGCATTGTAAAATTAGAATTTCCAAGAACAACATAATTTCCTGGAACTTCAAATGAATCAAAAATTAAAAATCTATCGTTTGGGCTTTGTTTGTTAAAAAACCAAGCCTCTGCCGAAGACAATCCATGAGCATTGCTTTTACCGGTTGCCTTGTCATCTGAACCGCAATCTTCGCAATACGCATAAATATTATTTCTGTTCTGAGTAAAATTCAACAACTTAATAACCTCAGGGGATGCCTGCCATTTTTTATTTAAAACTAAATTTGCCAAATAATTTCCTGATGATAACTTAATTTTTTTACCATGAAGACTTTCATCGATCTTTCTTAGAAATTTAAAATTAACCTCATTACCGTCTTCATCATATAAAAAAGTGGTAACGGAAACCTTAGTTTTGTCTTCATCTACAAATTCGGCAACAGCTTTTTCATTAAAAACTAATGTTTTATAATCTGTCTCGCTTTGGGATAAAACAATATCAATAGATTCAACATTTGGATTTAAATTTTCAGGCCCACCGACATACATCAGCAATTCATCGGGCAAAGTAAAAAAGTCTACTTTTTTACCGCTGTTGCCTGGAAATAGAAACGCTCCCCAAAATTTACTTTTTGCTAAAAGGTCGGGTGTATTCTTTCCCCTTACTTTATAATCTATATCCATATCCAAGCTCCCATCCAATAAATTCTCGGCATTCTTAAGTGTCAACTGAAGTAAAGCGGGGATAATCTTGCTATAAGCGCAATAAACTTTATTTTCATAAGTTTCACCTTTTTTGTTTTTTACGATTATGTTTAACTCAAAACTTTTAGCTGTAACTCCCAATTTTCCGACGACCCCGAACGGACCGTTGAAGATAGCAGTCCCGATTGGACCTCCGGTTGTTTTAATGAATTTTGAAGATATCATCGTAGAAGCAATGTTTGTTAATGTGTTGGCCTTAAAAATTGGCGCCCCCATTACCCCCATATTGAAAAGACCTTCCATGGAATGGCCGAAAACATATAATGTCTCCGCTGTGTTTTCAAATCTGCTGGTAATAACTGTGCCATTGGCACAAGCAACCCCCCCTTCATCATTCCACGCAAAACAAATTGCCACACTGTCTCCCGGGGCAAAAACAAGCTCGCCGTTTACAGCTGGTGTTTGATCAATAATATTGCCGGGCGTGCTTTGGGAAAGCCATTTATTTGAAATGCCTTGGCTATTTTTATAAAAATCAAATGTGTATTGAATAGGCATAATAAGACCTTGAGGCCATTTGCCAAAAACCAAACTCGTCATCACAGAGCCCACCAATCGGCCGTCTATATATATAGGGGATCCGGACATGCCCTGCATAATACGCGTGGTTTCGAGTAATTTTCCGCTACCCTTACCGTCCCCTTTTAATTTGGGGCCATCATAATACTCTGCAAAAATTCCTTTATAAAAACCTAGGCCAATGTCATCAATTGATATCACTTTGCATTTAAATTTCTCGGGCTCTCCATTGCCGAAATCAGAATAGCCATAGCATTCCATGCCAGGTTTTACCTCAGATAAGGGCATAATCTCCTGAGCACCAACAGGAACCGTAATTAAAAACAAAATCATAGCTAGGAAAACAAAATTCAATAAACAACTTAAAAAAATCTTCTTTAATCCGTTCTCAAATTCATAGTTATTGTGTTCCATATATTTTTCCCCATGTTTTTAATGAACTAAATTTATATTAATTTACAATAAAACTCCCCAGGAATCAACCTCGGGAATTTTCAATATCGCCTTACTAAATCAATTAAAAATTAAACCACAATACCCAAATCACTTAATTTGTCGCCATACTTCTTAATTATATATTTTTCTGGTGAGTCGGGATGAAACTCTAATCTCTCATCACAATACACAACCTTGCTCCCCTCTTTATAAGTGAGAGGGTTTTTAATTATTCTACCAAGCTGAATGTTTTTAGTTTTGCTTTCTACCACTCCTCCGATCCAATAAAAACTTAAAGCTCTCTCAAATAAAAAAGATATAGCCCTTGAAACCATGCTGGCTCTTTTGTGCTGGTTTGAATTAAAATTCCATTTTTGAACACAATCTAGAACCCACTTATTTTTCTCCTTAAACTCATCTACTATAGCTTCTTCTCTTACTAAAAGGGGTATTAAACGAGAATATGTTTGTGCGTTATAAACACTTTTTAAATCAATATGCAATGATTTATCGGTTATATAATGATTTAAACATATTTTATCAGGTGCTATTTTATCAGTTGGTTTTCGTCTAATCCCGACAAGAGACATTAAAACAACAATCAAAAACCTGGCAGTCCACATCCTGCCATGCTTCACAACAACCAAAACATCCAAATCACTCAACTCGTCTGTGCTTCCTGTAGCCAAAGAGCCGGATGCAAAAACAGCTTTGATAAACGGCAAAAAACTCATAAGAGAAACTGCGAGTCTTGTACGTTTTATTTTTTTATTTAAAATATTGTCTTTCTTTTTTCTTAGAGGAATTAAATATTCACGATTTGGTAAAAAATAATAATCGCCGTTTAAATCGATTTTATTTTTTTTAATTAAATCAGCAAGAGAACGCCCCACCAAATCTTTTTTAGCAACAACACTTCTGGGAAAAGTTTTTATTAAATAATTAAAAACCTCGTCCCTACTCAACGGATAATCAAAAATATCATAATAAATCAGTGTTGCCATTATAGATTTTTGTAAATCATCCATACTCAAATATATACCACAGGCGACAGGAATCTAAAAGCAAAAAATTAAACCCCGGAATAATCTTTATGCACAATAAAAGCCCCGCCTTGGCGGGGCTTTAAAAATTTTATAATTATTATTCTAAGTAATCATCGTAATCATTATAATATTCCTTGTTATCTTCCTCAGTACCGCTTTCATTTTTCCAAAAATCTATACCCCTTATAAAACCATCTAAAAGTATCTTATCTAATCTACTTCTATTCTCATTACCCAAAATAGCAGATATATCTGAATTCATCTCGCTTAATGAATGAACACTGGAGTACCTTTTAATAAATTCTCCGGCGAACATCAGCGCTTCCATCGTGGTCATATTAGTTTTGAAAATTTCTAAAATTTTTCTTTCTCTTTGTTCGTCATCTTGAATTCTTGATAATTCTTCCAAACTATTCATTATTTCTTGTCTTTGTTCATTGTTTTTTCTTTCATAAATCATTTCAAGAGCAATTAAAATTGCATCCAACCCTCTATTCATTCTTTCATGCTCTAGGTGGCCAGAATCAATCAATGATGCAACATCATCTGCATTATCATGCAAAATACCAATAACGAGCTGTCTGTTTATGAAAAATGGGCTTATTGTCACACCTTCGCTCAGTTTGTTTTTTTCATATTCAGCTTGATCAATAAACTTAATAGAGAACCCCAAGGTTCCATTTGCCCAGCGATCCTTAATGTTGTCTACATAATAAGGCTTCGAAAACATACCCAAGCGTTGCGTTATTTGAGCATTAAAATTTCTTGTAACCAACTCGGGGTCGGCATTAAGAATTTCATCATCGGTGTTTTGTGCAAAAACAGGTGCAAAAATAAAAACCAAGAACACAAGCACGGTTACCAAGATTCTAATTTTTTTCATCATTGTCTCCTTAATTATATTTTAAAAAACTATGCTAATTTTAAACTTAAAGACCACAATGGTCAAGAACAAATAAGCATTGCATATCGCCGTAAAATTATACTTGTCATTTAAACTATAATAGGATATTCTTTTGTGGAAAGAACCTTAACAATTAGTCCAGGAGACAATCATGAATACTCACATTCTTAGCAAAAGAAATCTCAGCTTCACAGACGAAGAAGCCGAGGATTTTAGACAAAAAGTATTAAAGATTAAAGAAGAAGTTCACAAAGAAATTATCGGGCTTGATGAATCAATTGAAGGTCTAATTGTAGCACTTTTGGCTGGTTATAGCGGCAGAGGCCATGTAATTTTTGAAGCTGCTCCAGGCAGAGGTAAAACTCTTTTGATTAATGTTTTGGCAAGAGTAATGGATCTTAAATTTAAAAGGCTCCAGGGTACTCCCGACTGGGAACCCAGCGATCTTTTATACTCCCAAAAAGTAGAAGGCAAGACAATCCACGGGATTGTTTTTTCCGAAGGTCCTATTTTCACGAATATCCTTCTCGCAGATGAGCTGAACAGGAACACCCAAAAATTCCAAGCAGGTTTATTAGACGCTCTTGAGGAAAAAATGGTTACGTTTGAAAATGAACCCCGAAATCTGGGTCCAATCTTTCACGTTTTCGCAACTCAAAATCCGATCGAGACAGCTGGAACTTATGGCGTTTCAGAAGCCCTTATGGATAGATTCATGTTCAAAATATTTGTAGGGTTCCCAACGACAGAGGAACTTCGTCAAATTATTGCGAGAGATCAAGTGCCCAAAAAACTAAATGTACTCCTTGCACCTGCAGAACTTACAAAGTGGAGCAAATTAATTTACGAAAATTATACACTTAACCTAAAACCGAATTCTACTCCGGTTCGCTATATTGCCGACATAACAGAAAGAGCATATTATCACCCAGCAAAAAAGGAAGGCGAGGGTGGAGAATCGCCCTCAGTAAGAGCCGGCGAAGATCTAAAAATTGCAGCAGGCGTTGAAGCATTCCTGGGTGGGCGCGATAAAGTTAGCCAGCAAGATGTAAAAAAATGGATTATACCTGCCTTTCGAGGCAGATATGCCATTAGTAAAAGATTGGCAATTGAGTTTGGCTATGGTGGAGAAAAAGGAGAGAAAAGCCACCTAAACCACCTGACCGACAGTGTTTTGGCAGATATCATAAACAACACCCCATTCGTTCCAAAGGAGGTATAAAATGCCGGATCAAAGATTACGATTATTTTTATCAAAAAAAATACACGGAATGCTTGCAGGCGATCATTCAAGCCAACAAATAAGCACCCGCGGTTATGAATTTGATGAGAGAAGAGAATATAGATTTGGTGATGACCTAAGATCAGTTAATCCTTTATCTACCGCAAAAAGAGGCGAAAACGCCAAACCAAGAGTGGACATAAAGCAGGTTGATAAAGGCGTAAATATAGTTTTTGTCATAGATTGTTCAAATTCAATGCAATTTGGAACTTTTAAGAGTAAGTATGAACAAGGGGTAGATCTAGCATTCAATATTAGCGAAGCTGCAATGGGAGGAGGAAATAGATTTCGTTTTATTGTTGTTGATAATGAAATAGTATACGATAGTGGCCTTATATTTTCACAAAGCATCATATTAGAAAATGAGCCTAGGATAAAAAGACTAACCAGCAAAACCAAGACCACATCTTTCTCTAACGCCATAAAATACATTGAAGATGGAATGGAAGAAGGCGTTTTCAATAGGCCGGGTTTAATATTCATCATATCCGATTTTTTAATTAACTGTCATGACAGTAATTATTTAGAAAAAAATCTTGCTGACCTAAATAACATCTTCAGAATCTCTGAAGAGGTAGACACAATAGCTCTAATAATGAGAGACCCGGCTGAAACAAAAATACCGGGTCTTGGTATGGGTTTTCTTAGATTGTCAGACCCTGAAACAGGCATGAGTTTTATAGCAAAACAAAGCTCGGATACACTTGACAAACTTATGGAAACTTTGAAAAGATATGAACTAGATTTCCTTTTAGTAGATACTTCTACAGAATTGGAAAGGAACCTTGAAAAATTAGCTGATTTACTCGAAGAAAAGCACTAGGCACAGGAGAACACATGCAGGCAACAGCTCAACTCACAAAACTTGCTACAATCCTCGCTGTGCTGTTCAGCTTTGAACTGCATGGCCAGGCTCCATTAAAACCCTTAGTTGTTGAAACTCAGGTTGTAAATAAAGATTTTTTACCGGGTCAAAATGTTGAAATTAAATTTGGTCTTTCTGTAAGGAAGGATGTCAATTATGATCCTAGCGGACTCGAGAATGTTGGCGACAACTTCTCAGTCCAGGAACTAGTTTTTACAAAACCAGTCCCAATAGGCCAAGAAAGAGAATACAACGCAACAATTGCTACGCTTATTCTCAAGCCTGCTGACACCTTGTCATATGGCCAATACAAGTTAGAAGGCCTAGAAATAAAATATGACTTCCCTGTTTCTAGCTTTGAAAAAAACAAGGATGGACAAGAAGTCCTTGTTACAAAAAAACAAACAGAAAAAGTTGCCATACCAGCAGTAAATCTTAACAAAGTACCCCTTGTGGCATTTATTTCCTATGATGAGTCTTTTCAAGATGTGGTCAACATAAGTGAGCACACAGTACTAAGACTTGTAATCTTAAAAGAAAAAGGGGTCCAAATATTAAACGGGATCCCGCCAAACGAACTGGCAAAGGAAGGCATTAAAGATGCTTCAAATCTTGAAGGGCCAAATCTAAAACCCTTCAGCCTAATTAATTTCTACAACGAAACAATCGATAGAGGTCCTTATGAGGAATTAATATATGAGTATACATTGGCGCTTTATGAAGTAAGTCTAATGAAAATGTTTGAAATTCCCAAAATGAATATTTTTTATAGGGTTACAAATGAGTCCGACGGCTCAAGCTCTATTGAAAATTTTTCAACACCGGTTGTAAAAGTCAGGACCAATAGTGTTTTGATGGAAACCAGTGAATTCAAACCTCTCAAAAAAATATTGGGAGGCATGGAAAAAGATCGATACTGGCTTGTTTCCTATTTGCCAATATTGATAGCTAAAGTTCTGGGATGTCTAGCCCTTGTTTTGGCACTTTGGGGTTTGTCGGGACCATTTGTTCGGCTATTATCTCACGTAAAAAAGGTGGGTATTGCCAATATTATACGCTCGACAAAAACAAAAATAGCTTTGTTTGTTAATAGTTTTTATTTTGTGAGCATGTTCAATTTAAAATTTAAATTAAGTGCTCTAGAAAAAAATCCAGACCAAGCAAAACTCAAAGATTTTATATGGGAATTGCGTTGCCACATCGGCAACATGGCCAAATTAAAACAAAAAGAGTTGGCCCACTCATATACTGCACAAGAAATGCTTAAACATTTGCAACAAAGATATAAAGCAACAGAAATAGGCGTACTAGAAGCTGCTGAATATCTTCAAGATGAAGAAATAACTAACCAAGATGTGGCTGTATTAAAAGAAGAACTTAATAAACTTAATAGGGCTAAAAAAATCAGACGATCCTGGGTTAAGAAACTACAAAGGAGGTAGGACATGGAACTCAAGCACCCTGAATTCCTGCTGGGAATTTTAATATTTGTCCTCCTCCTTTTTTTTATTTCTAAAATTAGGAAGAGGCGCGGCATATCTTATTCAAGCAAACTTGCCACAGCAAAAATTTCTTTTATCTGGAAAACAATATCAGTATTACCTAAAATTTTATATCTATCTTTGGCTTTTGTGCTTTTGTTTGCTCTTGCTGCTCCTTTTATAGAGGAATCCAGCACAGAAACAACTATTATAGGCAAGGTGCTTGTCCCCTGCATTGATGTATCAGGCAGTATGGATATAAATATTGATCTATACGCCATGACAAAACTAGAATTTGTTAAAAAAATACTCCAAGAATTTCTAGAATCCCGAAAAGAAGTAGACTCAGTCGGGCTCACCGCATTTTCAGGAGGAGGCGAAGGATGGGGAGCTGGTGTAATCCAATACCCCACTCTAGATAAAGACCTCTTTATAAATTCGTCCAAAAGAATAACGGGTTCCATGTTCGGCGGTTCTACGGCTATCGGAGAAGGAATATTTGTATCCGTTCTTGCCATAAATGAAAACATATGGAATAAAAAACTACGACAAGAAACAGGCAGCCCAGATGCTGAATTTGATATCATCAGACTATGGAATGCCGTTAATGCCCTTAATATGCCCGAAATGGGACTGCCGAATGAATCTTCAGGATCTGAGGATAATGCAATTATTGCAGAGGCCATTAGCTTAACCCCACCGGAAGAAAACAAACACAAAGTAATTATTCTATTTTCTGATGGAGATTCTAACACTGGTCTTGATCCAATAAAATCAATATGGCTGGCCGCACGGCTTGGCATAAAAGTTTATTACATTGAGATAAGAGACAATGAGGCTTATAGAAACTCGGATGGTTTTATCGTTCGGGGTGAAAATTATAATATACCGGAACATCTTAAAAATCTAAGAATAATGGTTAATCAATCCGGTGGAAAATATTTTGCCGGTGATGATTATGAAGATGTAAAAAGATTCTTTATGGAAGTAAGCAGATTAGAACAAAACGAGGTCACTACGAAAATAAAATACAGCAACCGAGAATCATATCAGCAATTTATATGGTTAGCAGCAGGAATTTTGGCATTACTGATATTTATTGAGAATCTTTTTCCCAGCAACTAGCACAAAGGAGAGAAACCATGAAAGTACTAACAGCTTTTATTCTATTAAGTTTAGCTATTGTCCCTGCATACTATGGCATTCTTCACAATGAATACAACGAAGTAATGAAATCAAGCAACACAAACTTTGAACTAAAAAAATATAACGTTGCGACTGATTCCATAGATAAAGTTCGCAATAGTTGGGTCTACTGGCCCATTAACAAAATGCCCTTTCTAGACATTTTGGGCATAGATGAATATTTGGACTATCAAAGAGGTAGAATCAAAGCAGAGTTAGGCGAATATGACGATGCAATGGCCACGCTTAATAATTGTGCCGAATCAAACAACAATGTATTAGCAGGAAACTGTTTATACCTATTGGCGAATATTGCCCTTTATAGGGGCAATGTAAACACTGCGGAAAAAAGATGGAAGGAGGCGCAGGAAAAATATCCGGGTGGTCATGATTACGACACTCAGGTAAACCTGGAGCTTCTCCAGTCACAAAAAAAGAAAGCGCAAGCGATGGCTGCAAAAGCAGGAGCTGTACTAAGCCACAGGAGAAACAATAACCCCAATACATTAGTACAACCGGGTGCAGGCAAAGACAAAACAATAAAACCCTAAGGAGGATGATATGCTAGAAGGATTGTCTTTGTCCAAAATTTTTTTCCTACACAATCAATACTTATGGCATGTTTTTTTGGCCAGTATTGTTACTTTTTTTCTTTATTTGTTTTGGTCCTTAAGAATTTGGAGGTTATACAAACATTTTGGAGGATATAACAACTGCAAAAAACAAGCAAAACAAAGCAAAACAAGTCTTCTTGGTCCATTTAAAATTATGGCCAAAGTCTTGGTGATGACTTTTCTTGCACTTCTTATAGGTCTATCTCTTCTTGAACCATCCATAAAAGAACATGGCGAAGAAAACCAGTACGAACCTTCTCAAATAGTTGTATCTATTGATAGCACATTAAGTATGCTAGCAGAAGATATTAAGCCCTCAAGAATTGAAGCTGCAAAAACTGAAGTTTATAACTTAATAGAGAGAGTTAAGCGTGAGGGTGGAAAAGACAAAATTGCCCTATATAGGTTTACGGATATTGCAATTCCTGCTGTGGTCGTACCCACACAAGACTACGACATCTTAAATCATGAAATTGGCCGTATCACAAAAGGGTTTTTAGGAAGATTTAAAACACATGGTACAAATATATGGGATTCTATAACCCAAGGACTAAAATCTTTCACCTCTGATGATCAAATAAAAATTCTAATCATAATCACGGATGGCGAACAAGCAACAGACGATGAACACTTGGACAAAACACGCCAAGAAGCCATTGAATTAAGAAACAGAAATGAAGATGTTAAAATATTTATAGTAAGCATCGGCACCATAGAAGAAGAACCCTCTTTAATCCCCAAGGTAAAAGACGAGTCGGGCAATGTTCTTGAATTCTATACTCAAGAGGCAGGTCCAGATGAAGGTAAATTCATAGAAACAAGACCTGACAAACAATACATTGAAGAGGTTTGCAGTCAAATTAATTGCAAACCCATAGTTTCCCAATCAGGGAAAGAATTATCAAAAGAATTAGATACTATTCTCACCGAAGAACGCAAAGTAATAGGAGTAAAAGAATCTCCTAAGTTTAAAAATATAACACCACAATTTATAATAGCTAGCTTATTGTTAATGCTATTTATGCCACTAGCCAAGATTTAATCTTGGCAACCCCGCCAACTTAAGCGGGGTTTTTATTTATAAAAAAAAGCCGATTACAATGTATCGGCTTCCTTATTCTCTCCCACTACTATTTTAACTTTTTCCACAGCATTAGGAGTTCTTTTTTTAATTTCTAAAAAAGCTTCTTTGCCGGGGCTAAGACTCCGCTCAAGCCAACGAAACCCCACATCGTCTTTAACTTCTTGAGCATTTACACTCAAAATGATATCCCCTTGAGATATGCCGGAATTAGCAGAAGGCCCATCGGGCACCAAACTGGTAACCATGACGCCCCCGGCATCTTGAAGCCCCAATTGTTTTCTAATTACCGAACTTAGCTCATTTACATTTTGAACATTTATACCAAGATATCCAAGAGAGGTTTTTTCGTTTTTTATATCCTCAACAATCTTTTTTACGACATTAGAGGGTATAGCAAACCCAATTCCAGCGTTACTGCCAGTCCTGCTAATAATCATCGTGGGGATACCCACAAGCTCACCGTCTAAATTTACTAGGGCACCGCCTGAATTGCCGGGGTTGATAGCTGCATCAGTTTGTATCATTTGGTGAGGTAATTTACTGCCATTCATATCTATTGATCTAACTGAACTTACAATACCGCTAGTTAATGTACCACCAAGGCCAAAAGGAGATCCAATAGCCAATACATGCTCCCCCACTCTTATAGAATCTGAGTCTCCAATTTCCATAGCTTTAAAGTTTGCTACTGATTCTTCATTAATCTTAATTAGTGCCAAGTCTGTGTCAGGGGCCACTCCAACTATAGTTGCTGTTATTTTAATGCCTGTAGGCGAAACAACATAGACCTTTCTTGCACGTCTTTTAATTTCTTGGCCATTAACGCTAGAATCTTCTTGTATTACATGCTTATTTGTAACGATATAACCATCTTTACCCCAAACAACACCGCTCCCGCTTCCGTCTGCACTTTGCGGCCTACCCTGAATCACTACAGTAGCCTCAACCTCTAAAGTTACTACGGAATCCTTAACATTGTCGTGTATTTCTGAAAATGTAAATCTGCCGATTGGTTTGTCTTGGGAAAACGCCGGACTTAACCAAATAGCAAACATAAACACAGAAAAAAACATTGCTGTTCTCACTTCTTTCTCCTTTGAAATTTTTAAATGTCTGATTGTAAGATACAATATAAAATGCTAAAATGTCAACATGAAAATAGACACGACATCAATCCCAAACTCTCCTGGAGTTTATTTTTTTAAGGGCAGAAATGGCCAGGTTCTTTATATTGGCAAAGCATCGAACCTTAAAAACAGACTTAACTCTTACAAAAAGAACGATAGCCCACGTATTGAAAAAATGGTTGAATTAGCTGAAAAAATTAAGTGGCAGGAAACTGATTCTGAAATTGAAGCCCTAATTCTTGAATCCCAGCTTATTAAAAAGCAGAGGCCTAAATTCAATATAATGTTAAGAGATGATAAACAATATTTTTACATAGGATTTAGCAATGAAGAATTTCCACAAATTTATATCACCCACCAGCCCCAAAACCCCAAATTTAAAAACAAAAAACTTTTTGATTTTTTGGGACCTTTTACTGATGGAACAGCGCTAAAAATTTCTTTGCGCTTGCTTCGCAAAATATTCCCCTACTGCAACTGCAAACAAAAGCACAACAATTATTGCTTAAATTACCACATAGGAAACTGCCTTGGAATCTGCTGTATAAAAAATCCCGAATCAAAAATTAAAGATCTAGATTTCAGAAAAAAAGAATATATTAAAAACATAAAAGCGATAAGAGATGTGTTAAGTGGCAAAAAGGATTCAGTAATTAAAAAATTCAAAAAAGAAGTACAAGAATTGTCTAAAAATGAAAAATTTGAAGAAGCAGAGATACTACAAAACAAAGTTCACAAACTAGAAAAAGTCTTTGAAAATTCCCAAATTGTTCTTAATAGTAAATATTTATCAGGGACCAGAATTAATCAAAATCATAAGAAGGTTTTAAATGAAGCAAAAAAGTCACTAGGTCTGTCTTCGACACCCTTTCGCATTGAAGGTTACGATATAGCAAATATTCAAGGGGAATATGCCGTAGGTGCAATGATTGTTTTTAAAAATGGCCGTCCGGATAAAACACAATACAAAAAATTTAAAATCAAAAAAGTCTCAGGCGCAAACGATATAGCGATGTTAAAAGAAATATTAGAACGAAGATTTAAACATAATGATTGGGCGTACCCTGAACTAATTATCGTTGATGGAGGCAAGGCACAGTTTCAGATTGCTAAAACTATAATTTCTAATTCCCAATTTTTTATTTCTAATAAAGTTCAAGATGCGGAAAACAAAATTTTCAAACCCACTATTATTGCGTTAACTAAAAATAAAAAACACAAAGGTATTAAAATTTATATTAACGAGCAAAAAAACTCCACACACTTAACAAAACTACCGCCCGCTGTGAAAAATTTAATATTAACGGTTAATGCCGAGGCTCATAGGTTTGCAATAAATTATTATAGAAAATTGCACAGAAAATCCATGAGCAATTTATAAAAACAGTTCCGCCTTTGCGGGACTGTTTTTTAAATCTTCCAAAGCACTATTACGTTAAGCAGTTAACCTCTTAATGTCAGTCCTGCTCTTGAAAATTGTGTTTTTTTAATTTTTCATACACTATCATATGACAAACTTTCAAGGGCGGGGTCAACATATTTCATTTTTTGTTATTTGATATAATGTTTCCATGGCCAATAAAGACAGATCAAAAGCCCCTCTCCCCCCTCAAAACATTGATGCAGAAAAGTCAGTATTGGGCTCAATAGTACTGGATAATGAATCACTCAATAGGGTGGTTGATTTTTTGATGCCTCAAGATTTTTATTCAAGAGCTCATCAAATAATATACGAAAATGCTGTAAAATTAAGCGAAAAAAGAGAGCCTATTGATATTGTGAACCTATCAAATTCGCTTGAAATATCAGGACAGCTTGAACAGATAGGAGGTGTTGGATACATCACAACATTAGTTAATCTAGTAAACACATCCGCTCATATTTTAAGTTATGCTAAGATAGTTCAAAAGAAAAAGGTTCTGAGAGATTTAATAACCACAGCCCACGAAATAATAGGCTTAGGCCATCAAGAAGATGATGATGTTGACTCGTTGCTTGACCAAGCAGAACAGAAGTTATTCGCCATTTCACAACGCTCAGTACAAAGATCTTTTGACTCTCTTGATGCCTCATTAAAAGAAGCCTTTGAACGTTTAGATCGCCTACACAAAGATGATGGCACATTGCGAGGAGTTCCTACAGGATTTTATGACTTAGACAATATTTTATCAGGATTACAAAAATCAGATATGATAATTTTGGCAGCAAGACCTTCTCTTGGTAAATCAACCTTGGCACTTGATATAGCAAGAAATGTTGCCAGAAAAAGCAATTTACCTGTAGGGTTTTTTACTCTTGAAATGTCTCGCGATCAAGTCGTTGACCGTTTAATTGCTTCGGAGGCAAATGTTAATGCTTTTAAATTAAGAACCGGTAAATTGTCATCGGAAGGCGATGGCAACGACTTTGAAAAAATAATGGTTGCCCTAGACAACCTATCAAATCTTAAATTATTTATAGATGACACCCCGTCCCCAACCATATTACAAATAAGGGCTATGGCAAGACGACTGCAGGCCGAACATGGGCTTGGATTAATAGTTGTAGACTACCTACAGCTTGTTAAAAACCAAAGGCATTACGATAGCCCCGTCCAACAAATAACAGAAATATCAAGAAACCTTAAGGCCCTAGCAAGAGAGCTGAATGTTCCTGTTTTAGCTTTGTCTCAGCTAAGTCGTGCAGTAGAAACACGTCCTGACCAAAGACCAAAACTTTCAGATCTTAGAGACAGTGGTAGTATTGAACAGGATGCCGATGTTGTAATGTTTATTTACCGTGAAGACAGAGCAAGGAAAGAAACAGAAAAGAAAAACATAGCGGAAATAATGATTGCAAAGCACAGAAATGGTCCCATAGGTCAAGCAGAGCTCTACTTTGATGAAGAAAGGGTAACATTTAAAAACTTAGCAAAAAATATTTAATGAACTCAAAAATAAATAAAATAATTGAATATCTAACAAAACTTCAGGGCATCGGCCCTCGACAAGCTACGCGTTTGGCATTAGATTTAGCCAGTTGGAATAAAATGGATTTAAAAGATTTTGGAGATGCATTAAGAGATATGAGAAACGGCCCAATCTTTTGTCGCCAATGTTTTAATTTTGCCGAAAATGAACTTTGTTCGGTCTGCTCAAACCCAAAAAGAGACAAGTTCAAAATAGCAGTGGTTGAAAAAATAACCGACATTAATGCAGTGGAACAAACTGGGATATATGATGGTGTCTATCATGTATTGGGCGGTGCAATTAGCCCATCAAACGGGCAAAATGGCCTTAAAATAAGCGAGTTAATTAAAAGAGTGCACATGCTTAGTAATGAACCGGGTATAACCTCCGATAATATTGAAATTATTGCCGCCACAAGCCCAAATACATATGGGGAAACTACTGCCATTTATTTAACAGAGAAACTTAAACCTCTTGGAGTAAGGGTCACTAGACTTGCTCAAGGTTTATCTGCAGGTTCATCAATTGAATATTCGGATGAAGTAACATTGTCGCACGCCTTAAAACATCGACGATAAGTCCAGATTTCACATGCCAAAAAAACAAAATCGGTCATTAAGACCGATTTTTTAATCCTCCTCTTTGACCATGTTGGCCGGCAAGGAAATAAAAAACATAATAACTGAATAAAAAACCATCGAAAATATTATACCAAGAGGAGAAACCTCCTTATAGTTATCCACTAGTAACTTGTCTTTTATAAAATTATTATCATTAAATACAAAATCAATCGGAATTTTAACAATAAAAATATGTATATCATTAATAAAATTCGGGCTTATGGACCAAGAAATCAAGGCCATCAAAGGCACCCCAAGAACTATAGCAGTAACTAGACCAGTAAAAATTGCAATTCTGAGCTTGGTAAATTTAAATAAAAACATAACTGTTCTCCATTTAAAAAGTTAAGGTTCTAACAAAACCATAACACAAAATAATC
The DNA here is from genome assembly GCA_002794035.1 of Candidatus Yanofskybacteria bacterium CG10_big_fil_rev_8_21_14_0_10_36_16. Taxonomy (GTDB): domain Bacteria; phylum Patescibacteriota; class Minisyncoccia; order 2-02-FULL-40-12; family IGHO2-01-FULL-4-A; genus 1-14-0-10-36-16. Next base: position 19,587 of record PCXQ01000002.1, read on the forward strand.
CCTAGATAAATCCTTACAAATAAATATATTTAAAATAAAACCTACCCATTAGGGCAGGTAGCTTCCGGTGTTGGTTTGCATTTTTTACAAGGTCGATAGCCCTCACTTATGGCATCTTCCCAGGTTAAAAAGAAGACTCGATTTTATTTTTTTGTTTTCATGCCAGACTTACAATCTAGTCTGCCAAAAATTTTGCCTTTCTTCCACCCGGCATATTTACCGGGCACTTTGCTTTCAACAATTTCCCCATTTTTAAGAAGTTTGTACACAAGGACCTCCTTTCGTTTTTTATATTAAAGCAAAGACCCCTTTCGGGGTCCATGCTTAGTAATATATTCGGATAATAAATCCTTGAATATTGGTTACTTGAGTTCAACAATACCGCCTGCTTCTTCAATCTTTTTCTTCAATTCCTCAGCTTCTTCTTTTTTGACACCTTCCTTTATTGGTGCTGGAGCTTTATCTACTAAATCCTTAGCTTCTTTAAGACCCAAAGCTGTTGCCTCTCTTACAACCTTGATTACCTGAATCTTCTGATCTCCGGCAGCTTTAAGAATTACATCAAAGCTGTCTTTTTCTTCAGCAGCTCCGCCTTCCTCACCTCCAGCAGCTGCTCCAACAACTGGTGCTGCCATAGCTATGGCGGATACGCCAAATTTTTCTTCCAATTCCTTTACGAACTCCGAGAGTTCTAGAACTGACATTGATTCAATCTTTTTTATAAGATCATCAAACTTTCCACTTGATTTTGTTTCTTCGGCCATAATTATTTATACACTTCTTAAATTTTTAACTACTTAGCTTTTAGCAACGAGCCAAGAAACTGGAAACCTAAGAAGTTTTAGTTTAATTAAATTTAAAAGTTAATTTTATTTTTTTGATATCTGCGATAATACACTAACTAATCCTCTAATGTTGCCCTGCAATACATTCATCATTCCAGTTAAGGGGTAGCTTACCATACCGACTGCTCTGCCAAGCATAACTTCTCTAGAAGGCAATTTGGCCAATTCTATAACCTGTTCCTGGGTTACATAATCATCTCCAAAAAGCGCTCCTAATATTTTAAGAGCCGGGGTTTTTTTGGAAAAATTATAAACAGCTCTTGCCGCAGATGCTTCGTCTCCCCGGCCGAAAACCAATCCCAAAGAACCGTGAAACTCTTCTGCCTTAACACCTTTTGGTTCAGACACCTTATTTACCAATCTTTTCTTGGCAATAAGATACTCGGCCTCTACGTCCCTTAAGCCATTCTTTAACTCGCCCATTTCAGACACACTTAAACCCTTGCCATCACCATCAACTCCGGCAAAAGATGTAAAAACTGTAAGCTTTGAAGCCCCCATTTTTTCTTTTATTTTCTTTAATTCCTCAGATTTTTGTTTAAAAGATTTCATTTTTGAAATATGCCCATCGCTAATTTATGAATAACCTAATCCATATCCTCGTATAATTTTTATACTAAGGAAATTAGCAAAAGGCTTGTTTTTAGTCTTTTGTTCTTAATATTATTAATAAAAAACGGCATCACTGCCGAAGACATAAAATCACTCAAAGGTTGCAAACCCAAAAGCTATTAAATGTCTCGGCGGGTCTTACTTTAATGCCCACTGTCTGTGACATCATTAACTAATAAAATCTTAGCAAATTATAAATTTGAAGTCAACCCCGCTCTTGAAGATAACTCCATTGTCTTTACTTCACCTTGTGAGGCTAATTTGCTTCAATGTTATATACACAAAAAGGCCGCCTTTTTAGGACGGCCTTTTTGGTTTAATTTACTAAATTATATCTGTGCACAATCATGAGGCGTATAGCCTGGGAGACAATATTCTCCAGAAGCCGGAGCACCGCACAAAATTGCCTGCTCCTGTGTTCCACTGTAGCTACACCTAAAGAAGGGCTGACAACCTCCGCCGGCAACAAGACATTCTTCTCCTGTGTACTGATAATCATACACAGTTCCTCCTGTTCCATACTGATCTGGCGTCAAATTTGTATCATAATTCAAAGAATCTAGGTTTCTCAGACACTGTAGCCATTCATGGTAATAGTCATATCCGTATTGTTCACCGCATGTTTGGAAGCTGCCTTCAAATTGTTGTTCACAAAATGCTGCCTTATCAGCTTCATATTCGGGTAAATTGAACCACTGCAAACAATCCACATAGCCTCCTTCGTCCCTAATATCGAAAGGATGCCTGCAAACCCCTCCCTCTTTTTGTTTTATGGTTGTTTCATTGCCGTCCGCATCAATACAATCAACATAAAGATAATCGCAATTGTCAGCATTAAAAACACATTCTGGCGGTGGTTCATATATTGGATCATTATGTCCATAAACCCATTCCTGTATAGGCGTCGGGCTGGCAAACACAATCTGTCTTGTGGGTATCGGAATGGAAGTTGGGGTAGGAATTTTTATTTCAGGAATCTCCAAACCAACAACATTGGTGGGTAGTGGAGGCGGTGGAGGGGGAGGCAGTGGTAGTGGGGTTTGATTAGCTCCAGCAATAATCAAAGCATCAGCCTGAGCCTGAGACACCATCTCAAGACCCTTTGGCAATGAGCCCCCTACTATAGAAAAAGTGTAGGGAGTCGTCCCGCCAGCTGCGTGTACTTCTTGATAGTACCATTCATTAACAACGCCTGTAGCTAAAAAGCCTGTTGTAAATCTAACTATTGAACAGTCGGAATTTTGCGCGTGAGCTTCATCTATTAATCTAAAGTTATAAGACACTTGCCGTATACTGCTTCCAGAATTTGCAGATCCCTGAAGTATGTCGAGTGTATAGGCTCTGGTACAACTATTTCCATTTGAATCAACAACTCTGAAAGACAATGGGAATGACCCCACAGCTTCCTGAGCTTCAGCTTGATTAATCAAGCCATTATTTGGTTCTGACTGAAGAGCGCCCTGAATAAACCCATTAACAAAACCAAGAATTACGACATTGTTGTTAACTACAACCTGCTGTTGCCCGCCTCCTTGAAAATTGTTTTGATTATTTAAAATTTTAAAGAAATCAAAAGTATTTTGTGTTAAAGCAGGGTTTATGACATTCAATATCAGCCATGAAGCCAAAAGTAAAATAGCCCCAATTATGGCCTTTTGCATTTTATCTTTGGCTCCAGAAATCGCTCCAGAGTTGCCTGCTGCTGTCAGCCACTGGAATCCAGCTCTTAAAAACTGGATGAATACAGCAAGACCAACAACCAAAAAAGCAAACCTATAAATTTGAACAATTAAATCAGCTATTCCTTCTTCGTCTTCTCCTACTAGGGATGGAATTTCGACCTGGGCATTTGCAATTTTGAACAGCAAATAATCTAACATCGTTTATTAGCTTGGTAAAAGTTTGATAGTTCAAACCTTGAGATTATCTAAGGAAACTAACTATCTGAGCATTAGTTACATCTCTGACATTACTGTCAAAGAACTAACAAATACTATTTTTATCAAGCTGTTTTTAATTATAACCCCAAATATTTTCTCCTAGCTGTAACGTGTTCTTGGTAAGTTCTAGAGAATATTGTTTCACCTGTATCCCGAGTGTTCAAATAATAAAGATAATCACTCCCAAGTGGATTCAGAGATGCTTTAATAGAATTTAAACCGGGGTTAGAAATAGGGCCCTCAGGAAGACCCTTCCTTTTATATGTATTATACCTTGAATCTCTTGGAATATTATCCACAAGATTAACTTTTGTAACATCGCACACTTCTCCAGACAACCAAACATCCAAACAAACACCGTATGCAACTGTTGCGTCAAGCTCAAGAGCTTTATCTATCTCCATTCTTTTTTCTATCATCCCAGAAACTAAACGCATATCATCGTAATTTCTAACCTCCTTTTCAAGCATGGAAGCTATGATCACAGCTCTTTTAATCTCCTCATTACTTAAACCATTAAAAATTTCCCTAGTTCTTAAATTAAAATTATACTGCATTTTTTCTACAACATCTCCTGCAGATATTTTTTCCAGTTCCGGCGGAGGAAATCTGTAAGTATCAGGAAAAAAGTACCCCTCCTTATCAAGTATATTTTTGTGCAACAAATCCCCTCTTTCAATTATGCCGGCATCAGCCAATCTTTTATCTATTTCTGAAATATTCAAACCTTCTGGAATATTAACAACAATATCCTCGGATCTTGATAAACCCAAAGAGAATATCTTTACAAGCCTATGCGTACTCATAGATGAAGACACGTCGTAATTTCCAGCCTTAAAGTTGTCTTCATTACCCGTTATCAAAGCGTGAATAACAAAAACCATTTCACTTCTTATTACACCCATTTCAGCCAGCAGAGAAGCTGTCTCTCTTACTGTCTGACCTTTTTCAATTTTTAAAATTTGAGTTTCGTGATAACCAGGAGACAAAGGAAGAAAAACCAAAAACGCCTCAATTAAAAACAGGACCAGTGCCATAATTACAGCTAATTGTTCGGGTTTGGAGCGCGAACGTATGCGCCTATAAACACGTTTTACGAACTTAAGAATCAAAATGAAATATCAAAATTAAAAACTCTGCCAAAACTTAAACCGGCCAAGCCGGCTTAAGTTTTACTAATCAATTTTGAATTTTGAATTCTGCACTTTTGTTGTGCGTTATAGGGGTTCCTGATCCAATACGTTGCCGGGGGGTATTATCCTTCTGCCCTCCTCAAGCTGTTGCAACCGTTGTTGGACTAATTCATTTCCAGGATTTAATCTTTCGATTTCTCTAACCTGACTAAGAGCATTTTCTATGTCCCCCCTCTCTTCATACATCAATGATAGATACCACCTGGCGTTTGAATAATCCGGGAACAAAGATACGGCCTGCTGCCAAGCATTAAATGCTGCATCTTTTTGATTATTTCTATAATATAAAAGGCCAAGCTGGAAAACAATACTTGGATCTCTTGGGCTTGAAGCCCTAATAACCTCCAATCCGGCAATTGCCTGTTTCAAATTATTCATTCTTTCGAAAGCAGCGGACATATTGTATATAGCTCTGCCATTTGACCTGTTAAGCTCTACTGCTTTTTGATAATTTTCAACTGACTTATTTAAGTTCTCATTTATTTTCTCCCTCAACTGATTAATCGTATTTATATCACTTCTGGGAGTTCTGTTTAGTGTTCTAGTCAAATTCTCAGCAATAGCAAGATAAGTGTTCCCCAACCTTGTATATGTCAAGGAGTTGTGTGGATCACGCAATAAAGATTCTTTATACATTTCTATGGCTATATTTTCTGAACCGCCAACCAAGCCCATAAGATTTTGATAAATAAAACCTCGATTTGCCCAATTTCTTGCATCTGTCGGATTTATATCGGTACTTCTTTTTGCAATATCTACCGCCGATGCAATATTGTTTTGTATCTTTGCATTATGTGCCTGAGTCTCAGCAGGATCAACTTCTTTATTTAACTGATCTGCCAAAACAGCAATAATGGTTTGAGACAACTCTCTTGGATAAAAAGTTTCGTTTCTGTCGCTGTTTACAGCTTTAACGAGCCTCTCAATCTTACTATCATTATTATTTTCCTCTAAAGCATTGGCATAGTGATAGCTCGCCAAATACCTATTGGCTGTAAAATATCCCCCAGTCAACACACCAACAAGAGCAACAATGAATAATACCGATCCTAGAAGTGAAAGCACTGGCGATCCTTCAAGCTCCACCACCTTCTCTTCTGATTTGGGGTTGGCAATATCAAAAAGAAGCAAGGTGAAAACTGCCAAAAACGAAAGGACGATGTTAAAAGGATAAAGAAAGGCAGAAACCACAACGCCAACAATCAAAGGTATGCCATAAGCATTCCCTGTTCCGCTACCTTTTAGCATATCTCTAAAACGCCTAAATAGAGCTACCCCCAAAAACCAAGCAAATAACAAAAGACCAATTAGCCCAGATACTCCGCTTTCGGTAACTATATTCAAAACCTCGGAAGTCGCTTTATTAAACCTTACCTGTGAAAAAGGGGTGTTGGCTATGGCCTGAGGTTTAAATTTGTCATAAGAAATTCCATAGTTACTAATACCAAAACCGAATAAAGGTTTTTCTTTTATTGAATCCTTGAGAATACTAAAGGAACTTTTTTGAGACAAATTTATTTCAGTAGGTATTTTACTTCTTAGAGGTAAGCTAAGATCAATCAACATTAAGAATGTGCCCATAACAACAATTGCTAAGGGCATAACAAAAATATTCATGCGAATTCTTCCCATCTCAAAAACTCTTATAACCATCCAACCAACAAGAACAATAAACGCTGTTATCCATAAGGGCCACCAGTTTATCAAAACCAGCAAAAATAACGTAACCAACAAAGCCAAAAATCTGGAACCATCAAAAACTTTTTTCCAAAAACCAGTCATGGACTTTGAGGAAGACATGAAAAGAGGAAGACTCAAGGCAGCTACCATAACAAGAGTATTAAGGCTCCCAACAGTATTAAATGAACGCCCTACAGATCCCAAAAAATTAAATACACCAAGACCTAATACCTGCAAAACTCCTAGCAATAAAGCAATCGCAATAGAATAAATGTAAACATTTTTTAATCTCTTGCCGTTATCATCGATTACATTTAATCCCACAACAAACAAAACGGCCAGAAAGGCCCAAACAATAAAGGAGTCTGAGGAATTGGAAAAACCACCCATCAAACTTACATATTTATTAACCGAAAATAAAGAAGACAGCAAGATAAAACCTATAAATACCCCCATGGGCAAATAGAAACTACTAGGCCTATATTTGAAGGTTCCCGTCTTAATAACATCTAAAAGATAAAAGATTGCGGCTCCACCTGACAAAACAACCAAAAATATTTGCTTGTTGTAATCTAACGGACTGGCAGTAAAAGGCAAAACAAACAAAGGAATTAAAAACACAGTGGCATAAAAAAACCACTGTGAGATTTTTCTAAAATTAAAGCCACTGGGTTCCTCTGTATTAGCCCGGTGGTCTGCACCAATAAGCTCGGGTTCTTCTTGTGAACCCAAACCCTCTGAAGAATCAAGGATATTCTTTTCTTCCTTGTATTCTTCCGATACATTGGAATTATTTCCATGAAAATTAATTTCCATGTATTTTTGCTAAAAATTTGTCTTGTCTCAACGGCCATAGCGATTAAGACTTAACCGAATTTTTAACTGATTAATTAATTGTCCGCCGATTTGTTACGAACGTATTCGACCAATCGGCAAATAATAAACTTAGGTATGTTTCTTATTATAATTATATAACACAGAGATTCACAGACAAAATATTGACCCCGCCCTTGAAAGTTTGTATCGTATACAATCGCACTGTGTTTATGTATTAAAATTCAACAATTTTAAAATTGAGAAGAAAGATTTAATATTCTCAAGAGCGGGGTTGACTTATCAACAATTAATTGAGAAGATAAATTTATTAATCTTTAGTATACTTAGTACAAATGGATAAAAAATACCTAACAGTAAAAGAAGTGGCAAAACTTGTCGGAGTAACCCCTCTGACAATTCGTAACTGGGATAAAGCCGGTAAACTTATTGCCCATAGAAATCCCGTAAATAATTATAGGGTATATAAAACGGCAGATGTAGATAAACTAGTAGAAGACATTGAGGGAAGCAAAGGAAAGACATTCCCCCGCCCGCCAAAAGAACCGCCCAAACCAAAAACAAAAAAACTAATGATTGAAGAATTATAAAAACGGCTCATAATGAACCGTTTTTTATATGTTAAGCCAAAAAGAAGTTTTTCCAGATAGCTACAACACATGAAATTGTATAAATCAAAGTTAATGTAAAAACACCGAATTGCTTATTGCGCCATGCAGTTATAAACCAAAATGGTTCCGTGGTAAAAGTGAGCACAAAACCCCAAGGAGCCCATGGATTGCCGACAGCTATCATAAAAAAGCCGATACTCCCAATTATCGCAATATACCACTGGCCAAACTTTTCAAAAGACACAAAACACCTCTTCTTCACGTTGTTGGATAAAAACCATCAGGAATGGGCATTCTTACCAAATGAGCCTCTTCATACGGACGCTCCACTCGATTATAAATTTTCCATGTTCTAAGTCTTGTTTCTTCATGGGGGACCACGATTTTAGGATCACTACCTAAAATCTGGTTTTTCTCTTCATCAGTTGTCGGCCTAACTTCAAACAAGCCATTAAACGGATCTCGGACAAAAGTTGCTAAATCTTTTGCTGTCACATTTTGTATGGGAATGACCAGCCATACATACTGATTCCTTTCAAGAAACCACTTTGCCTCACTTGCCACACCAAGACCCAAGCGGCCATCCAGAAAAGGCACTGCGACGCAATTTGTGCAATGGGGCAATACTTCTTCATAATAATAGTTCATTCCCTTATGGTTAGTACTGCTCTCTACCTTTCTTCGGGCCCATTTGTCATATCCCACCTGATGATGAGGTTGATTAGGATTCTCAATAAAATCCGAGTTTGAGCCGAATAATGTTCCGACAATCAACTTAACAAAAGCTTTCTCAACTGGCTTATTATAGGTATTAACTGGATGCGCAAAATACATTTTTTTCATTTCTTTCTCCTATTTTCTTATTAAATATCTGTCACTAGGTTACAAGGGTAAAATTTTTTTTAAAGTTTACAAATTCATAAATTATTTTAAAGCAAAAACCTCTTATTTGAGGTTTTGATTTACATTTTCCCTAATTTTTTTAAAAATTTTATATGATTGCATTGCGCCATTTAATGCTGTATGGGGATAAGGCTCTTGTTTAATACCTAGCCGCTTGGAAATTTTGCCGGATCTAACACTAAACTCTCTGGGATCATATATTACATTTGGCTCAAGCAATTCTTGAACAGCCATAGAGCGGGTATCTAAACGCGTATAGTGAAAAAATCTTGATAAATCTTCATTCAAAATATCACAACAAACAAAAGCTACCTGTAAAAAATTCCAATCAAAGAAAAAATTGTGTCCTGTTGGAATAATTTTTTCCTGCCATTGACCCAAAAATTCGAAAAGTTTTTTTAAAGCACAGTTCAAAGATACAGCATCGTTCCACTCCCCATTAAATGCGCGCTTTGGATATTCATTAATTAAATTAGAAATGCATCTCTCGGGATGTTGTGGGTTTATTTTTATTTCGAACTCACCCAACTTATCAAAGTTAGGTTGGTCAGCCACGACCATTCCTATTTCAATAATTTCATGCCACGGGACTAAAACATTACCGACTTTTTTTAAAGGATCATGCCCAGTTGTTTCAATATCAATAAATCCAAAAATGTATTCTTCTTTGGCCACAATTTTCTCCTGTTTTTACTAAAGTGCTTAAACAAGCATAATATTATAAAAAACAAAAATCAACTGCCGATCTTTTTTATAAATTTTTTATTCAAAAATGTATAAAACTAAAATTAAAAAATAAACCCCCGTTAAAACGGGGGTTTCTATCCCACACTCATACATGAGTGTGGGGGTTTATTTAAATTTTTTAAACCGCTTTCGGTAAAAACTTATTCCAGTTAAATGATTTAGGATTTGCAAACCAATCTCTCAAATAATCATGCGGTAACATCTGCACAAGAATCGGACCTTCTTCGGGCCCACCAGCGGGAATGCTCACAAAGCACACACCGGTGTTGTTGGGAGGAAATCCTCCTGAAGAGCCGTACATATTGGTATGGACGCTTGCTGCGCACATAATATATGTTAAATGATTAACTTCAGCCTTGGCATAAAAGTGTTTATCACCATAAAAAGTAACTGTGGCAGTTTTTAAGAGACCATATGAATCATCTCCTCGGGCCAAATCATTTCGTATAACTGATTTTAGAAGGTCAGACCAGCTTGATAACTTAGCCGGCGTACCATGGACCCTCATGCCCCAAGGATAACCATCGGGCGCTTGGACCGTACCCCAGCCAAATGTCTCATTGCCAAATCTGGGCGCTCTAATTGATTTACTCAAAAAATCAGGATTGTTTTTAAGATATTTTTGCCAAAACGGAAGTTGGGCAAGTTTTTCCTGCAAGTGGCGTGCAATATAATCGCCTTCAAGATCTCTTTGGTCAAGGGTTTTAATACGGTGATTACCATTAGGAAAATTGTGAATAGCCAAATCTCGCGTATCCACCATGCTTTTGTGGAAATCACTAATGCCGCGAATATTCAAACCAGATTTAACAAATCTTTCTAAAACTGCGCTATAAAAATCGACATTCGGGTCGATGTGTCGTTCATAAACCTGCATCATCTGATGGAACGGAAAATCTTCGCCCCTAAAATAAAGCTGTGAAATACTTACGCGATTAATATCGCTAGTTATCTCACGAACAAGTTCATGATCCCCTTGCTCAGAGGCCCTTTGAAGGTCAGAGGTCATTTGCAATAACCACCGTTCAAAATGTAAAATTTTCATTCGCTCAGGATCTGGCCGATAGCGAGGATTAAACCACATGTCGCCATTGGTAGCATCATCCATCTCGGCAGTCATGTGCAACCCAATATCTTTTGCATTAATTACACCCTCACGACGCATCAACTCAATAGCCGCCTCTGTAACGCCAAGGTGGATCTTCTGAGCGGGGTCCCAAATATACCTTTTGTCAGGAGCACCAAAGTGGTTATCTGTGTTTAAGAATACATTAATATACTCTGTTTTGGGATAAGGAAAAGCAAAATTTTGATTATAAAACGGCCTGTCCTTATCCAATCTAGAAATTGGCAAGGATATGGTGTTGAGAATACCGTTACTCCAAGAAAGCAATAAAACTCCAGGCTTAAACATGGGGTTGTTCACCAGCTTTTGAACCTTGTGAACTTCCCTAATATTATTTCTAAATTCATCACGCAAAAAAACGTCATCAAGACAGCTGGGAGCAACAGCAACAAACTTTGTAACAGGCTTCCCATCTATGGAATCTTCTCTGCCCACCAATCGATGGTCTAAAGCAAATGGATGGCAAATAACAGTGAGATCAGCCAAGGTATCAGCAAACACCTCTGCGCCATAGGAATCGCCATAACTAGCAAGCAACGAATCAGTAACCCTCTCGTGCTTAGGAATATGCGCTTTAACAATATGTTTATGAAGTTTAAAATATGCACTCCCCTGGCTAATAACTTTAGCGTTAGGGATTGCTTCCTCAAACTTTTTAACAACAAAAGCTGTTATCTTGCGATTGAAGTATCTATAGTGACGATTATGTATGTTGCTTTGAATTGTTCTAGCTTTTTTTCTGGTTAAGCGCATAACTTCGCTATCCCAATGTCTTATTTCACTAGTGTCATTGTCTTTCCTTGCTTTGGAAAAGCGCGACTTGGCCATGTTCAGCTCAGCTTCAATTTTCTTTTCTTTAACAATTTTTAAATACCTGCACTGATAATATGAAGCTGCCCTGATTAATTCCTCTTCTTTAAGGCCGAACATTATATACACAGGCCCCGGAAATTCTGGACCCTTATTTCTCGGCCTATGAGAAATTTTATGTAAAGCATCAATAATCTCATTAAACTTTTCTTCTAATGTCTGATAAATTAAATCATCAGTTATATTTCCTCTCAAAATATCTATAACTTCTTCCCGATATTCCTCAGGAAATCTTTTGGGGTTTGCTTCTAGTCCTGATACCTCAGCACGATAAGCCGCTAAGGGTCCCGCGGTCTTTTTTGACCAAAGGTCTAAGATGTTAACAAAAATCACAGCCTTAGCCCCGCGATTTCTAGCATCAGCAAAAGCTCGTCTTGTCGTATTACTTTCAATGTCGGGATACTTAATGCCGATAAGAGAACCATTAATAATAGATACCTGACCTTCTGGTTCCTCAGAAATAACGAAGGGGTTACTATAGGAATTATCAGGAAATTCATAATTCTCCAATCCTTCAGGAAGGTCGTCCAAAGAAGCAAAACGACCCATACCAGCCTTAAACTTAACAATAGATGATGATGTATTGCTGGTATAACCCTTTTTGGACTTCACTCTTTTCCTAATAATGCTTTTTGGTATATGAGGATGTGTTTCTTCAAATTTAGAAAGCATATCATTACCAACAGCTCTCCAAAGAAGCTTATCTACATCAGGTGTCCAGATTAATTCATCAAGGCGACTACTAATCACCTTTTGAGTCATAGTTGAACCGGCTAACTTATCGTGAAATTCTTCATTAATAATTTGGCAAATCTTGGCCAAACCACCATCCTGATTAAGCAATTGCTGGACCAGTTCTTTGCAACGCTTCTCTAATCCTGAGATTTTCCATATCTCTCTTTTCCTGTTTTTTTGATTAACTTCCTCAGACATAAAACCTCCTTTTCTCATATAAGAATTTTAAATGTTCTTGCATTAATACTATCTTTATAAAAAACTGTAACAACTTGTCTTTAATTTTTTTGCGTTGTGTTACAACCAAAAAAACCGCTCTTATGAGCGGTTTTTTGAATATAGATATCCACAATTAAATTTATTGCGACATTTATAGGTTATATAAAAAGAAAGATCCGCTGTTCCTGTGCATCAGGAACAGCGGTTGAGAGATCGGTCAAATCGACCTCTCTCTATTGCTCCGGCCCACAGGCCGGATGATCCTTTAGCGACGGTGCGAGCACCATCGCTAACAGAATCAGAAACACTGGAATAATCAGAACGTACTGCATGGCAGAACCTCCCTTACCTAACTATTTATATTATAACACAAAATATGTATTATTACAAGTGCTGCAAATATCGCCTCCCGAGTTAATTATACGAAAATAGAGCTTATTTTTTAAGTTGTTGAATAGAATTGCGGGGGCACATGGACTCCCTTCGACTCATTGCATTCGCTCAGGATAAACTTCTCGTCCTATCACAAAAAAAACGGCAAGTTCAGCATAAATCTAAAGCTTGCACTGAGTTTGCAAAAGTGCGGGGGCACCTGGACTCGAACCAGGAAGTTCGGTTTTGTCCCGATTTTTCTTCCCCGCCTTAGCGGGGTTAGAAAATCAAGGATCCACGATTTTGTAATCTTGCTTCAGTAAGAACAAAATCAGGAGAGACTAGTGATTTGCTTCACCTACCCAAATTTTTGCGGGAGTAGTAGGACTCGAACCTACAGTCCTGGTTTTGGAGACCAGTGGTTTGCCAATTAACCGATACTCCCACACAAAGCAAAAACTTGGGCGGGCAAGTTAAGCTTATACCCCCAAGAAAGCAAATTTTAAAACTTTACTCGTTTGCTCAAGTTCAAGATAAAATCAAGATTTGGAACGAAGCGTACTTAAAAGTACGTTGAGTTTCAAAGCGACGATTTTAACAAAGAAATTGGTCGAACCAGAAAGGCTAATTTCGGAATAAGCCCTTCCGTATTTGGGCTTCCGAAATTAGCGAGTAGTTTTAATTTATTTTTTGCTTTCCTTATGAGTTGTGTGCTTCCTGCACCACTTGCAGAATTTTTTAAATTCCAGCTTTCTTTCAACTAATTTTTTGTTCTTGGTTGTATAGTAGTTGAATCTTTTGCAGTCTCCACACTTCATTTTTAACAAATTATCTTGTGACATTATTTTAATTTCTGATCTCTGGTTTCTTGTTTATGATTTTATACCAGCTACAAAATACCAGCTACCAGCTACTAAACTTATGAGCCGACGGTGAGAATTGAACTCACGACCTACTCCTTACCATGGAGTTGCTCTGCCTCTGAGCTACGTCGGCTTTAGCTAGCTCCTCTTGATTTAATTGTGAGCCAGGAGGCGATGAAAGACAAGGGTTTGGCTTTCATCCTCAATTTTATAAATTCTTTGTCTTTAAGTCGATCATGTGCCGTTAAAAAATTGAGCAGAACATACCTAATGCCAGTTCAAATCTTTCTGTTTTCATTTCTTATCTCAGGATAATATTTTTTTAAATATTATCCTGAGATAAGATTGTGGGCCGGGAGTGGAGACAAAGTGAACTGCTTCACTTTGTCCAGAATTTTAACGTAGCGTCCTCGTGGAGTGTTTAAAAATTCTGTCGAACCCTGTCGAGCAAAGCTCGACTTATTCGAATATTTCCATATTCTATTGTCTTAAATTAATTGGATTTTAATCCAATTAATTTGAGACTGTGGGCCGGGAGGGATTCGAACCCCCGTAGGTCTAAGACCGCGTGGTTTACAGCCACGTGCGATTGGCCACTCCGCCACCGACCCATATGATACTTATTTTAAAAGTTTTTTAAATGCCTCACCACCTTTATATTTTTTAATTTGTCTCTAGTGTCTTAAAGCCACTTCTTTGCTATTATGCTGTTCATAAAATTCTTAATATTAACGGCCGACGATTTTTCGTTGATTTAGTAGCGCCACTGTTATGTTTTTCAATTCTATTTTTTATATTACTTGTTGAGCCAATAAAATATTTACTATCTTTTTTACTTTTTAATACATAAATATACCATTTTTTATCCATAAATCCTCAGACCGCCCTGCTTATAGAGGGATGCGATTGGCCACTTTTTAACCCCGCCAAGGGCGGTGGCCGCCACCGACCCAATTTTTAATAATATACCCTACTTTAACCCAAAAAACAAGAAAAACGGTGAATTTACCGTTTTAAACATATCATATGGAGCCGCCTCGCAGATTCGAACTGCGGACCTTCACTTTACAAAAGTGTTGCTCTAACCACTGAGCTAAGGCGGCCTAAGATTAATGTGTTAAGTTAGCTTGCCCTCAGCTTCTTTCATCTTCTTCTCTATCTCAGAATCACCGGGGCTTAGCTTTAGCATTGCCTTAAAAGATTCTACAGCATCACTCCAGTTTTTAAGCTTAAAATACACCAACCCTAATTCTCTGTAAAAATTAGGGTTCTTAGGATTTCGAGCAATTTCCATAATAAGCTCTTGCTCCCTCTGTCTCAACTTCTCTTCCTTGCTTAATACAATAATTGGCTTCTCCTCAATCAAATCAAAATTACCGTTTTGGGCTTCTAATTTTTCTGTTCGTCTCTTGTGGTTAATAGAAGCGGATTTAATTTTTGTAATTAAATCATGAATAAATCTATCAATTTTTAAAGAGATTATTCTTAATCGTCTTAATATTTTTTCAGAAAATGAAAAATACGCTTTCTTGTGTTCTGTAAAATCCACCTTCCCTACTGATTGTAATAATTCTGGGAAAAGTTCCCCAAAAAAACTGCTAGGAGCATCACCTGCCCCACTTTCTATTATTTCCGGATTAAGTTTTTTGAGATAGCTAAACTTACGACCCACAATAAAAAGTATGGCCGTTAGTGATACTGCAAAAATTATCAGAGGAGCTATTAGATACATCTGACAATCAACATTTCACCTTCACTTTGGGACCGACATTTATGTCAGCCATGAATGGTTAAATGCCGAATGCTGTTTTAAATCTAAATTTCTAACCGCATAAATTTTCCGATTTTAATATTTTCGCCTAATTTAGCAATAAATTGATTCATAAATTCTTCAATGGTCATGCTCTGGTCTCTTATATATTCTTGCCCCAACAATTCAGCAACATCTTTAGGGTTCATAGCTGTTATATGCATAGCAATTTCATGAGTAAGCTCTTGAAACATCGGGTTTTTAGCCACAAAATCAGTTTCACACAAAACAGAAACTACAGTAGCAATCTTGCCATTGGCGTGAACATACGACCCTATCAATCCCTGCTCAGTTGAACGAGATTCCTTTTTTGCAGCAACCACTGCGCCATGTGCCTTTAAAATATCGAGTGCTCTTGCCTGATCTCCTCCTGATTCTTCGAGGGCCTTTTTTATTTGACCAATTGAAAAACCGGTCATATCTCTAATTTTTTTAATTACTTCAATGTCATTCATAATTAAATAATAAAATAAGTTATATTTTTATATTTTTTAATCTTAAATATTATTTTAAGGATTTTTTAATCGTATCTAACACCAGCTTTACTGAACCCCTTGAGTTGTCATTTGCTGGAATTGGGTAATCAAGCATTTTAGGATCGCTATCAGTATTAACAATGCCTACGGTCTTAATGCCCAGCCTCTTTGCTTCTCTAATTGGTAATTGACTTTCTTTTAAAGATGAGACAAATATCACATCTGGCATTTTGGTCATGTTTTGAATTCCTCCAAATTTGTCTTTCATTAATCTCAACTCTCTTTCCATTTTTATTTTTTCTTTTTTGGTATGCTTTTTCATCTTTTCCGGAGAACTCAAACTATCACCAAGATCCAGCATCTGCTTAACACGATCCCTTATGGTTTTAAAATTGGTAAGCGTTCCTCCAATCCATCTCTCAACCACATAAGGCATTTTCAAATGTTCCGCTGTTTCTTTAACAAGGTCTGCTGATTGTTTTGTAGGACCAACAAATAAAACAACTCCCCCTTCCTCTAAGGATTTTTTAAGAAATTCAATTGCATCAAACAGAGCACTGTTAGTTTTAACCAAATCTATTATGTAGATATTTTCACGAGAAGTATAAATATACGGTCTCATGTTTGGGTTAAAGACAGTCTTTTTTCTGCCATAATGCATACCTGCTTCTAACATATCTTCGTATTCAGGAAGGATATTTAATTGTGTTTGTTTTTCTTTCATGCTTTAACATGCCCCCAAACTTCACCTTGGGATGCTTATAAGGAATAGTAACAGAAATTTAATAAATTGCAACACCAAATCCTCTCTTTTGTAAAAATATACAAAAAACACATTTCTTATTAAACAATTCTTGATTCATTTTAAGTTTTGTGCTAATATTGGCTCATGAAACAAAATACACATCCAAATTATTTCGACAATTCAAAAGTTCATTGTGCATGTGGTAACGAATGGACCACAGGATCAACAGTCCCGGAGTACGACGTGGAAATATGCTCAAATTGCCATCCTTTTTACACAGGTAAGGAAAAAAACATAGACAAAGCTGGGAGAATTGATCGTTTCAAAAAGAGACTCGAAAAACAGCAGGAAAAAGCAACACCAGTAAAAAAACTCCGCAAAAACAAACAAAAAAATTAACCGTTTATTTATTTATACGGCATCGCCCTCGTTTTGTTTTTTGTACTTAACTTAAATTGATAACCAACACAGTTCTTCCAACTCAAAACGGACTGCGATAACATAAAATCAAACTTATTTCGTGGTTCAAATAGAATCTCTAAAACAAGAATTAAAAGAATTAGAACAAAAGCTCACTGACCCTGAGTTTGTTTCTGATTATAAAAAAGTTGCCGAATCTTCAAAGCGCATGGCTGAAATACAAAGAATTTTAGAAAATCCAGAAGAGGCCGAAACAGGAGGAAATGAGGCCATAGTAGAAATTAGGGCGGGAACAGGGGGCGATGAAGCTGCCCTATTTGCGAGTAATTTGTTTGAAATGTACAAAAGATACTCAGAAATAAAAGGGTGGTCATTATCAGTGCTTGATTCAAACCAAACAACTCTTGGAGGCTGCAAAAGCATTACTTTTGAATTGTCGGGCAAAGATATATTTAAAAAAATGCGTTATGAGTCTGGCGTTCATAGGGTACAAAGAGTTCCTGAAACCGAAAAAAGTGGCCGCGTACACACATCAACAGCAACTGTAGCTGTCTTACCCAAAGCCAAAGAGTCAGATATAGAAATAAATCCCGAGGAATTGGAAATAAGCTTTTATAGAGCTGGCGGACCAGGTGGACAAAACGTAAACAAGGTCTCAACAGCTGTAAGAATCACACACAAACCTACAGGAATCGTTGTTTCTTCTCAAAAAGAAAGATCACAACAGAGAAATCGCGAACTGGCAATTGAAATATTGCGAGCAAAATTATTAGATATAAAAAGAGAAGAAGAAGAAAAAAAAGAAACTTCCGCCAGGAGAGAACAAATAGGCACTGGGGAAAGATCAGAAAAAATACGCACCTATAACTTCCCCCAAGATAGAATAACTGACCATCGCATCAAAAAAAATTGGGGTAATATAGAAAAAATATTAGCAGGCAACTTAGAACCCATAATCTCTGCCTTACAAGAAGCAAAATAATTTAAAAAATGTTATAATAATAGAACTATAAATGAGTAATAAAAATAAAAAAAATAATAACCCCCCCAAACATTTTCCTTCAGGTCCTGTTTTTGAGTCTGGACTAGGCTGGGGTGAAAAATTGAAAAATTGGTTTAAAGAAGATTTTCTGAACAAATTTTTGCCAGCAATTGCAATTCTTGTCCTAATAGCCGGTGTCCTATCATTTCTACAAAAAAATTCAAGCAAAGAAGATCTAGTCACTGACGAATATAACTCGGAAACAAAGGAATCAATTATAAAAATAGCCAAGCCCAGAGACAGTTACACAATACTAGCAAGACAGGCTCTATCTGAATATTTAACAGAAAACCCGACTGATTTAACTAACGGACAAAAAGTATTTATAGAAGAGACTCTGCGCCGTGAAGTTGAAGAAGGAACCATACAAATAGGTCAAGAAGTAACATTTCAAATTTCAAACATAAAAGATGCCATAGACAAAGCAAATTCTCTTACTCCTTTCCAACTGCAAAAATGGCAAGCATGGGCAGAGACAGTGGAGTTTAATGATAGTTTTTAGCATCATAATTTTTAAAAGAAAACAAAAACAGCTCCGCAAAGGCGGAGCTGTTTTTTATAAATATGTTTTAATATTTTTTGTTAATTATCTTCGCTATCTCCTTCTTTTTCTTCACCTGAATCTTTATCTTCCTTCTTCTCACCAACCTCAACATCTTCTACACTGGTTTCACCCGATGATACTTCTGACTCTTCACCTGCTTGTTCTTGGATTAAAGCAATAATATCTTCTGGATCTGCCTGAAATTCTACCCTGTCTGAAATAAATAAATCTTTTACTAAAACGTAATCACCAATTTTTTTAAGAGTGGAAATATCAACTGTAATTTCGTGAGGCAAATCTTGCGGTAAGGCCTCTACTTCAAGCTCTTTAACATTAACAACCAAAACCCCGTTTGAATCTTTAACAGCGGGAGATTCCCCTATTGTCACAACGGGAATATAGGTTGTTATCTTCTCATCAAGACGAATCTTGTAAAAATCAGCGTGTAATATCTCGTCGCTAACAGGATCTGTAGCAACATCGTGAATGATTGTCGACACTTCTTCTTTACCAACATTAATATAAACAACTGTTGACTCACCTGCTTCAGCATAAATTCTTTCAAATTCCTTAACAGGAATTTGAATATTTTTGGGCTCAAAATCACGGCCATAAACTACTGCCGGAATAAATCCTTCACTCCTTAAGATTTTAACCTTACGGCCACTAATCTCTCTTGGTTGTACATTTAATTGAATTTTTTCCATTACTATATATAAGCAAATTTTTATTGGTTTGTAAATAGTTTAAGCTTTTTCCTTATCATATCTTTGGTGGCCTCATAACTAGGCCTTAAAAACTTATATGGGGTAGTCTGATTAGGTTCCTTTTTAAACTCTTCTACAAGCGCGCTGTGGTAAGCTATACGAAGCTCGGTATTTACATGCAC
>PCXQ01000002.1:39073-49003 GCA_002794035.1 Candidatus Yanofskybacteria bacterium CG10_big_fil_rev_8_21_14_0_10_36_16
ACAAGATAAGCAGTGGGTACAACCTCAACAATACTAGACAACAAATCTAGATCGAGATGCATCTCTTGGTTTGTTGTTATCCCATGAACATTGCCAAATGCTAACGCTAAACGATCAACACCGGTTTTTTCAACAAACTCCTTTGCTTCTTCAGGTTTGGTAAAATCGTCAGGACTAATTTCTATCTTGTCCTGTATTTCAGAAGATCCCCTAAGATACCCCAATTCTCCCTCAATCATCATATTGGGATTTTTACTCCTGCCATACTCTACTGTTTTTTTAGTTAGCTCAATATTTTCTTCAAGAGGCAACTTTGAGCCATCTATCAAAACCGTATCAAAGCCTGCATCAATCGCTTGCTTTACTGTATCCCAGCTTTTGTGATGGTCGGCATTCAAAAAAACAGGGTGCCCTGTCTGGTCCTGCCATGATTTAACCAATGCCGCAGCCTGATTGTAGCCCACAAATTCCGACTCACCCTCAGATGTTGCAACCATAACAGGCAAATCAAGCTCTTGTGCCACCTCAACAAAAGCCCGCAGCTGATCTGCGGTTGAGAAGTTAAAATGTCCTATAGCTTTTTTCTCCTCCTTTGCTTTTATGAAATAATCCCTTAAATCCATTTAAATTATTTTTACAACTTAAGAAAACCCTTTAAAATATTATCTTCAACGAGTTCATTCATTTTATCGCGCCCCATATATCCAATAAATATTTTGTTCCAAAGCGCTTCTTGCTGATGATAAAGATATTTAATCTCACCATGGCTAACCAAAGTCATTATGGCGTCAACCAAGTCAAAACTTTTTAGCTCTTCGCTGTCACCATTTTTTGAAAAAAAGTCACCAACAAAATCTAACTCATAGGCATCGCGGATAAATTCATCATTTACTCTTTCATCAAAATCAACAATCTTAGATAAATCTCTCCCCGCTTTATACCAATGCTCCGCCTCTGGGTTAACGTGGGGAACAAACAATCGTGGATCATCTTTGTTATCCTTGGTTAGATATCTCTGAATTATAGCCCAATTAATACCATCACCCTCTTTTAGTTTTAAAGCGTCCTCAATAGATATAACATCGCCCCTTAATAATGATTTTAGATTTTCTGTAAAGTTAGGCTTGCCCTGAGTGCTACCGAAGGGTTCCTTTGCTATTTTTCTAAACAAACCGGAATAATATGGAACTTCGTTTAAATAGTGCAATAAAAGCACAAACAATCTAATATATTCACCGGGGTCATCAACCTCTATAGGAACAATGAACACGATGCCGAGCTCCTTAAGATGGCTCAGGTTGTGGTATTTCTTTTTTAAGAATCTTTCTGCGACATCTAACCACTCTTTTTCAAGAACCTTAATCTCTACATCCCTCTCTTCAAAGTCGTCGGGAGTCAAATCATTGTAAGCCTCGTCAAAAAACCTGTGCATCCATTCTGTATCTTGAGCAAACCTCAAAGAGCTAAAGACAGAACTAAAACCTTTTTTATCTATCAACTCCTTAACATTATCTATCTTAAAATGCTCCAAAAGATTCCCGGGTGGAAACTTCTCCAACATTTCAATCGCCTTTTCTTTTTTAACAAAAAATCCTTTGCCGGGATTTTTCAGCCTTAAAGCGACTTCACAAAGCTTACCGCATTTTTCTGAAAGCTCGTCCAATTTTGGTCTATCCAAATATTCATAAAGTGCCATTTCAAATTCTTTCAAACGTGCAGACATGGCAGTAAATATTTCTTCTCTTGTGCTCTTACGGCTCAAACCCAACCTGTCCAAAGTTCTATCTACTAATTTATCATTTTCCTCAACAATTTCTTCCATTACGCCTGTCTTGCCTGAAATCTCTGACATTTTTTTATCCAAATCTAAAAGCACCTGTTCTTCAACATTCAAAATTTTAGCTAATTTTTTGTGACTTTCTGCCATAGTATTATCTTATTTTAATCTTTAATTTAGATGTTAGACACTTGACAAGATACGTAGATTTGTTAAATTATAGACAGGATTTCCTTCACCATTGTTTTTGGACTTTAGAGCGAGTGAGCTAAAAGGAAACCAAGATGCCAAGCTCTGTTCGATAGATAGAACGGCGTCTTGCCGAAGACCAGGCAACCATTGCTTTATCTGATGCGACAGAAGCATACCCGTTTCGAGTCGCAAATCCCGGCACCCCGGGGATTAGCCCAGCAATTTGCACAACATGGGGGCTAATTCCCACCAAGCACTTTTCCATAGTTCTTTCTTTTCTTGAGACTGGCCACATAGGCTCGGGTGCTGAAAGCGCCGACAACAGTCTTTTGGGACCTACGCAAAGCGGGGTCCTTTTTGTTTACAACAAAAACTTATTTTTCAATAACCTCAACAAGAGGCCATGGCCCAGTATCGCCCCCCTTCAAAATTCCAGCTACTGCCCCAAATTCGGTAACAACCGAAGAGGCATTTGCGGTGCCAAGCTGTATTGCTTTTTTAATATCTCCGCTTCTAATAAACTCGGAAACAAATCCGGAACCAAATGCATCTCCTGCACCGGTTCTTTCAACCACAGGAGAATCAGGAACTCCTGCTGTATACTCCTTACCCTCATGCCATACCCTGACCCCTTCTGGTCCCTTACTCATAACTACAGTACCCTTAAATATGCCTTTCAATTTTTCAAACGCTTCATCCTCTTTCTCATAATCAACTCCAACAAGCATTGCTGCTTCCTCCTGGTTTGTAAGATAAACATCTATCTGTTCTAGTAATGGCTTTATTTTATCTAACCCATGAGCAAGCTCTTTTCCTCCGGGGTTCATGGCTATTTTGATATTATTCTTTACTGCATGATTTATTGAAGCTTCAAACAAATCGTAGTGTCCACCCAAAGAGCCTAGGTATATCCATTTAGAATGAAGATCGCCGAAAGGTATCTCACTAACATCAAAATGCTGACCCTCTCCTTTATAGCTCAAGATGGTTCTCTCGCCTGATTCATGAACCAAAATAGCCGAGTAAGCTGTCATATCATCATCATGAACTTGAAAAACCGGTTTAACATTTTCTTTTTCGAGCTCTGCCAATATTTCTTTCCCTGTGACATCATTGCCTATTACACCCACGCATGCCGTGCCAAGACCCTGTCTGCCAAATGTTGTTGCAACATTAACACCACCACCACCGATTGTTATGACGATTTTTTTTATTTCTATTTTGGAGCCCAAAGCAAAACACTCGGCTTGGCCGGTTGCAAAACTTGGATCTTTTATTTTTTTAAACTCCCTACTTTGAAGAAAAACATCGCGAGTAGCAGATCCAATAGTAATAATATCGTACATATTTATTTATAAGTGAATAAAGCAAGCGGGATACTCTCTGTTTCAAAATTGCCAATACAGTTAATTACCCCAGATTATCTTTAAACCATTTTTTAAATTCAACGATTGTTTTTTCAATTTTTACATCCATCAAACTAGCCTTTAAGCTATTTCTTTCTGCCCACAAATACAAAAAAATTATCAACAAAGCCATTGCGGGGCCGGGATTAACAAAAGCACCTATCAATACAACAGCACCCAAAACCCAAACGGGCCACCTTCTTCTTTTAACCAAACCGTAAGAAATACCAAGCAACAAAAGACCACCGACTACTCTAGTAAAAATCAAATAAAAAGGAACTTTGGCGTCAAAAACATCAGACATCATTCTAGCCAAAAGACCGAGTCCGGCTACCAAGCTTAAAAGTGCGACAATCCTAACCCCGAGCGGTTCATTTATTTTTGGTAAAACAAGCTGTAACTCCTTAGCTATTTTTTCTACTGTTTCCTCGCCATTTTTCTTTTTAGTTTCCTTATTATCATCTTTAGAATCCTCATAATCTAAGATTGCTACAGTTTCTTTTGTTTTGCTTTCATTTTTGGTTTTATCCGTCATTTATTTTCTATTATTTTATTTAATGTCTCTAGTGCCTCTTTTTTATTTTTGCTTTTCCAAAAATAGCTCCCCACAATAAATTTAGACACACCAGCCTCAGCCAGTAACCCTATCGTCTCTGGGTTAACTGATCCATCCACCTCAATAGGCACATCGGAATAATAAAAATGAAAATCCTTTATTTTTTCAATAACCTCAGGAACAAATTTACTGCCATAAAAACCAGGGTCAACAGTCATAAAATGAACAAAGTCAATTTCATCAATATAATCCGCAAGATCATCTATTGAAGTGTTTGGATTTAATGCAATCCCAACAATTTTATCATTTTCTTTTAAATCATTGATTATCTGCTCCATTCTTTTGGTTGATTCAACATGTACAACAAACTTATCGACATCTGTCTCAAGCCATCGCTGTATCTGATTTTCTGGTTTTTGGACCATGAGATGAACGCCGATCTTTATATCTGTAGAAACATTGGTAATTTCATTAAAACCATTAATTGTTGAATTTGGAACAAAAGAGCCATCAGCAATATCAAGATGGATACGATCAACGCCAGCCACCTCTTCAGCGGTCTTTATTTTTTCCTCAAACTCTTCTTTTGTCTTAACTAATATTGATGGTATTATCTCCACAAAAATATTTAAAAATTAAAATGTATTTTCCATTTCTTTTATCTTGTTTAACCTTCTGACATGTCGTTCTTCCCCGGAAAAATTGCTGTCAAGATAAGCTTTTATGATTTCTTGATTAATTTCCTCATCTACATAATCGGCGGACAATGCAAGAACATTCAAATCCTCATCATTAACGGATGCTTTAACTTGTTCTGGACTTAAAATTGTTCCGGCGCGAATACCTTTTATTTTATTGGCCGCAATTGCTACACCCACTCCGGACCCGCATATCAAAATACCCCGTGATCCTTCTGAACTCGCTACTTTTTCGGCAACAGCTTTTGCAAAGTCAGGATAATCATCATCCTTATTAAATTCAGCAGGCCCCAAATCCTCACATTCAAAGCCCTGCTCGCTTAACCAGTTTTTTATCTTACCTTTTAATTCGTAACCGCGATGATCAGAACCTATGTATATCATTTTTAAAAAATTATTTTAACTTATTTAGATAATTTACAGCACTCAACAAGGCTGTGGTTCCCATGCCTGCCGCGATAACTATCTGATTGAATGGCACGTCTGTTACGTCACCTGCGGCATATAGTCCTTCAACATTTGTGGCACAATTTTTATCAACCACAATATTACCGAATTTACTTTTCTCAACGTTTTCAGGCACAATATTTGAATTAGGAACCATTCCTATGTGAACAAATATACCGTTTGTTTCTAAATGCTGTTCATTACCGTCCTTATCTGTGTATTTAACACCTGTTACTAATTTATCACCTATAATTTCAGTTGTGCTTGCACTTGAAATTACTTCAACATTCTTGCTTGCCAGTTTATCAATTAACAACTTGTCTCCCTTAAACTCAGGGTTTTTGTTTATTACATATGCCTTCTTGGCGACGTCTGCCAACATTAAAGCTGACTCAAGAGCTGAGTTTCCCCCTCCGATAGTAACCGTAACCTGATCTTTAAAAAGCGGGCCATCACATGTAGTGCAATAGCTTACCCCTTTATTGCGAAATTCTTTTTCACCAGGTATTCCCAATTCTCTGGGATGGACTCCGGTCGTCACAATAACTGCCTTAGCGACATAATCACACGTCGATCCATTGCTCTCTCCTGGTTCAGACACCTTATCTCCAGCTTTGGTTGATCCTGAACCTTTTTTTGCTGTGATGCAAAAGGTGCCGTCTTCCTGCTTTGTAATTTTATCAACCTCAACTCCAATTTCTGGTTCAACGCCGTAAAACTTGAGATGCTCTCTAAATTTATCGGATAATTCAGTACCGGTTGTTTCATTCACGCCCGGCCAGTTGCCAATTTCACCGGATGTGGCCACCTCACCGCCAAAATCCTTTGATATTATCTTGAAGTTAAGATTTCTTCGCGCAGCATAAATGCCAGCGCTGGTTGCAGCAGCAGAACCGCCAATGATTATCAAATCGTAATTTTCCATAAACAATTAACCTTACAATATGCAACTTACAAAGCACAAACAATGTTTCATAATTAGCATTTCTAAATTCAACATTGTTTGGAATTTGCGAGCTGGAATTTGCGAACTATTTAACACTATTGTATCAACTATAATCATTAAATCAATCTTGAGTTGTTAATAAAAATACGTTATAAATAGCCGCATAATTAGCCATTTTATTTAATTGACAACCTGTGTCTGTTTTGCTAAAATGTTTAAATAATGGAAACACAATTAAAAAACTACGAACTTGCCTTTCACTTAACGCCAGATTTGGAAACAAGTGAGGTTGAGGCAAAAACAGAGGAAATAGAAAAAACCGTTAAAAAAGCAGGCGGTAATATTATATTTGTTAAATCTCCTGTAAAAACCCATCTTTCTTACCCTCTCAAAAAAAATCATTCTGCATATTTCGGACATATCAACTTTTCGGTTACACCAGAAACAATAGAAAAAATCAATTCAGAAATGAAACTGCAAGCATCAGTTTTAAGATATCTAATTTCCCAAAAAGAAATGATGGAAAAAAGACCAGTACATGAAACAACGCTCATAACTTCAACCCACACTCCGGAAAGAAATAAGACAGAAAAACCAAGCAGAAAACCTGAAGAAATAGAAAAAGAATTAGAAGAAGTATTGGAAAAAATTTAATTAGCCACCCGAGCATAGTTAAACGAAAGTGGAAACAAAAAATTCCCCGTTTGCTTTACTCACAAGCTAATAGGCAATGAATTTAAACAAAGTCATATTAGTTGGCCGCTTAGCAGCTGACCCAGAAACAAGAACAATTCCAAGCGGACAAAATGTAACCACAATCCGACTTGCCACAAGCCGAGTCTGGTATGATCAAAGCAGTCAAAAACAAGAACAAACAGAATTTCATACCATTGTCTGCTGGGGTAAATTGTCTGATATAACAAGCAGATATCTAAGAAAGGGCCAATTAGCAATGTTTGAAGGACGTCTTCAGACAAGATCGTGGGATGGTCAAGATGGAGTAAAGCGCTACAAAACTGAAGTTGTTGCTGAAGGAATGCAAATGGGACCAAAAGCAATGGGGGGTTCCGGATCAAATTACAACAACGACAACCAATCACAAAATAATTACAACCCAAGACAAAATCGAAACAACAATACCAACAGCAAATCAAATGATGATGACGATATACCTGTAATAAATGAGGAGGAACCATTTGATTCTACAAACAATAAAAATGATGATGATGGCGTAGAAGAAAAACAAATAGATTTAAAAGATATACCATTTTAATAAAAAGATTATAGCTGGGGACATATGGTCAACCACCATAAAGCCAGGCCATAATCATTAAGAAAATAAATGCCTTGTACTGCTTGCCACAAAAAAATAAATGACTTTGATTACAAAGAACCAAGAATGCTCCGAAAATATGTATCGGGTTCTTTTAAGGTTTTACCGGCTAAAAGAACAGGATTGTGCCCTCGACACCAAAGAAAGGTAACAAACGCTATTAAGCTTTCCCGCTTTATGGCATTGATGCCATTTACCCGAAGCCAAACACGAAAAAAATAATTCTAAAAATTTAAATCCCAAAACCCTCCGCCTAAGGCGGAGGGTTTTTAATTGATATTGATTGCTTTTAAGTATGTTTATGGCCAGGATGGTGTAGCAGTAATAAACGGACAGAAATCAACATAAGAACTTACTGGCACTCCCGAACCTGGGTCTTCTTCAGGAGAGCATTTTTTTCCGAGAGGTCCATTTGATGCTCCCCACCAGTTGTTCTCTGCGCTGACGGTAGCTGTTGTCTGGTTAAGCACACCATCCGTTGAAGTATTGATAAATGAGCTACTAGAAATGCTTCCGGTTCCACTATTTTCAATTTTGAAACCGACAGAAGCTGATGCTAAGATGGAATTATCTATATCAACATTTCCGCCATAGGAATCTACAGTCCAACCAAAGTAATTTCCCGCATAGCTTATTTTTGCATAACTAATAGAGGCAGTTCCTCCAGAATTAACTCTTATTCCCCGCCAATCTCCTGCGGTTGGGTTTGTAGATGAACCGTCATGATTTGTATCACCACCTACGGTGTCGTCCCTATAGGATGTGAAATATATAGGTGCGCTTGAAGAGCCTATTGCGCTTAGAGTTCCGCTTACATATAGCGCTGAAGCACCAATTTGAGGTTTAAAGAT
Source organism: Candidatus Yanofskybacteria bacterium CG10_big_fil_rev_8_21_14_0_10_36_16 (assembly GCA_002794035.1). GTDB lineage: Bacteria > Patescibacteriota > Minisyncoccia > 2-02-FULL-40-12 > IGHO2-01-FULL-4-A > 1-14-0-10-36-16. The sequence goes on from PCXQ01000002.1 coordinate 47,280, forward strand.
AACCCCCGGGTCTAATGTAAGGGTTTTACCAGAACTTATGGTCATACCAGATGTTGTAATTATGTATGGGAATTGGGTATCACCCCATGTTTGGTCTTTGTACATTGTACCGCTAACTTGCATACCAAGATCGCCACTGCTTCCTGATGCTATGTTACCATAAGAGGTTAATGTTTTATTACCAAGCAAAAATCTAACAGCAGCATAATTATTATCTATAAAAGTATTATTTGTTAATGTTAATGGTCCATTTGAACCCCCGGCATATACACCGTAATTACCTGTGTTTTGTATGGTAGTGCCGTCTATATTTACAGAGCTTGAGCTTAGATAAAAACCATAACTGTATAATGAATCAAGCAAAGAATCTGTTACATTTATTATGCCTCCATTGTTTGTGTAGATACCATAATCACCATATCTTATTACGGCATGGTCAAAATCTGCTGTTGAGCCTGGGTTTGTTTGTATATAGTTCCAGTCACTTGAAGCAGGGCTGGTAGCTGAACCATCGCCATTTGTATCACCACCTACGGTGTCGTCTTTGTATGATGTAAAGTAACTTGGGGATGAGGCTGTACCATTAACATTAAGGTCACCGCTTATTAAAAATTTAGATGTGTCTGTTTGGAATTTAACTATTGCTCCGGGCTCTATGTCTAGAGAGGCAGAGGCGGCGAGGGTGATGGAGCCGTTGAGTAGATGGACGACGTTTGGCCCCCAGATACTGTTGGAATTGATTGTGCCGGAAATAGGAACAACAAAAGAAGGTGAGGCGTTTGTCCAAAGATAATTATTGGTGTTATAAGGCCAAGGGTCAGATCCTCCACCGGACCAACCGTAAGGGTCTACTTGCTCAGTATCCGTTGTGCAATCACAATCGTACACACCAAAATGCAAATGAGGCTCAGTTGAAAGTCCAGTATCTCCACTACTAGCTATGACATCACCACGAATAACTGACTCGCTAACATCAAAATTATTTGAATCTTCTATTAAATGAGCATATACGGTTCTTTGGCTAGAGCTACCATGATATAAATACATACGGAAACCATAACCCTGACTGTGGTTCATGGGATTTTCCCAACCAACCACCCTTACATTTCCGTCAGCTGCAGCGTATATTTCCTTGCCCTCAATTTCATTAGTTAAGTAATCCAAACCATGATGATCATCATAAGAAAAAACTGTCTCTCCATCATACCTTACTTTTTCTCCAGAATCAGCATCGTGGTCAAAATAACCAAATAAGGAAATATCTGAATCGTTAATAGTATCTATAGGAAGAGTGTAATAACTTGCAAATACTGAAACTGGGGTCACGAAAAGCACAACTAAGCAAAGAATAAACAATTGTGATAATTTTAAATTTTTATTGGATTTTATACTCATAAACATAATCATCGTCTATAAAAGTTATTTTTGAACTATCATAGGCCCAAACAAATGGTATGTTTTTAGCTTTGTGAATTTTAATAAAATTACTTCCATCAAGATTTATTACATAAATCCAAGTTTCTCCATTATGGCTTTCCAAAAATGCCACCTTGTCACCCGCAGGCGATAAACCAATATGTGTTAAAACTTTTTTATCTTCCTTTAAAATCAATCTGGTATTACCATCCGATCTTTTAACATAAAGATCAGCGTAATCGGTTTGGCTGTCTGTAAGTGCATACACAATATCTCCTGCATTAGATATGTCCAAACTTATAATACCG
>PCXQ01000002.1:49035-50013 GCA_002794035.1 Candidatus Yanofskybacteria bacterium CG10_big_fil_rev_8_21_14_0_10_36_16
AAAAGAACCGGTAAAATCATCTGTAATCCTATTTCCATTTGTGTCGGTTATACGTGTCAATGTTCCTTGTTCGGACTTATGAATTGTCTCAGCTTTATAATGTCCGTCAGGAGAAGTAGTTTGCAATACACCAAACTCATTTTCTGTGTTTTTATCTATTAGACGAACCTTGCTGACCTCTGTCGCAATTTTTGGTGTGATTTTTGGTTCAGGACTAATACTGTTATCGATGCGACTGTTGTTAACTTCTGTTTGTTTATTACTCTCTGTGTTCATTGAGTTTTTATTGCTTGTCTCTGTGTTTCCATTGTTGTTATTTAAACGAGTATTCTGTTTGGGCATATTGAATTGCCAAAAAATAACAATAGTAGTCAATAAAAATACAGCACCAATTATTATAAGAAGCTTTTTATTCATTGATTTCGTAAACCATAACAGGATAGGTTTTGAGTTGCTTGGTCTCAGTTAATTGTTTCGTTATCCTGTTAATGTCTGTAGACCAAATTTGTGATTCTTGATTAAAATCACGAGAAAAAACTACAACATCTTCACCTACTGCATAATTCGGCTGTTTAACAAAGCCACTAATAAAACTAGTTTTAGATTCTAAATTATTTTGCTCTGTATCATATTCAAAGATATTAGCCCCTGATGCAAAAAGTATTTTTTTACCATTATGAGACCAAATAGGTGGATAATTCCAATTAACATCGGAAACTCTTTTAATATTTGATCCATCTGAATTTATAAGCCAAATTCCACCATCTTGAACACTGGTAAATTTTAAAAATGCTATCTTCTGACCATCAGGAGACCACCTAGTCCAAACCGTAACGTCATTTTCGTTATTTCTTATTAATCTTTCGTCCCCATCAGATTCCCTAATGTAAAGATCAGCGTAATCGGTTTGGCTGTCTGTAAGTGCATACACAATATCTCCTGCATTAGATATGTCCAAACTTATAATACCGCTTGGTA